>JAADHV010000057.1 GCA_013151635.1 Deltaproteobacteria bacterium | reverse complement strand
AAAAAAAATTTTCTTTTATTATGAATGTATCGGGCTGAAAGGCAGTGAAATTTCCAGGCAAATGGGCAAAAAGGCACAGCTTTCCTATCAAAGGGATAAACTGAGGAACCGGCTCAAAGAATTTTTACTGCCGCTGGAATGGATTTGCCCCGAACCTGTGGGAAAAGATAAAAAATCTGATTCGGATGCCTTTAGATTTTTTACTGAAAAACTGTGTAAAGAACTGGAACAAACAATATCGCCCAGTGGAGTTTAAAGATATTCTTGAAAAATCACCAGGCTGTATCCGTAACTTTATTCAGCAGGAGAAAAAACCATGTATACAAGGAAACAGGCTTTGGCCCTTGCCAGGCAACTTCGAACCTGTCCGACACCGGATATAAGGAACGATGCGGATTATATTGAAGAAAATAAACGCCACAATGAAATATGTCCTTTTTGTTCAACCGATATAAAAGATGAAATTGATTCATGGTCAATATTGTCTGAAAAATATCAAAAAAAATTTAAAGCGCCGGCGACAGAAATGGGTGACAGACAAGTTACAAAGGGGCAGCTCTGGAAACTGAATAAGAATATGTGCTGCTGGCGGGAAGGGTATTATTATAATGCCCCGGTTATTCTTGTGATAAAAGATCATAACACGGCCAATAATGAAATCCTGGCCGCACAGACATGGCATGATATATACCTTGCTTCTCCAGGTGATATGGTGGTGCCTGAAACCCACAGGACAGGCGTGGATGAATTCTTTATTGAAACCTGGAATTTTTATATCCTTAAAAAACACTATCTTGGCAGGTATCTTGGAAACGTGACCGGTGAAGTGGTGGAATATGCCATGAAAATGCATGCCAACCAGGATATCCTTCCTGGTTGGGCGCCCCGGTTGATGGCCCTCCGCCAGAATGATCCAAGGCATTACTTTCAAAAGCTTGAAATAAAAACCGGGCATCTTATGGAGCAGCAGGCTGCAAATATCCCGGGCTTTGCCAATGATTCCACAGATAGTTTTATTTCAAAAATTAAAGCGGCCATGGATGGTCTTGAATGGATCTGGCAACCGGAAACCATAATAGAATGCCTTGCATTGCTGAAATTTACACCGGAATCTGTCGCCCTTTCAGCCTCGACAAAAAATCGCAATGAAATCATTGCCACTTTTTTCTGCCTCAGGGGTGAAAAAATACAAACCGTTAAATCTGTTGAATGCCTGATTTTTCATGAAAAATCGTCATCTGGAGGCTACACGGTCACAGGAGAGATACAAGGCCTGTCTGCTGGAACGAAGGAACTCTCATTCATGTGTTTTATTGCAGATAAAAAAAATAAATATTTAAGCCCGG
Source organism: Deltaproteobacteria bacterium (assembly GCA_013151635.1). Classification (GTDB taxonomy): domain Bacteria; phylum Desulfobacterota; class Desulfobacteria; order Desulfobacterales; family Desulfobacteraceae; genus Desulfobacula. Next base: position 22,676 of record JAADHV010000057.1, on the reverse strand, counting down.
GGAAATGGACCTGGGATGATAATAGTCAACAATTCCTGGCACAATTTAACCGTGTTAAGGGAAAAAATGAACGAGTATCAATTCTTATTATTAATCAAGTCAATGGAAAAGACCGTCCATGAACGCCGGGAATATTTCAAACCTTGCATTTCTGGCACGAAATGATCCGGCAATATTTAAAGATATCCTTTTATCCTGTAACTATGCTCCCTTTAAAGAGACTTCACCACAGGACTTTAAAAATAAATATCAAAAAATTATCAGTATTAAAGATATGCCCGATGGCATGAAGGAACTTTTCAATCTTTACCTGTTAACCAAATTTTTTCTAATGAAACGCAGGAAGCGGCCTTTATGGGTTGAATCCTTTCTGGCAGATAATATAGATGTGAAAAAATATTTTGGCTTTTGCCTTAGTGATGCCAAGAAAGGATCATGGTGTACGGTGCCCGTCATTTTTACAGGAAATGCAAGTGCTTATATCCGGCTGTTTGTTATTGGATTGATAAGCACACCAGCATGCGACATGGTGCCCAAGTGGGCCGGAAAGGTATTGGATGACACCCTGAAGCAGGCCATGAAGAGCGCAAAACAAGTGGCCACCCATTACGCAAACATACATGGGGAAAAAGCATTTTTATGTTTTCCTCTAACCATTCCCGGAAAAACGATTCAACTAAAGGATGCTTCTCTTGGGCTTTCTCTTGCCATCGGGTTCACCAAGCTTTTAACCAGGACTGTTATCACAGGAAGACTTGTGGCAACCGGTGACATTGCCCCGGATGGAACCATCACCAGGGTTGGCCATATAAAAGAAAAAATCAGCAGGGTTAAATCTCAGTTTGACGGATTGATTTATCCACTTGCAAACAATGTTGTCAGCAGAGGTGAAAAGCCTGTTCTGATCCCGATTTCGACTTTTAAACAAGCCTGGATGTTTTTTTCATTGTATTCACAAAAAAATAAAGACCAATTGTTACTTTTATCCAATATCATTAAAGACCCCAAACTGTTTGCAGATAATGTCGGCAACCTTCCAAGCGAATGGATAACCTGGATACAAAAGGAACACACCATTGACAAGACACTGAATGAAGTCACAAAACAACCTTCTATTTTTTTTATTTTTACTTCCCGCTTTGAAAAAATTGTGGAAAGCTATCAACTGGAAAAAGGTAAAGCAATCCGTAAATTGATTAAAAAGGATAAACTTGACTGTTTATCCGGGACATCCCCTGTAGCGGCCCTGAAATGGTGTTCAAAGAATTTATCTTTGGCAAACCACCTGGGCCGGATTAAAACCGCATCAAAATGGGAAAAATATGGCCAGACTTTAACCGGAAGGGTATTGCAGGCAGATATCGGAACGGTTGTTACGTTTTATAATCATGCCATGATTTTAAACCATAACCGGTTCTGTTTTCACGAAAATTTTTCGAACGAGTTAAAAAGATTGATAGAATTTCTTGAATCCCAATACCGGCAAAAATGTAATTTTGGCTGCCCCACTGATCTTTTAATGGGGCGGCTTTACGGCACAATGATGCAAAACTTTGCCTTTTGTGGTCCAGGGTATATTAAAAAATCTGAAGAATTTTCACAAAAAGCAAGAAAAGCGCTTGGAGAAGGAACCTCTGATGAATTCAAAGAGGATTGGAAGCGCCATTTGAGTTATATCACATTTGCCCGTCTTGACGCGGGAGCTTTTATCAAGGCAGAAGAAAGCCTGAAAGCATATCTTGAAATGAATAGCCTTGAAGATATCATGGCACAGCCGGTAAAACCCGATACATGGGGCTATGCGTTGCTTGCCCGATTTTTCGGACAGGTTAAGAATCATCCGTTAAAAATAAAATTTTATCAATGGATAAAACCAGGGCTTGACAATATTATAATGGACACCCATCCATGGCAGCTTTTCTCATATAATGCAGGGCGAATAGCCGGCAGTCTTGATGATATTGATGAAGCTGTAAAACTGTTGAACAAGAGTATTGACATCTGTTTCTCAAATCATTCCGGCCCATCAATCCGTGTTATGTCACTTTTGCCCATATCCATAATGGCCTGTTACAAAAAAGAGATCAAAAATGCATGGGAAAGAGATATCCGCGCATCAGCAGGAAAGCTTGATGCAGATCATTTTAATTTTTTAAAGAACCCTAATTTTAAGGCTGTTCTTGAAAAAGTAAGAAAATACCCGGAAGCCATCTTTCCTTTTACATACCGCTGAAATATCATGTCTTTTTTTCCAGCACAAAGGCAGACCACTTTTTTTCGTCCTTTTGCCAGGCAAGGTCAAAACCTGTTTTTGAGTAGGAACTGACAAGATTTTCCTTTTCCCAGGCCCTTACGCCGGATAAAACAGCAATCCCGTTTTTTGTAAGGCTTTTATAAATCGTGCAGGATAATGCTTTCAAGGTGGGGAATCGTAAATTGGCGCAAATGATTGAAAATGTATTTTTACTTTCTTTCATGAAATCTTCAACCAGGTCTATTTTCTTTTCAAGACGGTTGAGGGCCACATTTTTCCTGGCCTCGTTCATGGAAACAGGATCAATTTCATAGGCCCTGCATGATGCAAGACCGGAAAGACACATGGCCATTGCAAGCACGCCTGAACCGGTTCCTATATCAGCTCCTTTAAGGTCCTTTCTTAACTTAAGCATGCCTGAGTCAAAAAAACAAAAATCAAGGGCCTTAAGGCAAAGTCTTGTCGTGGGATGGCGGCCTGAACCAAATGAGATACCCTGGCCGATCATCATTTCAATATCATTTTTTCCAGGTTGCCTTTGATACCCCGGCGGCTTAAGTATAAAATTTTTCGTGATACGGACGGGTTTTAAAAAGCTTTTTTCAATATAGGTGGAGCCGTAAAGGTAGTGATAGGACAGCTCTTGTTCATTTATGAGCTGGTTTAATATATTTTTGGCCTCAAAGGTTGTAATTAACGCTTTGGATTTAATTTTTTTGATAAAATTTCCGGGTGTCATTTTAAACCCGGACTGATCCAGGATATTTAAAATATCCTGTTTGTCAAAGGGGCTCATGACCTTCTTTTTTCAAAAGGTTCTCATACCAGCATGCAAACTCAAACATACCCCTTATTTTTTCATCGTCGTTGATTATGCCAAGACACATTTCAAGCGCTCCCTGGGCAAAGGTATTGGAGTATTTATCATGATCCACACGAGTTAAAAACTCCCTGATCAGCGCCTGGCTTGTTCTCTTGGTTTTATCTTTTCTGATATCTATCGGATCTTTAGGTTCCTGGAACGGATCCCAGCCGTCATAGCCTTTTTTTATGATCTGCTTTTGCCCTCTTTTGCCCATGGCATCGAAAATGGCCTTTTTCCTTTCTTCAATCTCTTCAGGGGTCAATTTATCATCCATTTTTTCTAACTCCAAGGTAATCTTCATTAAAATCTGTAACAATTGCCATTGAAACAGGAATCAATATTTCATGCATTTTGATTTTTTCAGAATTGATATCCTTTATCAACCGGGCGGAAAGAAGCTGGAGCTGGGTATAAATTTTATCCATATTCAATGTAGGGTAAGGCCGGCCCTGCTTAAAATTTGTCCGGCCGCATATATGGCTTACACCGGCAGTGGATGTCGGGATACCGTACACCCTGCATGTAATCGGCCGGTGGTCATACAGAATGCAAAGGTTGTCCTCTCCAAGAAGGGGGCATCTTACCCGCTCCTGGGACATTTTACCGACTATTTCAAGCTGGTCGGCACCATTTTTAACCTCCTTGTACGCATCCCTCTTCATTTTTACAAGCACCCGGTCTGTCTTATTTGAGATTTCAATAAGATTATTTTTCTCTTTACCACTGAATTTTTCTAATACCTTATCATTTAAATAAAGTGCTTCTATGAGTGTCAGATCAAAAATTGCATAGCAGCAGTCACTGCATTTTTCCCTGCAGAACACTTCTTTGGGATATTCTTTTTTTACACGGTCGAACACTGCATCCGCCATCTGGACCAATGCCTCGTATTTAACAAAGTGTTCTTTTAAATCTAATGCCATTATCTTTATCCTTTATTTACCAATGCAAAAATTATTAAAAATGCTGTCCAATATGTCTAAAGAGGCTGTTTCTCCTGTAATTGTTCCAAGAGAATCAATGCTGTTTTTAATATCAATGGCCATAATTTCTTCTTGTGTTTTTTGTGTTATCCCGGCTTTTACCGCGGTAAGGCTCAAAACAGTCTCTTCAAGGGCTTTTTTATGCCGTAAATTCGGGATTACCGATGTGTTTTCCATATCCATATCAGCAATACAGATATTCACAATTTTTTGTTTTAACTCTTTAATCCCCTTGTTTAAGAGGGCTGAAGTTTTTATTTCCGGGATATGCTGATACTTTTTTGAAAGCGCGGGAAGATTATTGTTATCAATATCTATTTTATTAATTACAAATACAACTTTTTTACCCAGGGGTATTACTTTTTCAAATTCCTTGTTGGAAAAAACGGTCCCGGGCTCTTTCATGAACAGCACCAGGTCTGATGCTGTAATATGGTCTTTGGCCTTTTCAATGCCGATAATCTCAACAAGATCGTCTGTCTGGTGAATCCCTGCCGTGTCCGTAATCACAAAAGGGATGCCGTCGATATTCAGGCCTTCTTCAACAGGATCTCTTGTGGTTCCCGGAACACTTGTTACAATAGACCTGTCCTGGTCAAGCAGCCTGTTCATTAAACTTGACTTTCCCACATTGGGAGCGCCGCATATGGTTATCCTTATACCGTCTTTTAAAAAACAGGCATCATCATGCTGTTTAATAAACTCCCGGCACTTTTCAAGCACATCATCAACAAGTTCAATCTCTTTTTTGGAAGGTTTAAACGGTTCAACATCATCCGGGAAATCAATATTCACTTCCAGCAGGGTTAAAAAATGAATCAGTTTTTCTCTTAGCTCATGGATCTTGCTTTTTAATACCCCAAGATTCTGGGATGCCGCGAATTTCAGCGAGTTTACAGATTTTGCATTGATAATATCGACAACCGCCTCAGCCTGGGTAAGGTCAATTCTCTGGTTTAAAAAAGCTCTTTTTGTAAATTCCCCGGGTTCTGAAAGCCTGGCTCCCAATGAAAGGATTCCATCCAGGATGGTTCTTAAAACAAGGATTCCCGCATGGGCCTGGATTTCCACGACATCTTCTGCCGTATATGAAGAAGGCGCCTTCATGGGAATCAAAAGGACTTCATCTATGATGTCCCGGGTTTTGGTATCAAAAACATATCCGTGGCAGACCTTATGAGATTCTAAACTTGTGACCCCGCAAGGCCTTTTTTTTGTTTTTGAAAAAAGCTTTGATGCAATACCAAAGGCTTTGGGCCCTGAGATTCGTATAACACCAATACCGCCGCTTCCAAAGGGAGTTGCTATTGCGGCAATTGTATCAGTCATGGCGCTTTATCTTCTATACCGTCTTTTTCCCCTGAAGGAATTTTTCTTTTTTGGAAAAATAACAAGCCTTCTGTAATACCCGTCACCCATGCTCTGGGTTCTGACATGGTTGTCATCTTTCAGTGTAAGATGCACGATACGCCTGTCCTGGGCGCTCATCTGGTTTATGGTTGCAGGACGGCCTGTCTTCTTGGCTTTGTCAGCCATTTTATATGCCAGGTGTTTAAGATTGGACTTACGGGTTTCCATGTATCCTTCGATATCCACCTTGACCCTGACCCTGGCCTCACTTTTCCTGTTGATGATTTTATCTGTTAAAAACTGCATGGCATCAAGGGTCTGTCCTTTTCTGCCAATCAGGATACCGGCATTCCCACCTTCGATTTTAAGGGTAAGTCTGTCTTTTTCTGTGTACGCACTTACCCTGGCATCATCCGTGATCAGGTCTGCCATTCTCTGCAATGCTTCTATCCCGAGAGCAATGGACTCTTCTGACACATCAACCGCTTCCACGGTTGCATAGGGCTTGGATTCTTTCTTTTCAGGTTCTTCAAGCCTTGTTTCTTCACCAAATGCTTCATCTACAATTGATTTAATCCCTTCCATCTGTATTTCCCCGGTTATATCCGCATCTTCTCCCGGAAGGGCAACCCTGATTTTGGCATCTTTTCTGCCAACAATTCCAAAAATTCCTGAAGCTCCTTCTGAAATCACATCATATTTCAATTCATCTTTGGAAAGGCTTAATGCTGCACAGGCATTTTTAATAGCGATATCTATATCTTTTCCGCAAAATTCCTGAGTTTGTGTCATATTACCTCCTGCTTACATAAATTTCTTTTGAATATAATACTGCTGTCCCATGGATATGATGTTGTTAACGAGCATGTACAAAACCAGTCCCGCCGGGAAATTAATGAATAATACCGTCATGAATATCGGCATCAGCATCATCATTTTTGCCTGCATGGGATCTCCTGCAGTCGGAGTCATTTTCTGCTGCAACAAAAAGGATGCGCCCATAAAAAGTGTCAGCATGGGTATACCGTAAGGTGGCTGCATCATTGGAATTGTAAAACCAAAGTCAAACAGTCTGTCCGGGGCGGACAAATCAGTTATCCATCCAAAAAACGGTGCGTGCCTCAGCTCAATTGCCTGGTAAAGCATTCTGTAAAGCGCAAAGAAAATCGGCATTTGAACCAGCATTGGCAGGCAACCGCTTGCCGGGTTAACTTTATAGGTTTTATAAAGCGCCATAACTTCCTTGTTCATTCTCTGCTTGTCATCTTTATATTTTTCCCGGAGTTCGGTCATCAATGGCTGAACTTTTTTCATCTTGTTCATTGATTTGTAACTCTTGGTTCCAAGGGGCCAGAAAAGCAGTTTTATAAAAATCGTCAAAAGGATAATTGCTACGCCGTAATTGGGAATTATTTTGTGTATGGTATTCATGACGATCAAAAGCGGTTTTGCTATCACGTTAAAAAACCCGAAATTAACCGCTTTTTTAAGAGTGTTGTCATATTGGCTCAAAACCATCTGGCTTTTCGGGCCCATATAAAAAACAAATGAATAACTGCTTTGCTTGCCTGGATCCAGGCGGTCCATCTTCCGGATATAATCATTTGTAATCATATCATTGGCATAAGAAAGTTTTAATTTTTCATCAACAGCTTTTTCCTTATCTTTCTTTTCAGGCATGACTATGGTCATAAAATACTGTTCAGTATACCCGGCCCAGTCAATTTTTCCGTAATATGTGTCCTGGTCTTTAATTTTCTTGGGTTTAATAGCAGTATATTTATCGTTTATAAGGGCCATGGGGCCCACAAAGGCAAACCTGGACTTCTTTTTTATCTCAGCATTGAAAAATTCAGGGGTGGAAATCACAAGAGAATCGTTTAACGGCTGGGCAGATCCGTTTTGAAAAACAATGTCACAATCTATCATGTATGAATCTGCCATAAAGGTAAAAATCTTTTTCACCACAATGCCCCGGGATGTTCCAAAGACAAATTCAATGGTTTTCTTACCATTAACTAAAGACACATTATCAGTCTGTATATTTGCCGTATATACAGCATCTTTCAAACCGGGAACGGATTTCCCCTCAAGATCAAAAAAAAGTGTTCCGGATAAAAGCTGCTTTGGCACCAATTGTTTTAAAGGAGAGTCTTTTTTATTTGTCTCTTTATACTTTTTTAGTTCCAGGCTTGTGACAGCAGCACCATTTTCGGAAATGGCAATATTATAAAGAGGTGTTGATACAAATATGGTTCGATAATCTTTTTTTGGCGGTTCAGCCTTTTGAGGGACATCAACAGGTTCAGCTTTATTTTGTTCAACCTTATAATCGGAAACATTTGGATTGTTTTCCTGAACCCCCGGCTGGTCCTTACTTTGAGTTTGAACTTGCTGCTGCCGTGTTTGAACCTGCTTCGGCTGGTTCTCCGGGGTTGGCGATTTTACAAAAAATGCCTGGTATCCTACAAGGACCACAACGGAAAGCACTACCGCTAATATTAATCGTTTTTGTTCATCCATTTTCTCTCCTAAACCTAAAATAATTTGTACCGGCACTTCACTTTAAATTTAAAGAGGAAATGAGTTGGGCATAAAGGATAAATTATGGAACCGGATCAAACCCTCCTGCATGGAATGGATGACAACGCAGAACTCTTCTTACGGCAAGAGCTGTGCCTTTAAGGCTTCCGTATTTTTCAACGGCCTCAAGGGCGTATGCCGAACATGTCGGATAATAACGACAATTTTGTCCTGTTAAAGGTGATATAAAATATTGATAAAATTTAATAACTATTAACAATAGCCTTTTCATTATTTACACCAGTGCTATTTTTGTAAAAAGTTTATCAAGCTTCTCAATAATCTGCCTGTTGGATAGCGTAGCCAGACCTTTCCTTGCAATGATGTTCATATCATTGGGTCCTGAAATATTCTCTTTATTGTGTCTGAAATATTCTCTAATAATTCTTTTTATCCTGTTTCGCTCGACTGCATTCCCCACTTTTTTTGATACTGTAATGCCAATTCGATTGTTTAGAGCTGTTCCTTTAAGTACAATTGCTATAAAACTTTTTGTATGTACTCTTTTCCCTTGTTTCGAAAGTGTTAAAAATTGAGCTCTCTTCAGGAGCCTTACCTTTTTTGGCAAACAAAAGTTACTCAATAAATCCCCTTACTAAACTGTAAGTTTTTTTCTTCCCTTTGCTCTTCTTGCGTTAATCACACGTCTCCCACCGGGTGTAGACATTCTTTTACGAAATCCGTGTTTTCTGGTTCTTTTCCGGTTACTTGGCTGAAATGTCCTTTTCATAAATCTTTCAATCCTTAACTAAATAATTTCCATATTTTAAACACCAATGTTCCAAACCACAATAAACATAATACATTAACGCCTTTTTCAAAAATTGTCAAGAATGAGGCCAAAGTTTTACATGGAATTGCCTTTTTCAAGCCTTTGAGCCAGCGTGTCAATAAATTGGATGGAATCAAGAATCTTTTTTGCAGGGGGGGCACAGATGGCGGCAAGATCTCCTGTCATATATCCATCTTCTATTGTCTTAATAATCGTTTTTTCCAGTTTATCTGAAAAAGCCGCTAATTCAGGCAGGCCATCCAGTTCGCCCCTTTTTCTCAAAGCACCGGTCCAGGCAAAAATAAGGGCGACAGAGTTGGTCGAGGTCTTTTCCCCTTTAAGATGCTTGTAATAATGACGCTGGACAGTCCCGTGGGCTGCTTCATATTCATAGTATCCATTGGGAGACACTAATACCGATGACATCATGGCAAGGGAGCCAAAGGCCGATGCCACCATATCACTCATTACATCCCCGTCATAATTTTTACAGGCCCAGAGCATTCCCCCTTTAGTCTTCATCATTCTTGCAACAACATCGTCTATAAGAGTATAAAAAAAGGAAAGCCCGGCTTTTTCAAATTTATTTTTATATTCATTTTCAAAAATTTTTTCAAAAATAATTTTAAATGTCTGGTCATACCTTTTTGAAATCGTGTCTTTTGTGGCAAACCAGCAGTCGATTTTTTCTTCCAGTGAATACTCAAAACAGGCCTTGGCAAAGCTTGAAATTGACTCGTCAGTATTGTGTATCCCCTGGATAATCCCTGGGCCTGAAAGTTCCATGATAGTTTCCCGTGTCTCATTGCCTTTATCATCTGTAAAAACTATTTCCGCTTTGCCGCCGGTCCTTGTTTTTATTTCAGCGTTTTTATAAACATCCCCATATGCATGCCTGCCCATTACAATGGGCTTTTCCCAGGATTTCACAGAAGGTTTTATATTATTTACCAGGATGGGCTTTCTGAAAACCGTTCCGTCCAGCATGGCCCTGATGGTTCCGTTGGGGCTTTTCCACTGGTTTTTCAAGCCATATTCTTTTACCCTTTCCTGGTTTGGAGTGATGGTTGCATTTTTTACACCCACGCCATATTTTTTTATGGCATTTGCTGCATCAATGGTAATCCGGTCATTTGTTTCATCCCTTTTTTTGATACCAAGATCATAATATTCAGTTTTTAAATCAATAAAGGGTTGAATGAGCTTTTCTTTGATAACGGGCCATAAAACCCTTGTCATCTCATCTCCGTCCAGCTCGACAAGGGGGGTTTTCATTTGAATTTTCGGCATTTATTTCTCCTTAAATCTTTTTTTATTTCATATATCAGGCCTGATTTTACTCCAAGGCGGTTTTTGACCCGGCACTATTTTATCAGGGATTCAAAAATATGATACTCTTCAATGTGGTAATGGGGTTCAGGGTAAATAGCAATGGGTTTTGAAAACTGTTTTTCAAGGGATGAAATAAGATGTTTCTCCCTTCCATGAAGCAATTGGGCGATTTCAGGATGTACTTTGACCGTAAACCTGTTGCCCATGATATCACCTGCTTCGCTTACAAGATCCCTGTAAATTTTATGGCATATGGATTTTCCCGATAAAAGATGGCCGTCGCCATTGCAGTAAAAACAGGGTTCACAAAGGGTTCGTGTAAGGTTGCGCCTGATTCTCTTCCTTGTCATCTGCACAAGGCCAAGCTCGGTCAAAGGCAAAACATTTGTCTGGGTCTTGTCCTTTTTCATGGCATCATTCATGTGGGCCATGACCTTTTCCTTGTGCTGCTCTTTTTTCATATCGATAAAATCAATAATAATTATGCCGCCGATATTTCGAAGCCTTATCTGGTAGGCAATCTCTTTAACGGCTTCAAGATTGGTTTTAAGTATGGTCTCATCAAAATTATGCTTTCCCACATACCGGCCTGTATTAACATCTATGGCCACAAGGGCTTCTGTTTGATCTATCACAATATATCCGCCGGACTTAAGCCAGACTTTTTTCTTTAATGCCCTTGCCACATCACCTTCAATATTATAGGCATCAAAAATGGATTCCCTTCCCTGGTAAAGCTCCACAGATAATTTCACATCCGGCATAAGCTTTTTTAAAAAATTCTGAACGTTTTCATATTCTTCTTTTGAATCAATAATCAGCTTATCAGCCTCATTGGCCAGAAGGTCCCTGACTGCCCTGTAAGTTACGGTAAGATCTTTATAAACAAGGGAGGTGGCAGACGCTTTTTTGCTCCTTGCCATAATGTCTTCCCAGGTTTTGGTTAAAAAATCCATTTCTTTTTTAACCGTGTCTTCATCAATCCCTTCTGCCTGTGTCCTGAATATATACCCGAAATTGTTTTTCCTGATAGACAATAAAAGGTTTTTCAACCGTGTTCTTTCCGTATCATTTTCAATTCTTTTTGAAATCCCTATGTGATCAACCGTAGGCATCAAGACCATGTACCGGCCGGCAAGGGAGATGTGGGCAGTGACTCTCGGGCCCTTGGTGCCGATGGATGATTTTGCAACCTGGACCAGGATCTCCTGGCCCTCTGTTAACAATTCGCCAATGCGGCAATCCTGGTTTAAGTATGCTTTCCAGGAGGTATGGTCTTCTCCCATGTCAGGTGCTTCAATATCCTCCTCATCCGATTCCGCATCTGTTTCCATATCATTGTCCTGCTCAAATTTTTGATACATTTTATGGCTGGCTGTATCCAGGACGTCATCCACGTATATAAAAGCTGCCTGATCAAAACCTATGTCAATGAAGGCTGCCTGCATCCCCGGAAGGACCCTTTGCACCCGTCCTTTATAAATATTACCGGCAATGGATGTCTGGTCTTCTCTTTCTATGAAAACCTCCACAATGGTGCCGTTTTCAAGAAGTGCCACTCGTGTTTCATGGGGTGCTGCATTCACAACAAGCTCTTTTAACATGGGCTTCATCCTTGTTTTACCTTCTTCATCCTTGCAGTTTGTATGACATTTTTATCAAGCCTGAAATATTTTTCCAGTATCTGTGCAGGCCTTATTGTTCTTTCATTATATTTTTTTAAAACCATTTCAATAGTTTTTTCATCTATAAAGGATATTTTCTCCACAGATTTTCGCAGATCAACTTTTCTTATTTTCCCTTTTTTGCTCAGATCTTCAACAATAAATTCCTGTAAATCCATGAATTCATCAATTTTTTCCAATCCAAGGCAGGGATTATTAAACCCTATAATATAATAAGAAAACAAATTATTATTTTTTACCAGCCTGTTAAAAGGTCTGCAAGCGTTTATGCAAAGGCCTTCAGGAACCGTACCGTTTAACAGGTCAACAATTTTACACGGCATAAGATCCTTTTCAAGATATATGAAAAGGCTTTCTTCTTCGCTTTCCATTCCAACAGGCAGGGCATTTTCAAAAGAGAGCCGCATGGACGGATTAAACCCTTTTGAATATTTAACATTTAACCCGGCCCTTTTAACAGCCCTCTGTATAATGGTGGCAAGTTCAAGATGCCCGAAAAACCTGGCTGGTCCAAGTTTTGAAAAAAATATTTCAAATTTTTTAAATGCTTCATCCGGCAAATTTTTAGATTGGATGTTGTCTTTTTCCGGATCTGTTTTTATAAACCCGGTATTAATTTCGTGCAATACCGGCTTTATCCTTTTAAAATCACACACACCGCATCCTGTGCAGTCATTTTCCCTGCAGTCAGGAGTGATTGTTTTTTCTTCGGCTTTTTGAAATTCCTTTTTTAAAAAGCCTGGCAATACTCCTGAATCAATATGATCCCAGGGAAGGACTTCTTCTGCTTTTCGTTTTCGAGTCGTATAAAACAAGGGATCAATCCCTGTTTCTTCAAAAGCTTTTTGCCATAAAGAAAAATCAAACTTATCAGCCCATCCGTCAAGACGGCACCCTTTTTCAAAAGCCTTGACCAGAAGCTTTGACAATTTCCTGTCACCTCTTGCCCAGATTCCTTCAACCATGCTCATTTCAGGGCTTTGCCATTTAAGATTCACTTTTCTATGCCTTAAATTGTCTTTCAGGTATTGCAGTTTTTCTTTTGTTGTGGCCAAAGAGTCCTGAGCACATCTTTGAAAAGGAGTGTGAGCTTTTGGAATAAAACTTGCCGTACTGACGTTAATGGTTTTTTTGCCCCTGGCATAAGAGGATGCCAGCCGTTTTGAAAGGCTGCATATTGCCTCTATGTCCCCTGGCGTTTCAAAGGGAAGCCCCATCATAAAATAGAGTTTGATATTTTTCCAGCCAAGGTTAAGAGCATTTTCAACTGTTGAAGAAATGCTTTCTTCGGTAAGGTTTTTATTGATAATATCCCTCAGGCGCTGGGACCCTGCTTCCGGGGCAATGGTAAACCCTGTTTTCCTTACTTTCATGATAAGATTCATCAATTCCGGGGTGAGTTTTTCAGCCCTGATGGACGGCAGGGAAATTGCATTGCAATGCCCCTGACCTAAATCAAGAAGTCCTGTCATCAATTGGGGCAGGTTTGAATAATCCCCTGTACTCAGGGACAAAAGAGAAACATCGGAATACCCGGTTGTTTCTAAAGACCGTCTTGTAATATCTATCAAGTCCTCCAGGGATCTTTCCCGGACAGGCCGGTATATCATGCCTGCCTGGCAGAACCTGCAGCCCCTGGAACATCCCCTGGCAATCTCGAGCCTTAACCTGTCATGGACAGGCTTGGCAAAGGGAATAACAGGAGATACAGGAAAACTGTCCTTTGTAAGGCTTGGCAAAAACGCCCTTTTTACAGACCTGTAATCTTCATAAAGGGGCGTAACACACCTGATAATGCCACCTTCATATACAGGCTCAAAAAATGACGGCACATACACCCCTTCTATCTTTGACAAGAGTTTCAGCAGGGTTTTCTTTTGGCCGTCGCCTTGTTTTTTAAACTCGATAACCTTTTCTGAAATTTGGACCACGGCTTTTTCACCATCACCTATTACAAAGGCATCAAAAAAATCAGCCAAAGGTTCAGGATTAAAGGCACAGGGCCCGCCACCTATAATAAGCGGGAATGAATCATTACGTTCCTTTGAATAAAAAGGGATTTTGGACAGGCAGAAAAGGGTTAAAATATTGGTAAAATTCAGCTCGTAAAGAAGGCTTACCCCAATGATATCAAAACTTTTCAGATCCTTTTGAGACTCCATGGAAAGACAGGGGATCTGTTTTTTTTCAAGCAAGGCTTCCATATCCGGTGCAGGTGCAAAAAAACGCTCTGCAGCAATATTTTTGCAGGCGTTTAAAATGGAATAAAGAATCTGCAGTCCGAAATGTGAGGTTCCGATTTCATACAGGTCCGGAAACACCAGGGCAAATGTCAAATCCACCTGTTCCAGGTCTTTTTTAACAGCATTGATTTCATTGCCCGCATATCTTGTCGGCATCTGAACCAGTGCAAGGATATCTTGATAATTTTGTTTATGCATGATAATGAGATTTTAAAATATTATCTTTAAGTATTAAAAGGTATAATCAAATTTTCTAATATATTATTTTTTGCAGGATAAAGCAATGAAAAGAACAAAGATCAATTTATTGATTAAACTTGAAAAATCACCGGGGAATGTGCTGGTCAAAGGCTGGGTCAGGACCAGAAGGGGTTCAAAAGGATTCTCCTTCATGGAAATAAATGACGGGTCATGCCTTAAAAATATCCAGGTCATTGCAACGGGTGATCTTAAAAATTATCATGATATAGAAACCATTACCACTGGAAGTTCCGTGTCTGTTGCGGGTAAACTTGCAGAATCTCCGGGCAAAGGCCAGAAATGGGAAATCCAGGCTGAAAACCTTGAAATTATAAATCTTGCACCTGAATCATACCCTCTTCAAAAAAAGAGGCACTCGGATGAATTTTTAAGGACCATTGCCCATCTTAGGCCCAGGACAAACAAGTATGGAGCTGCCTTCCGGCTGAGATCGGAAATGGCATTTGCCATTCACAAGTTCTACAGGGAAAAAGGATTCAGATATCTTACCACCCCGTTGATTACAGGCTCTGACTGCGAAGGTGCGGGCGAAATGTTCAGGGTAACAAGCCTTGATCCTGAAAAAGTAAAAGAACAGGGCGAGATGGACTTTACCATGGATTTTTTCGGCCAGGAATCCAACCTGACCGTTTCAGGGCAATTGTCTGCTGAAATGTTTGCCCTGGCTTTAGGCGATGTTTATACATTTGGCCCGACATTCCGGGCGGAAAATTCCAATACCAGCCGGCATGTGGCGGAATTCTGGATGCTGGAGCCGGAAATGGCTTTTTGTGATTTAAAAGAAAATATGGACCATGGAGAAGAGCTGGTAAAATACCTGACCCGCCACGCCATGGCTGAATGTTCTGAAGACATGGCCCTTTTCAGCAATTTTGTGGATAAATCCCTGTCAAAGCGCATTGACACTATTTTGAACTCGGAATTCGGGAGGATTTCCTATGGGGAAGCCATTGAAATTTTAAAAAAATCAAAAAAGAAATTTGATTTTAAAGTTAAATATGGAATTGATTTACAATCAGAACATGAACGGTTTCTGGCAGAAGAATATTATAAAAAACCGGTTTTCCTTACAGATTACCCCAAAGGGATCAAACCCTTTTACATGAGAATGAATGATGATGGAAAAACCGTTGCTGCCGTGGACCTTCTTGTCCCTGGAATCGGTGAACTCATTGGAGGAAGCCAGAGAGAAGAAAGGCTGGATATCCTTGAAAAAAGAATGAATGAGATGAACCTGCCAATGGATGATTACTGGTGGTACCTGGATTCCAGAAGATTCGGTTCCGCACCCCATTCAGGGTTTGGCCTGGGCTTTGAAAGGTTTTTAATGATGATTACAGGCATCAGCAATATAAGGGATGTCATACCGTTCCCCAGAACTCCCGGCCGTATTGACTTTTAGATAAAAAGGCAATTTTCTTTTATATTTTACTTGATTTTTCCCCTGGTTTTTGGTTTGGAATACTTAAGATATCTAACCCATGGAGGCAACCCATGCCAACGCTTGAAGAAAGATCCAAAGAAACAGGAGAGGAACTCAACCTAAGACTTGAGGCAAAGACCCTTGAAATGGGCATAACTTACACCTTTGCTCAATATCTTGAACAAATGGAGACCTATCTGCTCCAATTGGAAAAACGGGTCAGGACCCTGGAAGCCCAAAAAGACATTCAACCCTGATTGACAATAACAGGCTAAAAAAATATTCAACTTTTTTTAAAAAATTTCAGCTTCTGGTTGATTGAATCATTCCAGAAGCTATTTATATTTCTAAACTTGATATGAATGACGCATATTATTTCCATTTTGATATTGTTGAAAGACTCCTTGACGCGATCAGGACGGATAGCAAAAATGTCTGTCTGTCCCTGGACCTGAACCTGTCTGAAAAAATATGGCAAATTAAGGCAGACCGGCTGATTTTGGATCAGCATGCCTTTATTGAAAAAAACCAGCTTGAATCCATATCATCTGCAAAAAATAAAATCTTTATGTTTCAACATAATATATTAAGCCCTGTGGAAGTCCGGAGCAACGGGTATTACAAACTGGTTCCCACCACCAGTGCACCAACCCTTGAGATCAACGGGATCAAAATGCACCGCTCCAAAGATATTGATCCCTTAACCGATGCCAGGTTAAAGACACAACTTGTGGTGACACCAGGTGACATAGTCCTCGACACCTGCGGTGGTCTCGGGTATTCCGCACTGTTTGCCTTAAAGGCCGGGGCAAAAAAAGTGATTTCAACGGAAAAAAGTCCTGCCGTAATAAAAATCAGGAATTTAAATCCCTGGTTGAAGCCTGATACGGATAAAAGACTGGAATTGATCCATACGGATATCATTCATGAAATTGACCGGTTTGAAGATGGCATATTCAACAGTGTGATCCATGATCCGCCACGGTTCACTTCAGCCACCGGGGATCTTTACGGAAAAAAATTTTATGCTGCGCTTTTCAGGGTCATGGCATCACCTTCAAAACTGTTCCATTATACCGGCAGCCCGAAAAAGATAAAAACCAAAGATAAATTTATCAAAAACACCTTGAAACGGCTTGAACGATCAGGGTTCAAAGCCCTTTGCTTCCATGACAACCTGCAGGGGATTTATGCACAAAAATATTGAATTTAAATACGGGAAAACTCTTTGCTCCGTTGAATTGCCGGAAAAGACAGACTCTTTGACCATCCGGGAACCTGTTTTTCATATCGTCCGGGAAAAATTTGAAGCTGACTTTTCTTCTGCATTACCCGGAAACCTATCCCATTGCTCTGCCGTCGCCATTGTGGTGGCGGACAAAACCAGGCTTTGCGGTTATAAAATTTACCTGCCCTGGGTTTTGGAAATTCTCGGCCAAAAAGGTATTGAGAAAAATCAAATTACCTTTTTCATCGCCTATGGCACCCATGCAAGACAAAGTGATGAAGACTGCCTTGCAGCCTACGGGGATATCTATTTAAAATACAGGTTTGTCCACCATGACTGCCACGACAAAAGCCTTTTCACATATCTTGGCAACACCGGCAACGGGACAAGGGTGCATATCCGGAAAGATATTCTTGAACAAGATCTGGTCATTACTTTTGGAGCCCTGTCCCACCACTATTTTGCAGGATACGGCGGCGGCAGGAAACTCCTTTTTCCGGGCTTGGGGTTTCTGCCTGATATTTATCAAAACCACGGACTTTTCCTTGATAAAAATCTAAAAAGACTATCGCCCGGTTGCCAGCCGGGAAACTTTGAAGGGAACCTGCTGGCAGATGACTTAAAACAGGTTGATAAATTTTTAAAAATTCAAAGGGTTTCCATCCACGGAATTCTTGACTCAAAAGGAAAGGTGTGCCGGCTCATTGTCGGAAAAACCTATACCGACTTCTGCACGGCCTGTAAAACCCTTGACTCTTTTTATAAAGCCGGAACCCAAAGTCAGTACCGGCTTATCATTGCATCCTGCGGAGGGTTTCCAAAAGACATCAATTTCATCCAGGCCCATAAGGCGATTCATAATGCGGCAGGGTTTGTGAAGGACAACGGAAGCCTTATCATTTTAGCAGAATGTATCGATGGTATCGGTTCTGATGCGTTTATGGAATATTTTAACTTTCCTGATTTTAACCTGGCATTTCATGCCCTTGAAAAGGACTATAAAGGCAACGGCGGCACAGCATTGTCCATGATGAGCAAAACAGGCCGGATAAATATCTTTCTAAAAACCAGTTTGAATGATAAAACCTGTAAGACAATCAGGGTAAAAAAGGCAGGAAACAACCTGATAAAAACGCGGATAAAAATGTTTCACCCTGATATGGCATATATTGAAAACGCAAGCTTATTGATCAGATAATCCAACGGGAGTTTAAAAATGGAACCTGAAATCAAAATCAGAGGATATCACACGGACCAGTACCAGCACGTGAACAATGCCCGATATCTTGAATTTTTAGAAGAAGGAAGATGGCAGCTGATAGAAGATCATATTAACTTTGAAGAACTTATGAATAAAGGGTTTATGTTCATTGCCGTCAATATTAATATTGCCTATAAAAACCCGGCCAGGGCTAATGATATTGTCCTTGTCAAAACCGGTATGAAAAAAACAGGAAACACAAGCGCAGTCATGAAACAGCAGGTTGTCAACAAAACCACCGGGGTGGTTTGTGTAGAAGCTGAAGTCACCTTCGTGATTGCAGGCTCTAATGGAAAACCACTTAAAATCAAGGGAGAACTTAAAGAAATATTACAGCAGCTCCCCCTTTTTAAAGGATAAAGCAATATGAGGATTACCTTACTTGATTATGGAGCCGGTAACGTTCGAAGCGTGGTCAATGCCATTGAAAAACTGGGCGGGACAATAAAACCGGTCATAAAACCATCTGACATCCTGGATGCTGAAAAATTATTATTTCCCGGTGTGGGCAATTACGAAAACATGATCCGGATTCTCAATGAAAAAAAATATATCAACCCCTTAAGGGAATATCTGAACGCAGACCAGCCGTTTTTCGGTATCTGCCTTGGCATGCAGGCGCTTTTTGAGGGAAGCCAGGAAGATTTTTCAGGCCATGAAAGCTTAGGGGTTTTTAAAGGCATGGTCAAACGGTTCACAACAAAATTTGCTGTTCCCCATATGGGATGGAACGGGGTGAGCCTGAAAAAGGATTCCCCTGTTTTTAAAGGTATAAAAGCAGATACGAAATTTTATTTTGTCCACTCCTATCATATTGTACCCGAGGATGAGTCGGTTATTTTGACCACCACAAATTATGATTATGAATTTGTGAGCAGCGTTCAAAAAGGCAATATTATCGGTACCCAGTTCCACCCGGAAAAAAGCGGGGATGCCGGTATCAGGCTGCTTGAAAATTTTGTTTTTCAAAAAGACCTGAGAGATGGAAAACCTGTCGATATCAAGGGGAAAGGACTTTCAAAACGAATCATTGCCTGCCTGGATGTCAGGGCCAATGACCAGGGCGACCTTGTGGTGACCAAGGGGGACCAGTACGATGTAAGACACAAGGGAAATGTCAGGAACCTTGGCAAACCCGTAGCGCTTGCCAGACGGTATTATGAAGAAGGCGCCGATGAGATCACTTTTTTAAATATCACGGGGTTCAGGGATTTTCCCCTGGAAGACATGCCCATGATAGATGTCCTTGAAAAAACCAGTAAAAATGTTTTTGTACCTCTGACCATTGGCGGCGGAATCAGGGAGTATACAGACAGCAACGGTAAAACATATACGGCGCTTGATGTGGCTGCCCGGTATTTCAGGTCCGGCGCCGATAAGATATCCATTGGCAGCGATGCCGTGTATATTGCTGAAGAATACCTGAAAACAGGCAGAAAATCCGGGACAAGTTCCATTGAACAAATTTCTAAAGTCTATGGAAACCAGGCTGTTGTGATTTCAATTGATCCTAAAAGGGTCTATGTCCATTCACCGGATGATGCGAAAAAACACCACGTGATCAAAACCCGGTTTCCCGGACCTGACAATGAAATTTACTGCTGGTACCAGTGCACAGTCCGGGGCGGCAGGACAACAAGGGAGCTCGATGCTGTTTCCCTGGCCAGGGCCTGTGAGGACCTGGGCGCCGGGGAAATTCTTCTGAACTGCATTGATAAAGACGGAACAAATTCAGGATTTGACCTTGAATTGATCAATGCGGTGAAAAACGCTGTTTCCATTCCCGTGATTGCTTCAAGCGGGGCAGGCTGCGAAGACCATTTTTTGCAGGTGTTTGAAAACACATCGGCAGAGGCTGCGCTGGCTGCCGGTATATTTCACAGAAAAGAAGTGCCCATCAGGGATGTCAAAACCTATCTTGCGGATAACCATATAGAAGTAAGGTTAAAAACATGAACGTTTGTTCGTTTTTTTCTTGATATCATATGATCCCCGAAGTATGGTGGGGATATGAAAATCCTGGTCTGCATAAAACAGGTGAACGGCAGCGGTGAGATGAGCCGGTTTGATGCCCACGCCCTGGAAGAAGCACTGATAATAAAAGAGCGGCATGGGGTACCGGGCCCGGTTTTTGTGGACGTTGTGACTGCCGGGCCGGCAGACGCTGTAAAAATCATCCGCCGGGCCTTTGGCATGGGGGCGGACCAGGGGTATCATTTTGTCACAAAAGACACAGGATATGTTTCGTCCTTTGTAACAGCATCCAGACTGGCAAAAGTGGCAGAAAAAACAGATTATGACCTGATTCTCACCGGGATCATGTCCCAGGATATGATGGACGGGCAGACCGGTCCCATGCTGGCCCGGATCATGGACTTTCCCTGTGCCACCGGCGTGGTGAAAACCAGTCCGGCTGCCGGCCTCCAGACAATTGAGGTTGAACGGGAAATGGAAAACTCCTTCCGGGACTGCCTTGAGATCCGGCTGCCGGCTGTGCTGACCATCCAGGCGGGAATTAATACCCCCAGATACCCCCGCCTGTCCCAAATGCTTGCTGCAAACAGGAAAAAGATTACAAGCTTTATGGAACAAGACCTTTTCCCGGACCCGGTCCCGGGACAGGAATCGTGTATCCGTATGGAACCTCCCAAAAAAACAAGATCCGGCCGGGTATTGGAGGGATCTTTATCTGACAAGGCAGAACAGCTGTTCTTTTTTTTAAAGGAGAAAAATTTAATATGAAACAGATACTGGTCATTGCAGAGGTTTTTAACGGCCGGGTAAAGCCGGTCACACGTGAGCTTGCAGCCGCAGCACTTGACATAAAAATAAAACAAAACTTACAGCAGATTTCTTCTGATATCCATATTATTGTCCCGTCCGATGATCCCGCGGCCGAGGCTAAAAAAATTGCAGAACAGACCGGCATGGATGTCACAGGACTCAAGATACCGGGGCTTAAGGCTTATGCCAGCGAAGTTTACCTGTATTGCCTGGACCGGGTAATCAGAACAATGAACCCCTCCCATGTCCTTGCTGCCCACACATCCCAGGGGCGGGATTTTGCCCCGGGCCTGGCTCTGGGCTTGAACGCCGCATCCATATCCGGGGTCAATTGTATCCAGTCCCATGGGGATGATCTGGTGTATTCCCGTTCCGTATTCGACAACACGCAAAACATGGTAATCCGGCCGACCCCGGACAAACCCGTGGTCCTCACCCTGTTACCCGGGGTGTTTAAACCCGCCCCGGAAAAGCCTGAAAAATCCGGGCGGGTGGATATCCAAGAGATTGTCTTTACACCAGGTTCCCGGGGGAAAGGCCGCATCCGGCACCGGCGAATTTTAAAAAAACCCTGTGAAAACCAGGCTCTGAAAGGGGCAAAAACTATTGTAGCTGCGGGCCGGGGCATGAAAAAAAAAGAAAACCTTGAATTTATTTTCAAATTTGCAGAATGCTTTTCTTCCTCAGCTGTGGGAGCATCCCGGCCCCTGGTGGATATGGGCTGGATCGGGTATGAACACCAGGTGGGCGTCACCGGTGCCGTGGTTGCGCCGGAACTCTATATTGCCTGCGGCATTTCCGGCTCTTCCCAGCACCTGGCCGGTATGAAGGATGCAAAACTTGTAGTCAGCATCAATAAAAATCCGGCAGCCCCCCTGTTTTCCCATTCCGACCTTTGTATTACAGAAGATATACTTGAATTTATCCCGGCCTTTTTAAAAAAAACCGAGGCAGGTGAATCCTCTGCCTAAGGCTTTGGGTTTTGGCATTGCCTCAGTCGCCATTAAGACCGGGGCTTTTTTGTTTCCATCCAGTCACCTTTTTGCCATCTGAATTCCTGGATAAAATGGAAATAATTTTTTATCCAAAATGTGATCATGTTCAAGCATACAATTGTTATCCTTAATATTTGAAGGTTTAGTGAAAGGCTATGAATAGGATAATTATCTTTAATTCACAATATTAATAACAAATCACCTTTTCATGAACCAATTAGCTGACCAATAAATCATTCTTGACAGGGGCAGACCTACTGAGCTATGCATTATAGATTCGATCTTTGACAATTTATATAACAGATAGGCCTTGGTCGGTTACACTATATAGATTTTTTATATTTATCTTTTGCATAGTTGTGATTTGCAGATAGGCCTTGGTCGGTTACACTGGATAATGGAAGCAGAAAAAGCAATACTTGGTTGTGATTTGCAGATAGGCCTTGGTCGGTTACACTAGGATAATAATCCCACATTCTTTTACTGTCGTTGTGATTTGCAGATAGGCCTTGGTCGGTTACACTTCAACTACCGTTCTTGCTCCACAAGCCGCAGTTGTGATTTGCAGATAGGCCTTGGTCGGTTACACTAAATATAAGTTGCTATATTGTCCTGATACAGTTGTGATTTGCAGATAGGCCTTGGTCGGTTACACTA
>JAADHV010000117.1 GCA_013151635.1 Deltaproteobacteria bacterium | reverse complement strand
GTTAATTTAAAAAAACCGGCTTATTTAGGTTCCAGGCATATTAAAAATATCCGGGTCGGAAAACAGATAGAAGTGATAGCAAAATGGCTTGCAGGGGTCCTGGGTGCATATTTCAACTCTTAAATAATTTTTCATACTTTTCTTGACAAAAAGACAGTTTCTCCTATCCTATGAAATAATATTGCCAGGATAACAGAATAAAAGGAATGTAAACCGGAACCTTAACCGTATATATAAACTGATAATAAACTCCGGCTTAAAAAAAATATGTTAAAAAATTATGACCCCAAAATGCACTCTGCCGAACATCTGCTGAACCAGGCAATGGTGAGCATATTCGGATGCAATAGATGTTTCAGCGCTCATATCAATAAAAAAAAGTCTAAATGTGACTATTATTTTAACCGCGCTTTAACAGAGCCTGAGATAAAACAATTGCAGGAAACTGTGAACCGACAGATAGAAAAAGACCTTCCTGTGATGATTGAAACAGTGTCGAAAAAGGAGGCCCAAAAGCAATTCAAGCTTGAAAGGGTCCCCCGAAAAGATGACCTGGATGAATTAAGGATTGTCCGTATCGGCGACTATGATGCCTGCCCTTGCATTGGCCCCCATGTAAGCTCAACCAGGGAGATTGGAAAGTTTAAAATTACAACAACAGGGTTTGAAGATGGTGTTTTAAGAATCCGGTTCAAGCTGTTGCACAGGGCTTAACAAATAAGACATGCATTTTCCCAACACGTTTTTTCACACTTTAAAATTATAGAAAGATAAACAATGAATTTCACCGCAATCGACTTTGAGACGGCAACGGGTAAACGCTACAGTGCATGTGCCGTAGGAATGGCAACTGTGGAAAATGGTAAAATTACAGATGAATATCATACCCTCATACAACCACCGGATAATAAATACTTCCGGCATAACACAAATGTTCATGGAATAACTGAAAATGACACTGCTGACGCTTTATTCTTTCCTGATATTTATCCTGAAATTAAAGAACGTCTTGTTGGAAAAACCATTGTAGCACACAATGAATCATTTGATAGAAGTGTTTTACAAAAAACGATGGAATATTATAATTTAGATTATTCAAAACTCAACATATCAAAACAATGGGAATGCACCTTAAAAATATACCGGGCAAAAGGTTATCACCCGGCCTCATTAGATGTTTGTTGCAAGAGGCAGGGAATAAAACTCAATCATCACGAGGCGCTCTCGGATGCAAGGGGCTGCGCAATGCTTTATCTTAAAAAAAATATCTGAGAAGGAGTCACAGGCGGCCTGTATTTCAAAACCGCCTGGTAAAAATCTTTCAGGCCTTTTCAAGTTTGACTGCACACACCTTGAATTCCGGTATCCTGGCAATGGGGTCATAGGCCGGGTTGGTCAATTTGTTAACATTGGTTTCTTCAAAATGGAAAGGCATAAAGACCACGCCCTTTTCCACACGGTCTGTGATCATGACCTTTGTCTTAATTTCTCCCCTTCTGGAGGCCATTTTTATTTTATGACCATCGCTGATACCAAGTTCTTGTGCATCAGCCGGGTTAAGTTCAAGAAAGCCCTCGGGTATTTCAAAATCAAGTGATTCGGAATTCCTTGTCATGGTTCCGGTATGGTAATGGGCATAAACCCGGCCTGTGGTCATGAGATACGGGTACTCATTATCTGTCTTTTCAGCCGGTGGGCGGTAGTCAATGGCATGGAAAAGTCCTTTTCCCCGGGTAAATTTCC
Source organism: Deltaproteobacteria bacterium (assembly GCA_013151635.1). Taxonomy (GTDB): domain Bacteria; phylum Desulfobacterota; class Desulfobacteria; order Desulfobacterales; family Desulfobacteraceae; genus Desulfobacula. The sequence goes on along the minus strand of JAADHV010000117.1, from coordinate 35,525 downwards.
CGTCTTTGTGCAGGAAAGGTGTCCCCGGATGTCCTTTGCTCGGGCAGGGCCACTGGAGCCCCGGGCCTTCCAGACGTTCATAGCTGATCCCTGCATACGAAGGGGTAATATCTGCAATTTCATCAAAAATTTCTTCTGGCGATTCATAGTTCATTTCATAGCCAAAGGCATTGGAAACGTCTTGAATAATCGCCCAGTCCTGCCTGGATTCCCCCACAGGGTCAATGGCTTTTCTCACCCTTGTCACACGTCTTTCCGTATTTGAAAAGGTACCGTCTTTTTCTGCAAAGGAAACCCCTGGCAGTACCACATCGGCAAGTCTGGCCGTGGGAGTGAGAAAAATATCCTGGACAATGAGAAGTTCAAGTTTTTCAAGTGCCTTTTTAACGTGATTGGCATCAGGGTCTGACACGACCGGATTTTCACCCATGACCCAGATGGCTTTGACTTCATCATTTTCAATTCCGCTGAACATTTCAGGAAGGGTCAAGCCGATTTTGGTTGGAAGTGTTTCCACACCCCAGGCTTTGGCAAATTTCTTATTGGCATCTCCAAGGGTCACGCTCTGGTACCCGGTATAGACATTGGGAAGCCCGCCCATGTCGCAGGCGCCCTGCACATTGTTCTGGCCGCGAAGCGGGTTAACCCCTGTGCCGGGCTTTCCGATATTGCCTGTCAGCATGGAAAGATTGGCAAGGGTTTTTACATTATTCACCCCGTTTGTGTGCTGGGTAATGCCCATGCAATAGACAATGGAGGCATTATCTGCGCTGGCGTAAACTTTTGCAAGATTTTTGATGTCTTCTTCAGACACACCTGAAATATTGGAGGCTTCTTCAAGGGTGAACTTATCAATCACCTGCTTAAAGGCTTCAAAATCTTCTGTATTTTCAGCGATAAACTTGTCATCTGAAATCCCCTTATTCAGGATCACTTTCATCATCCCGTTTAAAAGGGCCACATCAGTCCCGGGTTTATGCCGGACATAAAGATGGGCAAAATTGGCAATCTGGTTTTTCCTGGGATCTGCAACAATAAGTTTTGCGCCTTTTTCAATGGCCCTGAAAATACGGGTGGCCACTAAAGGATGGGATGTTGCGGTATTGGACCCTATAATAAATATAGTATCTGATTGCTCCAGCTCACAAATTGCATTTGTCATGGCTCCACTGCCAAAAGATGCGGCAAGACCTGCCACGGTGGAGGAATGTCACAGCCTTGCGCAATGATCAACATTGTTGGTACCAATGGCAGCCCTTGCAAATTTCTGCATGAGATAATTTTCTTCGTTGGTCACTTTGGCTGAAGCAAAAAAACCCACGGCATCGGGGCCGTCTGCTGCTTTTATGTGTTTGAGCCTTGAAGCGATAAAATCAAGTGCCTCATCCCAGGAAACCTCTTCAAGCTTCCTGTTTTTTCTTAATAACGGTTTTGTTAATCTCTTCCCTGACTGGACAAACTGGTGAACGTTCCATCCCTTGATGCAGAGTTTACCTTCATTTACCGGGCCTGTTTTGCAAGGAATAGTGCCGGTCAGCCTGCCGTCAAGGGATTCAAGAAAAAGGTTGCATCCGCATCCGCAATAGGTGCAGGTTGTAAGCGTATTTCGGTAATCCATTCTCTTTCCTCTTTTATGTTAACCCTTAATTATCAGGCGCAGGGCCCAACATGCTCAAGGGTGATTTTTCCTGTTTTTCAATCCCGGATGTAAACCCGAATTCAGCATTCATAATTCTGGATGTCTTCTTATATAAGACCCTCAAAGGAATATCAGACGGGCAGGCTTCTTCACAAAGACCGCAGTCAATACACCGGTCTGCCATATGCATGGCCCTTGTCAAATGGAACACCGGAATATCAACAGGAAGGCTCCCTTTGGATACAAGGTCTTCACACTCAAGGCTGCATTCTCTGCAAAAGCACATGGAGCAGATATTCCGGCAGCCATAGCATTTTATGCATTTTGAAAACTGGTCCATCCAGAAAGAAAACCGCTTTGAGATATCCATGCCTTCTATCTCTTCCATCCTGTTTTGAAAAATCTCTTTTGTTTTTTCACCAGCCACAGGATCATCCGGGTACGGTTTTTTGCATTCACACGCTTTTGCAAGCTCTTCCGGGCAGCAAAAGCCTATGGGTACAACTTTATCCGGGTCAAGCTGGTTGAGCCGGTAAAGGGTATAAAGGCCTCTTTCATCACATCCCCTGACAAGAACTCCGAAAACATCATCCGGGTATTGTCTTGCAATGGTGATAAGAACTTTATTAAGGGGATATCTTGTATCTCCGGACGCCTGCATGTCCCCAAGACTGAGCATATCCAGGTCATCCTCTTTTTGAAACACACAGGGTGTCACATGGCCGTTTGCTGTTTTCAGCGCCACAACGCCTTTTACTGAAGCATCTGACAAAAGCCCGCTTATTTTTTGTTTTATCGTATCAATCATAAAAACACCTATGTTAATTCATGCTTAATGGCGACGGACCCAGTTTTTTCAAGACATTAATAAACTGGTTAATTTCTTCAACAAATTCAGGAGCCTCAGCCGAGGACACCCATCTTGCCCGCATCCGTTCTTTTTCAATACCGCAAAAATCCAGCATCTGGGACAGGACCTTCACCCTTTTTTCAGTGGAATAATTACCATACAGGTAATTGCATTCACCCAGGTGTCAGCCCCCGACAAAAACGCCGTCAATCCCTTGTTGAAAAGAGCGTAACACATGGTGGGGAGACACACTCCCGGAACACATGACCCGGATAATACGAATATTTGCCGGGTACTGCATACGACTGACCCCAGCCAGGTCAGCAGCGGCATATGCTCACCAGGTACACAGAAAACATATGATTTGAGGTTCAAAATTATTGTCGCTCATTTATTTATTCCTTATAATATTTAAAATATCCACTCTTTTTGTACGACTTAAGTTTCAATCATTTAAACCGCCCTGATCTGGGCCAGAAGCTGCTCAGGCTTAAACCCCCTCAACTGCGCGCTGTGGGACGGACAGGTGGCCGCACAATTCCCGCACCCTTTGCATAGGATCTCATTGACTTCACAGGTTTGTTTTTCCCTGTTATAAGTAATGGCTTCGCAGGGACACATGGACAGACACGCCATACAGCCCACGCAGGAATCAGGATTAATATCTGCCACAATGGCGCTTTTAACCAGTTTTTCCTTGAACAAAATCGCTGCCACCCTTGATGCCGCACCTATCCCCTGGGTTCTTGCCTCTGTTGATGTGGCAGGATAACGTCCTGAACCGCAGACAAAAATACCATCTGCCGCAAAATCAAGGGGACGAAGCTTTGCATGGGCTTCTAAGAAAAACCCGTTCTGGTCTGTCGGCACCCGCAGCATATTGGCAAGGCTTCCTGAATCATTTCCCGGCACAAGGGGGGTGGACAAAACAACCAGGTCTGTATCAAGGCTTACGGTCTTTCCTGTAACAGCCTGGAAAAATTCAAGTTTTCCCTCCTTTACTTCAGGCGGGTTACCAGGGTTGTACACATCAAAGCGGATGCCCATGCCCCTTGCATTCCAGAGCATCTGTTCCTTATAAGTGCCATACATCTGCATGTCCCGGTAGAGAATTCTTACATCTGTCAGGGGGTGCTTTTTCTTAATAAGCATGGCATTTTTCACGCCGATCATGCAGCAGATTCTTGAACAATATTCTTTTTCTTTTGTCCTTGCCCCGGCACACTGGATAAACACCACACATTTTGCAGAGAATTCTTGTTTTTTAAGCTTTTTTTCAAGTTCCATTAAAGAAATAACATTTTTACCATTATATCCGTATAAGCCTTGGGGAACAAGAGGCACGGCACCGGTGGCCACGACAATGCAGCCGGCCTTTTCCTCAAAAAGCCCTTCTTTTGTTTCAATTTTGACATTATAATTTCCGATATACCCGCCGGTTTCCTTGAGTTTCGCCTGGGTATGGCAGACGATATTTGGCCGGGAACAGACATCATCTATAATCGTTAACATGGTTTCTTTAGCACTCTTCCCTGAATCCAGCCGGTGGACCTGCTGCAAAAGACCGCCAAAACCGGAAGTCTTTTCAACCAGAATAACATCAAGTTTCATATCAGCAAGGGCCTGGGCAGCCGAAAGACCTGCAATCCCGCCCCCGATCACCAGAACTTTCCTTACAAGAGAAGATTCAATCTCATCTAAAGGAGCAAGGCCGGCGCTTTTGGCAACCCCCATGCGAACCAGTTTTTTGGCCTTGTGTGTAGCATTCTGCCTTTCTCCCATATGGACCCAGGAACACTGGTCCCTGATATTTACCATCTCAAAAAGATAAGGGTTAAGACCTGCTTCGGCACAGGAACTTGAAAAAAGCGGCTGATGGGTCCTGGGGGAACACGAAGCCACAACCACCCGGTTCAGGTCCTGTTCTTTAATGGCCTTTTTGATCTCACCGATCCCGGCTTCAGAGCAGGTATAAAGATTTTCCTTTGCATATACTACATCAGGAAGGGTCCTGGCATATTCAGCCACATCAGGGCAGTCCAGGTGACCTGCAATATTGGAACCGCAATCACAGACAAAGACCCCTATTCTCGGGCTTTCATAAAGTATTTCATTTTTCACATTCATTTTTAATACCCCTTCTTTATGATGCCTTTTTATCATTTTTATTTATCACCGTCTGTGCAGCTCTTGCCGCAGCACTGCTTGCCTGGGCAACGGATTCAGGAATATCCATGGGATTTTGAGCACACCCGCAGACAAAAACGCCGCTTCTTGATGTATCAAGGGGGTTGGCAGAATCAGTTTTGAAAAATCCATACTGGTCCACATCAATTTTCAAGATGTCTGCAATTTTCCGGTTCCCCTTTGCCGGCGCGCAGGCCGTGGCCAGCACCACCAGGTCAAAAGTCTGTCTTTTCACCTTTTGTTCTTTGGTATCTTCATAAATCAGGACAGGATTTTCATCAGCATCCTTTGTAATTTCCGCCACACGGGACCGCTTATAAGAGACATTGGAATTGTTTTCCCCCCGGATTTTATATTCTTCAAACCCTTTGCCGACCGCCCGGATATCCATCCCGAAAATAACCGAACAGGTATCATTGTCATGTTCATGGGCAATAATGGCTTCCTTGATGGAATGCATGCAGCAAAAGCCTGAACAAAAAGGGTAAAACCTTAAATCCCTTGATCCCGCACACTGGATAAAAGCAAGCTTTTTAGCACTGGTAAACCCTTTGGCCTTTTCCCTGAGCGTTTTAAGGGGGCGTGCATTTTCAAGGTGAGCTTCATATTTTTTTGCCCATTTGTCCTGGTCTTTTTCAAGATCTTCCCCTGGATTTAAATTACCGGCTTTGTAAGCACCATAAAATTCATGGGTTGTTATTTCATGATTTCTTTCAAACCGGTCCAGAACTTTCTGCGATTTTTTAACCTTTTTTTCAAGTTCTTCAATCCTTGCCTCCACCTTACGGTCCGACGGCCTGTATACATGGCCGGCCGTGGGTCCGGAAGCAGACAAAAACCGCTCAAATTCCATGGCGGTAACAACATTGTCAATTTGGCCATACCGGTATTCGGGCATTTTTACAGGATCAAACACATCATATCCTGTTGCCACGATAACAGCCCCCACATACAGTTCTGAAACTCTTTCCTTCTGCGCAAAATTAATGGCGCCTGCTTCACATTTTTTCTGGCATATCCCGCATTTTTTTCCACTTAAAACCCGGCAATGATCCGGGTCTATGGCATGGGTAGAAGGAATCCCCTGGGCAAACCAGGAATAAATGGCCCTTCTTTTGGCATGCCCTTCATTATAAAGATCCTCAACCGGTGTGGGGCAGACCTTTGCACAGGCACCGCAGCCCGTGCATTTGTCTTCTTCCACGTACCTTGCTTTTCTTCTTACCGTGGCTGTAAAATTTCCAGCCTCTCCTTCCACCTTTTCAAGCTCGCTATACGCCAGAAGTGTTATATTGGGATGTCGACCGACATCCAGCATCTTGGGCGAAAGTATTCAGATGGCACAGTCATTGGTGGGAAAGGTTTTGTCAAGCTGAGCCATTTTTCCGCCAATGGAAGGAAGGCTTTCCACAAGATGGACTTTAAACCCCATCTCCGCCAGGTCCAGTGAAGACTGGATTCCGGCGATTCCCCCGCCAAGGACAAGTATATCCTTTGTCACGATCTACCTCCTGTTGAAGCTTTTTATTTTCAAAACCATCAGGCCACTTTTTTAATATTGGCAGGGCCCAGGGCTTTTATCGTTTGAGTAAATTCATTTGCAACCTTCGCAAATTTTGTTCCTTCTGCAGAAGAGATCCATTCTATCCTGATTCTCCCAGTATCGATCCCTAACCGCTTTAAAAATTCACGAGTTGTTTTAAACATTTTTTCAGCTTTTACATTACCATCCAGGTAATGGCAGTCACCGATGTGTCAACCAGATATTAAGACCCCGTCAGCCCCCTTTTCAAAGGCTTTCAGGATATAATTGGGGTTGATCCCGCCGGAACACATGACCCTTATGATTCTCATGTTAGGCGGATACTGGAACCGGCTGACACCGGCAAGGTCCGCTGCTGCGTAGGAACACCAGTTGCAGGCAAAAGTTAAAATCCGTGGATTAAAGTCCTTTGACATTTTCAATCCTTTCTATTGATCCAGTGCTGTCTCAACCATGGACAACACCTCGTTATCATAATGGAAAACACTGGCAGCCCCGGTGGGACAGGCCACAGAACAGGCCCCGCACCCTTTGCAGAGGGCCTGCTGGACATTGGCGGCCTTTAACCCGTTCGTTAACTCATTAACCACAATGGCCCCGAATGCGCACGTCTCCTCGCAGGCACCGCAACCCCGGCAAAGTGCCTCGTTGACCTTGGATACCACGCCGTCAACCGTGACTGTCTCTTTGGACAATACAACCGTTGCCCGTGACACCGCAGCTTTTGCCTGGGAGATGCTTTCTTCAACGGGTTTGGGGTAATGGGCCATCCCTGCAAGGAAAATACCGTCTGTGGCAAAATCAACCGGGCGGAGCTTGGCATGGGCTTCCATGAAAAAATGATCATCATTCAAGGAAAGCTTGAACATCCGGGCCAGGGCTGCATTATCTCCGGGTGCAATGGCAGAGGCAAGGCCAATCAAATCCGTACGGATTTCAAGATCCTTCCCCAGTACATGGTCCTTTACTGTTACAGATAAAATTCCATCCTGTTTTTGAACAACAGGCTTGCTTTCATAATTATACCGGATAAAAATAACGCCTTTGTCCCTTGCCGCCCTGTAGAGTTCTTCTCTCTGGCCATAGGTTCTGATATCCCTGTAAATCACGCATACTTCCATACCAGGGTTCAGTTCTTTAAATTTCAAGGCCGACTTTATGGAATGGGTACAGCACACCTTTGAACAATAAGGCCTTTTGGGCTCTCGTGATCCCACACACTGGATAAATACCGCTGAATCCATGGTCTTGACAAAGCCGGAGTCCCCGGCAATTTTCAGATCAAGCTCAAGAAGTGTCAACACCCTTTCATCTTCCCCGTAAAGGTATTCGGCGGGTTTTCTTTCCCTTGCGCCAGTGGCGATAATAACAGCACCGTGGTCAATCACCTTATCTTTTTTACCGGTGGCAACCATGGTCTTGAAATTGCCGATAAATCCGGAAGTTGATGTTACAATGGTGTTGGTCAACACCTCAATCATGGGATGGTCTTTAACTTCCCGAACAAGAGCGCTTAAATTTTCTGCTACTGGTTCGCCATTCCAGGTATGATTTAAACTGAGTGCATTGCCGCCCAGTACATCATTTTTTTCAACCAGGGTGGTAAAAAATCCCTGGCTGGCAAGACCAAGGGCTGCCGTAAGGCCCGTTACCCCGCCGCCAATGACAAGCCCTTTTTGCATAATGCCTGCAGTGGGCTGGGACAAAGGCATCATCAGCGCTGCCTTTGTAACGGCAATGCGTACAAGGTCTTTGGATTTTGCCGTGGCAAGCCCGGGTTCTTTTGAATGGACCCAGGAACACTGGTTTCTTATATTGGCCATTTCAATAAGGTATTTATTAAGCCCTGAATCCCTTAAGGTCTCCTGGAAAAGCGCTTCATGGGTCCTTGGGGTACAGGCGGCAATAACAATCCTGTTCAGGTTGTTTTCCCGGATCACCTTTTTCACCTTGTCCTGGGTATCCTGGGAGCAGGTAAACATGTTCTCTTCCACATAGGCTACATGGTCAAGGGTTTTTGCATAGGCTGCAACAGAAGGGACATCCACGATCCCCCCGATGTTTGTCCCGCAGTTGCAGACAAACACACCAATCCTGGGATCTTCACCTGAGACATCTTTCTCTTCTGGATATTCCCGGATTTTTGTAAGGCTCCCCCTTGACAGGGAAAGGCTGGTTCCGGCATCACAGGCAGCGGCGCTGGCCTCCATTACCGCCATGGGGATATCTTTAGGTTCCTGAAGCGCCCCGCACACATAAAACCCTTTCCTGGATGTTTCCACCGGTGAAAAACTGGAGGTCTTCACAAAATTATTGGCATTCAGTTCAATACCCATATCCCTGACAACCTTTGCAAGGTCCGCCGGTGTTTCCATTCCCACGGACAGGACCACCATGTCAAAAATTTCTTTTACATTTTTCCCATCTTCCGTCACATAGGTGCAGATAAGCTTGTGATCTTTATCCTCGGTAATGGTGTGTATCCTGGACCGGACAAAGCAGACCCCCTGATCTTTCGCACGTTCGTAATATTTTTCAAAATCTTTTCCACAGGTCCTCATATCCATTAAAAAAACAGATGCCTCAAACTCGCCTGAAATATGATCCTTTGCCATCATGGCTTCTTTAACGGCATACATGCAGCAGACAGAAGAACAATACTTGTTATTACATTTATTCTGGTCCCTTGACCCGACACACTGAAGCCAGGCAATTTTTTCAGGTTCGGACTTGTCCGGAAAGCATTCAATGTGCCCGCTTGTGGGCCCGCCGGCAGACAGGATTCTTTCAAACTCGATACTTGTGACCACATTGGAAAATTTTGAATACTGGAGATTATCCAGTGCTGAAGGGTCAAAAGGCCTGAACCCGGCTGCCATGATGACAGCTCCCGCATTCAGTGTGATAATCTCTTCTTTGTCCTCATAATTGATGGCACCGGTGGGGCAGACCCTGGCACAGGTTCCGCATTTTCCCTTGGCCAGTTTTAAACACCTTGACGGATCAATGACATATTTTAGCGGCACTGCCTGGGGATAGGCTACGTAAATGGCTTTTCTTTTATCAAGCCCTTCATTGAATTCATCCGGGGTTTTCCCTGGACATTTTTTGGAACATTCTCCACAGGCAATACATTTATCCATATCCACATACCTGGGAGCTTTTTTAATTGATATGGTAAAATCACCCGCCTCTCCTTTAATTTCCTGCACTGTGGAAAGGGTGTGAAGCTGTATGTTCAAATGCCGGCCGACCTCGACCAGTTTGGGTGAGATAACTCACATGGCACAGTCATTGGTTGGAAAAGTTTTATCCAGCTGCGCCATTACCCCGCCAATAGAGGATTTTTTTTCAACCAGATGAACAAAATAACCTGAATCCGCCAGATCAAGGGCAGCCTGCATCCCGGAGATACCGGAACCGACAACCATGACCGAGCCGTAAATATTATTATTTTTTCCCATTGATTAACTCCAGTTTTTATAAAACCCATGCACCCCTGTCTTAGTCTATATTTTCAGCAAGAAAGGAACCAAGGTCCATGATATCAATATTATGGTCTGTATTTTTCTTTGCGCACGTCAAATGAATCTGGCATTTGGGGCATGCCGTGATAATCATCCGGGCGCCTGCCGCTTCTGCCTCTTTCAACCGGTCCTTCTGCATGCTTTTTGAGCAGCTTGAGCATTCCATCCATGCGGTTGTGCCACAGCAGATGGCATTCTCCCGGTTATGTTCCATTTCAGCAAGATCAGTTCCGGGTACAAGAGAAATCAGGTCTCTTGGCGCATCATAAATCCCGGACCGCCTCCCCAGCCTGCAGGGGTCCTGAAAAGTCACTGTTTTCTTAACTTTACTCTTAAAAGAAACATCTGCATTGGGCAGTTCTCTTGCCAGGAACTCAGTGATATGAATAATTTCAAAAGGCAAGGAGCCAAATTTTTCCGTATAGGCTTCCCGGAACATGGAATACCCTTCCGGGCACCCGAATATCACTGTTTTTGCCCCGGCCGCCGCAATGGTTTTCATGTTCTTTTCCGCAAGGGTTGAAAAAGTATCGTCGTCACCGCTCCAGAAGGCATCATGCCCGCAGCAGCATTCATCATTGCTGACAACAGGTTCAATGCCTGTTTTATTTAAAAGCAAAAGATTATTTTCAGCAGACTGAATCATATTCAGATCAAGGTACTTAAAGCCGACATCATAGTAAGTGATACAGCCTGTAAAATAAAAATAATCCCCTTTTTCACAAATTTTCCCAGCCTTTTTTGCCCACCCGATCCTGTCTTGCTTCACCCCTTTGGCCTGGATAGCGGTAATAGTATGGAACTGACCGTGATGACTGAATTTAGGCAAGTTTCCTTTTTGCCTTGCTTTATTTCGGTATGTACGGATAAACCTGGGGAAATCAATTCCAACAGGACACCTGTCAGAGCATCTTGAGCAGGAGAGGCATGCCCAAATATCCCTGCTTTGAAGAATATTTCCGTCTGGTTCACCTAATGTCCTTTTAATCATCCCGCGCGGTGAAAAACCTTCAAGTTCCATTGCAACAGGACAACTGCCGGTACAAACCCCGCACTCCATACAATAATCAATTTGCTGTTTCGAAAGCTGCATATTACTAAATCCAAAATATTTTATATGAATATGAAAGTCTTTGCAATCCAAATCAGGACTTTCATGTTTTATTGTGGGCAAACTCTGGTGAAATACCAGGTCTGCCCGTGGCAGTTATTATAAACATAAACCAAATATTCAATTTTGATTTATTTATCAAAAAAAAACTATTATTGATTCTTTAAGAAAGAATTATCTTTCAAAAAAAATCATTTCCTGTTATAAAAGCTTGTTTAAATTTTCTGAATAATTATTGCAGAATAGCGTTCTGAAAAACAGAAAAACTCACCCTCACAGCACCAGAAAAAGGTTTTACTGTAAAGACAAATTTTCTTTAAGTCAAGGGTATTTTTCAAGTTTTAACCTGCTCTTATATTTCTCAAAACAGTATCATATTGTTTTACTATGATTTTCCATGAAAACCGTCCCATATTTCCAGATAAGTTTTCCTGCAGCGGAAATAATATTGGTGAACCCCGGATAAAAATCAGATTTTTGATTGTATGACAATGGATAGGATAACCGGTTTCCGCCAGGAACGGCGTATGTCAAACATGTCCTTTCTTTTTTTAACATCGGAGACAAATTTCAGATGAAACAAACGGGCATGAAAAATTGATGGAAAGCAGCACATCACGTATCAAAATCAGTTGTCAAAACTTATTTTTTTTGATACAAACCGAATCTAGATTCAAATCGGTTAACCCTTCAATCTTTTTTGGCAAAACTTTGAAAGTTTAATAACTATCCAGAAAAAATATTCAAGAATGATAATGGTGCGAAATGATATTTAGCAGTATTCATAAAAAACTTGCTCGGAACTTGCTCGTAAGCGCTATAGTAATAGGCATCCTGACCGGATTATCGGTCACCTTGATAGAACTTAGACGTATTGACAGATATGTATTAAAAATTGCATCTGATGACTCCCAGATATTATCCAAATATTATCTGCAATATCATAATGACAGAACAGATTCCACATTGACAATACTTAGACAGGCCATACAAGACAAAATTGGTCACGATTCATTTATTTTTATCAAACTCCTTGATGAGAATTCCCAGATTGTAGCCAAAGAGTCTATCAAAGAGTTTGACAAAACAGCTCCTAATGTCCTCAGCAAGTTTAATGATTTCAATGTGGCCGACAAATCTGAATACCATAACACTGTTTATTTTGAAGACCAGCTGTATATACAGGCAATGGCCCCTATTTATGACAACCACGAAAAGAACATAATTGGTTATTTTGAAGGAATATATCATTTGCCTGATAAAAAAACGGTAGAAACAAAAAAACAAAGTTACTATTCAATACTGCTGTCTATTGTCGTAGTAGTAACCACCACGGTTTTTATATATCCGATTGTTCACAATTTATACAGCAAACTCTTAAAACGCTCATTAGAGCTAATAGAAGCGAATACGAATATTCTTAAATCACTTGGCAGCGCAATAGCAAAAAGGGATGATGATACAAATTCGCACAACTATCGGGTCACAATTCTCTCGGTGAAACTTGCTGAAAAAATAGGCCTGAGCAGATCTCAAATCAGATCATTAATCAAAGGCGCATTTCTTCATGATGTAGGGAAAATCGGCATAAGCGATACCATTCTTCTTAAACCGGGCAAACTCACTCATGCTGAATTTGAAATAATGAAACAGCATGTTGTATTGGGTGTAGAAATTGTGCAAGACATCGACTGGTTGAAAGATGCTGTAGAGGTAATCCAATATCATCATGAAAAAATGGATGGCTCAGGGTATGTATCAGGGATTAAAGATAAAGATATACCAATAAATGCAAAATTATTTGCAATAGCTGATGTTTTTGATGCCCTTACCTCTGAACGTCCTTATAAAAAAGCATTCTCTTTTAAAACATCCATAAAAATCATGAAAGAAGACTCTGGATCCCATTTTGACCCGGAACTTCTGAAAAATTTCGAGCAGATAGCTGAAACTCTCTATACTGAGATCAGCAATCTTGAAAACAAACGACAACTGAATAAACAATTAGATTTGCTTGTGAACAAATATTTTGTGTACTTTCGGTGATCATATCGGCGTGATCCATTTTTGAATCATTTTGGAAAGCTGTAACGGCTTGACCGGCTTTGGAAGATAGTCATCCATGCCGGCTTTAAGACACCGGGCCTGGTCACCTTTCATGGCATTGGCTGTCATGGCGATAATGGGAACCTTGTGATTGAGTACGCCTGAATTGGGATTGCGTATTTCGCCTGTGGCCTCGAATCCATCCATTTGCGGCATCTGGCAGTCCATGAGAACCAGGTCGTAAGCTTTTTTTTCAAGGGCCTTGACTGCCTGTTTTCCGTTTTCTGCCAGGTCGGCCTTATACCCGGCTTTCTGCAGGATACGCAACGCCACCCTCTGGTTGGTGGCATTGTCTTCGGCCAGAAGGATACGGATGTTTTTTTTCTTTTCTTCGTCTACAGTGTAGTATGTAATCAGACCCGTGTGGCCTTTTTCTTCCTGCTCCCTGGAAAATCCCAGTACCAGGGCCAGGGCGTCCAGCAATTTTGACTGCCGGATCGGACGGGTCAGGTAGACGGAAAAACCGGCCTTTTTGAGCCTTGCCGCATCCCCCCGCATCCCGCAGGCTGTGACTGCAACCAGTTTGACAGATGAGGTCTGCGAATCTTTTTTGGCAGTGCGGGCAAAGGCTTCCATGTCCATGCCCTTTGACAGGCTGTCAACAATAGCCAGATCAAACGGGGTGTTCTGCAGGGCATTCTTGTGCATGCTTTCCTGTGCGGCTGTTTGATCCTCAACCGTTTCACACCGGCAGTGCCAGGACTCAAGATAGGTTATCAACACTTTTCGGCTACCGGTATCTCCGGCCACAAGCAGGACACGTTTTCCGCTCAAATCCCGGGAAATGGGTTCAGACGGTTTTTCTGTCTTTTTCTGCCTGGCCAATACCGCTGTAAACCAGAACGTGGACCCTTTCTCTTTTTTGCTTTCCACCCCGATCCTTCCGCCCATCATTTGAGATAATTGTTTTGATATGGCAAGTCCAAGGCCTGTGCCGCCGTACTTCCTGGCAGTGGACGAATCAACCTGGGAAAATGCTTTAAACAATTTATCCAGGCGGTCCTCAGGAATACCGATGCCACTATCGACCACCTTGAACCGAAGGGTTACATCGGTCCGGGTTTGCGCCTCCAATTCCACAATGATCATGACTTCTCCCTGGTGGGTGAACTTAATGGCATTATTGCCCAGGTTAATGAGAACCTGGCGCAGCCTCCCCGGGTCGCCTTTTACCCGGGCCGGGACATCCGGATTTACCAGGCAGACAAATTCCAGATTTTTCTGCTGTGCCGGGAACATGAGGATACCTGCCACATCCTCGACCGTCAGGCGGATATCAAAATCAATGTTCTCAAATTCAAGTTTGCCGGCTTCGATTTTGGAAAAATCCAGGATATCATTGATCAAGCTCAGCAGGGAATCGGCACTGCTCTGGATTGTTTTTAAAAATTCATGCTGTTCCAAATCCAACGTGGTGTCCTGGAGCAGGCCTGCCATACCGATGATCCCGTTCATGGGGGTGCGGATTTCATGGCTCATATTGGCCAGGAAAGTGCTTTTGGCACGGTTGGCCGCTTCTGCCTCTTTTCTGGCTATATTCAGCTCTTCCTGCATGGCAGTCAATTTTTCAATGGCGTCAGCCAGTTCCTGGTTTTTCTGGACGGAATTTTCAAAAGAAGAAAACAAAAGGTCAATGATCTGGAACCGGTCAGAGGTGATTTTATATTTTTTACCGTTAAAGAAAATCTTGATTCCCATGGCAGATGAAGTTAGCCTGCGAATCTGCCGGTTGACCGCAATACTTTCGATGCGGGAGACCAGCTGGTCTGCCTTGTAGGGCTTGGTTAAAAAATTGTCTGCCCCGCACTCCAGGCCCCGGATCACATCCACCGGATCGGACAAGGCCGTTAACAGGATGACCGGGATTTCCTTGAATCGCTCATCATCCTTGATGGCCCGGCACAATTGGTACCCGTCCATATCCGGCATGACAATGTCAGATATAACAAGCCAGGGCGGAGCAGACATTATTTTTTTCAATGCATCAAGGCCGTCCCTGGCTGTTTCAACCCGGTAATCGTTGGTCTCTAAAACATACTGGAGCTGAACCGCCTGGGTCGGGCTGTCTTCCACAATCAAGATATGGGTATTATCGTTCATTTTTCCTCCTCTAGATCATCTGATAATTCAGGATATAACTTTTTTGTACAGTCCGGGCAGATGCCGTGGCTGAATTTTGCATCCGAGTGTTCCTGGATGTAGGTTTCCAGGGAATTCCAGTATCCCTTGTCATCCCTGATTTTTTTACAATTGGAACAGATAGGGATAAACCCTTTAAGGGTTTGAATGGTATCAAGGGCTTTTAAAAGTTTCTTGTTTGTTTTTTCCAGTTTCTGTTTCTGGCGCAGGGCATTTTCATAGGATGAAAACAGAAGATCCAGAATCTGGATCCGGTCGGAGTTGATAAAGTGATGCTGCCCGGAAAAAAAGATCTCAATCCCCATCTCAGACTGGACCCGGTGGCGGATGTCCCGGTTGACAAGGATATATTGGATGGATGACACCAGGGAGGCTTCGTCATATGGTTTGGTGACAAAATGGCTGGCGCCGCAGGAAAGTCCCTTGATAATGTCATCGGGTTCAGACAGGGTGGTCAGGAGAAACACCGGGATATCCTTTAATTTTTCATCCGCCTTGATGGCCCGGCAAAGCTCATATCCGTCCATTTTCGGCATGATAATGTCACTGATCACAAGATCCGGGTGCAGGTCTTCAAGCCGGGACAGGGCCCTTTCACCATCATCTGCCACATCGACGCTGTAATGGTTTTCCTCCAATAGGTCCTGGAGCAGGAGGGCCTGGGTTAAACTGTCCTCCACGATGAGGATCCTGGCATGTTTCAATTTCATTTGTAACATCCTTTAATGTTGCTTAAATATCTGCCGATTTTTTCCGGTGGCAATACAAAGGAAGCCGCCTTGAGTTTTATCGCTTCTTTTGGCATGCCGAAGACCACACAGCTTTTTTCGTCCTGGGCAATGGTCAGTCCGCCTTTTTGCCTGATTTCCATCAGTTCGCGGGCCCCGTCTTTGCCCATACCCGTGAGCAGGATACCTGCCGCATACCGCCCGAATGCCCTGGCAACCGATGCAAAAAGCCTTGATGCGGATGGACAGATACCATTGGAAACAGGATCATGGCAGAGAACAATATTCATTTCCGAATCAATTTCCATGTGGCAGCCGTCCGGGGCAAAATAGACATACCCGCTCAGGGCAGGTTCTTTATGTTCTGCAATTTTGCAGGTCAGGGCCATGTCCTGGTTCAGCCAGGAAATCATCCCGCCAAGAAAGCCTTTTGTGATATGCTGTACCACCAGGATGGGTGCAGGGAAAACCTCTGGCAGCCCTGAAAGACATTCTTTGATTACCAGCGGTCCCCCGGTGGAAGCCCCTACGGCCACAAGCTTTACCGGCTGTTTTATAAAAAAGATGGCTTTTTCTTCAGGACTGCCGGTCTTTTCCGGCAGCTTCACCCCGTTGAAACAGCGCCGGACCACCTTGATATCCGCCATTAATCTTAAGGCCCGGGTGAGTTTGTCCACCATGATATCCGCATCCGGATGGCCCGGACCCTTTGGTTTTTCCACCAGGGCAAGGGCCCCGGCCTCCAGGGAATTGAAAGAGGTGGCCACCTCTTTGGGATCAGCCGTCGCGCTGACCATAACGATGGGAACCGGGGTATTTTCCATGATCACCCGGCAGGTTTCATACCCGTCCATTCCCGGCATCTGGATATCCATTGCCACAATATCGGGACGGCATGTTTTAACTAGCTTTACCGCCTCTTTTCCGTTGGTTGCCACCCCGGATACTGAAAGACCGGGAGTATTGTCTATAATATATTTCAAGTATTCCCTGGCAGTTAGTGAATCATCCACGATCAATACTTTTTTCACAACACACCTCCATCACACCAATCGTTGAATCACTTCAACCAGGTTATTCTGGTCAAAGCTTCGTTTGATGATATAGGCATTGGCACCGGCATCAACACCTTTTTCCCGGTCTTTCCTGGACTCAAGAGACGTTACCAGGACTACCGGAGTTGAAGAAAGCGCAAGATCGTTGCGGATAGCCCGTGTCAGTTCAAACCCGTCCATCTCCGGCATTTCAACATCTGAAACCACCAGGTCAAAGGAGCCGGTTTTCAGCGTTGCAAAGGCATCTTTGCCGTCCACAGCGGTTTTGACCTGAAAGCCGCCGGCCTCCAGGATATTTTTAATCAGAACCCTTGAGGTCAGTGAATCATCGGCCACCAGGATACAAGCCGGTTTCCGGGCGCTGCCTGGTTTAGATTCAGGGTCGGCTGCTGCGGCCCTGGCCCGGAACGAACAGGATTCCAATATATCCTGAACATTTAAAACAGGCACCAGACTGCCGTCTGCCTGGATGGAAACCGCCTGGATATGCCTGAGTTTCCGGAGCTGGGGCCCCAGACCCTTGACCAGGACTTCCTGTTCCCCCAGGATATCATCCACCTCAAAGGCGGCTGTATTATCCCCTGTGCCCAGGCGTACTACTTTTAAAAACAAAGATTTTCTGTCATTTTCTTTTCCAGGTGCAAGACCCAATATGCCGCCTAAACGGACAAAGGACACCGGGCGATTGTCCAATATGATGATTTTCCTGTTTTCAACTGTTTTAACCGTTTTACCGGGGATTTTGAGTACCTGTATCACATGGGTGTTGGGGAGGATAAAAAAACGGTTGCAGACTTTGACCAGGGTGCCTTTAAAGGTGGCCAAGGTCACGGGGAGCAGGACTTTAAAGGCCGTGCCCTGTCCCGGAACATTCTCCAGCCTGAACTGGCCGCCCAGAATCTCAATATTTTCCCGGGTAATGGCCATGCCAAGACCCCGGCCCGACAGGTCTGTTACCATGTCCGAGGTGGAGACCCCGGACTGAAAAATCAGACGGGCAGCATCTTCAGGATTTAAGGCTGCGGCCTCTTTTTCAGATATAATCCGGTTTTGGACCGCTATTTTTTTTACCTTGTCAATATCAATCCCCTGGCCGTCATCTGAAACAAGGATCTCAATTTTGTTGCCTTCGACACGGGAAGCCCCAAGGACAATGGTGGCGTTTTCTACCTTTCCAAGGGCCTTTCTTTTGTCCGGCGATTCAACCCCGTGATCAATGCTGTTCCGGATCAGGTGGATCAGGGGATCTTTCATCTGTTCTAATATCCGGCGGTCAACAGCCACGTCTTCCCCCTTTATTTCAAGTGAGACCTGTTTGCCAAGGTTTCTTGAAATGTCCCGGACCATGCGGGGAAAAATCGAACAAAGGCTTGAAAACGGCAGCATCATGATGGATTTGACCTCTTCAAGGATGTCATCCACCATACGCCCTGTTGAATAATATTCCAACCCTGTCTTTTTGGTCAATTCCAGCAGCCGGTTTTCAAGTTCCATAACCTGGTTACTGTTCCGGTCACAAAAGGCAATCAGTTCCTTTACCAGTGAATCACTTAAACCCAGAGTTGACGTCTTCCTGTTTTTTCCTCTGCTGCGAAGGGCGGCAATGATTTCTCCTGCCCCTGCCATGTCTTTTTTCCATTGTTCAAACCGGAAATTGAGATCAGTAAGATCGGAATACTGACGGTTTAAAAAAAGTTTTATGGATATCAACTCCTCTGTCTTGCGAAGGACCGTATCAAGTTTCCGGGCCGAAAGCCGGACGGTTTCAGAAAGTTTTGGAAAAACAGTATTCACTGTATTAACCTGTACTTCTGGTTCCGGATCAGGTACGGGGCTTCGGCGGTCTTCTTTCTTTTCTCTTCTGTCCTTTCTTTTTTTTCTTCGCTCAATGGTTTTCCCGGCCTTGAATTCTGCCAGGCTTTGAATCAGGCCGGGAAGCTGTCCTGGTATTTTCAGATCTTTTCCTCCCGGATCTGTCATGAGTTTTTCAATGACCAGTATGCTTTGATGGAGAACATCAAACAGCTCCGGACCCGGGGCCAGCATCTTTTTTTTCAGGACCGAAAAAACGCTTTCAATGCTCTGGCAAAGCGTTTCAATATCTGACAAATTGACCGCCCTTGCAGCCCCTTTCAGACTGTGGGCCTCCCTGAATATAATTTCAAGGATTTTCTCCTGCTCACCCGCATCTCCTGTATTTTCCAGGGTGACAAGTCCGGAAGAAAGGCTCTGTAGCCGTTCTTCCGCCTCGGAGGCAAAGGCGGCCCGAAGTTTTTTTAATAAGGTTTCATCATTCATTATTCATCCCTGGCAAAGGTGATTTTCTTTGTTAAAGCTGAAACCGGTCGGTGATATCCTTCAATTTTCTGCCCAGGGCTTCCAGACCCAGGGTAGCGGTTTCAATCTGTTTTGCTCCTTCCATGTTCTGGAACCCGGCGTCCTTGATATCTGACATGGCCTGGGCCAGTTGTTCAATGCCGGTAAGCTGTTCACGGCTGGAAGCTGAAATCTGTACAGCCGAATCCATGGAAGCCATCACCTTGTCTGAAAGTTCCCGGATGATCTGGCCTGCATTGTCGGCAAGCGTGGTGCCGGCATTCACAGCCGTGGTTCCTCTTTCCGTTGCCATGACTGCAATCCCTGCAGCTTTCTGTATTTCCCTTAAAATGGTTTTAATCCGGTCCGTGGACTCTTTTGACTGGTCTGCCAGGGATTTGATTTCCTGGGCGACAACGGAAAAGCCTTTTCCCATGTCTCCTGCCTTTGCCGCCTCAATAGAGGCGTTGACAGCGAGCAAGTTGGACTGGTCGGCAATGTCGTGTACGGAATCGATAATATCACCTATGCTCTGGGTCTGTTCGCTAAGCCTCATGATACTGTCGGCCAGAAGGTCCATTTCTTCCTTAATGCGCTGCATGCCGGCAATAGCCTCATCTGTCGCTTTTCTGCCTTCCTGGGTATCTGTGGCGGCCGCATCGGCAAGGCTTGAGACCTGGCCTGCTTTTTCGCTGGAAATGATGGCGGCCTGGCGGATTTCCTCCAGCGTCGTGGTGATCTCATTGGTGGCCGAGGCTGTCTCTGAGGTGCTGACAGAAAGCTGGGATGTCGTACTGGAAAACCGGGCCATTGATGAAAACAGGGTATGGGTTTCGGCAAGAAGCTCCTTGATTACTTTTTCAAGGTTGGTATGCATCAGTTCAAAGGCATGGCCCAGGTCATCGTCATTTCCCCTGGCTTTAAAGCCGGTGGTCAGGTTGCCTTCTGCTATATTGACTGCCGCAGCCGACAAGTTTTTCAGGCTGTCCGCCACCTTTTGGATGGCAATTCCCATCTGGTCTTTTGACGATATCACACTGGCATTGATATTCAGCCTGCCCACGGCAATTTCATTGAGTTGCTCATTTTTTTCCCTTGTCCGTGAAATAATCAATTGTATGGTGTTGGAAAGGACCCCGATTTCATCTTTCCGGTCAGAGGCCTTGAGGTGTACGCCGAGATCTCCGTTTGCAACTTCCTTTAATTTTTCAATCAAATCCGTAATGGGATCAATCAGGACCCTGATAAGAATAATCCCGGCCAAGTAAGCTATACATGCACTAATCAATATAGTGGCAACAGGGTACTCCAGGATCAGGTTTCCATACCGGGCTCCCAGCAATTCGACAATAATAAACGGCAGGGCGGCTGCCAGGGCAAACAGGACCGGAAGAATGCGAGACAGCCGGTTTTCAGAACATAAAGCCATGGTAAACTCCTTTTATTAAAATTTTTAATCGATTCAATATTATTGTTTTACAATCAAGCCCTCATCACTTAATATCTTTGCCCCGTCAAGGATGGCCACGGCGTCCCGGGTCACACCTTTCAAGTACTTTTCCCTGATGCCGGTGAGTGTTGTCATGGACGTATGTATCATGTCCGCCCGGATGGAACGGGTCCCAATGATTTCATCAACAAGGATGCCGAATTCCATTTCTTTTGAACCCAGAATGACCAGCCAGGCATGCTCAAAATGGTCCTGGCCCGGCAGGCCAAAAAAAAACTTCAAGTCGATAACGCTGAAAATTTTGCCCCTGACATTGGTAATGCCGGCCACAAAGCCTGGAAGGCCCGGCATTGGTGTCACTTGTCTGACCCGGACCACTTCTTTGACATGGATAAGGTCCAGGCCGTACCGTTCACCGGAAAGGCTAAACACCACCGCCTCAAACCCATGGCCTGCCCATGTTACGGTCTGCTCTTCAATTGCCAGGGCTCTTGCCCGGGAGGCGAGTATGCTTTCAGAGTCCGGGTCTTCCAGTGGAAAGGCCGTTGAAAGAGAGGTTTTTTTTGCCATATTGTGTATCCTGTGCAATTAAATTTAAAAGTTCTCTTACAGTCATGCCATCCGATCCCGTGATGATGTCATCCGGGGGCTCTTTTTGGAGCATCTTTTTTGCAATCCCCAGGTGCTTTTCAAAAAGGTCGTCCCGGGCCTGTTTCCTGGCAAGGCCGCCAAGCTGTACATGGGCCAGGATATGATCCGGGTCCAGAAAAAGCACCTGGTCCAGGGATTTTTTTTCATTTTCCCTGTCATCAAGGCTGGCATAGATCGTGGCCAGAAGATACCGGTGATCCGGGTTCAGCTTTTCTAAATCAGCGGCATTACGGCAATGGCCCAAAGCAGGTTCAAGCCTGCCGAGGTTGGCCTGAGCCTTTGCCATCAGGTGATATGCCCTGGCCTGTAACAGTCTTGGAAACGCTTTGTTTTCTAATGCGGACAAACTTTTGCCAACCAGGTATTCGCAGTCCTTAAAGCGGCCTTTCTCATACAAGTCAAGCGCATGCTGCAACAGCGAAGGACCAAAATCTTTTTCCTTTTTCTTTTCTTTTTTATCAGGTTCTCTCCTGCACGGGAAAGGCGGCATCATCCCCCTTGAGGGGTGTGATCCTTTTTGACTGAATGCAGAATTGTCAGATAATACGTTTTCTTTTCCAGACTCTCCTTTCCTGTGAAGGACCACACCGGGAAAGGCAACACTTGTCAGCCCAGGGTGGTCCACAAACGGGGTTTCGCTGGGGCTGACCACCAGCCAGCCGCCCGGGGCAAGGCTGTTATGGAACCGTTTAATTACTGCAGATATTGTGTGTGAATCAAAATACATCAATACATTTCGAAAAAGGATCAGGTCAAATGCTCCTGGCCGGTTAAAAGGCTCCGGCCAAACCGGTTGTTTCAGGTTGAGCTGTCTGAAAATGACACATGACCGGATATGTTGTGAAAGTTCAAACCGGTTGGCTTTCTTTTGGATAAAATACTCCCGGACAATATCGTCGGGTGTATTCCTGAAAGACCATCTCGTATACATGCCGGTTTTTGCTTTTTTAAGAAAATGTTTATTGATATCTGTGGCAAAAATTACTGCATCAAGGGTATCATCCGTCTTTTTCATCTGGTCCAGAACCATGGAAATGGAATAGGGTTCTTCCCCGCTGCAGCATCCGGCACTCCATATCGTCAAAAAATGCTTTCCTGCCGGTTCACGAGCTGTTTTAAAAAAAAATATATTGTTTTTCAAAACCTGGAACAGGTTTTGATCCCGGAAAAAAAAACTCTCCCCGATAGTAAGATGCTCTACGATCACATCCATTTCATGCCCGGTAACACTGTTTGACAAAAGCCTGCCGGCAAACTGGTCCAGGTCTTTGAACCCCAGTTCCCGTGCCGCAGCTTGCAGGCCTTTTTCCAAATCTCCCCGGCGGGCTTCAGGAAAAAACAGGCCGGTTCCGGACAGGATGAAACGGCTGATCTCGCTATACTTTTTTTTTAACAGGGACATCATATTCAGGTATTTATCATATTTTGGATTCCAGGTGATTTAATCTTCCCAGGTAAAAGAAACCGGTCGGGATCGCAGAGCTTTATCGTGGTGGTGCCAATGGTAGCGATCCGTTTAATGCACCCCTTTTCAAGGAGTAAATTCCGGTTCAAGGCTTTCTGGCCAGGACAAGGGTCAATAATTTCGCCCGTCTTGTCAACCACTATGGCGATCTGTCGTGAAGACGTTTTAGCAATGATCATCCGGTCATTGATGTCAATCTTTTTTCGGGCAAGCCCCAGGCGCTTTCTTAAATCGACCACAGGAATGATCTGCCCGGCCATGTTGATGAATCCCTGAAGGCCTGAATCTTTCTCCCCATAATGAACCACTTTGACAGCCCTGATGACTTTTTCAACCGAATCAAGCGGAATCCCGTATAATTCACGTTCAATAAAAAAAGTCAGGTGCTTTTGGTTATCGTCCATGATAGTCTCCTGCCGATGATATTCCGGAGCATACGCCCTGTTGAGATATCCTGAAAAGATATAAATGAGAATTTCATAAAATAATATGTTGTTATGAACCGGATTGCAAGGAAAAATATAACAGGGGAGATATAACCACTGCTGGCAGAGTGGATTTAAAGTTAAGATCAGGCAGCTTTGCTTTTTTTAATATATTTTAAAGCGATAACAGACAATATATTCAGGTTATAGGGTTTGGTAATATACTCCATGATACCGGATTCTTTTGCTTTTGTCTCATCAAAGGTATCACTGTGGCCGGTACACATGATCACAGGAAACCCGGGACGGATTCTCAAGACTTCTTTTGCCAGTTTCTCCCCGGTCATTTCCGGCATTGCCATATCCGTAAACATGAGGTCAAAAAAATCAGGAGACCTTGCAAAGTATTCCAGGGCCTCCCGTCCCGAATTGACTGCCATCACTGAAAACCCTATATTCTCAAGCATCTTTTTAGAGACGATTGTAATTTCCTTTTCATCATCAACAAATAGTATTTTCCCTTCCCCTTTAACCGGGGCATTCTTTTCCGGCACAAATCCGTTGCTGGGCTCTTCCATTTCATAAGCAGGCAGATAAACGATAAAACAGGCTCCTTTGCCATTTTCACTTTCAAAAGTAAGATGCCCGCAAAACCGCTTTACAATCCCAAGTGATGTCGCAAGCCCGAGCCCGCTCCCGGCCACGCTTTCCTTTGTCGTAAAATAGGGTTTAAATATTTTATCTTTAATGCCCGGGTCAATGCCAATGCCATTATCCCTTACGCTGAGCTTTACATACCTGCCCGGTTTCAAATTATTTGATACTTCTTTGCCGGAAGAGCGGAGAGTAACATTTTCCAACCCCACTTCAAGGCAGGGGGATTCTTCTTTTTCCATAGCATGTTTGGCATTGGTGCAAAGGTTCATGAACACCTGGTACATCTGAATTGAATCTGCCCTGACCATATCAAGTTTTTGATCAATGTTTTCAACTATTTCAATGTTTTTCGGAAGAGTGGACCTTAATAGTTTCAAGGCTTCTTTAATAATGGGTGAAAGGTATAAAGGCTGCACATCCATCGCGTTTTGCCGGCTGATACTGAGAATCTGGCGAACAAGGTCCCTTGCCCTGTAGCCTGATTCCCGGATCTGCTCAAACTCGCTTTTCCCGGGTTCCTGTCCGGACAAATCCAGCAAGGCGACTTCTGCATTGCCTATTATGGTTGTTAAAATATTATTAAAATCATGGGCAATGCCCCCTGATAATGCCCCTATGGCTTCCATCCTCTGGGCCTGTTGCAGATCCTGCTCCATCATTTTCAGCGCCGTGATATCCTTAATGAAAAAAAGCTCAGCAGGCTCATCATCCCAAAAAACTTTGATTGACCGTACATGGACCCATAATATACTTTTATCTTTTTTAATAAGTCTTAATTTAAAACTTATTTTCCGGTTCCCGGGCTTCATTGGTTTTTCATAGCCGTCCAGCATTGTATTTAAATCGTCAGGATGTATATAATCCAAAAGGCTGCCTGATATATCGCCGCCCTGTGACAGACCCATGATCTCACAAGCCTTTTTATTGGCAAACTTGAATTTAAATTCTTTACCGATAATAATCCCCTCGTCCGTGTTATCAATGACCTGCCGGCACTTTTTCCTGGCTTTCCCAAGGGTTTTCTCTTTTTCTTTCAATTTTTTTTTCATATTTAAAAATTTTATCGCGCTTACCATTGCGATGATGAGAAGACCTGTCACAACACCCATCAAAGCACCGCTATTTTGTAAAACGTCCAAAATAAATTTCATTTTATCACCTGCCGGTTTGAATGGATGGATTCTATAATTATCAGGGAATCTTATGTGTTGAATAATAATATCATATCCGGAAAAATTTAAAAAACCTTTTTAAAAAATTATTGCCAGGTTGCAATTTCAATTGTAAACAACTAAACATTAAAATCCAAAGGAGACAATTGAACGATTGAATATAAGCGCCTGTAAAACTCAAACCTTTCAAAACCGGGATCTCACCATTGACTTGAACTGCAAAGGGAACAATGAGTATGCAAAGGTGAGCTTTCCCATAAAATACGGTCTTTTTTCAAAATTTGAAACAAGTGATTATATTTTTGAATTCAATCTCAACCATGAAATCAGGCATGCAAAATCAAAGAAAAAAACCTGGCCTCATCCGTCCGAATGGCTTAAGCGAACTAAGGGAAATGACTGGATCTATTACTCCACAGGAGGATATTCAGGGGTTTTTGAGGCTTTGGGGGAATATTATCTTCCCAACCTCATGTATCCGACAAATTCCCTTATTGGGGGGAAACCTTTTAAAGACCATGAAATTGATTTAATTGTCAGGAACTGGCATCAGATTATATCAAACTTACCTGACAAAGGCATGCCGGACAGGTTTTCCCGCTGGATTCGTGCCATAAAGCTTAAAACACCTGAAAACCTTGAAAGAAAAGCTCAAAAGCTTTTTGATATATCCGGGGCCAGGGTAACGGTGATGCCGCCCGATGCAAGGCATGTTGATTATAATATCATCCCTTTAACCATTTCTGACGGGTGCCTTTATAAATGCCGGTTTTGCAAGGTAAAAAACAAGAAAAAATTCTTTGTCCGGTCACAAAAAAATATTGACGGCCAGATTGCCAGGCTGAAAAATCTGTATGGAAAGGACATTATCAATTTTAATGCCTTGTTTTTAGGGGAGCATGATGCATTGAACACACCCTTGGAGCTGATTCTCAATACCGCACAAAAGGCTTATGAGAAATTTAATTTCCAGACATCATATATGAAAAAAAGCTTTCTTTTCATGTTTGGAAGTGCTGATTCTTTTTTAAATACAGGGACAGCATTTTTTGAGGCTCTTGACAGTCTTCCTTTTCAGACATTTATCAATATCGGGCTTGAATCATATGACAAGGCTACACTGGACCTTCTTGGAAAACCTTTGAGCAGAAAAAAAGTGGGCTTTGCCTTTAAAAAAGTACAGGCTGTAAATGATTCATGCCCAAATATTGAGACCACCTGTAATTTTGTCATGGATGAAACCCTTCCTGATTCCCACTACGAGGCGTTAATGACCCTTATCAGGCAAAATGCTGCCAGAACCCGACCTAAAGGAAGTATCTATCTTTCACCCTTGAAATTTGGCAGTCCCTCAAGGCAGGTTCTCTATGATTTTTACAAACTGAAAGCTCTGAGCCGGTTTCCCACTTTCTTATACTTGATCCAGAGGTTATGAGCCACTTGATTTTACCCCTTTTTTAATGGTATTTTCACTTTCATGAACAAACCACCACAACCAATCTCACTTCACGGAGGCCACAGCGGCCTGTATTGCTGCCATGCCCGTGATTTACTTGAAGATATCATTCAAAGGTATATCAAGCTTGGATTCACAAAAGTAGGAATTACAGAGCATGTCCCGCCAGTCAACGACAAATTTTTATACCCTGATGAAAAAAAGCTCAACCTTACAGCCCTGGACCTGGATAAAAGATTTGAAGAATATTTTTATGAAATTTTTGCATTGAAAAAAAAATATGCTTCAAAAATCAAAATATTTGCCGGGATGGAAACAGAAACCTGTACAGGCTTTACAGATCACATCAAGAACCTGGTCTTAAAATTTCAACCTGATTACATTGTGGGGTCTGTCCACCATATTAATGATATCTGCTTTGATTATTCCAAAAAAGAATATGACAGGGTATGCTCTATTCTGGGGTCATATGAACTTATGTATGAAAAATATTTTGACCTGCAATATGAAATGATACAATCACTTAAGCCCTTTGTTGTGGGGCATTTTGATCTTATCAGAATCTATGATAAAAATTTTAAAAAAAGGCTTCTGCTTCCTAAAATAAAGCAGAGAATCATGAGGAATCTTGCGCTTGTAAAATCCTTGAACCTTATCCTGGACTTTAACCTGAGACCCCTTGCAAAGGGTGAAAAAGAGCCCTATGTTACAGGCTTTATTCTCAAATCTGCAAAAGAAATGGGAATCCGGGTCGTGCCGGGAGATGATTCCCACGGCGTAAAAGAAGCAGGCTGTCATGTTGACAAGGCCATCAAAATATTAAAAGATCTTGGATTTGATACAAAATGGCCCGACCCTGTGCTTATTACTTAAAATTTCATGAAGGAAAAACAAATGAAAGCTGTGGTTCAAAAGGTAAAAAAATCTCATGTTGTGGTTGAAAATAAAATTGTTTCCAATATTGGCGGCGGGCTTCTGGTACTGCTGGGAATCCGGGACGATGATACAAAAAAAGATGCGGATTTCCTTGTGGAAAAAATCATTAACCTCAGGATCTTTGAAGATGACAGCAAAAGGATGAATATTTCCCTTAAGGACATGAAAGGAGAGCTTTTAGTGGTGTCCCAGTTTACGCTTCTGGCAGATTGCCGGAAAGGCAGGAGACCCTCCTTTACAAAGGCGGCTTCCCCCAAAAAAGCAAAAGACCTTTATGAATACTTTATCGCCAGGGCAATAGACCTGGGTGTTGTTACAAAATCAGGTGTTTTCAAGGCAATGATGGATGTTTCTTTGATCAACCAGGGGCCTGTCACAATACTCCTGGATACAAAAGAAAAATAAAAAAAAGACGGTGGGAATGAAACCTGAAAACTTTATAGTTATACTTGTTGAGCCACAAGGGCCGATTAACATAGGGTCTGTTTGCAGGACCATGATGAATTTTGGGTTTACAAAGCTCAGGCTTGTAAACCCTACAAAACATTATAAATCCCTTCTGGCAAAAAAAATGGCCTTGAGCGCATTCACGGTTCTTGAAAAAGCCCTGATTTTTGATGATCTTAAAGCTGCACTTTCAGATATACAGATCGCTTTTGGCACGACCCGGCGGTTTGGCAAATACCGGAACAATTTTTTCACACCGTCCGGCGCCGCAGAAAAATTGAGACAGTCAGATGAAAAACTAAGTTGCGCCATGGTATTGGGCCCTGAAGACACAGGGCTTGAAACAAAAGACCTTGATCTTTGCCAGCATTTTATTACAATCCCGACTAATGATGCATACCCGTCCATGAATTTGAGCCATGCGCTGGCTGTCCTTTTATATGAAGTCTCCTTAAAATCAGACCTTGGTGGAAAATTTTACGATCCACCCCCTAAAAAGCTTGCCAGGGGGAGTGAAATTGAAAATATGTTCACCCATATGAAAGAAACTCTTTTAAAGATTGATTTTCTTGATAAACAGAACCCGGATCACCTCTTAAGAACGTTCAGGCGGATCTTCGGCACTGCCGGACTCACGTCCAGGGATGTCAGGATTATCCGTGGAATGATGAGCAGGATCGACTGGACGGAAAACCAGCGAAGGGAAAACAACAATATTCACCATGGATGATCTTCTATACATTGCCATCAATATGAAAGAAAACTCAGTTTATTTATAAAAACTTCCTGGAAATCCCTGTTGCAGGCAAGATCCACAACAGAAATTTTAGCTGCCATTTTAATTGCCTCCCCTGTAAAGGTCTTGTCGCAAAGTGCCATAACAGCCCCGGCCCCGGCCAGGTTGCCTGAAAATTCAACCTGGCCGGGCTCCATAGGCGGAATCATTCCAAGACCTGTCATGTCTTCCTTGTCAAGGTAAGTTCCAAAAGCACCAGCGATAATGATTTTTCCAGGCTTGACAAGTCCTGCCTCTTTTAACAAAAATTCAATGCCCGTTATAAGGGCTGCCTTGCCAAGCTGGACAGAACGGATATCTTTCTGGCTGATAAAAACGGCATTATCTTCAGCTACTCCCTCAGGGGCAAGCATGTATTGCATTTTCCCTTGATCATCCTTTTTCAGTGAAAAAATATTGCCGTCTTTATTAAAAAGCCCGCCAGGTTCGATTATGGATTTTTTACAAAATTGGGCTACGGCACTGATAACTCCTGTCCCGCATATTCCTGACGGCTTCAGACCTGGAGAGTTTGAAGGGTTGATAAATGTGTATCCGGGTAGACCTTCCATGGTTTTTATCTGCACTTTATTGATAGCGCCGGGAACAGCCTGCATCCCGCAGGAAAGAGAAGCGCCTTCAAACGCAGGGCCGGTTGCACAGGAAGTTGCAAACAGCCTGTCTTTCCCCTTCAGCATAAGTTCACCATTGGTGCCAAGATCAATAAGCAAAGTTCCTTCAGGCTTTTGTTCAAGGCCAATTGCAATTGCAGCACTGAGGATATCCCCCCCGATAAAACCAGATACCTGGGGCAGAACCTGAATTGAGAAATCTTTTATTTTAAAGCCCAGATCACTTGACCTGAAATTTTTGGCTTCATAAAAAGCAGGCAGGTAAGGAAAAACTCCAATTGATTCGGGATCAATCCCGGCCAATATATGAATCATTGTCGGGTTACCGACTGCCAGGGCTTTAGAGATCATTGCCTCTTTTTGGTCAAAGCGGGCCAGAAGTTTTTTAATCCCCCATTCCACTGCCCGGACAACAAGTTTCTGCAAATGCCCGAGATTTTTCTTGTCCCTGGCTATGGCACTGATCCTGCTCATAACATCATCACCATATAATGCCTGGGGATTTTTTACGGATAGAGATGAGATCACCCTGCCCCTTTTGATGTCACAAAGGTATACGGCAATGGTTGTGGTGCCAATGTCTGCTGCAATACCCCAGCGCTTTTTTCCCCTGGCATTCCTGAATTTTTTTTTAAAAGCCGGGCCAAGAGATACAGGTGCTTTGTTGATTATATGGGAGGACAACATGGAAATTTCCGGGATCTTGATTGCCACATCCTCTGAAACCATAAAGGTACACGCCTTTTTTAATTCAAGGCCGCTGTTTCGGGAAGCAACCTTGACCCGGCATTTTTTACAGATACCTTTACCGCCACAGTCTGATCTTAAAAAAATACCCTGGTCCATGAGCGATTCCATAAGGTTTGTTCCGGCTCTTGCTTCAACCAGCCTGCCACGGGGCAGGATACGAATCTGACATTTCTTTTCCGGCATTTCACTTTTCTTTTTCAAACTTAAAACCCATAGAATTCTGTACCTGTCAAGTTATGATCATATCAAACTTAGATGCTTAAACGCATACCATCTAAATATGACAGGCTTTTTGCCCACCTGCCAATGGAGGTGTCCCCTTTTGAAGCCATCAAAAGTCTTTCAATCCCGAACCCGATCCCAACCCATGTATCTGTAATACCCCATGCCGCATCAAGTGGATGAGGTCCCATGGCCCCTGAAGCAAGCTCCAGGCTTTCTTTGCCTGACACCACATCCAGGGTTGTTCCATATACCCTGGAATCTTCCTTTTCAAATCTGAAATCATTAATACCGGCTGTTTTTACAATAAGCCTGGAAAGCTCTTCCAGCCTTTCATACCGCTTTTCCGGGGCTGTCCCCATTTCCACAAGATTAAGCATTGTAAACTCTTTGTTATGCCTTGCACCGTCAGACTCTTTTCTAAAGCAGGACCCTATCTCAAAAAACCTGATCGGCCGGTGGTCAACCCTGCAAAAATCAACCATAAGGCTGTACAGGCTGGGGGCCAGCATGGGCCTTAAACATTGTTTTTCATTTATTTTGTAGACCTGGTGGAAAAGGGGGTTATCTTTATCAACCGTCATCTTTGCCAAAGCCGACATTGATATGATTACAGGCGTTGCAACCCTTGTAAAACCATGCTTGCAAAGTGCCAGGGAAATGTCATCCACAAGGCTTTCCAGGCTTGTTTTTCCTCCTTTGACAAGAAATTTTTTTAATCTTGCCCTTTCTTTTCTGACCTTTTTTTTTTCAATCTTCTGGAATAATTTGTCCCTTTCACCAAGCGTTGAAAAAAAACCCGGGAAATCATCAAGGCCAACTCCCAGTTCCTTAAGTCTTCTTGCCTGGGTATTTGTCCATGTTAAATCATTCAATATCATCTCCTTTTCCTTTTCTCATAAAAAAAGGGAAATTGCCATGGCAGCAACACCCAGTTCCAGTTTATCATGGACAAGACGGCCCTTTAATATCTCACGTCCTTTTCTGGAAATTCCCAGGGGCACACCGGCAGCTGCAATAAGCATATGGTCTGAAATTTGCTCATCAGAGATGGTGTCTGCACAAGGTGTGGCTTCCAGGACATATTCACAGTTTGACAGAGCAGTGTCTGCATCCTCTTCAATGATGATTCTGTCACCACCAGGGTACAGGGAAAGCTTTTTTTTCAAACCTTGTGCAGCCCGGGATTGAATGTCATACAAAGAAAGTTCTGCCCCTGAAGACAAAAGCATTGCAGCAGCAGATCCCCCAACCTGGCCACACCCTAAAACCAGAACTTTTATGTCCCTGACCCCTTTGGCCATAAGATCCAGGGCTGCGGCAAAAGCCCTGCCTGTAGCCTCTGAATTATCTGTCACTAACCTTGTTTTTAAATTTAATCCCACAAATCTTTTGTCATCAGCCATCATGATTGCATCTGCATTGTCTTCAAAGGCCTTTGCAACACCTGATGTATCAGAAAAATCAGACACAATGGCAGCAAATCCCAAAAACTCAAGTATTGCTGTTACTATTTGTCCAAAATCTCTTATAATACCCTGGCCTGCCGTGACCGGCACAACATGGATCATGAAAGACTCCATCCTGTGCCTTATCTTACTTTCATCCTTTCCACAGGCATGGCAGGCAATTCCCATAAGGGATCTGCCTGTCATTTTCAAAAGTTGTTCATTGTAGGCTGCAAGGCAGGATGGGATATTGCTGATATCACTTGTTTTTAACCGGGTCAAAAATTTTGCTCCTGAAGCACGGGATTATAAAATTTTAAAATTTTTTCATGGCAGTTTAATATTCTGGAAGCCACATCAGCATCAGACCTGCCGGAGAATATCAGGGTGGCAACCCATTTTTCTGCCCCGGGGGTATAGCTTGTAATGGCTTCATTGGCCCCGAAAAAATCAGGCTGAATCGTTAAAGGGCCGTGTTGGGTCATAATATGCTCTCCTGAAACCTCTAAACCGGATCCGGAAACCAGAACATGCTCAACAACAACAGACCTCTCATATCCGGGTTCATCATCTAAAATTTTCCCATTTAAAACCAGACGGCCAAGCAGTTCAACCATGTTGATCCCTGTTGACCAGAATACCGCTATCGGTGTCTGGCTTGGAAATCTTGCATCAATTTCCAGTAATTTTAACTGATCTTTATTCAAGACCGCTTCAACATCCATAATTCCTTTAAGATGGATATTCCCGGCAATAGAAAAGGCCATCTTTTCAAACCTTGTGATTTGATTTAACAAAAGCTTTGCCGGTGCACTCACCCTTTCGCAGTCATATGCTTTGTCCATACTGAGGTCAGTGATCTGAAGCACCCTGTATCTGCCCGGGCTTCCAACAACTTCAACAGAATAAAGCGGCCCTTTGATATATTCCTGTACTACCATATTTTGAAGCATATTCCGGTTTGGAAATCTTGAAAAAAAAGCGCTTGCATCCTTAAAGACTTCGACTCCCCGGCTGCCGCTTGCCTTGTCCGGTTTCACCACCACAGGGTAACCGCAATCAGGCCAGGAACGGGGTGCGGGAAGATTCATTTTTTTAAAAAACGCATCAGACTTTAATTTGGAACTTGAAATCCTGTATGCATCCTTGTCAAAAGCCAGGGGAATGTTTTGCTCTTTGGCCCAGATATTTACCAAGGCCAGCACATCATCATCCTCGATTGCAGGAAGAATAAAATCAATTTTCGGACAATCTTTTGGCACTGGCTGATCAAAGCTGAATTTAAATTCCAGGAACCTGTCACATAAACCTGCTGCCGGTGCACCAGGATTTTTATCGATTACAAGGGTTTTCCACCCGGCTTTTCTGGCAAGATAAACTGCTTCAACTCCCTGGAGTTTTCCCCCGACAACCGCAATCAGCATGCCATTACCCTGGTCTTTACCGGAATTCCACTGTTCATAGCCTGTCTTTTTTTTATCCAGGCCCGGTATTCTCCCGGCAGGGCAGGTTCCAGGCCGCAATTTTTTAATACAGGCAGGATACGGGCAAGTGTTCTTCTTGAATCTTCAATATCAAGGCAATTCCTGGCAACCCCGGCAAGACCTTTTCCGGGAGGTACAATAGACGTCACCACATTGGCACCGGCTAAAAGCCTTGCTTCCAGCCCGCAAAGCCCGTCAATGTCCAGGGAAGCCGGGATAAGCCGGTCCTTGAAAACAAGGCGCATGACAGCAATGATAATCAGCTCCCTTAAATTATCCTGGGATTTTCTGCCGGCCATTGGCGTGCCTTTCCGGGGAATAAATGTCATAACCCTTGCCTGGTCGACAGGAAAATCCCTCATCCATATAATTGAATCTGCAATATCATCCAAAGTTTCTCCCACACCCGTTAAAATTCCTTCTTCAATGAGCATTCCAAGGCCTTTGGCCTGCTTTTTTTTTTCAATTCTTTTTTTAAAGTCCTGTCCCTGCCGCAGGGTTGCATACAAAACCTTATTGTGGGTTTCCTGGTAACAGGCATACCAGCTTACCCCTGCACCGGCCACTTTAGCAAGAACTTTATCAGGCAGGGTCCCGGGAGAAATCATCACGGGAAGCCCGGTTTTTTTCAGAACATCTTTGACCATGCAGACAAACGGTTTGAACCCGGATTTTTCTGAAGAATAAAAATCCGGGTCCTCTCCCATGGTAAGATCAATCAGGTCTACGCCGGCACCTGCCATTTCCATGGCTGCCGACATGATCTGTGATTTTGTTTTCCTGTACCGGTCAAGGGATTTATTGGAATGCCTGTACTGGCAGAACCTGCATTCATTTCTGCAATGTGTTGAAAAATATAAAAATCCATACAGGAAAACCCTGGTTCCAAAATGCCTGGTGCGGATATTCCGGGCCGCCTTAAAAAGCAGGTTGATTTCTTCCGGGTTTGAAAGGCCAAGAAGGCTTTTTATCTCATTTTTTCCCAGGGGGCACCCTTTTTGGGAACTGTTTAAAACCCGGATCAGGTTAAAATCTGCCATGGGGCGAATTAATTAACCAGGGTTTTGGCAAGCCTTGCAGCAGACCCAGCATCCGGTGCAAACCCGTCCGCCCCGATCTCATCTGCAAAGGCCTTTGTCACGGGCGCCCCGCCAACCATGATTTTTACCCGGTCTCTCAAACCCGCTTCGGTAATAGCGTCAATGGTCTGTTTCATCATTGGCATGGTGGTTGTCAAAAGCGCTGACAGGCAGACAATCCGTGCATTTTTTTCCTTGATTTGACTGACAAATGCCTCGGGCCCGATATCAACCCCCAGGTTGTGAACGGTCATGCCTGCACTTTCCATCATCATGCCCACAAGGTTTTTACCAATATCGTGGAGGTCTCCTTTGACAGTTCCGATAATAACATTACCGCCCCTGGCGGCTTCACCCTCGCCCAGAAGAGGCTTTAAAATATCCACGCATTCCCCCATGGCCTTTGCAGCCATGAGGACTTCCGGGATAAACATGTCACCATTTTCCATTTTTTCACCCACAATGTCCATACCGGCGATCAAACCCTGATTCAGTATATCTTTTGCAGGTGTATCTTCTGCCAAAGCTGTATTGACAAGTCCTAAAAGTCTGCCCTGATCACAGTGGACCAAAGCATCCTGCATTGCATTGAAATCTGCCATTTTTTTCTCCTGTCTTTTGCCTTAAAGGCTTATCTTTTTTTTGAATCCCGCCCATTTGCCCAGGCTGCCCGGTTTTTAATCTTTATTTTTCAGAAGCATGGAGCCATGGTGTCGCTTGAACAATGTTGCGGAATACTTTTCAAGCTTCCAGCCGGGAACCCCGCATTCAGGGCACACCCCTGCAAACCATTTATTTCTCAGCCAGCGAGCCGCCCTGCTGTTTAAAGAATTATTGATGACAAACTCCTTGTTGCAATGGGTGGTAAGCCTTGCCATGCCTCCTGTGATTTCTATTGAACGAATCCCGTGGAGCTGCCCTGTTCTTGACGGCCACAGCTTGATCTTGTCGATCAGCTTAAAAACAGGTACCCTTTTCCGGTAATATCGTTTTTTAACAGGTTTTATATCTTTTTTTCCGGTAACCATTACCAAGCCATTTTAAATTAAGTATACGCTCCTGTTTTAATGCCCCTTTGAAAAATTGGCGGAGAGTCCGGGAGTCGCACCCGGCTGCATGGATTTAGAGTCCATGTGATCCCATCCGATCCACCCTCCGTTGAATATTTTTCCTACAACTTTTCCGTCAAAACAGGTACAACGTCAAAAATATCCCCTAAGATCCCGTAATCGCACTTGGAAAAAATAGGGGCATCCTTGTCTTTGTTTATGGCCA
>JAADHV010000130.1 GCA_013151635.1 Deltaproteobacteria bacterium | reverse complement strand
GAAGTTCCGCCAATGACAAAAGCAATATGATATGGCGGACAGGCCGCTGTTCCAAGGCTCTTCATCTTTTCCAGCATGAAATTAATCAGGGTTTCCTCTGACTTCAATACGGTTTTTGTCATCTGGAACAGAACCGTTTTATTGGCAGATCCCCCCCCTTTGGCCATGAACAGGAATTTATAGACCTCTCCCGGTACAGCGGCGATATCAATCTGGGCAGGCAAATTGGTCTTGGTATTCATTTCCTCATACATGGTAAGCGGGGCATTTTGGGAATATCGTAAATAATTTTCTGTATATGCCTCAAAAACCCCTTTGGATAGTTCTTCTTCATCATCTGACCAGGTCCATACCTGTTGGCCTTTTTTGGCCATGATAATGGCTGTTCCCGTATCCTGGCACATGGGATAGACTCTTTCTGCAGCTATGACAGCATTTTTTAAGAGCTCCAATGCCACGTACCTGTCATTATCACTGCTTTCAGGATCATCAATGATTTTTCTTAATTTTTCAAGGTGTTCAGACCTGTATAGATGCGCCACATCTTTAAATGCCAGGGTTGCAAGTGCGGCTATTGCCTGGGGTTCCACCATGAGGATATCTTTTCCCTCAAACTCTTTGACCCTGATATGCTCCTTGGTTAGAAACCTGTATTGAGTCGTATCTTCTCCTAAAGGGAACATTGCCTCAAAATTAAATTCACTCATATTTCTTTACCTTTCATAAAATCAACAGGCAGTGAACCATTTAATGCCCACTGCCTGATGAAATGCTATTTTTTGCACGCTCTTTTTTTGGGATACCGCCCCTGTTTATCTAACCAGGGCCATCTTCCTTCTAAGATATGCGATCCGGGTCTGGTGAGGCAGGTCTTTGGGGCAATAGTCTTCACAACCAAGAAGGGTCATGC
This sequence comes from Deltaproteobacteria bacterium, assembly GCA_013151635.1. Lineage (GTDB taxonomy): Bacteria > Desulfobacterota > Desulfobacteria > Desulfobacterales > Desulfobacteraceae > Desulfobacula. Next base: position 24,276 of record JAADHV010000130.1, on the reverse strand, counting down.
AGCCAAACACGCCATCATCATCACCAATAATTTCATAAAACTCTTCATCAGACCGTTTGTCTCTCGGGTCCAGCGCGTATCTTGCAAGCCTCATAAATCCCACGGCAGACAGAAAATCAGGTCTCATTCTCTTTGTGGCACACGCAGACACACAACATCCGCATTCCACACATCGCTCTAACTCATAAATTTCATCAGCCACATCCGGGTCCATACGTTCTTCTAATTTTTCAAAATTCACTTCATCTGCATACTTGTCATGAATCCAGGATTCCACCCTTTCAGACATGACCCGCATGAATTTTCCCGTGTTGACCGAAAGATCCCCTATCAGCTCAAACCCGGGTAAAGGCAGAAGTTTAATCTGACCATCTTCATATTTTGAAGTAAGGGTCCTGCATGCAAGGGTTGGCTGTCCGTTTACAACCATGGCACAGGAACCGCATATGCCTGCCCGGCAAACAAAATCAAATTGTATAGACGGGTCCTGCTGTTCACGGATTTCGTTCAATGCAATAAATATCGTCATCCCAGGGGCCTCTGTTACCTCGTAGGTTACCATTCGAGGCTTGTCACCCTTTTTCTGGGGATTATATCTAAAAATTTGAAATTTTAAGACTCTTTCTTGATCACTCATTATTTAAACCCCCTGCCTATACGCTCATTTTTTCCTTTGAATTTTTCCGGAATCAGGATCGGATTTAAAAGTTCCTGCAGCTCATACCTGTCCGCTCCCGGATTGGTCTTTTTAATTTCTTGAATTTCCTGTTCACGCCTCACTGTATCAGGATGCTGGACAGTATTATCCACGCCATATCCCCTTGATCCCGGAGGCATTTCCATTTTCATGACATCAAGGTCTTCGTAGGTGACTTCAGGAAGATCGGAAAAATCATCTTTCCATGTGGTAAGAGTCCTTTTCAGCCAGTCCCTGTCATTTCTTTCCGGGTAATCTTCCCTTGCATGGGCGCCGCGGCTCTCAGTCCTGAGCATGGCACCATATGCAACGCACTGGGCAAGTTTGATCATTTTGGGCACCCTTATGGCTTCAACCAGTTCAGGGTTGGACGATGATATCCTGTTTCTCAAAGCAATTTTCTTTGCCCGCTGGCTCAAGACTTTCAATTCCTCAACCGCCTGTTCAAGATCTTCACCATTTCTGAAAATACCAACCTTGTCCATCATGATCTTCTGCATTTCAGCTTTTAACTGGAATGGGTTTTCGCCAAAATCCCTGACCAGAAGGTCTGTTATTTTCTTTTCTTCCTGTTTCATAAATTGCTGGATAGTGGATGTACTCACATTTAATGGGTTGGCAGAACAATAATCTGCCACATATTCACCAACTATCATTCCTGCCACAACAGTTTCAGCAACAGAATTGCCGCCCAGGCGGTTAAACCCATGCATATCCCAGCAGGCAGCTTCCCCTGCTGAAAAAAGTCCTTTCAACGCCGGGCTTTCACCTGTGGCCTTTGTTCTTATGCCGCCCATGGAGTAATGCTGGGTCGGCCTGACCGGGATATACTCTTCAACAGGATCAATTCCCAGGAAATATTCACAAATTTCTTTGACTTCCCTTAAGTTCTTTTCAATGTGCTTACGGCCAAGCAATGTAATATCCAGCCAGAGGTGATCTCCATATCGGGACGGGACTCCCTTGCCTTTTCTCATATGTTCGGTCATTCGACGGGATACAACATCCCTTGATGCCAGTTCTTTTTTGTCTGGTTCATAATCCGGCATAAACCGGTATCCGTCTTTGTCCAGGAGCAGGCCGCCGTCACCACGGCAACCTTCGGTTGTAAGAATACCGACCGGCACAATGGCAGTGGGATGGAACTGGACGGCTTCCATGTTCCCAAGGGTTGCAATTCCTGTTTCAAGGGCAATGGCATTTCCGATTCCCTCGGAGATGACGGCATTGGTGGTTACAGCATAAAGCCGGCCATACCCCCCGGTTGCAATTGTTGTGGCCTTGGCCACATAGGCAGTCAGTTCACCTGTGATCAGGTCTCTTACAATGGCGCCATAGCAGACACCATCTTCATGGATCAGGGCAATGGCCTCTTTTCTTTCATGAATGGGAATCCCCATCTGGATGGCTTTATTATCCATGGCATAGAGCATGGTATGGCCGGTGCCGTCTGATGTAAAACAGGTCCTCCATTTCTTTGTGCCCCCGAAATCCCTGGATGTAATCAGGCCGTGCGCCTCATTTTTTTCAGTGATAGTAACTTTTTCGCCGTTAATAATGACGTCCCTGTCACCGCCCCTTACCCTTGACCAGGGCACACCCCAGGCAGCTAACTGCCTGATGGCCTTCGGGGATGTATTTACGAACATTCTGGCTACGTCCTGATCGCATCCCCAGTCACTTCCTTTTACCGTGTCTGAAAAGTGGATATCTTCGTCATCCCCTTCGCCTTTTATGCATGCACCAAGGCTTGCCTGCATGCCGCCCTGGGCAGCAGCAGAGTGAGATCTTTTGGCAGGTATTAAAGACAGGACAATGGTGTCAAAGCCCCTCTGCATGGATGCAATGGCAACTCTAAGTCCTGCCAGCCCGCCGCCAATTACAAGTGAATCCGTATATATGACTTTCATTTAGGTTACCCCTTATTCATTTGTTACGTCAGCTTTATGAGCTTCTTCCGGTGCCTGGCCCTCTTCTACTGCCTTAGTTTCTGCTTGTACCGGTATTGGTTCAACTGCCTGTATTGGTTCAACTGCCTGGACTTGTTCAACTGCTGCTGCCTGTTTAATATATTTTTCGCCTAGTTTATCCCTGTGGTTTATACCGATCACAACAAAAACCAAAAGGGCGAAAACACCAATAGTCAAAAAGAAAACAGTCGCCCTGTTCTTCAATTTTTTAAGAGTTTGTCTTGACTTTCGGGCATCTTTTCCGGCAAACCATCCCCACTTCATGCAAAGCCTGTAAAGGCCGATGGTGCCATGAAGTTCAACACAGACCAAAAGGATCAGGTAAAGGGGCCACATATTCCCTGAAACAATCCTGTCTGCCGACAAATACGGGTCAATGGAGCCAGGATGCGTCAACATGATATACAGATGGACAGAGCCTGCAAAAAACATGATAAAGCCTGTAACAGCCTGGATATACCATAAATTGGTATCCGTATGATTCATCATCGCAATCTGATCCCTGAGAATCCTGTGCTGTTTCCACGAGATGGGAAATTTTCTTATTCCAAGCAATGCATGAATGATAAATATGGTAAATATGGTAAGAACGGCAAAAAATACAGCAATGGGAAAGCCATGCCCGGTATCGGACAAAAAGGCAAGTTCCATGGTTTTTGCTACAAAATCAAAAGAGCCTTTCCCGAGGATGATACTGCCCACAAGCAGCATGTGCACCCACATGAACAGCCCAAGAACCAGGCCGGTTCCACTCTGGGCGAAATCAAGCCTTGCAGGTATTCTGCTCTTTTTTTTATTTGATTCGATAATATAACTATCCAATTTTCTTAACCTCCTTTAGGTTATTTAAAACACTTCCTTACAAATCCGGCCGATCTGCCCTAGATTTTCGCAGACATGAATTCCATTATCCTTGAACGCCGCGATCTTTGCTGCGCCTGTACCGCTGGAACCTGAAATAATGGCCCCGGCATGCCCCATCCTCCTGCCGGGAGGAGCGGTAAGGCCTGCGATAAAACCGACGACCGGTTTATTCAGGTTTTCTTTAATATAAACTGCTGCCTCTTCTTCTGCGCTCCCGCCGATTTCACCCACCATGACAATCCCGGAGGTTTCATCATCGTTTTGAAAAGCGTCAAGCACGTCTATAAAATTAGTTCCGTTCACAGGATCGCCGCCTATACCAATGCATGTAGACTGGCCCATTTCAAGCTTTGTAAGCTGATCAACCACTTCATAGGTAAGGGTTCCTGATCGTGAAACTACTCCTATATTTCCTTTTTTATGGATATTGCCCGGCATAATACCGATTTTACATTCATCAGGCGTAATAATCCCCGGACAATTGGGTCCGATGAGACGGCATTTTTTTGTGGCAAGATAATTTTTCACCTTGACCATGTCCAGAATGGGAATCCCCTCTGTAATGGTCACAATCAATTGTACACCGGAATCTGCTGCCTCCATAATGGCATCAGCACCAAAGGGCGGGGGAACAAAAATAAGGGACGCATTGGCACCGGTTTCTTCAACAGCCTCCTGAACAGTGTTGAAAACCGGAACAGCATCCATTTTCTGCCCGCCTTTCCCAGGCGTTACCCCTGCCACAATATTTGTTCCGTATTCAATACACGCCCTTGCATGGAAACTGCCCTCATTGCCGGTAATCCCCTGCACAAGAACCTTTGTGCCCTTATTTATAAATATACTCACTTTTGATCTCCTCTAATTAACTGCTTCGGCAATTTTCCGGGCCGCATCAGAAAGGTCAACAGCACTTATTAAATTAAGCCCTGCATCGCTTAAAATTTTCTTTCCTTCATCCACGTTTGTGCCTTCCATACGGACCACAACAGGGATATTAATATTGGTCTTTCTGGCCGCATCCACAACTCCCTTGGCAAAAATATCACACCTTAAAATACCGCCAAAAATATTGATCAAAATGGCCTTAACTTTGGGATCGGCCAGTATGATCCTGAAAGCATTTTCCACTTGTTCAGAACTTGCTCCGCCTCCAACATCCATGAAATTGGCAGGTGTGGCACCTGCGTTCTTGATGATATCCATGGTGGCCATGGCAAGGCCCGCACCATTGACGATATTGCCGACATTACCGTCAAGATTGATATAATTAAGGTTGTACTCAGATGCTTCCACTTCCTGAAGATCTTCCTCATCAAGGTCCCTTAATTCCAACAGGTCCTTATGCCTGTAAAGGGCATTGGAATCAAAATCAACTTTGGCATCCAGGGCCAGAACCTTATCATCCGACGTTAAGATCAAAGGATTGATTTCAACAAGGGAGCAGTCATTTGCAATAAAAAATTTATAGAGGTTAGATAAAAGTTGTGAAAACGGCTTCATGGCAGCCACAGGCAGCTCAAGCCCGAACCCGACCTGCCTTAAGTGGCAGGCCTGGATTCCCAAAAGTGGATCCACGTAAACTTTTATAATTCTTTCCGGAGTTTTTTGGGCCACTTCTTCTATATCCATACCACCGTCCATGCTTGCCATAATCACAACCGATGCCGTGGCCCTGTCCACAAGAAGGCTTAAATAAAGCTCTTTTTTAATATTTTGTCCTGCTTCGACAAGAAGTTTTTTTACAAGTCTTCCTTTAGGGCCTGTCTGGTGGGTGACAAGTGTCATGCCAAGGATCTTACTACCTATGGTCTCAACTTCCTCAATGGAAGAGGCAAGCTTCACGCCACCGCCTTTTCCCCTTCCGCCGGCATGGATCTGGGCTTTAACCACCACAGGGAAACCACTGAGTTTTAATGCAGCTTCCTTTGCTTCATTAACTGAAAAAGCAACATTTCCTTCAGGAACAGGAACATTGTATTTTCGAAACAATTCCTTTGCCTGATATTCATGTATTTTCATTTATTAGTCCTTAAATATAATTTTATAAATATGACAAAAGCTCTTCAGCTGCTGCTGAAGGCGAAATTTTCTCATTTTCTACCTGCCGGGAAATATCAGGTATTTTTCCATTAATTTTTTCATTATTTTTGAACCGCTGTTTTAAACCATCCTCAACAAGGGTCCACATCCATTCCAGGTTTTGTTTTTTCCGCCGCTGCTCAAACTCTCCCGAGGCCATAAATTTCTTATGATGGTCGAGAACCTTGTTCCAGACATTTTTAGTGCCGCCCTCAACAACAGATGAACAAGTCAAAACAGGTGTGGACCAGGTAGGCGTTTCAGGGCTGATCATATGCATGGCCGCTTCAAGATCCCCTTTAGCTTTTTCAACCGCCTTGAGGTTGTCTCCGTCTGCCTTGTTAATGGCAATACCATCAGCAAGCTCCAATACCCCTTTTTTAATCCCCTGGAGTTCATCACCTGCCCCTGCAATCATCAGAACCAAAAAAAAATCCACCATGGAGGCTACACTGGTTTCAGACTGCCCCACGCCTACGGTTTCCACGAGAATCACATCAAACCCGGCAGCTTCACAGGTCAACATAATTTCACGGGTTTTAGCGGCAACACCGCCTAGGGTTTCTCCTGCCGGAGAGGGGCGTATAAAAGCATTCTCATGGGCAGCCAGCTTTTCCATCCTTGTTTTATCACCCAGGATGGACCCGCCGCTTCTCCTGCTTGTGGGATCCACGGCAAGGACGGCTACTTTGTGGCCAATATCTGCCAGATATACACCCAGACTTTCAATAAAGGTACTTTTACCGACACCGGGCACTCCTGTGATGCCTAACCGGATACTGTTCCCGGTATGGGGCAGGATCTTTTCCATAACAGTGAAAGCAGTTTGTTGATGTTCTTTGAGACTGCTTTCCATCAATGTTATTGTCTTGGCGATCATGCGCCGGTTGCCGTTTAAAATACCCCGGACAAAGCTATCAGGGTCGTTTTGAATCATCTTGTCTTACGCACCTATAATATTGAGTGTTCTGTTTGCAGCGTCTGTTACCATTGTTCCGGGTCCAAAAATCTCGGCTGCGCCTGCATTTTTCAAAAACTCATAATCCCCGGGTGGGATGATGCCGCCAACCACCACTTTAATATCCGACGCCCCTTCTTTTTTTAATGCTTCAATCACTTGGGGCACCAAGGTTTTATGGCCTGCTGCAAGGCTTGAAACACCCACCAGATGGACATCATTTTCAACGGCCATCCTGGCGGCTTCCTCCGGGGTCTGGAACATAGGGCCTAAATCCACATCAAAACCAAAATCAGCATAGGCTGTGGCAATGACCTTTACACCTCTGTCATGACCGTCCTGTCCCATTTTGGACAATAAAATTCTGGGTCTTCGACCCGTCTTTTTTTCAAAATCAGCTGTCCTTTTTCTTAAAGACTCCATGATCTCGGAATCAGCGATTTCTGCTGCATACACCCCTGAAATACACTGGGTTGTTGCCACAAACCGTGTAAATACTTTTTCCATGGCATCACTTATTTCTCCAATTGTTGCCCTTGCCCGCACGGCAGGCAGGCAGGCGGCCAGAAGGTTGCCCCCTGACTCACATGCTGCCGTGATATCACCAAGGGCTTTTTGAACGGCTTTGTCATCACGTTCCTTTTTAATTTGTATGAGCCTTGCCACCTGTTCATCCCGTACATCTTCGGAGACTTCTCTTACAGGGATGGGGGTTTCATCTTCAATTTTGTATTTATTCACCCCTACAATTACATCCCTGCCCTGGTCAATCCTGGCCTGGCGGCGGGCTGCGACTTCCTCGATCCTCATCTTGGGCATACCTGACTCTATGGCTTTAGCCATACCACCTAACCCTTCAATTTCAGCAAGGATTTTTCTTACTTCATCAATAATATTCTGGGTCAGGGTTTCAACATAGTATGATCCGCCCAGGGGGTCTACCACGTCACAGATATGGGATTCTTCCTGGACAAGGATCTGGGTGTTTCGAGAAATCCGGGCAGACAATTCCGTTGGAAGCCCCACAGCCTCGTCAAAAGAGTTGGTATGAAGGCTCTGGGTGCCGCCAAGCACAGCTGACAGGCACTCAAGGGTTGTTCTTACAACGTTATTATAAGGATCCTGCTGGGTCAGGCTCCAGCCTGAAGTCTGACAATGGGTCCGAAGCATTTTTGATTTGGGATTTTCCGGGTTAAACTGTCCCATAAGCTCTGCCCAGAGAAATCTTGCCGCTCTCAGCATGGCAATATCCATGAAAAAATTCATACCGATCCCAAAAAAGAAGGAGAGTCTCGGGGCAAATTTATCAATATCCAGCCCTGTGGCAAGGGCGGCTTTCACATACTCAAGGCCGTCGGCCAGGGTAAAGGCGGTCTGGAGAACCGAATCAGCCCCGGCTTCCATAATGTGGTACCCGCTGATACTGATGGTATTGAATTTTGGCATATGGTCAGAACAAAACCCTATGATATCGGAAATAATTCTCATGGAAGGAGTTGGAGGGTAAATATAGGTATTCCTTGTCAGGTATTCTTTTAAAATATCATTTTGAATCGTCCCCATGAGCTGGTCATGTCTCACTCCCTGCTCTTCCGCTGCCACGATATAGCCTGCAAGAATGGGCAGCACCGCTCCGTTCATGGTCATGGAGACAGACATCTGATCTAAAGGAATCCCTCCAAACAAAATTTTCATATCCTCCACAGAATCAATGGCAACGCCTGCTTTTCCAACATCCCCCGCCACCCTTGGGTGATCGGAATCATACCCCCTGTGGGTGGCAAGATCAAAGGCCACAGACAAACCTTTTTGTCCGGCTGCCAGATTTTTGCGATAAAAGGCATTGGATTCCTTTGCAGTTGAAAAACCCGCATATTGACGGATGGTCCAGGGGCGGCCTGCATACATGGTTGCCATGGGGCCCCGGACATAGGGATCAAACCCTGGAAGGTTATTGATAAATTCTACTTTTTCAAGATCCCGGGCAGTATATAAAGGCTTTATGTCTATTCCTTCGGGGGTTTTTTTTGTTAAAGATTCAAGAGGTTTGCCCCTTAGTTGTTTTACGGCAAGCTCTTTCCAGTTATTCAGATCAGACATTTGAGACATGGTTATCCTCCGGTCTAATTTAGGTTCAAAATTCAAAATTATCTTTCACACGATTTTATCTTTCACATAACTCTACAAGGACTCCTGATGTGGCTTTGGGGTGCAAAAATGCGATTTTGGCACCCCCTGCACCCATACGGGGTTCTTTGTCTATAAGCGCAATCCCTTTTTCCTTGAGTTCTGCAAGGGCCTCTTCAATATTTTCAACCCGGAAAGCCACATGCTGTATCCCTTCTCCCTTTTTTTCAATATACTTTGCAACAGGGCCGTCTTTGGATGTGGATTCTAAAAGTTCAACTTCACTTTCTCCCACCGGTAAAAAAGCAGTTGTCACCTTCTGGGCCTCAACCGTTTCTTTTCCCTCAAGGCTCAACCCCAGGGCATCTGTCCAGAAATTCTTCTTTTCATCAATGCTTGAAACGGCAATGCCAAGATGATCTATTTTAAGTATTTTCATTTTGTTTTCTCCAAAAAAAATTATAATCATTATCTATAAATGGTTCAACAACTGAAAGTCAACTATGAATATTACAAATGAGGTATTCAATTTAACACTCCCTCCAAGACTTAAGGGTCATAAATAAAATTTTCCATTGAATCCCAACGATATTCCATGTACTTTCATTTTATGAAGCTCGATTCAACATACCAGCCTGAATATGAATCCCTGAAAGAACTTCTAATGGAGATGGCCCTTGAACGATCAACAGATGTCCTTTTAAACCTTATCATCAACCGTATGGTCCAAAGGCCCCATGTTGCCCTGATACGGATATGGCTTAAAAATAAAGCAGACCTTTGCAATAAATGCCCAATGGCGGTTTATTGCAAGACTAAAAAAGAATGCCTGCACCTGGTGGCAGGCATGGGAGAGTCTATTACAGACCCGCCCAATAACTGGTCGGATTTAACTGCCCATGGACAAAGAATACCTATAGGGCATACCTGCATCGGTAAGGTGGCCGGGAAAAAACGGCCCCTGACCCCGGAAGAAGTCAAAAAAGATAAAGACTGGCAACAAAGGGACACGTGGGCACGGGGCGAAAATATCCTTGGATTTGGTGCTCAGCCTTTATTGTTTAAAGATGAGTTGCTGGGGGTTATAGGTATCTATTCTCGAATCACTGCCAACAGGACTGAAGAAGGTAATTTCTGGCTTACAATGATAGCCAGTCACACAGCCTCGGCCATTGCAAATTCCAGGGCATTTCATGAAATTGACCATTTGAAATCCCAGTTAGAGCTTGAAAACGAATATTTAAAAGAAGAAATCAACAGCGCCCGTTCATTTGGGGATATTATCGGGAAAAGCCCCTCTTTGATGAATATTCTTAACCAGATCGAGCTGGTTGCCCCCACTGATGCCAGTGTCCTGATCCTGGGTGAATCCGGTACAGGTAAAGAGTTAGTGGCAAGGGAAATCCATAAGAGAAGCCTTAGAAAAAACAATCCAATGATAAAAGTAAATTGTGCAACCATTCCGGGTGAATTGTATGAAAGTGAATTTTTCGGCCATTTAAAAGGCGCCTTTACAGGTGCTGTAAATAACCGGGCCGGGCGTTTCCAGGCTGCAGACCGGGGGACTCTCTTTCTGGATGAGGTAGGGGAACTGCCTGTTTTATTACAGGGGAAACTGTTAAGGGTCCTTCAGGAAGGCACTTATGAAAGAATTGGCGAAGATGTAACAAGACAAGTAAATGTAAGGATCATTGCAGCCACAAATAAGGATATTAAAAAAGAAATCCTTGATAGAAATTTTCGCCAGGATCTTTATTACAGGCTCAATGTTTTCCCCATTGAAATAGAGCCGTTACGGCACAGGAAAGAAGACATCAGGCTTTTGGCCTATCATTTTCTTGAAGTTATCTCCTGCGATATGAACCGGGATATCCCGGAAATATCTAATGCTGCCATGAACAGCCTGATTGCCTATGACTGGCCGGGAAATGTCCGGGAGCTCAGAAATGTGATTGAGCGTTCAATTATTACCTCTAAAAACCAAACTCTGAGATTCAATTTCCCAAAATCCGATCATCTGTTATTTTCAAATATAACGGATGAATCTGATGTCAAATCCGAACAAAACGTTTTAACTGACATGGAAATGGAGGCCTTTCAAAAAAAGAATATCATAAAAGCCCTGCAAAAGACCCATGGGAAAATATACGGAAGAAGCGGGGCGGCAGAACTCTTGGAATGTGCGCCGACCACGCTGTGTTCAAGGATAAAAAAACATGACATTTCTATCCGTGATTTCAAACCACGGTCACAAACTTTTTCTTCAAGGAAAATAGAATCAAGCCTATAAAAAAACCATGATAACAACAATAAACAAAACCCCGGAACCAGAAATTAAAAATAGAATTCATACCCTGAAACAAAAAATGGAAATCAGGCGTATCCAGGCTGTCTTTTTAACACACAAACCAGATATTTTCTATTTTTCAGGAACGTCCCAGGATTGCTATCTTTATATCGATATTGAACATGAACCGGCTCTTTTTGTCAAAAGATATTTCCCAAGAGCCAGGAAAGAAAGCTGTATAAAAAATATCTTTCAAATCTCATCAATTACACAGGTCCCTGATAAGATAAGATACCTGCACCAGAGCTTACCTGAGACATGCGGTCTTGCCTTTGATGTTGTTCCGGTCAGGGATTTTCATTTTTATCAAAAATTATTTACCCCCACCTCTTTTATTGATTGCACCTCTTCCATCAATGCATGCAGGCAAATAAAATCCCCTTACGAAATTGACCAGATAAAAAACTCGGCCAGACTGTCTGGAAAAACTTTTTCTTATATTGAAGAGAATATTCAGCCGGGGATTTCAGAAATGGAATTTTGCGGTATGTTTGAAACCTTTGCCCGGAAATTCGGGCATTCAGGCACCCTTCTGACCCGGCATTACCGGTCAGAGGGATTTCCCTTCCATCTTTTGAGTGGTGAAAACGGTGGACTTGCAGGTGCTGTTGATACCCCTTGCTGCGGACTTGGAACATCTATTACCCATCCCTTTGGTGCAGGGGCAAAAATCATTCAAAGGGATGAACCGGTTCTTATTGATTTTGGAACCATCTTAAATGGATATCACATGGATGAAACACGGATGTTTGTCATTGGTGATATGGACAAAAAAGCGATGGACGCTTCAAAGGCTTCAATAGAAATTCTTTATACGCTTTTATCCCTGATGAAGCCGGGAGCCGTCATGGGGGATATTTTTGAAAAATCCGTCCAGTCAGCCAGACACATGGGATATGAAGAACAATTTTTAGGTCTTCCGGGTGTAAAATCCATATTTATCGGGCACGGCATTGGAATTGAACTTGTGGAACCCCCCATTATTTCCAGGGGCAGAAAAGATATCTTTAAACCCGGCATGGTATTTGCCGTGGAGCCAAAATTTAATTTTAAAAATGAATTCGCCGCAGGTATTGAAAGTGTCATCCAAATTACAGAAGATGGGGCATGTTTTTTAAGTGTCACACCCCATAAAATTTTTATCTGCAAATAATACATTTCAGGGACGGTCGCAAGCAGATTGAAAAAGCAGGACCATTTCTGACCCTGCTTCACATTAAATAGAATTTTATTTAAATCAAGAATAGCTTTTTTTTCTACTTACTCCTGCAATTCCCAGAAGGCCAAATCCTAAGAGGGCTATAGTCGTTGGCTCTGGTACCGCTGCTGCGGCTGTTTCAAAAATGAGCTGATGCCCGGATGCAGAAGGGTGAAAGCCGTCGACCCAAAATAAATCTGACCAAGCCTGCGTCGTTGGCAAATAATTAGAAAAAATACCATAAGCGTCCAGATTATATATATTTACATTTGTATGGGCCGTTCTAAAATCTGAAAGCACTGTTTCTAATGCGGTATTAAATCCTAAAGTCCATGCAGATGCTAAACCCTGCGTCGATGTATTATACATAGATGGTGTTAACCCCATGTCCGGAAGATTTCCGACTAATATATCGCTGGCACCAGCAGCATAGAGTTTATCAAGAGCTGTTCCGATATTAAAAGCTGCAGAAACATAATCTCTTCCCTGTAAAAAATCGTTTGCACCTGCCCAAACGGTGAAAAGATTCGCATCCGTACTTATACTTACGAGACTTGGCATGTAGGTTTCTATCTGCCACTGAAGTCCGGTGACCGTAGAACCAATGGCGGGATTATCATAGCCTGTTGTTGCTCCTCCGTAAGCGAAACCATACAAGTTGGCCCCAAAAGAATTTGCCAAAGTTTCTACCCATATATTTGCACCAGCATCTGTAAAACGTGCTACATTTCCAGTATCTGAAAGACTGTCTCCAAATACCACAAGGTTATTAAATGTACTTGCAGTACTCCCGGGAGGTACAACTAAAAACAGTGCTAAAAACAGAACAACCGCCAACAATCCTTTCTTCATAATAGCTACACTCCTTCATACTTTTAAAAAAGTCATCTAATGGCAACCCGGTTATCATAAATAACCTGTGGCTTTCCCTCTCTGCTTTTCAACAGTGCCTGATTTCATTCTTAATAGTTCACATGCAATAAATATTCCCTTTTTGTGACAGATGATAGATATTTTGCTATAACTACTCAGGTATTAAGCACTGCCGCTTTATAATAAATATAATTTGTTTTATAAATCTGACTCAGGTAATGCCATATAATAAATTGAGTAAAAATTGTAATAAAATTATGTAATTAATGTAAGACTTTTACGTAAATATTTTTACAAAATTTTTATGTGTTTTTACGGATTCTATTGTGATTATTATGGCACCACAACTATTGCATATTAAAAAACAAATATATAGATATTTTATAACATATTGATATTATTGCATAGTTTATTGGATCTCTATTCATAAGCTTGAAAATAATATGTGACCGAGAATTGCTGACATTTAGAATATGCGCTTGCCTTAGGATTACGGAGCTGATAACTTGGAGGCTACACGTAACTATCAAGATCATATGCTTTTGATTGTGATAAATTATTTATTAACTGCACTGAAATCTGGTCTGTACCGGGTGTACCATCAGGATATGCTTACTGCCTTTTTCTTTAATGAGACGGCAGTTATAGAAACAGAATAGTTTAGGTTCCGGCAAATGAAAAATCTCACCATAGGCGTGCCCCCGATCAAATTGGTTCCGTTGTCACATATAATAATCAAGCGTCTATTTTTTTTGTTTGCCTTTCTTATCATTGTCTCTACCTTCATCACATATAATTACTTGATTAAAAAAACAGAGGTCCAATTTTGCGATCAGCTGCTGGAATACATAGTTCAGCGTGGGAAACGAGAAAGTGAACTCTTTCGTTTGGCAAAAGATAATTTAATACGATTAAAAAATGAATTTCTGTTTCAGTATGAAACAAACCCGAAAGCCGATTTTACGGGTTGGTTTGAATCCCACATGATAAGGCGCAGTGATGGAACAATACGTTCCCGCCAGAAGTATTTTGACGGTGTGTGGACCGAGAATGGAACATTCGAGCATGGCATCGGTATTGTTATGGCACCAGGGGTTGAGGCAACTAAAGAAATCCAGCGGCGTATGGGTCTTGCCTATGAGCTGCTTTTGAAATATGGTCCAGCCTGGCGTTCCAGGTTTGTGAATCTTTGGTTTGTTGCACCTGAAAAGGTTTCATTGACCTTTTGGCCTGAAATCCCATGGAGCCTCAACATTTCAGCAGATCATAACTGGGAAGATGAGGAGTGGTTTTCTGGTGCTAAAAAGAAAAATAATCCACATCGAAATCTTATATGGACCGGCATTTATTTTGATTCGCCTGCGGATCATTGGATGATATCCTCAGCCCTGCCCATTGACATCGACGGCAAACACATCGGTACGGTTGGGACTGATATCCAGAGCGATGATCTATTTAACCGCACTTTAAGCGACAGTCTAATTGCTTCTTACAGCATCATCCTCGGCCAGGACGGCCGCATCATTGTGCATCCTTACAAAATGGCGGAAATTACAGCGGCCAGAAATACAAAATTCACAGTCGAAACCGCAAAGGATAAACAATTGCTGTCCATCTACAACAAGGTCAAGGCAGCTTCGAGCTTTCCAACGATTATTGATGACATTGAAAATGACGAATTTATAGCTGTGACTAAGATTGAAGGGCCGGACTGGTATTTTATTTCGATTTACTCCAAATCATTATTCAAAGAAAAAATTGTGAAAAATGCCTATTTTATGATAGCAATCGGTTTGGGTTCACTGGTAACGGCATTGTTCATGATCTACTCGGTGGTGCGCAAAAATGTTTCACAGCCTCTTGGTTTATTGACAGAAACTGCAGAAAACTTCAATGCGACCACCGAAATTGAAAATAATTTGACAGGGTTTTTGAATTACCTTTATACGTTTCAGTCCCGCCCGGATGAGGTGGGCCTTTTGGTTCGAACCCTTATCAAAATTGGAAACCGCTTAAAAACGGTTTATCGGGATATCGAGAACGCCAAAAAAAATCTTGAGGCTGAAGTATCCGCCCGCACCCGGGATGTGGTTACGGCCAAAGAAGCGGCCGAAGCCTCTAACCGGGCAAAAAGCGAATTTCTGGCAAATATGTCCCATGAATTGCGAACACCTTTAAACGTCATATTGGGTTTCAGCCATTTGATGGAACGTGATGCCTCGATCACTCCGGATCAGCTTGAAAATTTAGGTCTCATTCACCGCAGCGGCGACCAGCTTCTGGCTCTAATCAACGATGTGCTGGACATGTCAAAAATTGAAAGCGGACAGGTCACCTTCAATCCCGAAAGCTTTGATCTGCCTTATTTTTTGGAAGGTATTGCCGTGATGTTCCAACAACGTGCTACTGAAAAAAAACTTTTCTTCATGTTTAAAAAAGCCCCGGATATCCCCAAGTATATCAGAACGGATAAAGGAAAATTACGCCAGATACTTTTCAATCTGCTTGGCAATGCCATAAACTACACCCATGAGGGAAGCGTGGTGTTGCAAGTCTCGGAAGTGAACGAGCCTGTGATTCCGAATCCTTTGGGAAAGGAACAGTCACCGGTAAAGAATCCGGATTTATGGATTGGATTTAAAATCAGGGATACCGGTATTGGTATTGACCAGAAAGATATCAATATCATATTCGATCAATTTGTTCAGGCAAAGCACCGAACTACTCAAAAGCCCGGAACGGGTCTGGGCTTGACCATCAGTCGACATTTTGTTCAAATAATGGGAAGTAATCTCAAGGTTAAAAGTGAAAAAAGCAAAGGCTCGACCTTTTGCTTTGACCTGCCGGTCCAGGTGGTGAGTCCTGCTGACGTAATAAACATAGACTCCCCGAACCGGTCCGTCGGGTTAGCACCAGATCAGCCTCAATACTGTATTTTAATTGTTGAAGACCATGAGGAAAGCCGTATCATTCTGACCAAGCTGCTCCAAACAATCGGGTTTGAGGTTCAGGCAGCGGTCGATGGCAAAGAAGGTGTGAAAAAATTTTTGCACTTTGAGCCCGACCTTGTCCTGATGGACATCCGCATGCCGGTAATGGATGGGTTAACTGCCACCCAAAAGATTAAGGCCACCAAGGCAGGTGGAGATACACCCGTCATTGCGCTCACGGCCCATGCGTTTGAAAGGGAACGGCTGGAGATACTGGCTGCTGGGTGTGATGATTTTATTCGCAAGCCTTATGATGAGGCAGAATTGTTTGCTATGCTGACCCGGCATATAGGCGTAACCTTTGTATATGAAAAAGACCGGACTAAAAGAAAACCCGATTTGATTTTTATGGAAGAAGTCCTGAAACCCGGAATTCTGGCTCAATTACCAGAGCCACTGGTGGCGGAATTGAAATCAGCAGCGGTTGAACTTAATTTTAACCGTACGATTGCGTGCATTGAACAAATCCGGCAGGTCAATGACAAAGTGGCTGATACGCTGACAGTGCTGGCCGATAAGTTCAGATTTGAAAAAATACTGGCAATAATTAATCGAGCAAAAAATAATACCGGAAGATAACAAATGCAAAAATATTTACCCATTAAGGACAGCTTAGCAGAGGATAAGGCTGTCATCATGATCATTGATGACAGTCCGGAAAGCCTGAAGCTTCTCACAAATATCCTGGCAGGACAGGGATTTGGTGTGAGACAGGCCCTGAATGGACGTATGGCGCTGGATGCCATTAAACAACAGCTTCCGGACCTCATTATTTTGGATATTCGAATGCCGGGAATGGATGGCCTTGAGGTCTGCAGACAATTGAAAGATGATGCCAATACCCGCACGGTGCCGGTTATTTTCATCAGTGGGCTCAGGGAATCCGATGATAAGGTTAAGGCATTTGAAGTCGGCGCTCTGGATTACATAACCAAACCTTTTCAGGAGGCCGAGGTTCTGGCCCGCGTAAAACTTCATCTTGCACTCAGCAAGATGAAGCAAAACCTGGAGGAATTGGTACAGCGCCGCACCATCAAACTGGAAGAATCCAATACCGCCTTAAAAGTTCTTCTGGAACATCGCCAATCCGAGCGGGAAAAATTTGAAGAGAACGTAATCACCCACATCAATTCATTGGTCATGCCTTATCTGAAACGCTTGAAAAAAAGCAGCCTGGATCACAAACAAACAGCCCTGGCAGATGTTATTGAATCCAACCTGGATGAAATCACCTCTCAATTTTCAGGCAAACTATATGCCAAGGCAGTGGGCTTGACACGCAGGGAGATGGAAGTCGCAGCCTTGATAAAAACAGGAAAAACAAACATGGAAATCGCCGACCTTTTGTATATATCGGAACATTCTATCTCCTTCCATCGTCAAAACCTGAGAAAAAAATTGGGGTTACTCGGTCGAAAGGTAAACTTGGTAGCTTACCTGAACGAAATCACCCTCAAATAGTGACCGATTAAAAATTGTTAATTCACAGAACCAACCTATAGTTTTTACCTGCATATATTTAGTGCTTTTCCTATATTTACATGCCTGTTCAATATCTCTATCATATTCACAAAAAAAATCATTTGCTCCAGGTTGAAGGCCTGGAAAGGACCTTTCAAAATATAAAAGGAGTATGAAATGAAAACTGTGAAGCTTGAAGAACTGAATGAGCACTCTTTTCAAAAAGCTGAAATTGACAAGGTAATTATGGCTATCGGTTCCACAGAAAGCCATGGCGCGCATCTGCCCTTTGGATGTGATTCTCTGGTAAGCTATGATATTGCCCATGCCCTGGCATCACGCCTTGAAAATACAGTGGTTGCCCCCCCATTATGGTTTGGGATGAGCGGTCACTACAGGCATAAACCCATGTGCATCTCCCTGTCGGATGAGACCCTTATAAGAGTTATCAAAGAAATGCTTGAATCCGTGATTCACTGGGGAATCAACAAGGTGATGATCATCAACGGTCATGATGGAAACATTGCTGCAATTGAAATCGCAGCAAGGCAGGTCAAAGTAGAACATCCGGATTTCAATCTGGCAGTGCTGGATGCATGGTGGATTACGGCCGGGAACCTTCTTCCCGATGACACCTTTGAAGTCTGGAACGGCATGGGCCACGGCGGTGAAGGAGAAACATCCATCGGGCTTGCCATGTTTCCTGCCCTTTGCGATATGAGCAGGGCCAGGGGAATGATTCCGGAAATGGACAGCAATGTAAAGCTAATATGGAATTTTTCCGAATTAACGGATTTTGGCGCCAGCGGAGCTCCTGAAAAAGCAACTGTTGAAAAAGGCCAAAAAATGAAAGACGTTCTTGTGGATTATATTGTGGATTTTGTAAACCGCATGGATGCCCAAGGCTGGAGATATAAAATAAAATAACCGGAAATTTGCTCGATTGGGGAGTTTATTGAAGTGAACGCTGATTTTTTATTAAAAATTGATGCCCTGTCTGTTTCTTTTGGCGGGGTGAAAGCTCTTGAAAATTACAAGTTAAGCCTTCCCCCATCGCGTATTTTAGGCATTATTGGTCCCAACGGTGCAGGGAAAACCACTCTTTTCAACGTGCTGACGGGATTTATCAGACCCGACTCTGGACACATTCATTTCAATGGCCAGGAAATTACCCGTTGGGAACCTTACCAGATTGCCAGACTCGGGATTTCAAGATCATTTCAAAATATTTGCCTTTTTGGCAAACTTTCAGTCCTTGATAATGTCATTGTCAGTTGTCAGATCCATGAACGCACCTCCTTTTTGTCAGCTCTTTCAAAGACCCGTGCATATAAAAAAAATGAAAAGGCACTACGCGAAAAAGCCTGGAAGCTGCTGTGTGTTTTTGGCCTTGAAAAGCATGCGGACCGTCGGGCCATGACCCTGGCCTATGGGGATCAGCGCCGACTCGAAATAGCCAGGGCTCTTGCCACTGCACCAAAATTGTTAATTATCGATGAACCCGCAGCAGGAATGAACCCAAATGAAACCCAGGATCTGCTGGATCTTATTTTGAAACTGAAGGAAAAGTTCAATTTAACCATTGTCCTGATCGAACATAATATGAATCTAGTGATGCAATTGTGTGAGTACATTCAGGTGCTGAATTACGGAAGGTTGGCTGCTGAGGGCCTCCCTTTGGAAATCCAGCAGAATCAGGAAGTCATCGACGCCTATCTAGGGGACACAAACAATGCTGGAAGTAACTGACCTTGAGGTTTTTTACGGCAATATTCAAGCACTGCATGGCATCAGTTTCAAAGTAGAGAAAGGTGAAACTGTTACCATTATAGGATCAAATGGTGCTGGAAAATCCACAACACTTTTAGCCATTGCCGGCTTGCTCAAACCCCAAAAGGGCGAGATTAAATATTTGGACAAACATTTGGACAAACTTTCAGCCTACCAAATTGTCAGTATGGGAATCTCACTGTGCCCGGAGGGGCGCCGGATTTTTACAAGTCTTTCCGTCTATGAAAACCTGCTCATGGGCGCGGTCCAGAGGAGAGACAAGAAAGCGGTCAGAGATGATATTCATTGGGTGGTTTCACTTTTCCCTGATTTGAAGGACCGCCTGGAACAGCAGGGTGGCACTTTAAGTGGTGGACAGCAGCAGATGCTGGCCATCGGTCGTGCTCTGATGAGCAAGCCAAAATTACTCATCCTTGACGAGCCTTCGCTGGGCCTTTCTCCGATGCTGGTGAATCAGATTTTTGAGGTTATCGCAATGCTGAAAAATATTGGAACGACGGTGTTGCTGGTTGAACAGAATGCCCGTCAGGCACTGGAAATTGCTGATAGAGGCTATGTGATAGAAACTGGCATGATTACGATGGAAGGCCCCAGTTCAGTCCTGAAAAACAGCGACCGGGTAAAATCTGCGTATCTAGGAGGTTAAATGTCTCACACAGCTTATTTTTTTCAACAATTTATAAATGCCCTGAGCCTGGGAAGTATCTATGCACTGGTTACTATTGGCCTGGCCATGGTATTCAGTATCCTTCGCCTGATTAATTTTGCTCATGGCGATCTCATGATGATCGGGTCGTATTCTATTTTGATGTTATGGAATGCGGGCGTGCCGGTCTGGATGGCAATCCTTGCCGGTATAGTCCTCTGCGGAATTGCCGGTGTCATCATGGAACGAGTATGCTACCGACCCTTGCGGGGCAGTGCGGAAATGACCACACTGTTGACTTCGTTTGCAGTGGTGGTTCTACTTGAAAATGGGGTTACCCTGCTCTTTGGTCCCAACACCCGTCCCTTTAGAATTCTAAATTTTACCTCTCCTACTTTTAGTATTGATTCGATATTGATTAGCAAAATTGATGTCATTTCTGTGGTCTTGACCTTGATCATACTTTTGCTGACCACGCTTTTTATAAAAAAGACCACCATTGGCATCTCCATGCGGGCAGTTGCCGATGATCTGACAGCCAGCCATCTTGTTGGAATCCGTCTCAACCGGGTGATCGTCAGTGCATTTTTTATTGGGTCGCTATTCGCGGGAGTTGCCGGACTTCTCTGGAGTGCACGGGCAGGAAAGCTCTATCCGCTTATGGGATTTATTCCGGTTGTAAAGGCATTTGTTGCCGCAGTGATTGGTGGTTTTGGCAGTATTCCCGGTGCGGTAGTTGGAGGTTACGTTCTGGGGTTTGCCGAGGTTTTTCTTGTCGCCCTGCTGCCACCGGAACTCCAGGGATACCGGGATGCCTTCGTGTTTATTCTGTTGATTTTTATTTTGCTTGTCAGACCCCAGGGAATACTGGGCGCAAAAACCATGCAGCGGAGAATTTGAAATGAATAAAAACAAACACGCGTTATACCTGATGATATCAATGGGGCTTTTTTTCTGCGCTGTTTATCTGCTGGATGCGTATGGGAATCATTACTATCAGCGCGTATCTAATCTGATGATGATTTATGTCATTTTAACAGTAAGTTTAAACCTTTCAAACGGTATTGTGGGCATTTCCTCTCTAGGGCAGATCGGATTCATGTCAATCGGTGCATACGTTTCGGCAATCCTGACGCTGCCCCCCGGGCTCAAGGAACACTGGCTGACGGGTCTGCCGCATTGGATGAGTACTATACAGTCCGGTTTATTTCCAGCTATGATCCTGGCCGGAATTCTGGCGGCTGCAATTGCCTTTCTCGTTGGCATAGTTATTCTTAGACTTCAGGGTGTTTTCGCGGCCGTTACCACTTTGGGCTTTTTGATTATTGTCAAGGTCGTTGCTGAAAACTGGATGACTGTAACCCGTGGGGGGAGGGGAATCTCCTCGCTTCCAACCTATACGAATCTATGGTGGACAAGCGCGGTGGCCGTAATAACGGTATATGTGGTTTTGCGAATTATAAGATCCCCCTATGGAAGAAGCATGCTGGCTGTCCGGGAGCATGATCTGGCTGCTCAGAGTATCGGTATCAATGCTCCCCGTATCCGGTTGCTGGCATTTGTAATCAGTGCCTTTTTCACAGCTGTTGCAGGTGCTTTGTGGGCCAACCTGATCGGAGTGGTATCTCCCGGAAGTTTCTACCTATGGCTGACCCTTCTTATAATTATCATGATGGTTGTTGGTGGAATGGGCAGTGTGACCGGTTCTGTTTTCTCTGCTATCGGGTTTACCATCCTTCTGGAATTGTTACGGGGCTTTGAAAACAAAATTGCTGTATACGGTATTAGTTCCATTATTTTTGCAATTGTATTCATGCTAGTTATCATTTTTCACCCGGATGGAGTCATGGGAGACCGGGAATTCAGCTGGGACTGGTTTAAACGAATTACCCCATTATTTTAGGCCATAGTGTCTTTATTGTGGATTAAACAGAAAGGGGATGATGTCAGGCAGGTGCATAATTACAGAGGTCGTGACAGCCAGAACTGAGGGTTCATTTCTTAAGCCCTGAGATGACACATCAGATATTGGCAAAACATAAAAACAATAAAAAATGGAGGAAATTATGCCAAAACAAATCAGCATGTTAACAATGGTCATGGTAGCAGCGGGCCTGCTAATGATTACTGGGATTGCATGCGCAGACACAGTTAAAATTGGAGTCGTCGAGAATCTGTCAGGTTCCCAGGCCTCTCTGGATCAACCATCCCTGAACGGTGTCAAACTGGCGCTGAAAGAGATCAATGATGCCGGCGGGGTTTTGGGGAAAAAAGTTGAAATTCTCATTAGAGACGGAAAATCTGATCCAGCCACTCTGGCTACAGTTACAGAAGGGCTGATGGATCAGGGGATCAGTGCCGTTACCGGTTTGTCGGATACTACCATGGTGCTGGCATCAGCACCGGCTGCCCAACGTGCGGGCATTGCCTTTGTCTCATCCGGCGCAACATCCCCTTCACTGCCCAATGAAGTGGGAGACAGTCTTTTTATTGAGCCTTTTGGGGATAATGTACAGGCAGCCGCTGCAGCTGAATACGCCTACAATGACCTTGGTGCAAGGTCTGTATGGGTTCTTTATGATAAAGCCATGGATTATACTTATCTCCTCCAGCGATATTTCTGTGATCGTTTTGGCGGGTTGGGCGGTGCTATCATTTCCAAGGCCACCTACCAGACTGGTGACACAGACTTTAGAGCCCAGATTACCAGTTTAAA
This sequence comes from Deltaproteobacteria bacterium, assembly GCA_013151635.1. GTDB lineage: Bacteria > Desulfobacterota > Desulfobacteria > Desulfobacterales > Desulfobacteraceae > Desulfobacula. The sequence continues at coordinate 1,556 of JAADHV010000130.1, read as the reverse complement.
AGCTAAAACCAGTCTACCCGATATTCTGTTTATATCGTCTGGTCCTGATGACATCGGTACCATCGTAAAACAGGTGCGGGATATGGGAATCAAGACACCTATTGTTGGTGGTGACGGTTATGATACTCCTCTGCTGGGAAAAGTTGCCGGACCAACCGCTGCAACAGACGTCTATTTTACCACCCATGTGGCGCTGGACTCAATAGGTGCCAAGCCCTTTGTACAAAGCTATAAAAAAATGTTCGGGCATGGGCCGGAAAACGGGTTTGCAGCGCTGGGGTATGATGCTTTTAATCTCATTATAAATGCAGTTAAAAATGCTGGAACAACGGATCCAAAAGCAGTTAAAGCTGCACTTGCAGCAACAAAAGGGTTTAAGGGTGTTACCGGTACTATTAACTTTCCCAAAGGGATAAGAGTCCCGCAGAAGTCTGTCAGTATTATCAAAGTGGAGGCTGGTAAATTTATTTTTGTGAAAGAAGTCATGCCTTCCGAGATTCCGGCTCCTTAGTCCTGTCGTTATGTGCCAGACCCGGTGCTGCACTCTGTTTGATATCCGGGTTTGGCATATCTAAGACGGGTAGAAACTGCACAAAACCGCGGCCATTACCAAGAGTTGCAAATCCTTTACAGGTTATGTCTTCTATCGTTGGCTTTGTAACGGCAGTTTCCACATGGATGCCCAGGGCTAAGGACCAGCTATAGAAATGTCAATTTTTTATTTCATAAAATTCCTGTCCTGAGCCAAAACTCTGCGCACTTTCTATGTAGCTCTCGGACATCCCCTTGATGGAATCTTCAATCTCTTTCCTGTTTTTGTAAATTTTTTTAACTTTCCCGGGCGAACCGACTACAAGTGAATAAGGAGAAATAATTACTTTTTCCAATACAACAGCACCAGCGGCGACGACAGATCCTTTTCCAATCACAGCATGGTTCATAATAATTGCTCCCATTCCGATAAGACAACCATCTTCAATGGTGCATCCATGGATTACACTCCTATGACCGATGGTAACGCCGTTTCCAATTTTTAATGGAATATTTTCATCTGCATGGCACATGCAAATATCTTGAATATTTGTCCTTTCACCAATGCTTATTTTATCCAGATCACCCCGGATAACAGATTGAAACCACACAGAGGATTTTTTACCGATATGAACATCTCCAATAATTTGAGCTGTTGGTGCTATGAAAACAGATGGATGAAGTTTGGGGCTGAAATTTTTATATGAATAGCGGGTCATTGGCTACCTTTGTTTGATCAAAATTCAGTTTTTAGGTTTGATAATAAAGTAATAATATAAAATATTTTATTTTTCCCAAAAAATCAATCTGATTGATTGGATTTTGATCAGCGCGTTGAGGATGATTATAGAGTTAATCAGATTTCAGGAACAACTGTACGTTGTTTTAAAAATGCCGGGCACAATTTTTTATAAATATATCGGGGAAGGCCCTATTCTTCGGTTTGGACTCGTCATTCATATTTTGCGATATCCATGGGAGTAAGGCCGTTAAAATCAGTATCGTAAATATTCGACCAACCCATT
>JAADHV010000055.1 GCA_013151635.1 Deltaproteobacteria bacterium | reverse complement strand
AATTTAGATTAAAGATATAAACTATATAACCTCTTTTTGATTTTTAAAAAATTTTTCAATGATATCAATTACTTAATTTTTGAGTACTACATTTGTTTTGATAATTCAATTATTTCAAATGTTTGGCAGTATGGAGGGGATATTTTGTCAATCTCATTTACTTGAAAAAAATAAGTATTATCAAAAAATATTGGAAGCCCCTCTCACAAATCTTTTCCCAAAAATTATTAAGTATTTTCCATGGATCATCCGTTACCGTAACGCTTCGCCCTTTAATATATTCATCTTTTTTGACTGGGTCGACCAACACCTTATATGCTTTTGTAGCCTGAATAAAATTTTTCCGAGCTGCTTTGGTTGAATCATAATCCGGATGGTATCTGAAAACCAGCTTACGATAGGCCTTTTTTATTTCACCTATGGTTGCTTTAGAATCAATACCTAAAACATCAAAATAATTAATCGGTTCCATTTTTTCCTCTATTGCTGTTGCAATACATTAACATATTAACCAGATATTCATCATAGCCAATCCACTCTCTACCAGGTTCTGCACTGAATGATTCAGCAAAATCCTTTTCCCATTCAAACGCTGTTTTATGACTAAGTCTCTCTGCATTCCTTGCATAATGAACGAGATTTAAAATCCGGGTCCACCCTTCACGGAATATACCCACATAGCCCTTTTGCAAAACAAGGTCTATTGCATTATCCAGCCGATTATTCGATGACACTGTCAGCCCGATATTGATAACGCCTAAAACACAATATGATGCATGCCTTAAATAAGGTTCATAGACTAGGTTATAATATCTTTTAGCAAAAGCAAACGACATTTGTGATCCTTGTTTTTTCAATCCATTTAAGAAAGCGTTGTCCATAAGCTTTTTCTTAAAGCCGTATTCCAGGGTCCGGAATAACAATAAACGAGAATCACTTTTAATAATTCCACTTGTCATTACGGTCTCCTGTCAGTCAACTGGTACAAACATGACAGCTTCAACAGATGTATAATCTTGGTCTGTATCAAAATAGTCAAACGCCTCTGACCATAGATCCGTTATATAATAGAATAGAGGCACTTTTGTTGAATAAATAAAATCGATTATTTTTTTTGCGGTATAAGGGTCAGCCCATCGTATCATTTCAAAAAGATGGTCCGCAGTACCAAAATCGAATTCCGGATCTTCAAAGTCCAGTGTTTGACTTTTTTTGACTTGCCATCCAACAAAGGGGAGGAATAGATAAAGCAGACTCAGGGAGTCAGCGCTGATATGCTGAAGGATCGCTCCCTGTTTATCTCTGTCCTCTTCATTTAAGAGCATGGAATTGATAAGGTCAAGCGCATCATTCTGAATTTGAAAAAAGTTGTCGGATTGGTTTCTATCATAGATACTCTTCCAAAATAGAGGATCAACCTTCAATACATCCATAATGATTTTTGGTGTTAATATCCAACTAATAATGGAAGGACATGAAAAGTCATGTTGCCTTAATATCGCCGCAATCTTCACAGGGGGAAGATGCTCTAAGATATTTTTTACAAATTCATCTCCTTTCCGGTCTGCAATAGCCTCTATCGCTTTCTCAGCCATACCGGATGACATCTCGACTATTTGTTTTACTGCCCTGGAAAAACTGACTTTTGAAATTGCCTCATAATCGTTTCCCATTTTTTCCTCCCAATATTACAAAACAATTTCAAACGAATCAATGATTTCAGGCGAACAAAAAAAATGATCCGATCACGCTTTAACATATGACATTTTTTGTTTCTTGCGTCAAGCTTTTTATATAATAAAATTAGATAGTTAGACTGTTGACAAGCTAAATGATTCTTGATATGATTATTATCAACATTACAGCAAATCTCTTTAGTATGTATCCTCACATCGCCTTTGAGGCAGTTCTGTCATGCACTCCGGGGCACCAACTGATGAGTTATGGAGTGAAAACCTTTTTTTTGATCTATATCAATGTTATTGATACCAATGCCGTGATAAGAATAAACAGGGTTCTTTGAATAACTTAAATCTATCCTTTAACGGATAGCAAAGGAAAATATCATGAACATTGATATAAAAGAACTTAAAGATTCAAATGAATTTTTAAATATATTGTTACAGAATATTGATACTGCTGTTTTCATAGCAGATGAAAATCTTCAAATCCATCAATTCAATGACAGTTTTCTGACAGTATTCAGCCGCTCCCGCTCAAATCTTATGGATATTACATTTGGACCTGCTTCCGGCTGTATCAACTCTGTCAGGGAAAACAAACCTTGTGGAGAAACTTCGGCCTGTAAAACATGCATATTAAAAGGGTCACTGCTGGACACATTATTAAACCAGGAAACCCATGAAAAAGAATCCCTTGAACGAATTTTTTATATAAACGGGACTCCTGTAAAAAAATATCTTGAATTTACTTGCCGGCCCATAAGTTTCCGGAACCATAAAATGATTTTAGTTTTTGTACATGATATCACCAAAATTGAATTGTCAAAAAAGCAATTAAAACAAAAACAAAAACAGATTGATATAGACCTTGAAAAAGCCGGTGAAATTCAAAAACATTTACTGCCCAAAAACCTTCCCGACATTCCCTCGATCCGGGTGGACTGGTTTTTTGAACCCTGCCTTATGGTGGGCGGTGATATTTTTCATATTTACAAGGAAAATGAGGACTGTATCAGCGCTTACATGCTTGATGTCTGCGGCCACGGTGTTTCAGCAGCCCTGATTGCAGTAACTGCAAAACAGTTCCTGGATCAACTGCACGCCCAGGGGCTTGCCAAAGGGAGCCCTTTTCAGCCCGAAGAAATATTAAATGCTCTTGAAAGCGAATTCCCGTTTGAACGATTTGACTGTTATTTTACGATCGTATATGTTTTGCTCAATGTAAAAACAGGTGAGGTGACTTATGGGTGCGCAGGACATGTTCCGCCCCTTGTTATCGGCAGGTCAGGAAAATTTGAAGTCCTCAACAATCATGGTACTATAATCGGCCTGGGACAGGAGCCGCCTTTGTCGCAATATAAAACCAGATTAAGTCCGGGAGATAAAATTATCCTTTATACAGACGGCCTGATTGATTATTTTGGTGAAAAAGGTGCTTATCCAAATAAAAAAAATTTTTATGCAGTATTAAAAAAAGCTGCTGATAAACCTGCGGACCAAATCATTGAACAAGTCATAAAAGAACAAAAAAGAATACGGGTCAACACTGAAGCAGACGATGATATAAGTCTTCTGGCAATAGAATATAATGGTTTCAAAAAGCCGTGATCTGTTTTTTCTTTAAAATTTTCTTTTGAATTCCATCAGTAAATGGTAAAAGTTTTTTAAAAACTCAAACAAAATGGAATCAAAAAATGGACACTGCAAGCTTAAAGAAAAAAAATCTCATCTCTCAATGGGCTTTTGACACACGGCCCATTCTTGGAAGGCTGCATTTATGGCTTGAAGATGTTAACATCGAATGGATCAAAGGCCGGACCGAAGATGAATTAAACGATTCAATCTCCTTTGTTGACAACAGGACGGAAAGAATGCTGGCAATGACTTCTGCCGTTACAGCCCTTGGAACCAAATTATTCGGCCGGTTCGGACAAGGTAAAGGACTTGAAAAACAAGAACTCAACCTGGTCAAAAAAGATGCCGATGCTATCTCCGCCTATGCCATGAGTGAAAGTCTGTGGTATCTTTCCCGGACCCTGCCTGAAAACCATGCCATTATGGTCTGTTTAGGCGAGGGACTGATGCCGAAAGCCGGGGAAACTTCTGAAATGGGGGCCAACCCTTTGTTGGGGTTCGGAAGGATCTACGCAAGGCCTGAAGTGGCAAAATTCTTAGAAAATTGCGTCCTGAAACTGATCAATGACAAAACATATCAATGGGAAGATTTCAAGCGTGCCATAGCCCTTAAAGATATCAGGGTGTGGGGTGCTGCCATTGATACTCTTGAAAATACTTCAAGATTTGCAAAAGGGGAAAAAACAGGGCCTTTAACCGTATTTCACCTTTTTGACCAGCCATTGGCCATTACCGATCAATACGAAGGTTATATCGGGAATCTTGTTTTACCCAAAAAAGTGGTTGAAAAAGCAGCTGATGATTCTTTGCTTGTAAACTTTTTTACCCCGAGGGGGAAGGTGGTTAAAGCCATACAAATGGCCTATCCCGGGATAAAACCCGGCCATATCCATGTATGGACGCTTCAGGGCAAGAACCGGGAACCCCGTATTGGGAAAATATGGAAAGAGTGGGAGGAGATGGGGGTTCATCTTGTGGATGAAAACTGGACCCTGCCCACAGGGTTTCAACCATTTACAGATTCGGGAACCTATGCTCCGACCTTTGCCGTGAAGACCTGGGAAGATGAAAACCATGAGACCCACCTGTTCCTTGTTGACGGATATGCAGCATCAGCCGAAGCTATACAGGCGGCAAGCCTTGCCCCGATCCTTGATATTGATGTCTCCCTGGCTGTATTGTCATCAAAATTTGCTTTGAGATTTGACAAAGATGCCGCCAGCATGAAGCTTGACCCGGATGCGGACGACTTTGCCCAACGCCTTAAAAATGAAATTATTAAAGAAGAAGTTGACGATGTCTTAATTGAAACCTACCGGGAAAGCATCCTGCTGGCCCGCAATGCCGGAATCCCACTGAAAAAAAGAACCATTACGGCCGATGATTTGATTGCAGAAAAAAAATGGCGGGCACTTGCCACATCCGGGTATATGCTGCCTGACCCATATTCAGGTTCACCCGGTGTCAGCCGGATTTCAGATGATACCTATTCTGTCACTGTTCGAATGACCACAAAAAAGGGCGATAAAAGAATAACGTTTGCCCTTAGATTTCTTGAAACTTTTGACGAAAGCAAACTTATTTTCAGCCCGCTTCTCAACCGGTTTTTAAAAGGAGAGGATTTCAAGACCCGGGCAGTTAAAATTTCAGATTCAGGCAGGATCAGAAATGAGTTACAGACCCTTTGTACAGAAGCCCTTGAATATTTTGGAGACAAGGTAATCTTAAAATTTGCTAAAATACCCAGGGCAACTATTTCAAAGGAAGAACAAAAAACACTTAGAGATATCCTGATATGGTATAAGGAAAATTATCCTGTCTGGTTTGAATGGCTTGAACTTAACTGATAATGGAGAAAAAAATGAGCCGGTTTGAAGTTATATTCCCTGGCAACAAAAAAATTGATGTTGCATTTAAGAATTTTAAAATTAAGACGGACCAGTCAAAAAAAAATAAAGGCGATGAAACCGCACCCGAACCATTTGATGTTTTTATCTCTTCTCTCGGGGCATGTGCCGGGATCTATGCTAAATCCTTTTGTGATATAAGAAAGCTTTCCACAAGCAATATGCACCTTTCGGTTGATACCTTTTTCAAAAAAGGACAAAAACTCATAGACCGGATCAGGATTATCCTTTATGTCAACCAGGAGTTTCCTGAAAAATATATAAAACCGATAATAAAAGCCATGAACGGATGTGCGGTTAAAAGACAGCTTCATCCGGATATAAAAATCGATACAGCCGTGGCTTATATGGATCAGTGATAGTCTTGAACAATTCCGTTCCGGTCTGCTGTTTCTAATAATTGGATTGCCGCCTTTATAATCTTTACCTGCAATTTCTCATCAAACGGGCCTCCTATGGGGCGCCCCATAAGCTGGGGGGTGAGCAGCACCCTTGGAAGGGACATCATTCTCATCCTGGCTTCAAAAGATTTTACCGCGACAATGACTGTGGCTATTTTTGCTTCTTCCAAGGCCCTTGCAACATGTCCCACGGACATGTGGCAAACCGGTCAGGCAGGGACCAGCAGCACTGCATCAACACCCAGGCTGACAAATCTATCAACCCAGCCGGGCAATGTTTTTTTAATTAATCTTTTCTGGGAACATGCGCCTACAAACGAATATGCATTTGAGGTTAAACTTTGGAACAATCCCTGGTCTTTTAGGCCTGTCATTCTCTGGTATGGAAAAGACACATTCGGGTCTTTTGATGCAGCCCTGATATCATATCCACCATGGCGAACCATAATATCTTCAGGCTTTGAATCAAATGGAATTTCAGAAAGCTCTGGCTCTTGCTTTAAAAAATCAAAAATCCTGCGCTCTGCCTCCTCCTGGGTCATATTCTCAACTCCTAAAGGACTTGGATCGCATCCTTTTAAAAAATGACCGCTTGAGGTAAGAAGCGAAAATTTTACTGAGGATAAAGGCTTGGTAAGAAAATGGAACGGGCCATCATCATATTGGAAATTTTTTTGGTTCTTATACCTTTTAACCTGGCCTGCCAGGACCCTCTGCTTAATACGGGAAAAGTCGCCTTCATCAAGACAGTCAATTATATCTTTGAATAAATCCTGAATAAATATTGAGGCATCTTCAGGTGCCAGGTCTGACAAAAATTTAAACGACAGGTCTGAACGTCTGCCGTAAAAAAAAGATTTAATGAACTCTTCAAAAGATTCAGGTGTATTGCCCTTTTCCATTTTGTCTCCTTAAGCTTTTTGGGTTTACATCATCACATGGCCTTCTCCTGTCCTCTTAAAAAGCTATCCAGGGCTTCAATCAGGATTTTTGGTAATGTTGTGTCTTTTTCTTCGGCAAGTTTTAAAGCTCTTAAATTGTTTTAATGTTTTTTTCCTCTTTGATCCTCTTTATACTGATGATGGCATGGTCTTTTACATTTAAAATATGCTGTCTTAAAATTCCTTTTGCACCATCAAGGTCAGAACCGGCAATATATTCATATAACTTAATATGTTCAGAATCAACAGTATCCATAGGCGTCACAAAGAGAATATTCCCCCGGTATTTCAAATACAAAAGATCAAAAAGCGATTTCAAGGTATTGATCTGTATTGCGCATCCCGAAAGGCCGGCAAGCACAAGATGAAATTCCATATCCTTTAAAAGACGTTCTTTTAAGTAAATATCTCTTACAGCATCAAGGTGGCTGTCCAGGGCCTTTTTCAAGGTTCTCAGTCCTTTTTTGTTAATTTTGGATATAATTTTCGGCAAGAGTGAGGTTTCGATCAACTCCCTGAATTCATATATCTCGATAATTTCTTTCAGACTGATATTTTCAGTGTAGTAGCCGCGGTTTGGTTCATGCCTTACAAGACCCTGGTATTCAAGTCTTTTTAATGCCTGGATAACCGGTGTCGTACTCATATCAAGGCGTTTTGCCAGGTCACCGTAAGAAATCTTCTGGCCCGGTATGATTTCATTTAAAAAAAACATCCGCCGGATGCCCATATAAGCTTCCTGGGTAAAGTCGTCCTTGCTTTTTTTCCTGTCCCTCATTTTTCTCTTCATGAGCCAAATAAATATACCAAGGTTTTTATAAAATCAATTAGAAAAACAGTTTCGCTAAATTCAAAGTACCATTCTATCTGCTTGAATATCATTCATTTTATTCTTGACATACAGGCCTCAAAAGAGTTACAAAACCATAAATCTGATCAAATATTTGATCAGATTTATGGTTTGAGTTGGAAAAAAGCTTTTTAAAACCCAAGGAGAAAAAAATGGCTTTGTCATTTATGGAAGGAAATGAAGCGCTTGCCAGGGGTGCAATTGCTGCGGGCTGCAATTTTTTTGCAGGCTATCCTATTACACCGGCAACAACTATTTTTAACAGCATGCTGAAAATGCTGCCCCCCAAAGGCGGAATCTGTGTCCAGGGGGAAGATGAAATCGCGTCCATGGGATATTGCATTGGCGCTTCCATGGCAGGCAAAAAAACCCTGACTGCAACATCAGGCCCCGGTATCAGTCTTTACAGTGAACAGGTTTCATTTGCCATCGGCAGTGAAATCCCCCTCGTCATTGCAGATGTGCAGCGGCTCGGCCCCTCAACCGGCTCTGCAACCAGGGGCGCTGACAGCGATATCCAATTCTTAAGATGGGGAAGCACAAGCGGGGTGCCTGTAATCGTTTTAGCCCCTAAAGATGCGCTGGACTGCTATATTCTTACTGTTCACGCATTTAACTATGCAGAGGAATTCAGATGTCCTGTTTTTATAGCTTCCAACAAGGAAATCGGGATGACAAAAGAAAGCTTTGATCTTGATTCTGCAACCCTGCCGCCGATTGTCGAAAGAAAAATGTTTTCAAAAGATATTTACCTGCCGTTTGAAGCAGAACAGGATGCGGCCCCGCCATTCCTGCCCATAGGGGGGAAAACACTTGTCCGCCAGACATCATCGACCCACGGCCCTGACGGCTATATAACCATTGATCCTGAAGTGATTGCGAAAAACCAGGCAAGGCTCAGGAAAAAAATCCATAATGCCCGGAAAAGAATCACTCTTTTTGAAGAAAATACCAAAGAGGGTACTGACACCCTGGTCATAAGCTACGGCGTAACATCCCGTGCGGTTGAAGATGCAGCAAATACGCTTGCAGGCAAAGGAAAACCCGTTTCAACATTAACGCTTAAAACCCTGTGGCCGGTACCCCGGGACCTGTTATTGGAAAAAACCAGGCAGTTTAAACAAATAATAGTAATTGAAATGAACCTGGGTCAATATGTTAATGAAATAAGGCGGGTTCTTTGTGATAAAAAGGTTAATTTTTACGGCCAGATGAACGGCGCGTTGATCTCACCTGAAAAAATTATGGAGGTCATTGAAAATGAATAGTTATTTAAATAAAACCAGGCCCCCTGTTTACTGCCCCGGATGTAGCCATGAAAAAATCACAAAAGGCCTTGATAAAGCCATGGCAAATTTAAATCTTCCTGCGGATAAGACTGTTATTGTAACAGATATCGGCTGTTCCGGCCTTTTTGACACTTTTTTCAATGTTCATGCACTCCATGGTGTCCACGGCCGTGCCTTGACCTATGCATCCGGCCTCAAACTTGCCGACCCTGAGCTTAATGTGATTGTCACCATGGGAGACGGCGGCCTTGGCATTGGCGGCGCCCATGTATTGGCATCATGCAGGCGCAATCTTGATCTTACCCTGATCATCCTTAATAATTTCAACTTTGGCATGACAGGAGGGCAATATTCCTCCACCACGCCAACGGACGCAATTGCAGGATCAGGATTTCTCAATCACGCTGAAATCCCCCTTGATATCTGCTCCGTTGCCCGGAGTGCCGGTGCAACATATGTTGCAAGATGTTCAAGCCTTGACGCCGGCCTGGCAGAAAAAATCGCCGGCGCCATTGAACATAAAGGATTTTCAATCATTGAAACCCTTGGCATGTGTACCGGCCGCTACACAAAAAAGAACAAACTTACTCCAATAACCCTTGATCAGATGATAATGGATCTGCCGGAAGCCTGCGGTGTTATTAAAAAAAACAAAAGGCCTGAATACGGTGAACGTTACAGGGCTCTTGCCAAAGAGAGAACCACCTTCCCGAAAGCACCCGTCTTTGAAAAAAAGATGACACTTGAGGATTATCAACGGCAGGAGGTCGTCATATTGGGCAGTGCAGGCATGCGGATCGTAACAGCAGGAGACATTGTCTGTTATGCAGGTCTTTATGCCGGGATGAACGTGTCAATGAAAAATGATTATAATATCACCGTGTTAAGGGGGCAGTCTGTCAGTGAAATTTTGATTTCTCCTGAAAAGATCGGTTATGCAGGCATCAAATCACCTTCGGTTATCCTGGCGCTGAGTGATGAAGGAGTCCTGCGAAGAAAAAAAATATTTGCAACGCTGAGCCCTGACGCATTTATTTTAAAAGAAAAAAGCGTTACCATTCCTGAAACCTGTGCAAATGTTCTTGAGATTGACTTCAGGAAGCTGAAAATAAAAAAACAGGACTGGGCCTTAGCATCTCTTGGCGTGATGGCCAAAAAAGGAAAAACCATTAACAAAAAAATGCTTGATCATGCTTTAAAATCCCGTTTTAATGAAAAAGTCTATCTTCTTGCCATGGAAATCATTGAAAAAATATCCAAAGTTTAAAAAAAATTTAACAAACCTGACCTGGCATGCTTTAGCCGGGCCAGGTTTTATTTCATCCTTATCTTTGTGTCATACTGCTTGACAATTCACGTCAATAAAAGTAAATATTCCATTAAATTTTAATGAGTTAAAAAAGGAGTTCCATAACATTGGCCTGTACAAAAGCAAGCATCATTGAAAAAATTGCAGAAAAATACAACCCTCCGGCCCATGATGCCGAAAAGATAGTAGAAGACATACTTGAAATCATCAAATCAACCTTGGAATCAGGTGAAGATTTGATGATTACAGGATTTGGCAAATTCCTGGTAAATGAAAAATCACAGCGCAAAGGACGTAATCCTGCAACCGGCGAAAATATGATGCTGAAAAAACGTCGGATTGTGACTTTTAAATGTGCAGGAAAACTTAAGGATAGAATAAACAACAAGCTGAAACCATAGATAAAAGAATGAGAATCCTTCTTACAAATGATGATGGATATAATGCCCCCGGAATCCAGGCATTATACAAAGCGCTTGGATCCCGCCATGAAGTCATGCTTGCAGCACCTGACCGGGAAAAAAGCGCTGTGGGCCATGGTATTACTCTTAATGAACCCATAAGGATTGACAAAATAAACCTGGATGGCGGCGGTTATGGTTACGCGATTGCAGGGACGCCGGCAGATTGTGTCAAACTGGCCCTGTTTGAACTTTGCACATCTCCACCCGACCTGGTTGTTTCAGGAATTAATCCTGGCAGCAACACAGGGATTAATCTCAACTATTCCGGTACTGTCGGAGCAGCCAGGGAGGGTGCATTAAACGGTTTATTAAGCATAGCTGTTTCTATAAAACGTGGAAAGATAACCGATTTACATGGCATGGCAGGATTTATCACCACCTTGGCGGACAGGATCCGTGACCATGGTCTTCCTCATGGCACATTCCTGAACATCAATGCACCGGACAATTCATTGGACAAAGTCCACGGCGTAAAAATTACCCGGCAATCCTCTAATAATCTTTCAAAACAATTTGAAAAACGAATTGACCCAAAAAACAGGTCTTATTACTGGTATGGCAGTATAGATCATGAGGATAGCGAACCGGATACAGATGTCAGTGCATTATCTCAAAATTATATTTCCATGACCCCGGTCCAATGCGACATCACAAATTATAAAGCCATGGCTAAATTACACCCGTTACTTATTTTTTAAGTATAGCACTAAAAAAAGGCATTAAGCCTGTCTTGAGACACAGATGGGCACAATCACCCAATTTAAAGCAAAAAAGGTTTCCAGTAAACCCCGAAAACCCTTGTTATCAGTGGTACGCCCGGCCCGATTCGAACGGGCGGCCTATGGATTCGAAGTCCAGCGCTCTATCCAGCTGAGCTACGGGCGCACAGGTACATTGAAGTGCAGATTTAATACCATAAAAAAACCGGTAATGCAATGGTATACTTAGTTTTTCAGCTTTTCATAAATCATCGGAAGAGAACTCTCCCGACCCGATAAGAAAATGCTCCGGCTGTAAATTTTGAGCATTCCGGGTGTATTCCTGGTGTAAGTTTCATCAACAGGTTAAAATTTTAATTTGAAAAGAGCAAAAAGGTTAATATGAAAGATTCTTCATAGATACCCATCTTCAATTTTTATACTAATTTTATAAATTTAAAAAATGCGGTTTGGGTATTCCGTTATAGCCACGTTGATCATCTTTTCCTATCTCAAAATTGTTAAGGATAGATATGATATCTATAACAATCCAGGCCTCTGAAAAATCTGAACAGGGATAATAATGCTTGAGGTTGAAGATCTTGTGAATTATGTTTGCCATTTCATAAGCATTGATATTTTTTAGCGATTTATTTTTCTAATTCTGAATTTATCATTCTGGAAAACACAAAAACAGTTTTTGATACGGTCCGAATAATTTTCTATAATGAATTTTAACCCTTTCAATTTCTCAGAACCGGTAGCATCTTCCAGCCTAAGTAGCAAAATCCCACTATGTTTTATTGAAGAATGGTAAACCAACTCTCCGAAATCTTTATCCATTGTTATAACCATACGATTTTCTAAAAAGGCGGTTCGAATAATATTTTCATCTTCCATACAGGGATCAATGTCCCGAACAGATTTGATATCATAGTCTTCTGCATGAAGATAATTTTCTATTCCTTTGCCAACGCCTACATCAATAAGAAACTTTAGTTTTATTGAATTCATGCGGAAATTTGTACTGTAAAAACTTGCTCTTCTTCTATCAACCCGGTTGCATATGCGAACACAGCTTGAAAATCTTTTTTCTCAAGCTCGGGATACTCTTCAAGCAGTTCTTTTTCAGATATACCAGCCGAAAGTGCCCTGAGTATTTGTTCTACAGTGATTCGCATACCCCTTATTGTCGGTTTCCCAACCATTATTTTTGGATTTATTGTTATCCTTGAAAGCAAATGTTCTGTTTTCTTCATGACATTATTCTCCCTTTTGCATAAAAGTCTTCCGCCACAATTCAATTGACATATTCTTTTAGTATCTTTAAGAATATCCCATACTTCCTGTTGAGTCAAAACTTTTATCAGTTATAACAACAAAAGACATCGCCGGTTAATCTAAATTTATCAATTAATCACTCAAGTTAATTTATGTATCCTCAGGAAGTCAGGTTCCGAAATACTCAGCCTTTGGACGAAAAGGAAGGCTTTAAAAAGACCGGACTACTGGTAGCCAATGTTTTATTCAAACACATTCAATCACAAAATATAATATCTGAATTTTTTTGTATTTATATGTACAATAGTAAATTAATTGGAGATAAAAACATTTATCAGAATTCTGGTTTAGAAATGCCTGAACCAATTGATATTGCTGTATTTTAAGTGATTTTTTTGAGAATAGTCCAAGCCGATTCGAAGTCCAGCGCTCTATCCAGCTGAGCTACGGGCGCACAGGTGTTTTAAAGTCGGTATTTAATATCACAATGAAATCTATTCTGCAATGGGATGGTGTAATTTTACATCTTTAATACCATAAACATATATCCACCATCGTTAAAATCAATTATCAGGTTAACCTGATCACTCTCATTTGGAATTGACAATAACCTCCATCAGAAGTAGAACCCATTAGTGAAATGAAGAAAAACAAACGAAAAAGAATTAAGGCCTGGATATGGAAAACCATATTTAAATTTTTATTATTATTGTTTTGTTTTACGATTGTCCAGGTTGTTTTTTTAAAATTCATTAATCCACCGTTTACCCCCAATGTGGCCTGGGAATGGGCGGAATCCATTATTAAAAATCAACCCGGGAAACGCCCGGAATATCACTTCAGAAAGATTGAAGACATATCGCCGCATCTGAGAAGAGCGGTCATTGCGGCTGAAGATCAGCGTTTTTTATCCCATAACGGGTTTGACTTCAATGAAATAAGAAATGTAGTGAAAAATCTGATCAAAAGAAAAAAATTAAGGGGGGCCAGCACCATCAGCATGCAGACAGCAAGGAGCGTTTTTCTGTTATCCAGCAGAAGCTTTTTCAGGAAAGCGGCGGAAATATATTACACTGTTTTAATTGAGCTGTTCTGGGATAAGCACAGGATCCTTGAGATGTATTTAAATACTGTGGATTGGGGAACAGGCGTTACCGGCGCCGAAGCGGCCTGCCAGAAATATTTTTCAAAAAACGCCCGGAATCTGACCCCTGCCCAGGCGGCCCTGATGACGGCAATTTTACCGAACCCGCATAGATGGTCGGTCAAACACCCCGGCCCGTATCTTAAAACACGGCAGAGACAGATCATGAAAGACATGCCCCTGATGCCGCTGTTGTGAAAGAACATCAAAAAAACCCGGTACTCAATGCACTTGGGCGCCGGGTATAATTGATTGTCTTTTGAAAATGGGGTGAGTGACGGGATTTGAACCCGCGGCCCCCAGGGCCACAACCTAGTGCTCTACCAACTGAGCTACACCCACCGCAAAAAACTTTCTTTAATTATCAGAATTCAATCTGCTTTTCAATACTTTTTTATTTCTTCCCCGAATTCCTGGCCTCTGGTTTTGATTTCATGTATTTTACATTGACCTTGGCGGACTGTTTGACTATTATTCCTGCGTATAAAATATTTCATTAAAGGAATTTTGCATATGAATGCACTTTTGATATTTGTAGTCAGGCTTATCTTAGGCCTTGTGTTTGGTATTATACTGACAAGGCTGTTCAGACCGGAATGGGGTATTATCAACGGTGTCGGCATGGGACTAATCCTGGTTGCCCTGGCTTATGGCATGGCGCTTTTCAGAAAAAAAAAATAAAACACGAGGTTCTTTAATAAGTGGAAAAAAATATCATTTTAGGGACTGCCGGGCACATTGACCATGGAAAAACAAGCCTTGTCAAGGCTTTAACAGGAATTGAAACAGACCGGCTCAAAGAGGAAAAGGAAAGGGGCATCACGATAGAACTTGGCTTTGCCTCGCTTGATCTCCCCAATGGGCAGCATATAGGCATCGTGGATATGCCTGGACATGAAAAATTTGTAAAAAACATGGTGGCGGGTTCAAGCGGGATAGATGTGGTTACAATGGTGATTGCAGCAGATGAAGGGGTCATGCCCCAGACCAGGGAACATATGGAAATCTGCAATCTCATGGGAATCAAACATGGGATGGTTGCATTAACCAAAATAGACATGGTGGATGAAGACCTTTTAGAACTTGCCCTTGAAGATATAAATGATTTTGTAAGGGACACTTTTCTTGAAGATAAACCTGTTATCCCTGTATCTTCTGTCACAAATGAAGGCCTGGACAAATTCACAAAAACCCTTGAAAGCATCTGTGAAAACCTTCCTGAAAGAAAATATTCACCCATTTTCAGGCTGCCTGTAGACCGTGTCTTTTCAATGAAAGGATTTGGTACTGTGATTACAGGAACCCTGACTTCGGGCAGTATAAATGTCGGGGACGACATCATGGTATATCCAAGAAAAGTTATCTCAAAAGTCAGGGGGATACAGGTTCACAGCTCCAGGGTGGATACGGCGGGACCAGGAACAAGAACTGCAATAAATTTCCAGGGGCTTGATAAGGAATCGGTCAGCCGGGGGGATATCCTGTCCACCCCTGGCACACTGATTGAAAGTTATATGCTGGACGCCCATTTCCACTACTTAAAAAGCAATGGAAAACCCCTTAAAAACAGGACAAAAATAAGATTTCATTCCGGGACAAGCGAGATCCCCGGGTATCTGGTACTGCTGGACAGGGAAGAATTGCTGCCCGGAGATGATGCAAATGTCCAGTTCCGCCTTGAGTCCCCTGTCTGCTGCATCAAGGATGACCGGTATGTTATAAGAAGTTATTCGCCTGTAAAGACAATTGGCGGCGGCGCCATATTAAACCCTGCCTCCCAGAAGCACAAGCTGTTTGATGAAAAGGTAAAAAACGGGCTTGCAAACCTTTTGCTTGACGATAATGATAAGATCATTTCATTTTTTTTATCCTTAAAAGGATTCCAGGGGCTTTCTTTTTCCCATCTTCGAGTCATGACCAATATCCCGGACAAAAAGCTTACCGCAAGTTTACAGAAAATGCTTGCGAAACAACAGATTATCATGACAGACAAAGAAAAGCAGATTTATGTCAGCGGTGCTTTCTTCGACGGTTTCAAAGATAAACTCATCAACAAACTTGAAACTTACCATAAAGAAAACCCCTTAAAGGAAGGCATGCCTACCCAGGAGCTTAAATCCAAATTCCAGTACATTGATGATGCAAAATTTTTTAATATCCTTTTTACAAAACTGTCCAGGGAAAAACTCATTGTCCTGGATAAAAATATTATTAAATTGTCCGGTCACAAAATAGCACTTAAGGTTGACCAGCATGAAGTCAAAGGAAAAATCAAGAAAATCTATCAGAAATCGGGTTTAACACCTCCTTTTTTCAGGACTGTCTGCCAGGATCTTGATCTTGACAAGAAGAATGCAAAAGATGTTCTCCATATGCTGATTGATGAAAAATGCATTGTTAAAACAAAAGATGATCTTTACTTTGATGCCAGGGAAATAGAGAAACTTGAACAAAAGCTGATTGCATTCCTGAAAGAAAAGGAATCCATTACCACACCTGAATTTAAAGCCATGACCGGGGTGTCAAGAAAATATGTTATCCCTTTAATTGAATACTTTGATTCCATCAACCTTACCATAAGGGTCGGGGATACAAGGCAGCTTCGCCGTAAAATCTAAAGTATTTTTCCGGCAAACCCTTCAACAATACTGTTCAGGCAGGTTTTCCCCTCCAAGGTAAGCATAAACCTGCCATCTTTAATCAAGCCGGATGATCCTTCAAGGATTTGTTCCAGCATATCTTTAAATTGAGCTTCAAAGGATATATTAAACAAGGTCTTGAATTCTGCAAGGTCCAGGCCTTCAAGGGTGCGGAGCCTCAGCATTATCATTTCAAGCATTTTCTGCTCAAGGGTTAGTGTCTCACTGTCTTCTACGGGCAGTCTGCCTGCATTAATATCTTTTATATAAATTTTAATACTGTGATGGTTCCAGGCTCTTGCATTCCCGTCAAAGGAGTGGGCCGCAGCCCCGAACCCGTAATAAGGAGTCCTGTCCCAATATTTTGCATTGTGCTTTGACCGGTTTTGAAAACCCTTTGCAAAACTGGAAATCTCATAATGCTCATATTCAAATTCACCTAAAAACCGGGAAGTTGTTTTAAAAAGCTCTAACATTGCATTGCGGCTAATGGGTGTTACAAGGCCTTTTTTTACTTTTTCACCAAGGGGTGTTTTGCTTTCAATGGTGAGCATATAGCAAGACAGGTGGGAAGGCATCATCGCAAGGGCCTTGTTCAAGTCTTCAAGCCATATTGTCTTTGTTTCAAAAGGAAGGCCAAAGATCAAATCCAGGCTGATATTGTCAAATCCTGCTTTCCGGGCATAATCAATTGTGTTGCCTGCCTGTTCTGCCGTGTGGATTCTGCCTGAAAATTTAAGCTTTTCATCGTTAAATGACTGGGCACCAATGCTGAGCCTGTTGATCCCGGCCGATTTTAATTCTTTTAAGTAATAAAAATCAATTGTTCCGGGGTTTACTTCAAAAGTAATTTCAGCATCCCTTAAAACATCAAAATTATCGCCAATGGTCTGCAAAAGCATTTCAACATCTTTAACAGAAAGAAGAGAAGGGGTTCCCCCGCCAAAGTATATGGTGCTGATTTTCTTTTTTGAGCCTGACCTTCTTTCAATTTCTTTTTTAAGGCACCTTATATAGTCAGGAATCCAAAAAAGACGGGTTGTAGAACAAAAATCACAATAGACACACTTTTTTATACAAAAAGGAATGTGGAGATAAATGGATTTTTGATCAGACAAAACGCTTCATTAAGTCATCAATAACAAGGTCTACATTTTCAGGAGTCACGCCGTAGTGGTCACAGGCTTTTTTTACCTGGTCAAGATGGGGGCTGTGTTCCATATCGCCCGGCCCCCGGAAAAACCCCATCCGCCTTCCTACCTGGTATAAAATCCTTTTTTCCGGTTCAAGCTCAAAAAAACCATCAATAATGCCGATCATTTTTTCTTTATCTTCCGGCATTTTTCCATTAACGGTCTCAAACAGGTTCAGGATATGATCGCTTTTAATATAGGAATCAATCCCGTCAAGGCTTTCTATAAACAGCCTTAACTCCTTGGCCATCATGGCATCACTTGGTTTTTCAAACTCCCCTTTACCGGCTTCAACGGCAAGGGCTGTGCCGTTTGTCACGGCAAGGGTCCTGATCCTGATAAAGTCCGGGTTAATGCTGTTAAGTGCGGAAGCGGTTTCCATGGCATGTTCTATGGAATAATCAATACCGCCAAGGCCCGGCATGACATATTCGGACAGCTCCATTCCAGCCTTCCTTACCTTTAACCCGGCCTTGATATGGATTTCTTTTGTAGCCCCTTTTTTGATTTTCTTTAATATTGTATCAGAGCCTGATTCCATGCCCACATGGATACGGTTCAGCCCTGCACCGGCAATCTGTTGCAGATCGTCCTGCCTGATACGGGCTATGGTATGGCTTCTTGCATAAGAAGTAATCCTGTCAACTCCAGGGAAGCGCTTTTTAATATGATCAAGTACGAAGACAAGATCATCCGGCTTCATTATCAATGAATTGGCGTCCTGTAAAAAAATGGATTTCATTCCCGATGCATACCAGCTCATGGCAGCATTAAAGACAAGCCTGTCTTTTTCCTCAAAACTATTGTAAAGAGTACTAATGACCTCGCTGTCATTGTACCCGCCCGGTTTTACAATCTGTTGGATCCTTGCAATATAAGAGGCCAGAAAATCAATATCCTTAATAATATTTTCAACAGGCCTTAAGGAAAACCGCCTTTTTTTATACACCCTGCAAAATGTACACATGTTCCAGGGGCAATTTCGTGTCAGCCTTATTAAAAGGCTGCTTGCTTCACTTGGCGGACGGATCGGGCCCTGCTCAAATCCTTTGTAAATATTTGGTTTTTTCTTTTTCATGGAATCTATTTACCTGCCTTATTATCAATAAAAGCTCATTTCATTCCAACTTTTATTCTTAAATCTTTCTGCATAAAATTATATAAGCACTGGACTGTCCTAAAGTCAATTTATTTGGGCAGGCCTTGAAACTTACTTGTTTATTGTGATACTTATCCATGACTCAATAAAAATATCAGATTTATTTATATTTAAGGAGGAAACATGCCTGGTTTTGAAATATTCGGAGATGCTGAAAAAAAACAAGTAACTGATGTTCTTGAGACCGGTGTTCTTTTCAGATATGGATTTGAGGGCACAAGAAACGGACATTTCAAAGCCCTTGAGTTTGAAAAAAAACTTTGTGAAATTACCGGCAGCAAGTATAGTCATTTATGTTCCAGCGGTACGTCATCCCTTATAACCGCCTTAGCTGCATGTGGTATCGGTGCCGGGGACGAAGTCATTATTCCCCCTTTTACCTTTGTTGCCACATTTGAAGCCGTTATAAATGCCGGTGCTATTCCTGTTTTCGGGGAAATCGATGAAACCCTCTGCCTTGATCCTGATAAAATAGAAGATGTGGTCACTTCAAAAACCCGTGCTGTGGTTCCGGTCCACATGTGTGGTTCCATGGCAAGAATCGATGAAATAAAAACTGTCTGCGATAAACTTGGACTGGTCCTTCTTGAAGATGCCTGCCAGTCTCTCGGTGCAAGCTATCAGGGGAAAGGCCTTGGAACCTTCGGGCTTGCCGGATGTTTTTCCTTTGATGCCGTAAAAACAGTGACCTGCGGCGAAGGCGGCGGTATTATAACTGACAGCCGGAAAATATATGAAAAAGCAGACCAGTATGCAGACCACGGGCACGACCATTCAGGCGGCCCTGACAGGGGCGCGGATGACCACCCCATTATCGGGAGCAACTACAGGATAAGCGAACTTAACGCAGCAGTCGGGCTTGCCCAGCTTAACAAGCTGGATAAGATCCTGGATATCCAGAGAAAAAACAAGTCAGCCATAAAAGATGCCATGGCAGAACTGCCTGAAGTCAGTTTCAGGTATATCCCCGATCCAAAGGGAGATTCAGCAACATTTTTAAGTTTTTTCCTCCCGACTAAAGAGAGAGCAGAACAAATCGCTGAAAACCTTTCCAAAAATGGTGTGGGATCTCCATACTGGTATGACAACAACTGGCATTATTACAGGAAATGGCACCACTTAAGAGAGATGAAACGCTCTGCAAAATTAGGTTTTGAGCTTGCAGGCAACCTGCCTGATTATAAAAATCTTGTTCTTGAAGCATCCGACAATATCATGGGAAAAACCATTTCCATGCAGATCATGCTGTCATGGACAAAACAAGATATTGAAAACAGGATTAAAGCCATAATGAAATCTTTTAAAGGATAGCAAATGTTTAGGAATTTTAAACTGGTGCCCAATGTTATATTTGGAAGAGGCTGCTTTGGACAGCTTGATGAAATCATAGGGAAATATCGTGGGAATGACAAGTCATGGGCTGTATTTGTCACAGATGACGTGTTCAAGGGAAAAGCCCTTGAAAAGAGGATTCCCATGCACGACAATGATATGCTTTTATGGGTGAACGTGGATGACGAGCCTAAAACAGGATATGTGGATGAACTGACCCTTCAGGTCAAAGCATTTGCCCAGGGAACCCCCTGTGCCGTCATCGGTATTGGTGGCGGCAGCAGTATGGATCTTGCAAAATCCATATCCTTAATGCTTACAAATAAGGGTTCTTCCACCCTTTACCAGGGATGGGACCTGATTAAAAATCCCGCGGTCTGCCACATGGCTGTTCCCACCCTTTCGGGAACAGGGTCTGAAGTATCCAGGACGGCCGTCCTGACAGGACCTGAAAAAAAACTTGGCCTTAACTCCGACTACACTGTTTTTGACCAGGTTGTTCTTGACCCGGAACTGGTAAAAGATGTTCCTGACGACCAGCACTTTTATACCGGCATGGACTGCTATATCCATTGCATAGAATCCCTTGAAGGAACCTTTTTAAATGAATTTTCCAGATCCTATGGTGAAAAAGCCCTTGATCTCTGCCGGCAAGTCTTTATAGATGAACACGAGGATAAAGACGACAAATTAATGATGGCATCATTTTTCGGGGGTATGAGCATTGCCTATTCCCAGGTTGGTGCCTGCCATGCCCTTTCCTACGGGCTTTCCTATGTACTTGGTACCCACCATGGAATAGGGTGCTGTATTACCTTTGACTGTCTTTCCGAATTCTATCCTGAAGGGGTAAAAGAATTTCGAACAATTATGGAAAAATGCCGGATCGAACTGCCCAGGGGCCTTGTTAAAAACCTAAAGGAAGAACAGATCGAAAAAATGGTCACTGTTGCCCTTGGCCTTGATCCTTTATGGGAAAACTGCCTTGGCAGAGACTGGAAAAATATCATGACAAGGGACAAGGCAAAAGCCCTGTTTCTTAAAATGTAAAAGAGCGCACCATGACAATTGCAATAATACCATCCAGATACGGGTCAAGCAGGTTTGAGGGCAAACCCCTGGCACTTGTTGCCGGAAAAACCATGATACAAAGGGTTTACGAACAGGCTGAAAAATCCTGTGCCGTCTCAGGAGCAATCGTTGCAACCGATGATAAAAGAATATTCAATGCAGTTGAAAATTTTGGCGGCAGGGCCGTGATGACATCAGATGAATGCCGTTCGGGAACCGACAGGGTGGCAGATGCGGCAGACATGCTGGGGCTTGGGCCTGAGGAGATAGTTGTTAATATCCAGGGGGACCAGCCTGTGTTTAATCCTGTGACCATTGATGAACTGATTTTACCTTTTTCAGGCGACCCTGACCTTGTCATGTCCACCCTTGCTTTCAAAATAAAAGATAAAAGGGAAATCACGGATCCCAAGGATGTAAAAGTCACTTTTGACAATAACGGGTTTGCCATGTATTTTTCAAGGGCCCAGATTCCTTTTCCAAGGGACAGGGAAACAAACGCGGATTTTTACAAACACCTTGGGTTTTACGCCTATAAAAAAAAATTCCTGGACAAGCTTGTTGCACTTCCCACAGGAAGCTGCGAACATATTGAAAAATTAGAACAATTAAGGGTTCTTGAATTCGGTTATAAGATAAAGGTGGTAATTACAGGGTATGACTCGCCGGAAATTGACCTGTCTGAAGATATAAAAAGGATTGAATCAAAACTTTTTAAAAGCTGAATCAAAATGCGATCTCTTTATAAAATACTCCATACCACCTGTCATACACAATGGGGTGGGCTTGAGAAAAGAATTTTCAATGAATCTGTCTGGATGGAAAAAAACGGGCATAAAATCATTATTGCAGCGCCAACGGACACTCCTTTATTTTTAAAAGCAAAAAATTATGGTTTTAGAGTATATGGAGTTGAGTTTAAACGGCTTTCAACGATAAAGGACTATAATTTTTTAAAACATCTTTTTTTAAATGAAAGGCCTGATATCGTCAATACCCATGGGAACAAAGATTCAAAATTAGCCCTTTTTGCTGCAAAAAAAACCAATGTTCCTTTAAGGATTCTTTCAAGGCACATCAGTGCGCATGTGAAAAATTCCTGGTATAATCGAATGGTTTATAAAAAACTCTGTCATTATATTTTCACGACAGCAGACTATACCACAAAACATTTAAAGAAAGTGTTTAAGCTCAAAGACATGCAAATTTTTTCAATGCCAAGCGGTATCACTGAACCTGAAGTTCTTTTGGAAAAAGACCAGGCAAGAAAGGCACTTGCAACGGAACTCGGCCTTGATCCAGGGACCAAATTCCTGGGCTTTGTTGGCAGGGTATCAAAAGACAAGGGCGTTTCAACCTTGCTTAAAGCATTTGAAAAAATCAGGAGCAGACTTTTGCCCTGTCATGTTGTTATTGTGGGTGATGGAACAGATGAATACATAAGCTTTCTTAAGAACCTTGCACAAAACCTGCATATTGATAATTATATCCATTTTACAGGATTTAAAGAAAATGTCTGGTCCTGTTACCGTGCCTTTGACTGTAAAATTCTGCCGTCCATAGATATCAAGGGCATCCCGTTTGAAGGTGTTCCCCAGGCCCTTTTAGAGGCCATGTTTTGTGAATGCCCGGTCATAGGAGCCAAAACCGGCGGTATTGTTGATATTATTGACCATGAAAAAACAGGTCTCCTGTTTAAGCCTTCTGACACATCTGATCTTGCCGATAAGATTTTACAGACATTGCAGAATAAAGATGCCACAGAAAAACGCATTAAAAAGGCCCGCGACCATGTAAAAAAACACCACACTATTGATGCAATGGGAAGAGATATCATCAGGATTTACAGACTCCACCAGGTCAAACTGGACCGGCAGCCCTACCAACCATTCAGGAAGACTGTTTCTTTTTAAATACAACCAGGCCTTGAGTAAAAATAATCGGCCAGATAATACGGTATTCCACAGGTTCACCATACTTCATGGCTGTTTCCAAAACATCTTCTATTAGAAGAGGCCTTTCGTCATGGAATATCCACAGGCCCAGTTTTTCTGCGATAAAGCGCGCGATCCTGTAAAGGAATGTCGGAGTTGGAAAAGTGATCACGGCATAACCATCTGGTTTCAGCAAGTCAAAATGGGCTTTGATGGCTCTTTGAGTTCCGTTTTTATCAAAGTGTTCTATAAGGCCAATACTGAGAACCAGGTCTGAGCTTGACAGAATATTTTCAAAATCACAGTTTAAAATATCTTTATTTAAAAGAACCACATTGTAGTCCTTTTTAATTCTTTGTTTTGTTTTCTCCAATCCGGAAAGGTTGTTGTCAATGATAACGTACCTGGAGGGGTTCAACTCATCAATTAACAATTCTAAAAATGCACTGTTTGCCCCCCCTATTTCAGTCAGGATTATTCCCTTTTGGTGTTTGAAATATTTTTTAAGGGTCTCAACAATAATACGGCCTGTAATTTTTCTTGTTAATGATGCGGTTTTATAAGGTGCATTATAATATTTTGTCCAGTCTGTTGTTTTCACAATTATCTTCCCTTCAGCCTGAAAACAAATTCTTTTTGCACCAGGAAAATCCCAAAATACAGCAAGAGTTCAGCTGATATTTTTGATAGAAAAATATTTAAATTTAATACATGATTAAAATATTCAATGGTTATTGATGATAAAAAACCTGAAATAATGACAATCAATAAATATTTCAAGCCAACAATGGTGTTGTTTTCCTTTAAATGAAAAACATATTTTTTCAAAACAATGAAATTTACGAAAAGAGCTATAAATCTTGCGAAATAGGTACATAAAAATATTTCAGGTAAAAACGAATAACTGATAAAAAAAACAATATAGTCGACCGAAGCTGTCATTAACGAGGCAATGATATAACGGAATAAGACAAAATAAATTTTTACAGAATCAATCACTGGATTAAAAGATGAAGTCATATTATTATTTTCATAAACCGTGTCCACTTCAATTTCTTTAAACGCATATCCGTTTTTTTCCGCGATCAGCAGCATCTCGATCTCAAATTCATACCGGTTGAACGGTATGCTCAATAATTGGGGCAGCAGCTCACATGGGATGGCCCTTAAACCGCTTTGCGTATCCTTTAAATCTATTTTGAAAAAAAATCTCATGACCATCCGGGTCAGCTTGTTGCCAAACCGACTTCGAAAAGGAACCTGCTCGGAATTGAATGCCCTGCTCCCAAGGATCAAGTGCTGCCGGGCCGGCTTCAAAGAATCAGCAATGGCCAATATATCCTTTTTCAAATGCTGGCCATCTGCATCAGCCGTCACAACGCCCATGCAGTTCCTGATATTTTTCAAAACATATAAGAAACCTGTTTTAAGTGCGGCTCCTTTACCTTGATTGCTTTCATGGGTCAGGATTTTTACATCTTCAACCATTGATAATTTATTAAAGATATCAGAATATTTAAGGCTGCTTCCATCATTTATGATTAAAATCTGATCAAAAATTCCTTTGGGTATTTCTTTAATCAAAGCTACAATTTTTTCTTCAGGGTTATATGCTGGAATGAGTAATACTTTATTCATATAAAATCACTTTTAAAGAAAAACCCTTTTAAGCCGGAATTTCTTTAATCCTTTGTTTGCTGATTTATCCTGTTGAACCTGGAAAAAACTTATCGTTTCAATGATGCTTTTCCCCCCGGCATATGGTTTCAGCCAATCCAGGATTAACGGATCAGGATTGTATACGATTATATAATCATATTTTTTTATATAATGCATCAATTGGTTCTCATTTGTGAATCTTCTTGAGTTATAGTCCACCTTATCGGGCAACAGGTGATATAAAAACTGTAAGTTTGGAACATTACCATTTCCCCCTGTGATGGTACCAATTAAATTAGGCCCATGATTGATTTTGTTTTTTATTCGCTCTGAAAAATTCCGGATCTGAATATCTTGTTTTTCTCGATGCAGGTTCACTTCCACCCTTGATAAGCCCAAAACAAGAAGGACAATTACCGTCAAGATGATGCAGGCTTTACTTGTGATTTGTTTTTTATTAAAAACAAGCAAGTGGAAAAAACTTATAATTGTAATAAATATAACTTGCGAAAAAATTATATTAAGATACCGGCTGAACCCTATGGTTTCGTTATAATTGATTCCGACCTGAAAAATTATTATCTGCAAACAATATAATAAAACCGTATAAACAAAAAAAGACATCAAGACCATCCCGGAAAACAAAAGGAATCTTGATCTTTTATTGTTTTTAAGAGTCTTTAGAATTCCGGTCCATAAAAATCCTATCAAAACATACCAGAACAAATAGGGAATGTTGAGCCGGTCGGCCGATCAAATAATAAATTCTTTTATAAAAATAAAAAATCCTTTCCGGATTCCTTTAT
>JAADHV010000060.1 GCA_013151635.1 Deltaproteobacteria bacterium | reverse complement strand
GCCCCCAGTCAGCTTCACTGACTGGGAAAATAAGGTATTGAAAATGGCTGACGCCATTTTCAAGCCTATTTTTATTCTTTATACGAGGTCTGATATCTCATCCGGTGATGCTTCACTGCTGGACATTCCTAAAAATATCTGAAAGGAATTATGGTCATTGATCTGGCTTTCAAGTTCCGGATCTATGATTGGCGGGTGTTTTGCACAGCTCCGCCCTGTCGGTTATTGCATCTCAGTCCAAAATATCTGTGACTATATAAGAGCGTTATGGGAAAATCAATCAGGGAAAACCCCTAATTTTGACAATATTTTAAAATTTATCATAAAAAATCATGTCGTCTTCTACCCCAAGATCGTATAATGCATTGATAATGGCATTGATCATGGGTGGAGGGCCGCAAAGGTAGAACTCTATTTGTGTGGGGTCTTCATGGCTGCAAAGGTAAGAATCGCAAAGATGGTTGTGGATAAATCCTGTAAGCCCATCCCAGTGGTCTTTTTTGTCGGGGCTTGAAAGGGCGATATGATAGGTGAAATTATTGTATTTTTTTTCAAGTTCCTTGAAAATGTCATCATAAAACATCTCTTTTCTGGATCTGGCACCATACCAGAAAGAAATTTTCCGTTCTGTATGAATTCCGTCAAGCTGGTGAAGGATGTGGCTTCTTAAAGGGGCCATGCCGGCACCTCCGCCGATAAAACACATTTCATTTTCTGTATCCCTGGCCATAAAATCGCCATAGGGGCCGCTGACGGTTACCCTGTCCCCGGATTTCAGGCCGAAAATATAGGATGACCCGAAGCCCGGCGGTATACCTTCTGTTCCAGGGGGCGGTGTTGCGATCCTGACATTCATCATCATGATTTCATTTTCATGGGGCGGGTTGGCAAGGGAGTAGGCTCGAAATCCCGGTTTGATTCCTTTTGATGCAAGTTCCAGGAGATTATATTTTTTCCATTCACTCACATATTTGCTTTCAATATTAAAGTCCTTGAACATCAGGTTATATTCTGGCACATCAATCTGGATATAGGCACCGGCCTTAAAATCAATTGGGGTTTCAGGTTTTAGTACAAGTTCTTTAATAAAGGTGGACACATTATGATTGGATACCACAGCGGCATCCACTTTCTTAATACCGAATATGGACTCTGGTATTTTAATTTCCAGGTTGTTTTTTACTTTCAGCTGGCATGACAGGCGCTTGTTTGCAAGCTTGTCTTTTCTCGTGAGATGGGCAAGCTCTGTTGGCAGTATGCTTCCACCTCCATTGGTAACTTCACACTTGCACATGCCGCATGATCCTGAACCGCCGCAGGCTGACGGCAGGAAAATGTCTTTTTGGGAAAGGGCCGATAAAAGTGACGGGTTGCCTGATATTTTTAATTTTTTATCGCTGTTCCCATTGATTGTGATTTCAAACTCACCCTTGGTGGTAACCTTTGATTCGACAAAGAGGAGTACTGTTACAAGGATAAAAATCACACCTGAAAAAACCAGTATACTAAGAAAGTACAACACGTTTTATTCTCCTTGTTAAAGGGTGATCCCTGAAAACATCATAAATGTCATGGCCATGAGTCCTGCTATGATCATGGTGATGCCAAATCCCTGAAGCCCTTTGGGAACATCAGAGTATTTGGTTTTGTTTCTTATGGTGGCCATGGATACAATGGCTAGGGCCCAGCCTGTTCCGGAGCCTGCCCCAAATACAATAGACTCGATAAAAGTATAGTTTCTTTCCACCATAAAAAGGGACGTTCCAAGGATGGCACAATTAACGGCAATCAATGGTAAAAACACCCCCAGGGTTGTATAAAGCAGGGGTGAGTATTTATCAATAACCATTTCAACAGCCTGGACAATGGCGGCAATGACGGCAATAAAGGTGATAAATTTTAAAAAACTTAAATCAACATCCGGAAACCCGGCCCAGGACAATGCCCCCGGGGCAAGCAGCCCGTGATAGATAATCCAGTTGACAGGGCTTGTTACGGTCAGGACAAAGATGACTGCAAATCCAAGGCCCGTTGCTGTCTCGACATTTTTTGATACTGCGATAAAGGAACACATGCCAAGGAAATAAGCAAGGAGAATATTGCCGATGAATACGGAATTAATAAACAGACTTAATAGATCGCCCATGTGCTTTTCCTACCTTTCTTCCTTTGATATTCCGGGCAGGCTGTTTTTCAGCCAGACCAGCAGCCCTATGATAAAAAAGGCTCCGGGTGCCAGGACCATAAGGCCCATGTTCTGGTATCCCGCGTCAAAGATGAATTGGGGGATAATATTGAATCCAAAAAATTTACCCGAGCCTAAAAGTTCCCTTATAAAGGCAACTATAACAAGGATAAGGCTGTAACCTATCCCGTTTCCTATCCCGTCAAGAAATGATTCAAACGGCTTGTTGGCAAGGGCAAAAGCTTCGGCCCTTCCAAGAACAATACAATTGGTTATGATAAGACCGACAAAGATGGACAATTGTTTGGAAATGTCATAGAAAAAGGCTTTCAATATCTGGTCGGTGACAATGACAAGGGAAGAAATAATGGCAAGCTCTGCAATTATCCTGATATTGGACGGGATTTTTTTCCTTAAGGATGATATCAAAAGGTTTGAAAAAGCCGTGACCATTGTAAGCGCTATGCCCATGACAATTGCAGTTGACATTTTAACCGTGACAGCAAGGGCTGAACAAATACCCAATACCTGGTAGGCAACCGGGTTCTCCGTCCAGATGCCTTTGGTCAAAATTTCTATATAGTTTGTTTTTTCTTTCGACATTGGAGCCATCCTTTTTCTGTCATTTTATTATTTGACTTTTCTGGCTTTAAGCTTTTTCTGCCTGAATGTAACAGACACGGCATCATATTTTACCAGGGTATTTTTTATCCCTTCGGAAAGATACCTGCCGGTCAGGGTCGCACCCGAAATCCCGTCCACATAGTGGGCCTGTTTGTCTTTAGGAAGATTCGAGGCTTTGCCTTTTGCAATCTTGATGGAAACAAATTTGTTATGGGAGTTTAATATTTTTTTGCCTTTAAAGTTTTTCTGGAACCAGGCGCTTTCTATTTCGCCGCCAAGGCCCGGGGTTTCAGAGTGGCTGAAAACCGAAAATCCGGATACGGTCTGTCCGTCATTTTCAAAGGCCAGGTAGCCTTGAATTTTTCCCCATAATCCCCTGGTGTTTATAGGGAGAATATATCCTTTGATCATGTCATCTGCCGTGTAAAAATAAAGGTTCAAAGACTTTGCGGTTTGGATTTTTATGATCTTTCCCCTGGCATCCACCGTAACCTCTTTGATGTGGGCATCATAAAGTTCGTTTATTTTTTTTTTAGAAGGTTTTTTTGCGCCTATCAGGTCAGCGGCTTTAAGGATATTGATTTTTTTATCAAGTTCCATATTGGCTGTTTGAAATTCTTTCAGCCCGCTTGCGGCAATTGTAATTAAAAAGCTGCATATGACAGAAAGCAGCAGGGCAAACAGGATAGCATTTTTTTTGCTGTTTTTATCAATGGCTTCAGACATTGGGTATCCTCTTTGATGCTTTATATTTAATTACACCATAATCCAGCAGCGGGGCAAACACATTCATGAAAAGAATGGCAAGCATCGTGCCTTCAACAAATGCCGGGTTGGCCACCCTTATCGTGATTGTTAAAAAACCGATTAAAAAGCCGAATATCCACCTTCCTGGATTGGTACCGGGCGCGCTTACAGGATCTGTAGCCATAAATGAAATGCCGAATAAAAACCCGCCTGCGCAAAGATGGTATAAAGGACCTGCATGCATCCAGGAGTCACTGTGGCCGGGAACCAGGTAAAAAATGACAGACGTAACAATTAAGCCTGCGATTCCGCCTATAATAATCCTGAAATTTGCAATCCTTGTGATAATCAGGAACAAGGCGCCAAGAATACATAATAAAGCTGATGTTTCCCCGATGCTTCCCGGTACAAATCCAAAAAAAAGTTTGGATAATGTAAACCCTGAGTTGGAAAGTGCGCTTGAAATTTTTTCGCCTTCCGGGGCCAGGACAGACAGGGCTGTCGCGCCACTGATGCCATCCACCGCGCTTTTTGCCGTTACCCAGACTCCCCCTGACATGGAAACAGGATATGAAAAAAACAAAAAAGCCCTCCCTGTCAGGGCCGGGTTTAAAAAATTTCTCCCGGTCCCGCCAAACACCTCTTTGCCGATAACGACCCCGAATGAAATTCCCAGTGCCACCTGCCATAATGGTATTGTGGCAGGAAGGGTCAAAGGAAATAAAAGCCCTGTGACAAGGAGCCCTTCACTTATTTTATGTTTTCTTATTGAAGCAAAAAGGATTTCCCAGAAAAATCCCACAGCGTAAGAGACAATGATAATGGGAATGACATATTTTGAGCCAAGCAGGAAAGCATGGCCAAAGGAATAGGATTCCCCGCGGGCAAGGCCTTCCTGGAAACCTGTGTTGTAAATGCCGAATACCAGGACAGGCAGAAGGGAAATGATAACAAAGCTCATAAACCGTTTCAGGTCAAGACTGTCCCTGGCAAACGGGATGTGCCGGGTTCTATGGGAGGGGAAAAAGAAAAAAGTTTTTGTCGCGTCAAAAAGAGGCTCCAGCATTTTTAGTTTTCCTGAACCTGTAAAATGCTTTTCAGCCGAGTCGATTAGTTGTTTAAAAGGATTCATAACCTATTCTTTATCCTTGTAATGAGCATCCATCCCATGGGACAGGATTTCTGTCAATTCAATTTTGGAAGGGCAGGCATATGAACAGAGACCGCACCTGCAGCAATCCAAGAGGCCATAGCTTAAAGCATCCTCAATATCATCGCTTGACAATGCCTTCATGATAAAACTTGGTGCAAGGTCATTGGGGCAGATATTGGTACAATAGCCGCAATTAATGCAGGCTCTTTCTTCTCCATGGAGATTACAGTCAAGCGTTTTTGGAGCCCTTGTCAGACAGGATAAAAATGTTCTGGAGGCCGTGGGCTTTGTCAGTCCGGGTTGAATAAACCCGAATAATACCTCTTTTTGATTGTCAGGGATAAGGGCCAGGGTGTTTTCAAAAAACCCCATATGGGATTCCCGGCCAACAGCTCTTCCGTTGAAGCGGCCCGTGGTAATAAAAAGGTTGTCGTCCAGGCTTCCCACAAGATCTTTTACCGGTGCCCCCTGGCGGGTAACAACATGGGGCTTTTTATTATTTGGTCTTGTCACGGTTATAATTCTTTTAACAGGATATATGCCGGTTAAAAGAAATTTGGCAACAAGTATAAGATGCTGCACAGAAATACACCAGGAATGATTTTCGGCTGGAAATTTTTTCAGATAGTAGAGGACAACACCAGGGTCCCAGGCAGGGTAGAAATCGGGCACTATATGGGTGATGTGGTTTTTAAACTTGTTTAGTTTTTCCAGGCTGCTTTTCCTTGAAGTGATAATGATTTGTTCTGAAAATCGCTTTAAAAGCTTAATGCCGAATTCAAAATAATCTTTGTTATTTTCCAGCACAACCTCAGGGTGCGGGGAAAAAGGATCATTTCCATTCAAGGATACAATGATCATTGGAGGCCTGCGGTTTTCACCGGCAGTATCTTTAAAAGGAAATTCCCGGAAAGACTGCCAGAGGCCGCCTTCCTGTAAAAGCTTTACGATTTTTGATTTTGGAATGGTGTTAATACTGTCCCGGGGCAGGGTCTCAAACCTGATAAAGTCATCTTTCTTATCAAGGGCAATCACGACTTCTTTTAAGCGCCTTCTTTTCCCAAAAACGATTTGTTTGACGATCCCGGTTCCAGGGGACGTATAAACGATACAATTGTTGCGTTTGTCACAAAAAAGCGGAGTCCCTGTTTTGACAAGATCGTTTTCCTTTACCAGGAGTCTTGGGCGAATGTAGGGGATATCCATGGCAGGCACGGCTATTGTCTCAGGTGCCTCAGCCTGAATGACGCTTATGTCAGGCATCCCGGCAAGTCTTGGCTTAAACCCTTTTAAGATTTTGATATTTTCCATAAATTAGAAATCCAATGCTTTAAAAAAATTATTCTATAGTAAAATGATCCACCATATCATGAAGTTTTTCCGCAAGCTTGGAAAGCTGCTCAGAATTCAGGGCAATCCTGGTTGAATTGGATGATACCTGGAAAATAGACTGGCTTACATCATTCACATCCCCTGCAATTTCAACAGATGTGGCAGATGTATTTGCAATATTTGAACTGACTTCCAGGACTGCTTTTGCACCCTGGGATACATTCGCATCAATCTCGGCAATAGTACTTGTCAATTCTTCAACAGCAGCAGATATATTTTTGACAATATTATTTACCTGGCTGATCACCTTGGCAATTTCTTTAATATCTTCAACTGTTGAAGAGGTTGATCCCTGTATCCAGCCGATGTTTTCCTTTATTTGTTCCGTAGCTTCGGTTGTCTGGTTGGCAAGGCTTTTTATCTCGTTTGCCACAACAGCAAATCCTTTTCCTGCTTCCCCGGCCCTTGCCGCTTCAATGGTTGCATTCAAAGCAAGAAGATTTGTCTGTTCTGAGATATCGGTAATGGTTTCAGAAACCTGGCCGATTTTTTTTGCAGCATTACCAAGGTCATCCACTCTTGAAGAGGCAGAATCCACCCTTTCAACAGCCTGGTCTGAAATGTGGCTGGCTTTGTCGGCATGTTGTGCTATATCCTTGCTTGTTTCACTCATCCTTGATGTGGATTCTGCAATTTGCTGCGTATTGGCACTAAGTTCCTCCATGGCAGCGGCAACCGCATTCATATCTTCACTCATGATGCCGGCCTGCTTGGCAACATGTGAAGTTTTTTCAGCAGAACTGTCAGTCTCCTTTGAAAGTTCTGCGGCAACTTTGTTCATCCCGGTGGAAGATTTGTTCAGGCTCAAGGCTTCCTGGTATATATTTTTAATATTTGCCTGCAGGGACTTTGTGAAAATATTTAAATTATACCCTAAAAACTCCATTTCGTCGAGGTCATTTTCAAGCTTGTCTGCTGTTTGAAACCTCATGGTAAGATCGCCGTTGCTCATTTTTTTTGCTATTGATGCTGAATTTAATAGTTTTCTGGCAATGGAGTGAATTTGAAGAATACTTATAACCATAAGAATGATACCGACAATCAAACCCATGGTCTGAAAAATAATGAGGTGCTGTACTTTTTTTTCTGAAGATTTCTGGAGCATTATAACAGCTTTGTTCATTTCCTTTAACAGGCCTAAGTTGTTGTTTTTAGCATATTCCAGGCTTGCTTTTATCTCTTTGTTTCCAGAAAGGCCGGTTTTCATATGATCCGAGAAAGTTTGCCAGAGTCTTTTTACTTTGGCAAGCTGTGAAAAAGCGGGTTCATCAGCCTTTGGGCAGTTTGCATATTCACCACCCGTGTCTAAAGATAAAGGAGCCTTGCCTGAATCAGCCAGGGCAGCCAGGGTAAGATCAAAAATTTTTATTGTATTGTTTGCTTTTGAATATAATTCTTCTTTTTCCTTTGAATCTGTTGCAGCAGCAAATAAAAACAATTCTTTTGTCATTTTCTGGGTAAGCATGCGCTGGCGCCCTGCAAGGTTGATAACAAGACCATCGGCTTTCTGGGCTGAAGTGGTATACCATGTTATAAGAAACATGAATAAAATAATAAACGACAATCCTCCGACAATTAACCCTAATCTATATCTGATAGCCATTTTTACATCCTTTTTTTCGAAGATTTGAAGACAATTGACTCCTAACTTACCATAAATGGTTTTAGGGTTCAATAAATTGATAATGCAAAAAACAGGATATAAAAAAATCAGGATTTTTCATGTGGAATTTATGCCTGGAAAGATGCCGGGCCTGAACTTGAAACCAGAATAATCTTGATTTTCCTTTGAAGGTTTAATAAAAAAGAAGTTTATGATTGTTTAAAACAACTTAAGTCAAAAAGGATAAGGATTATAATGGATCAGGTTGTATTAAACCGGGTATTTACTCAAGATTATCTTGACACACTTCTGCCCAGGGAAATAAGTGACCAGTTTTTTGAAGCATTATACGGTGATGCATCAGACGGGGCATATGATATCAGGCTTGAATTCATCTCTTCTAATGATAAACGGATTATTCTGGCATTCAACCTTATCAAGAGACCTGGAAAATGCCTGGTATGCAGCCTGACATATGGTCTTCCCAATGTGTTTTCCCGCCATCCGTTGATTAATATAAGCGGTATGATAAAAAAAATTCAAGAAAAAGGTATTAAAATTAAAAACTGGCGGCTGGGCGAGACAGAGGAACAAACTTCTTCATTTCACACCATTCCTTTTTACCTTTATTTAGAATGATTATTAAAATATGAAATCAAAAGGCCGGAATTATTGAACAGATCCGGCCTTTTGATATGTTTATGGTTTAAAAGGAAATTTTTACGCTTTTGGAAGTTTGGGAAATTGTTTGTTCAATGTTTTATTCCATCCTTCCAGCTCGGATTTGACCTTTTTAAACAGTGCACCTGAATTGCCTTTAATGATGATTTTTTCAATGGTATCGCCCTGGGCAATGCTGTCCACAATTTTCTGGTCTTCATCGCTTTCAACTGCACCAAAAACCGTATGCATGCCATCAAGGTGAGGCGTCGGGCCATGGGTGATGAAAAACTGGCTCCCGTTTGTCCCTGGCCCTGCATTGGCCATGGAAAGGATGCCGGGCCTGTCATGTTTTAAATCTTTTTTGAACTCATCCTTGAATTCATAGCCCGGGCCGCCCATTCCATTTCCGTGAGGGCACCCGCCCTGGATCATGAAGTCTGCTATGACACGGTGGAACTTAAGTCCGTTATAGTATTCCCTTTTTGCAAGGTTTGCAAAATTACCGCAGGTAACAGGGGTCTTGTCGGAAAATAATTTTATGTTGATAGGTCCCTTGCTTGTTTCGATAATTGCTGTTAATTCAGGCATATTTCTCTCCTTTTTTTATAAAAACACAGATGTGGTCAAATTTTAAGGGTTAGTTTTTAATTGTCAAATAAAAAAAGAAGAACCCTTTTAAAACTGCTTGCTGGCAGCCCTTTTGCCCGTGGGTTTAATTTTTTGTGGTTCCCAATGCCAGGGATTGTATGGGCATTACTTTCCTGTATACCTTATTGAAAGGCAGACTTTGACCGTCAACCGTTAAAAGATCATTTTTAATGGAAATGCCAAACAAATTTTCATTTTCTTTAAGATAGGGAAGGATAAGCTTCCAGTCCGCATTTGTTACTTTGGCAAATACCCCCCCGTTTAAATGCTCATCCACGACTTTGCACTCAGGATCCCTAAGGTAAATGGCACCGCCCGAGGCAAGCGAAAACAGATTTGACCCGGGATAGGGCATGGCAAGGTCAACCACCTTGCCGTTATCATCAAATGCAATGCCGTTGACAATGATGAAGCCGCCACCGTTTAAAGGGTCTCCCGCCATGAAAGATTCTGCAAGATAATCAAGGCATGTGCCGTTTATCACAACCCTTGGCCTGCCTGTGGCATTGACCAGAGGACGCCCTGCCGCGTTTCCGAGAATATATACCTCGCCGCCTTTGGCACCATACATGAATGTTTGCCCTACATCGCCGTGGACTACAAATTTACCGTTTTTCATGATCTGGCCCAACTGGTCCTGGGCATTGCCGTGGATATGGATTTCCATTCCGTCAATGCCCGAGGCAATATAATCGCCAGAGCTGTCGTACACATCAAACCTGACATCATCAGAGCCGGGTCCGAACCCGCACCCGGTAAATCTCTGGCCTTTGTATCCGTAGCAGATATATCTTTTCCATCCCAGGCGATAGGCTTTATTGGTCATTCTGGAATCACAGTCCCGGCCTTCAGGTTCAAAATCCCTGGCATTCACAACAAGGATCTTTTCATTCCCCTCCGGGGCTCTTAAATCCCTGCTTGTTTCCCGGTCAATATAGGCATAGACATAGTTTTTATTATCCTTTATTTTGGGAGATGATTTAAAAATAGAGCCAAGGCTTTCCCTGATGATCTGGAGGACGGAGCTTCTTTTCTTGTTCCCTGTTGGAAAGATTTTATCATTTAAATGGGTTAAAAGATCAATTGCAATGGCTTTTTTATCATCACCCCTGTTTGCACAGGATTCAATCGTTGTGCATAAATTTTTGATGTCATGGAATTCAAGATCACAAAATTTTAAGATGCAGTATTGTTTTAATGCCGGTAAATCATTGGCATTAAATAATTTTATAAGTTCTTTTGTTTTTTGGTTCCCTTCAAAAGAGGTTGAAATATCTGCCTGTATATCAAAATGGGTCTGGTTTTCCGGGGTCTGGACAATCTGGCCGAACTTGTTCTGCGTAACAAGTTTTTTTGTGCCGTCCCCTTTTTTTGAATCCTTGACAGTAAAGGTAAATGCCCCGCCGTCTGTTGCGCTTCCGCCGCGCGCATTCCAATATTTGTCCGCAATAGGGCAGAACCTTTTATCTTCTTTTGCAATGCTTTGCAAGGTAGCATCTATGGCCTGTTTTTCAGAGCAGACAAGGCCTATCTGGACATCTTCCCTTTCCTGGAGGGCAAATACCTGGGGCCTTAACATTGCAGTGTCCGTGATCCCGATCAATTGCAGCAGGTCTTTATACGGATCATTCCTGGCAATGATAAAAAACCAGGGGCCGTCAGGGGAGCCTGTCATGTGCTGGGACTGGATATACCTGTAAACCTGCTGCTTTTCAGGGGACAGGCAGTCAAAATCATATTCAGTTGTGGGGGCAAGTGCTTCTATGATATATTCCAGGGGATATTCAAAAACCCTGTTGTAAAGGTCCAGCAGCAGAACAGATGTTTCCGTGTCCGTAAGGAACTGAGGATAGATATTGTACTGGTTTAGATATTCACATACTGCATGGTAATTGGCAAAATCACCGTTATGGACAAGGGCTTCATGCATGCCTGAAAAAGGATGGGCCCCGCCAGGATGCCACAGCCTTCCCCTTGTCGGATAACGCTGGTGAGCAATCCAGCCGTGGGCTCTTACATCGTCCAGGCAATAATACTGGGTTGCCTGCTCTGCATAGCCAACCACTTTGAGAATCATCACGTTCCTTGCATGGGACATGACAAATGCCTGTTTTTCTCCAAGGGAAGCATAATATGTCTGGTTCAGCCGGTTGGAATTCTGGAATACAAATTCATCTTCTGCCTTTCTTTGGTCCATATCATAAAAATTATTATACCGGATGAATTTTTCAAGCACATCAGGTTTGACCCTTACAAAATACCGCCATACATCAGGCGGCTTGACCTCAAGGCCAATGGATGAGTAGTCATCAATCGTAGGAATTTTTTCAGATTTATATATGTCAAACATGGGGTTGATGTTGGTTGATTCGACCTGTGGTATGGACTCTTCATCCAGGTAGGCTACCTGTAGAAGGTAATGATCTTCCAGCACGTCTTTTGGCACCCCGAGGTCGCCGGCATTTAATCCGACAGCAGCGATACCGCCGCCTTTGCCGTTGCCCCTGTTATGCATCTGCACCGAGGGTTCATAAATATGTTTTCCTGCAATGGGAATGGAGGCCATGAAACCTGTTACCCCGCACCCGCCCTCTTCGTCACATTTGTTCACCGGTGTTTTGATGTGTGGCAGCCTGGCTCTTGAGGCCAATATGTTTTTTATGATTTTATCCAAAACTTTATTCGTCATTATTGAAATTCCTTATTATAAAACCATTTTGCAGCTAGGTGCGGGCTGGTATTTTTTTCTTTCATCTTCATCAAGATAATCAAGATGAACCAGGAGGTCTGAACGGCCCCGAAGTTCCCTGATACTTTTCAACCCGTAGCCCCTTAATATATCGCACCACTGTTTGCGCCAGGCCATGTACATGTTGACAAGACGCTGTTCCACATATTCCTCGTCTATCATCTGGCCAAGTTCGGGGTCAGTGGTTGCAATACCCCTGGCACAGCCGCGGCCGCTTTCACAATTTCCGCACCTGACGCATTCGACTGCCACAAGATCTGCTGTTCCGATGACACATCCGTCTGCACCAAGGGCAATGGCTTTTGCAACGTCAAGGGCGTTTCTGATACCGCCGCTTGCAATCAGGCACACCTTGTCTCTTGCGTCTTCTTCCACAAGAAATTTGTGAACCTTTGGAATGGCATATTCAATGGGCATGGCAATATTTTTCTTGGCAATTTCAGGAGCTGCACCGGTTCCGCCGTAGCTGCCGTCAATGTGAATTATGTGGGCTCCTGCATAATAGGCACCCACGGCCACCATGTCCACATCTGTCGGGGTGGATACTTTTATTGAGCATAAAACATTGTGGTTTATTTCTTTCATCCAGTCCACATGCTTTTTATGGTCTTCAACCGAATATACGGAGTGGAAAGGAAAGGGAGAGAAAAGTGAACTTCCTACAACGGTTTCCCTCATTTTTGCAACAGCTTCGGTTACCTTTTCTCCCAGGAGATGGCCGCCAAGTCCTGGTTTTGCTCCCTGGGCATATTTGAATTCCATGATGGGGCAGTTCTGGATGGTTTCTTCCCTGACACCGAAAAGCCCCGTGGCCACCTGGGTTATGACATGTTCCTTATATGGGAGAAATTCAGGGGGATACCCTCCTTCACCGGTGCATGTAAGGGAATTCAGTCTTTTAGCGGCCCTTGCCCGGCCGACAATCACGGAAAGTGCGGTTGATCCGTAGGACATCCCACCGCCGTAGCAGGGCATGGAAATGGTTTTTTTGGGCCGTTTGTCCCCGGTTTTGTTCAATTCAATGCTGGTATCTATTTTTTCATCGCTTATGTCTATTGCAAGACCTGGATCAGGTTTAATAAAGCGCATTTTATCAAACCCGCCGCCCGAGTTGCCAAGGTTGTACTCAAGATTAACATGAGGCGCTTTCCCTGTTTCTGCCATGGCAAAATGGCCAAGCAGCATTTCAGGCGGCCAGCGGTAATCCCCCATTGTGTCAAGCAATGGATTTTCCTTTAGAACCAGGGCATCTTCCGGGCAGTGTTCAATGCAATAGTGGTTTGTCAGTTTACATTCAAACCCGATGCATTTATGTTCAACAGGCCTGAAGGGTGATGCATGGCCGGCAGGCTTGATGTGGACTCCAAAAGGGCATATCTCGGCACATTTTCCGCAGGACACGCATTTTGAATTTCTTTTAATTATATATTTGCCTATGGTGTTTCGAAACCGCGACCGGATTTCTTTTGTTTCGGGCAATTGATATTTTATTTCGCTCATAAATTATCCTACGTCTATAGATACTTTTCTTTCACCAAAAATCGGCGCAAAACTTTCTTTTTCAAGATCCTCAAACCACATGGACCGTCCCACTTCACCGCGAAGGCGCCGTACCTCTCTTATCCCCATGGCGCCCAGCATTTCAAGTATCT
The DNA here is from genome assembly GCA_013151635.1 of Deltaproteobacteria bacterium. GTDB lineage: Bacteria > Desulfobacterota > Desulfobacteria > Desulfobacterales > Desulfobacteraceae > Desulfobacula. The sequence continues at coordinate 12,460 of JAADHV010000060.1, read as the reverse complement.
GGTTCCGCCAGGCCCCCATAAGGTTTATAATCCGGTTGCTGCCATAAAAAGGCTCTATGGCCTCAAGTTCAACAGGGCAGGAAAGATCGTTCATGCACCGTCCGCACAAACGGCATTCCATGGCAACAAGAAGGGGCCGGTCAATGACAACCCCGTCCGCACCGCAGATAATAGTCTTATTTACATGCTCGGCCATACAGATTCCGCCGGATGCAAGAATATTGACCTGCTGCCGGGTGGAGGCATCAATAAGGCCAAGGTGGATATCCCTGAGCATATCCTTGATAAAACGCGGGGACTTGGATTCAAACTCCCTGCCATTGGCATCAGCATAAACATGGATGGTGTCAATATCAGTTTTTGAAAGTTCAACGCAGATTTCAGTATAATCAAGATCAGCCCTCAAGGCCAGGCCCACGCTGATAACCAGGTTCTCATTTATGGCTTTGATCCGGTCAAATAATTTTTCAATGCCGGGTTCGTATTCGATTTCCACCATTTCCACGCGGGCAAGGAGCAGGGGATAATTTTCAAAATTTTCTTTTTTAACAAGTGGAATAATGGATTTCCCAAATGGCATCAGGTCTTGATAGACGTCTGCCGCCCTGATAAATATTTTAGTCCCGATAGTCTCGGCGGCTTTGATCATTGAAATTACTACATTTTTGCTGCATACCCCGAAATCAGGCTGCTGGAACAATATGGGAAGCGGGATCTCAAGGATGGGTTTTACCTCAACAGCAAGAGAGCCGTCCTCATTAAATGCAAGCCTTTCAGGACGTCTTGTAAGCTCTATGCATGTATTGATATATTCACGACCGTGAATGCCATCCCGGGTGGGTCTTACAATCTCGGACATATCTGTCCACATGGAATCAAAACCCTTACCGGCAAAAGGCCCCCTGTATCCTGCCCCTGATACCGGGATGCTTCCTGTATGGGCCTGGTACCAGGTCCTGTTAAGGACATCGGGTGTCCAGTATTCATCCCCGATTTCCCGGTATTCAGGATTGACAACCCTGGAAAAAATTCCCTTGGTGCATTCCTGGATACACCTGAAACACGAATTACAGGTGTAAAGATATTCAGGTTCCTCCATTTGGCTCATATGAAGGTAATTATCCTTGAAAATGTCATAGACGCATTTTTTTTTCACACACTCTTTGCAGCTTCCGGCACAGTTTTCCCTGAATTCTATGGTGGCGTATTTGCCAACAGGATAAAATCTTGGAGGTGCGGCCTTTGTGTGGATGTTATATTTTTGAGGCATGCTTCAATGTCCTTAAATTATTATTTCAAACCGGCCTGTTCAACAATAAGGCCCACTGCTTCTTCCCATTCAATGGCCATGATATGAACCCCGTGGACCCCATCCATCTCTTTTAGCTCCTGAATGGTTTCAAGGCAAATTTTAATACCTTCGTCAGCCTGGTTTTTTTTGTCAATTCCATCCATCCTCTTTATGATTTCTTCAGGTATGTCCATGCCCGCAACTTTATTGTTCATATACCTTGCCATGCCGGCTGATTTGAGAGGAGTGACACCGCCTAATATGTAAACCTTGTCTGCAAGGCCTTCATCTGCAGCCTGCCTGATCCATTCCCTGAACCGGTCCATATTATAAATACACTGGGTCTGGATAAAATCAGCACCGGCATCAATTTTTTTGGCAAGCCTTATCACGCGATATTCAAAAGGGTCGGCAAAGGGATTGGCTGCCGCACCAATAAACATCCGGGGGGCCACATCCAGGTCAAACCCGCTCATGTCTTTACCTTTATCGCGCATGTCTTTCACGGTCCTGACAAGGTTGATTGAATCAATGTCAAAGACATTCATGGCATCGGGCTGGCTGCCGAATTTCTGGTGGTCTCCTGAAAGGCATAAAATATTCTTGATTCCAAGGGAATAGGCACCCAAAATATCCGACTGGATGGCAATCCTGTTCCTGTCTCTTACCACCATCTGCATTACAGGTTCCAGGCCCTGGGCAACCAGGTGGGCGGAAGCGGCAATGCTTGACATCCTGACAATAGCGGTCTGGTTGTCGGTAACATTGACTGCATCCACAAACCCGTTTAATAGTTTAATTTTTTTTTGAATGACTTCTTTGCTGGAGCCCCTTGGGGGACCGCATTCCCCTGTTACTGCAAATTCACCGTTGGAGAGTTTTTCATGCAACCGGCTTAAAGTTTTCATATGATATGGTCCTCCCTGATTAATTTTCTTGGTCCGCCGGAAAGACTGGTATTCCAGTTTTTTGGAGGGATGTAGGTTTTAAGGTTGTCGAGTTGTCCTAAAGTGGTCAGCCGTTCAATAATCAGGTGCCATGCGCACGGGGTATCAGGATCAATTTCACACAAACCTTTTTGCGAACCACCGCATGGGCCGTTTAAAAGTTTCTTGGAACAACGGGTGACAGGACATATGCCGCCGAATGTGGCAAGACCGCAATTGCCGCACCCGGAACATTCTTCAGTGAAAATACCAGGGCTTTCCTGTATCCCTATAAAACTTGTATTAACACCCGGCAGCACCACTTTTTTTGCGAATCGTTTTGCCATGGCCTGGACTCCGGCACCGCAGGCAAGCGAGAGGATGGCATCATTCCTGTCAACACCGGAGGATGCTTCCTGTATAAATTCATTTTCACATTGTCTTTCTATGGTTAATTCTTCTATTTCAATGGACCGGGCCATTTTTTTAAACTTAAGCCTGAGAACAGATGCCAGGACTGCGACCTCATCCTCGCCGCCGGCGAAACATGTTTTCACGCAGGTGCCACAGCCCAGGATCAAAACCTTTTTATAAGGCTCCACAAGTTCTGCAATTTCATTAATGGGTTTTTGACTGGCGGTTATCATTTTGTACTCCGTTTCTTGGATAGGTTTAAGAAAAGGCCAGATTAAAGCAAGGCTTTTGTTTTAATATGTCTTTGGTTTCATTGATCAGGGGAGTGATCAAACAATGAAACCCAAGATTTTAAAAAACATTGCCTCGCTTTGAATCTGGACTTTTTATAATAACATCTATGGGATGGTATTAATTAAAATGATTTAAAGCAGGGTTAGGACCGATGATTTCAAGCTCCAATAAGGTCTTTTTGATAATATCATTAATCGATCCGCTGTCTTTTGAGCTTGTATTGAATATGTTCAGCCGCTTGCCGTCCATTCCTATGTCATCCAGAATGGTTTTTACATAATTAACCCGTTTCTCAGCCCGTATGCTGCCCTCTGCATACCTGCAGGCCTTTTCCCGGCAGACCAGCACAAGAACTGCATCCGCCCCAGACTCAAAGGCTCTTAAAAGGTGGACATCCTTTGTCATTGAGGAACATGCCATTTTAACGGTTTTAACCTCGCAGCCGTCAAACATTGAAGCTGTTTCTTTAAAAGAGTTTAAGCAGTGGAACAGCGTAAGCTTTGGTTTGTTATGAATCTTCATTTTTTCTTCCCAAAATTAAAATAAAAAAAGGCATCCGCCCAGGTTATAATTTGGGAAAACGCCTTTGTTTTCTTTTAATCATGCTAATACGCCATTGTATTTAGCTGAAAATTAAGACTAAAAATAATTCTTTAAAATGTCAAGCATTTTTTTGTTAAAAATTAAAGGTTTATAGAAAACCCCGTAAGATTATCCTGTTATTACGAATTTAATTTTGCTAAATGAGTATAGAGTTTATTTTAGAAATAACTGAAGCCAGAAAAAATACGGATGAAAAAGGTTGAAAAAAAAAGCAGCTACAGAATCAAAAAAAATTATTAACCGGGATCTGCTTTTGCCGTACGGGGCCCCATATTTTGCATATGTTGGAATTGCTTCATTGAGCCAAGGCAAGATCCCCGTTGAAATAAATTATATGCTCAAAATCATCATTGTCCCTGTTCTCTTATGCTGGGCCTGGAAATGGTACACTCCTGTCACAGGTCCAAAGAAGATATCCGGCTCAATTTTTTACGGGATTGTTTTCGGGATTGCAGGCCTTGCAATATGGTGCCTTTTCCTGGCACCTTTCATAGAAGTTAAAGGCGAATCCTGGGCCAGATCCGGTTTTTTCCTGAGGCTTTTTTCCGCCTCAATAATTGTTCCTGTTTTTGAAGAATTTTTTATTCGCGGATATATATTCCGTGCGGCGTTCCAATGGAGCGTCAACATGAAGAGCAAAAAAATTATTTCTTCTTTGAACGAGACACTGGATAATAACAGCATTAATGATGTGAGCCCCGGTGCCTGGAGCATAATGGCCATTGCTGTTTCAACCGTTGCATTTGCGGCTGGGCACCTTCCGGTCGAGTGGCCGGCTGCTGTGGCTTACAGCATACTCATATCCATTTTATGGATTATAAGAAAAGATCTCCTGTCCTGTATGGTTGCACATGGAATAACCAATTTAACCCTGGCCTTATATGTTTACTTTACAGGGCAATGGGGGTTCTGGTAAGAGAGATTTACCCTTTTAATGTGCCTCATCAACAAAAATTTCCCTGGAGAGAATCACGGCTTCTGCAACTTCGCGGATGGATTTCCTTGAGTCCATGCTTTTTTTGCGTATCCAGCCGTAGGCCGCATCACCGGTCATTTTGCGGGTATGCATGAGGATTTCCTTGGCTTGTTCTATTTTTTTGCGTGCTTCCAATTCCTCCTGGATCACCCTTGTTTTAACCATAAGTTCCGTATTGACAATGGCGATAGCAGATTGATTTGCAACAGCCCTTAAAAGGTTGACTTCCGTATCGGAAAAATCGTGGGGTTCGGCTGTAAAACAATTTAACACACCTATGACTTTTTCCTCCCTGGTTTTTAAAGGAATTCCAACCATGGAAACAAGCCCCAGTTTTTTAGCCATTTCTTTTTCTTTGAACCGGTCGCTCTCAAGGACATCCCTTAAAATCAAAGGCTTTTTATTTGTCACAACAAACCCGACAACTCCTTCTTCCAGGTTAAGCGCCCGGTCCTTGATATAATCAGGTGAAATGGACTGGGTTGCTTTAAGGCGTATTTTTGGCGGTTTTTCGTCTGCATTGACGATCCATAGGGAGCAAATTTCAACACCCGTGACCTTGGCTGTTACCATGACAATTAATTTTAAAAGATCCTCGATAAACAAATCCGAGGTGATTGCCCTGCTGATGTCTGTCAACGCTTTTATATAACCATCATATGTCTGGTCTGTTTTTTCCATAATTCCTTTATATTAATCAGAAATCCTGATTCTTCGTCAATAGAAAAAATAAATAATTGCCCTGGCAACGATTTTTTTAGATGGAGGTATTGGCAATTAAATCCCATATTCCGCAGGGACATGCTCCCTTGCAGAATCCACAGCCAATACAAAGATCCTGGTTTGCCTTATATTCAAAAGCAGTTTTATTTATTTCAACTCTTTCAATGGCCCCTTCAGGGCAGATTGCCACACAGATTCCGCAATCCCTGCATTTGCCGCAGGAAGCGCAATCTGCCGCGCAGTTTTCTAAAGTACCGGGGATATTGCCCGGGTTATAATATTCAAGGCTTATCCGCTCTTTGTCAATCCGGGGCAGGATATCACTTGTGCCAGGGGTTTTACCTTTAATGATCCTGTCAATGCATAGGGCCGCTTTTCTTCCGGCTCCTATGGCATCAGTGATAAGGCCCGGGCCTGCAACATCACCTATGGCAAAGACTCTGGGGTCAGAGGTCCGGCTGAATTTATCAACTGCAACAAATCCGTTTTCAATGTCAATCGAGTCGTCAAGGAAGTCAAGATCAGGAATATCCCCGATTGAGACCACAATTGTGTCTGCTTTTAAGAGTTCACCATCCTGAAGTACCAGGCCTTTTTTCGTAATTTTTTTTGTAAAGCAGGGCCACCTGAAATTGGCTCCGGCCGCTTTTGCATCTTCTTTTTCCTTGCCAAAGGCAGCAGGTTTTTGCACATCAATCAAGGTAATCTCCCCGGCCCCCAGGCGGTGGGCTTCTGTTGCAACATCACACCCCACGTTTCCGGCACCTATAATCACCACTCTTTTTCCTGGTTTTGCCTTGTCTTTTTTTGATTCAATTAAAAAATCATTGGCCGAAACGGCTTTTTCAATGCCTGGAACAGGCAGTGATCTTGATTTTCTGGCCCCTGCCGCAATAATTGTGAAATCATAATCAGATTTGATTTTTAAAAAATTTTTACTATTGATGGCCTGGTTTAATTTTATGTCCGGAATCATTTTTTTTACCCGGGCAAGTTCGGCTTCCAAGGTTTTTTGGGGAATTCTTGAGCCGGGAATAAGACTGGAAATTTTTCCTCCAATGGTATTTCCTGTATCAAACAAGGTTGTGGCATGGCCTTTTAAAGTTAAATGCCAGGCAGCAGAAATGCCTCCTGGTCCTGCCCCTATTACGGCAATCTTTTTTTTGCTTTTTTCAGAGGGTACAGGCAGCCTGGCGGTTTCCCCGGCCTTTCCCAAAAGTCTCACATCAATGGGTTTCATGCAGTTTTGATTCCTGGTACACGATGCCATGCACGGACTGGGGCAGAGGTAGCCGCAGACTGTTGCGGGGAAAGGAGTATAAAAAAGGCCCATGCTTATGGCCTCGTCAATATTATCAAGCCTGATCATGTCCCATCTTTCCTGGACAGGAATGCCTGTGGGGCATGCGGCCTGGCAAGGTGCCATATATTTTCCCTGTTCCCATACAGGAATGTATCTTCTTAAATCTCCCCTGGCGATCAAAGGGATACGGCCTTTCTGGGTTTCCTGGAGATCACCGATAAGACCACCCTGGCCAAGCTCCTTGTCCCAGACCTGTTCCCTGAACAAGGACATGGGCTGCCTTTGGGGACCGGAAGCTTTTTCCCCGGGTGACTTTGCTTTAAGGAGCTGCCAATGGGAGCGTTTTGACAATGACTCCATAAGATCGCTTTTATTGATTTCTTCCAGGAAAATATCCAGGTTGGCAAGGAGCCAGTTCCATTCTTCATCTGTCAGAGAAGACAGCCGGGCATCTTTTTTTGAATACCCTTTAATGCTTCCCCTGACAAAGACCTTGCCCCCCACCATTCCCACAAGGGGCCTGTAACCCAGGATCTGGTCTCCCTGGTCTGCCTTGTGCCCGCAGATAACTGCAATCCCGCCGGCCATGAATTCACCGAAATAATCCCCGGCTTTGCCAAGCACCCATAGCTCAGGCGGTCTAAACCTTGGATTTTGTTTGGTCATGGTCATGCCCCTTGCACCAATGGAACCGCCAATATAGACCTTGCCCTGGGCAGCACCGTTCATGACCCCGTTTGAGGCGTGGCCGTGGACAATGATCTTTGCCCCTGCATTGAGCCAGCCAATATCATCCGAAGCAGGTCCCATGATTTCGATCCTGGTGTTGGCATTGCCCATGAAGCCTGCTCTCTGGCCGGACTGGCCGGTGATCTTTATATGGGTTTTTTCGTTTCCGGCATCCCAGAGCCTCCCGCCAATTCCATGTTGCCCTAACCCTGCAACCTCAATGCTCCTGCGGCCGTTTTTTATATGCCGGTGAATGATTTCTTCCAAAACCCTGGAAGGAATTCTTTTACCATCTTTTTTGCCGGATATTTTAATAAATGCGTCTTTTTTTATTTTTGTCATTCTTCACACCTCCCTACACAACATACTTTATACTGAGGCGTTCAGCAGCAGCATGATCATCAATTCCAAGGGCGTCTGACATCCCGATGGGAAGGGATGTTGAACGTCCGAGCGGGGCCACGATTTTTTTAAGCTCTGTGTCAAAGGAGATAAAAAGATCCACGAGCCTCCGGGCCACATCTTCAGGGTCAAGCCTTCTGTAAAGCCTTGGATCCTGGGATGTGATGCCTTTAGGGCAGATGCCCACATTACAGACATTGCAACGGTCTTCTTCCGTGCCAACACAGCCTGCTGCTGCCTGCATGACATATTTGCCGATCTGGACACCGCTTGCCCCCAGCATGATCAAGGCCGCGGCATTGGCCGCAATATTCCCGTTTTTCCCAATGCCGCCACCGGCGAAAATGGGAATTTCATTTTGTTTTCCGATTTTGGTGAGGTTCAGGTAGTTATCCCTGATACAAGATGCGATGGGGTGACCCATATGATCCATGGAAACTGCATAGGCAGCCCCTGTCCCGCCATCTTCGCCGTCAATGGCAAGACCTGATGCATAATCGTTTCTGGCAAGGTTATTAAGCACGGCAAGGGAAGTTGAAGATGCAGATATTTTAGGATAAACCGGCACCCTGAATCCCCAGGCCATGGACATGGACAGGATCATTTTTGCCACAGACTCTTCTATTGAATACTGTGTCTGGTGTGTCGGCGGACTTGGCAGGCTGATTCCCCTGGGAACACCTCTTATGGCTGCGATCAGCTTATTGACTTTATGCCACATCAAAAGCCCGCCGTCTCCCGGTTTTGCTCCCTGGCCGTATTTAATTTCAATGGCACATGGGTCCTCTTTCATATGGGGAATGGCATGAATGATCTCATCCCATCCAAAGTATCCGGATGCAATCTGGAGGATTACATATTTTAAAAACCTGGATCGTAGCAGCCGCGGTGGGCATCCGCCTTCTCCAGTTGATATTCGCACTGGCATCAAAAGTTCTTCGTTCAGATAGGCAACCCCCATTTGAAGGCCTTCCCACATGGTGGGAGAAAGCGCACCAAAGGACATGCCGCCAATGATCAACGGATAAATTTCCCTGACCGGCGGGATCCAGCCTTTTTCCTTTAATCGTTTCATGTTTTCCCTGGGAGAAAGAACCCGGCCAAGAAGTGTTCTCATTTCAAACTCGTGACGGCCGGCATCAAGAGCCGGGTCAGTGAGCATGGAGATCCTGGTGAACTTGATCCTGTCCAGCACGGATCGGGAAGAGTTCCTCCTGCCGCCGCGCCTTCTTGGAATACCATTCTGGTTGATATGGAATTTTAGCCTGTCAAGCCCCGGGTTTTTAACAGGGGCAATGGCATCATTCGGGCAGACCATGGTACACATGGCACATCCTATGCAAGCATTTTCCACACGGGTTTTCTGGCGTATACCATAAAAAGTGTCATATTCACTGGAATGTTTTTTATTCTTTTGAACCGATGTTTTAATGACCCTTTTTCTGAACACGGCAAGTTCAATGGCCTTGACAGGGCATACAGCAGTACACTGGCCGCAAAGGGTACACCTGTTATTGTTATAATGAATCTGCCAGGGCAGATCATTCAGGCTTAAAGAGGAAGGTTCAAGCTTTCGGTTTGACGACATATTTTTACCTCCTGACGGTCAGGGCTGACAATTGCTGTATCAATGTGCATGGGTTGGATGTCTTTTGTTTTATCCCGGCCCGGGATGACTGCGTCAAGACCGCAGATTTCAGAAGAAAATCCAAACAAGCCGGGTTTTCCACCAACAACTCCCGGACGAAGTTTTTTCCTGTCCTGGACCATGAACAGGGAATGGTCGGGCAGTACACCAATGACGCAATTGGGGCCGTCAATAATAAGGGGTCTGCAGGTTTTTTTCAGATGTGAAAGAAAATTTGCATCAGGGTGTTTTTTAAGAGCCTCTTCCTGCAAAGGAGTGATAACGTGTTTATAGGCATCAATTCCAAGGCCAAGGCCTGCCATGGAATAATGGAGAATATGGGCAAATACCTCGGAATCTGACTGGTAGCCCATATAACCCGGGAAATCTCTTGATGATAGAAAATCTTTAATGGGAATAAAGGCTGTGTTTTCTCCATTGGTCATGGTGCAATATCCCTTTATGAAAAAAGGGTGGCAGGCATAAAGATCAATGGCATAGTTGGTGTTCTGTCTGCCCTGGGCCATGATGACACGGGCCGAGAGTTCTTTCCTGTCAAGCCCGAGATATTCGGCAAGTTTCATGGGGTCGCCGATTTCTTTGATCATGATGGTGTCAGGCCAGAATGAAAAAACCATCATATCTTTTTTTTCTTCACCCATCTCACGGATTTTAAGACGGGTCATCATAAGCCTGCTGGAAATTTCATCCTGTTCAAGATTGTCCCACCCTTCTGGCAGTTCATAGGCCCTGATAAGGTACAGGTCACGTTTGGGGATGCCCTCAACTGCCTTTTTAGGTATTTTCAAAGAAATTTTGTATTTGGTAAGAAACCCCTGGTCCATCATAAAAAGATCCAGGCGCCGGATGCCTTCTTCACTGAATATACCGGAAAGAATCGGTGCATCTTTCATTTCTTCAAACGGACCGCCAAGATCCTGGAGCAATAGCCCTACGCCTGAGCCGTCATGCCCTTCTTTCATGACGTCAAGAGCTTTGATGGCCAGCATCGGAGATACAGGCTTAAGGCTTGTAAGTGCGAATAGACGACACATTATATATATTCTCCTTATCTATAAACTATAGCATCCTGCATGATTTTTCCGGGGAAAAGGTACTAACGACCGACTTTCCAAAAGCTTCAGTATAGAAAAGAGGCAAGTGTATGTCAATAATTTTAATTATTTTTTTAACAGGTTATCAAAATATGGTAAGTCTGCAAAATTATGTGAGATTCCCCAAAGGGATAGAAAACCCCGCGTTTTTATATAGTTTTTTAATTTTTAACAAATCCTCTTCAAGGGTTTCGCCAGGGTCTATTTTGCCGATCCACCGGGTTCTTTTTGCTTCATTGTCAAGATACCAGCAGATAACCGGTACTTTTGCACCTTTGGCAATATGCCAGAAGCCTGTTTTTATGGATGGTACATTCTTTCTTGTACCTTCCGGCACCAAGGCGAGAATAAGGGACTGTCTTTTTTCAAATTCTTTAACCACGCTTTCAACAAACCCGCAGGCCTTGTCCCTTTTAACCGGCATACCCCCAAGGCTTTTAAGGAGAATTGACATGGGAAAGAAAAACCATTCTGCCTTAACGAGCAGCCGGGCATTGATCCTGACTATTTTAATATAGGTAAGTGCCCTTACCGTGTCCATGTTTGCAGTATGGGGAAACCCTATTACCACGCATTTGTCTGTCCAGTAATCCGGCAGCTCGTCATATGTCCAGCCCATGCATTTATATAGAAGCCTGCCTGTTATGCTCAATATGGCTTTCATCCGTTATTCCCATATCCTAAGAGTGTTTGTTTAAATATTTTTTGGAAATGGTATATAGGGTTTTCAAAGCCTTGGCAAACCAAATCGATTGTTTTCCTGATATTTTTTAAAACAATCGATTTGGTGTTAATCCGGCTATGCTTCTTTTTTTATGGAATAATTCTTTTATGATTGGAACTTGCAAAAAACCGTATATCTGCCATTGTAAAATATCAATGGTGGTGGCCACAGCTGCTTGTCTTTTTGTTTTTTTTGTTTTGACAGATGTCAAATATGTGAAACAGCTTAAGTTCGTCTTTTTCCATGAGTTCCAGGTTTTCTAAAATGGTTTTTTCCTGTGCCTGATATATTTTGATTTTTGATGATGTAAGACTCCTTTTGGAACCGTCGCCCATGCATTTAGTGACAACAGCACTGACCTTGTCCTCTTTTTCGAACATGGTGGTTTTGCATTTAGAACCTTTGGCTGAAATTTTAGGGTTTTTTTTAAGTTCAAATTCCCGGGTTTCCATGTCCACAATTAAAAAATTTTTCGCAACACCGAAATGTTCATCAATGACGCTTGAAAGTCCATTGTTTTCTTTAACGGGAAAGGCTATTTTCATAATTTTACTCCAAAAAAAATAATCATTCATTCACACCATTATACAAAAAACTGCTTTCTAAAGATAAGTGTTTATTTTTTAATGACAAGAGCGATGCCCCATAAATTGGTTTAAGGATGGTTTTAAGGTCCAGGCGGATAATTTTTGTTTGTGAATTGTCAATGGCAATTGAATTCCTTTTGAAAACTGGTCTTACATGATCTATGTATATATAAGGATTTGAATATCCGTCAATACAGTATGAATTTTATATTTGCAATATAAGGTTAATGCAGGCGGAACGCTGCAAGCCTTGAAAAAGAATGAATAAAAGGACATGAAAATGCTTAAACAAAAAAACCAGGACCCTGAGATTAATATTTTGAACTACAGGTTGAAAATAAGACTGTGATTCCCTGGCGCAAGATTGGCAGGGCAAAAGTCCCCGGGCATGAAGGATACATGACTTTGCAGAAGCGAGGCTCGGAATTCTCTATCCGGACAGCAGGAACAGAGCTTATGAACAGCAGGCTCCATGGCTCCGAAGATGCGTTGGCTGAACTCACATTCAGGCAAATTAAACAAAAAACAGGCATGCGGGCTCTCATAGGAGGTCTTGGCATGGGTTACACCCTGGCGGCAGCGCTTGAACAATCAGGGCCGGATACACAGATTACAGTATCCGAACTGGTACCGGCAGTGGTGGAATGGAACCGGGAATACCTGGGTCACCTTGCAGGAATGCCGCTGGATGACCCAAGAGTAAATGTCAAAAAAAAAGATGTGGCAAAAATCATCATGAAAAAAAA
>JAADHV010000001.1 GCA_013151635.1 Deltaproteobacteria bacterium | reverse complement strand
GTCCCGTTTCAAAAAAATATCCACCAGCCCGAAATCAAGCTTGCCTGCTTTAATCATGGGAAAAATCTCAGCAGGATCACCAAGCTTCATTGTAAACACGACCTCTGGATATTTTTTTCTGAATGATGCAAATATGCCAGTGAAATAAGATTTTCCAAACTCAATTGGCGAACCGATTTTAAGCATACCAGAAGGGGTATGTTTTGCCTGCCCCATCTTCCTTATCGCGGTTTCAAGCTCCATGATAAAGGGCTGGAGTGTTTCATATAGTTGATTGCCGGCCAAAGTCGGGACAAGTTTTTTATGAAGCCTTGTAAACAATAGAACCTTTAATTCCGACTCAAGCTTATTTAATGCCTGGCTGACTGCCGAAGGTGTGATATTCAATTGTCTGGCCGCACTGGCCACACTCTTCTTTTTAAAAATAAAATAAAAAACCTTGAGCCTGTTAAAATCGGGTAACATTAGTAATGCTTAACCTAAGATTTAATTGTTTTAATTTTACTTAATATCAAAATAGTTTTATATTCTCAATATAAATAAGACACATTCAAGACAAAAAATTGTCATGATTAGAAAACAAGCATAAAAGGAGATGGTCTTTACGTATCTGATTTCTTTGATCTAAACCTGATTTTACGAGATAAAACGAGCTGTTTATCAGACAACTTAGATTAGCGTTCCTTTAAAAGTACAGCATACTTAAAAAAATTAATGCTTTTCTTAACTCCCCTCTTGATAGACAGCTCTTTTATTTTCTTTTTTAACAAAATTTTTCAGCATGGTGGCATGACACCATTCTATCTGCCACCAATCTTAATTCAGGCGCGGATTCTTTACAGATATCCGTCATATGGGCACAGCGCTGATGAAAGGTACATCCCGGCGGAGGGTTCAACGGAGACGGAATCTCGCCTGACAAACGTATTCTGTCCTTTCTTGCATTTTTATCCACATGGGGAGTCGCAGCAAGCAATGCCATGGTATAAGGATGAAGCGGATTGTCAAAAATAGTATTTTTTTCACCCTGTTCCACAGGACGGCCCAGGTACATCACCATGACTTCATCGGAAATCAACCGGACCACGCTCAAATCATGGGAAATAAAAAGATAAGCCAGGTTCATCTCATCCTGGAGGTCCATGAGAAGGTTCAGGGCCTGGGCCTGGACCGAGACATCCAGAGCAGACACCGGTTCATCAGCCACTACCAGGGCAGGATTGAGCATTAATGCCCTTGCAACGGCAATCCGCTGCCTCTGTCCTCCTGAAAACATATGAGGATATCTTGCATAGTGCTCCGGGCTAAGCCCGACTTTTTCCATCATGGCAAGGGATTTTTCCCGTCGCTGGACCTTTGTCAGATCTGTGTTAATTTTTAAGGGTTCTTCTAAAATCGAGCCCACTTTTTTTCTGGGGTTTAAAGAGCCATAAGGATCCTGGAAAACGATCTGAACTTTTTCCCTCAGAGCTTTCATTGCATGGAGCCCGCTTGTTACGGCATTGATCCCATCCACTTCAAAATCCCCGGAAGTAGGTCTTTCTATCATGGTGATCAGCCTTGCAAGGGTAGATTTCCCGCAGCCTGATTCTCCCACGACAGAAAAGGTCTTGCCGGCTGTTATTGTAAAAGAGGCACCATCCAGTGCTTTTAATGTTGCAGAAGTTTTAAAAAACATTCCCTCTTTAACTGTATAATATTTTTTAAGGTCTCTGGCTGTTATAACTGTCTTTTCATTCATACTGAGGAACTCCGTTTAACAATGGAAAGTGACACCTGAAAGCGCTATCGCCTTCTTTAACAAATACAGGGGCTACACTTGAACATTTTTCTTTTGCAAACTTGCACCTTGGATGAAAAAGGCATCCTGGGGGCCTGTCATATTTGCCGGGGACTACGCCCGGAATGGTGGGAAGTCTTGTTGAATTAACATTCCGCTCAGGCAGAGAACCTAATAAAGCTTCCGTATAAGGGTGTTTAGGCGCTGTAAAAATATTTTTCGCGCTATTTTTTTCCACAACCTGGCCTGCATACATAACAACCACATCTTCAACTGTCTCAGCTATGACTGCCATGTCATGGGTGATAAGGATCAAGGACATGTTATTTGTTTTTTGAAGGTCAACCAAAAGATCGAGGATCTGGGCCTGGATAGTTACATCCAGGGCTGTCGTAGGTTCATCCGCAATAAGAAGGCTGGGATTACAGGCAATGGCCATGGCAATCATGACACGCTGGCTTATCCCTCCTGATAATTGATGGGGAAAACTCTTGATACGCTCTTCTGCTGCCGGAATACCCACTTGTTTTAATAATTCAATGGCCCGCTCACGTTTTTGTTTTTTTGATCCGCCCCCATGAAATTTTAATGCCTCTATAAGCTGGAATTCGACTGTAAAGCAAGGATTAAGGCTTGTCATGGGTTCCTGGAAAATCATGGCGATCTCTTTTCCAGTGATCTTTCTTTTCTTCTTTTTTGACATGCCAAGAAGATCATTACCGTTAAAAATCAATTGTTCAGCCTCAATGATCCCCGGGTATGGGATCAATCCCATAAGAGCAAGCTGGGTCACGCTCTTTCCCGAACCTGATTCTCCTACGATTCCAAGAATTTTTCCATGATCCAGGGACAGTTCAACATCATCCACAGCCTTGAATCCGTCAAAATCGACAGAAAGGTTTTTTATTTCTAATATTTGATTCATATTCTCATCTCAAGTGATATGTTTACCGCTTCATTTTCGGATCAAGCGCGTCCCGAAGCCCGTCACCTGCCAGGTTAAAGGCAAGCACTGTTAAAAGTATTGCAAGCCCGGGAAATGTCACGACCCACCAGGCTCTTTGAATAAATTGCAGGGCATTGGCAAGCATTGCCCCCCATTCAGGGGTGGGCGGCTGGGCACCCATACCTAAAAACCCCAGGGCTGCCGCATCAAGGATGGCATTGGAAAATCCTAAAGTAGCCTGTACAATCAGCGGTGCCATACAATTTGGCAGCAAAACGGCAAACATCATTCGAAACGGGCCTGATCCACAGACTTTTGATGCGGTTACATAATCCTTGCTTTTTTCAGCCATGACAGATGCCCTTGTCAGCCTGACATAGTGGGGCAGGACAACAATGGCAATGGCGATAATTGCATTTTTCAGGCTGGGACCTAAAATCGCCACAATAGCCAAAGCAAGCAATAGGCTTGGCAGGGCAAGGATAATGTCCATGGCCCTCATGACAATAACTTCATAATATCCCCCCAGATATCCTGATGTCACGCCAAGAATCATTCCGGCGGCAAGGGAAATGGTAACAACAATGACCCCTACAAAAAGGCTTAATCTTGAACCGTAAATCAACCTTGAAAGGATATCCCTTCCCACATCATCTGTGCCAAGAAAAAATTTACTGCTTCCGCCATGCATCCAGATCGGCGGCTGCAAAATGGCATCCCTGTATTGCTCAAACGGGCTGTAAGGGGCAAGAATATTTGCAAAAACAGCCACAATAATTGCGAATATAATAAAATATAACCCAATGACCGCACCTTTATTCTCGGAAAAATATTTCCAGAACTCTTTTAACGGGTGAGGTGGTGCTGCATTGCCCTGGGTTATGGCAGTAGTTTCACTCATCTTAAAAAATCCCTAACTGGTGTAACGAATTCGAGGATTAATAATTCCATAAAGGATATCCACCCCCAGATTCACAAAAATAATTATTGTGGCGATAATAAGAATTCCGCCCTGGATAGCCGGGTAGTCCCTCCTGTTTATGGATTCGAGAATCCATTTCCCCACTCCGGGCCAGGCAAAAATAGTTTCGGTCAGGATGGCGCCGGCCATAAGAACACCTGTTTGAAGACCTATAACGGTAATAACAGGTATCATCGCATTCCTTAAAGCATGAACCATTATAACGCGCCAGGAAGACAAACCCTTGGCCTTGGCAGTCCTGACATAGTCCTCCTTTAAAACCTCGAGCATGGAGGATCGTGTCATCCTGGCAATAACAGCCAGGGGAATAGTCCCAAGAACGATGGACGGCAAAATCAAATGACTGACGGCTGATTTAAATGCCCCGGGTTCACTGGACCTTAAGGTATCAATCAGCATAAAACCTGTATCCGTATCAATCCAGAAAAGGGCCGACAGCCTTCCTGATACAGGTGTCCACCCAAGGTGGACTGAAAAAAACAGGATCATTAAAAGACCCCACCAGAAAATCGGCATTGAATAACCTGTAAGAGAGGCTCCCATGACCGTGTGGTCAAAAACAGTCCCCCTTTTGACACCTGCAATCACACCTGCCGGCAGCCCCACCAGGACCGCAAAAATCATAGCGCATATAGAAAGTTCAAGCGTTGCAGGGAAAAGAGTAAAAAATTCTTCAAGGATAGGCTTTTTTGTTACAAATGACTTACCTAAATCCCCTTTAAGAACTCCGCCGATATACCTGAAATATTGCACATAAAGTGGTTTATCCAGGCCCATTTCCGCTTTCATGGCTGCATGTCTTGCAGGGTCAATCCCGCGCTCTCCTGCACGAAGCTCAACCGGATCACCGGGAATCAGATGGATCAGGGAAAATGTAAGGAGGGTAACACCAATGAAAGCTGGAAAAACATGAGAAAATCTTTTTAAAAAAAAATGAATCATAATGGAACCACATTCTTATATATAAAAAAAGGGGCGGTACAGCATCAAATATGCACTGCACCGCCATTATTCATTAAATAGAACCCTTATTATTTAAGATCTACACCGTAAAAGATATGTTGACCAAAAGGATCAATTTTATAACCAACTACCTTTTTGCTCATGGGCTCAAAAACAATTGAATGAGCAATGGTCACCCATGGTGCCTGTTCTTTAAAGATAACCTGGGCTTTTTCATAGAGTTTTGTTCTCTCTTTAATATCTGAAACCTGTTTGGCCTTCATGATAAGATCGTCAAAAGGTTTATAACACCACTCAGCCCTGTTGGAAGAGCCCACGGCATCGCAACCTAAGAGAACGGCCAGAAAGTTATCAGGATCGCCATTATCACCGGTCCAGCCAAGGAGGACTGTAGAATGCTCGCCATTCATGGAACGTTTAAGGTATTCACCCCATTCGTAGGAGATAATTTTTGCTTTAACACCGACTTTTGACCAGTCTTCCTGGATTACTTCAGCCATTCTTCTTGCATTGGGGTTGTACGGCCGCTGTACCGGCATGGCCCAGATATCAGTCTCAAAACCATTGGGGTAGCCTGCTTCTGCAAGAAGTTTTTTTGCTTTTGCAATATCATAGGGATAGTCTTTTACTTTGTCATTGTAAGACCAGATAGTTGGCGGAATCGGGTTTTTAGCAATTTTACCGGCACCCTGGAATACAGCATCTATAATGGCCTGTTTGTTAATGGCCATGCTCAAGGCCTGACGGACTTTAACTTTTGTAAACGGTACTTTTTTAGTATTAAACGCAAGATAACCAACATTCAACCCTTCTTTTTCCATCAGGTTTATATTGGGGTCTTTTTTCATTGCTGCAATATCAGCAGGATTGGGATAGGGCATGAGGTGACATTCGCCGGCTTTTAATTTTGCATAGCGGACAGATGCATCAGGGGTAATTGAAAAAACTAATTTATCAATTTTAGCCCGTCCCTGCCAGTATTTATCAAATGCCTTGTACCTGATTGCAGAGTCTTTCTGGTAGGAAACAAACTGGAATGGTCCTGTTCCAATGGGTTTCTGGTCAAATTCTTCAGGAGTTCCGGCTTTCATCATATTGTCTGCATATTCTGCGGAATGAATGGAAGCAAAAGCCATTGCCATGTTGGCAATAAAAGGAGATTCCGGTTTATTCAGGGTAAAAACAACTGTATAGTCGTCTTTTTTCTCAATGGATTTAATCAGGGTGCCCATGCTCATGCCGGAAAAATATTCATAACTTCCACCGGAAATTTTATGGTACGGATGATTTTTATCAAACTGGCGGTTAAAAGAAAACAATACGTCATCTGCATTAAACTGGCGCGTGGGTGTAAAATACTTAGTTGTGTGAAAGTCAACACCTTTTCTCAAATGGAAAGTATAGACTTTACCATCGGCAGAAACATCCCAGGATGTTGCAAGCCCCGGAAGAACCTTTGTACCACCGCGCTCAAACATGGCCAACTGGTCATAAATCGTTTTTGCTGTTGCATCAAATGTTGTTCCTGATGTGTAAAGCGCCGGAGTAAACCCTTCCGGGCTTCCTTCCGAGCAGTAAACAAATGTTTTAGCCTGAACTGATACGGCAAGCATGCAGAAAAGGGCTGCAAAGCCTGCGATAGATAAAAATTTACGCCATTTCATTTTTCTCTCTCCCCTTAAAAGTAATTAATAATACAAATTCCAACAAAAAAATTTGTGAATCCATTTAAATCAAGACAAATAATTTGCAGGATTCAGAAATTAACAAAATATATATATTTATTAATACCGGGCGAACAAGTCAAGAAAAAAAAAGGAGGTTTTAATCTCTTTAAGTCTTCCTATCTGCTTTATAACTTTCAGCCCGATCTATTATACCTTAAAATTTAAATATGTCCATATGGATTTAGCCTGCTTTCATTTTATTTCCCCGGGTTTAAATTGTATATTTTCAACCTTTTTCTAATACATATCATGGGCCGTTCGAAGGATGATTTCCTCTTGCAGGGCAAGTGTAAGATCCACAAAATAATCCGAATACCCCGCCACCCTGACAATTAAATCCCTATAGTTTTCAGGGCTTTTTTGGGCATCTCTCAAAGTTTCTTCATCCACCACGTTAAACTGGACATGATGCCCGTCCATTTTAAAATATGACCGGATTAAATTAACGATCGCCTGAACTCCTTTTTCCTCCTTTAGAAGATCGGGCAGAAACTTCTGATTCAAAAGAGTTCCGCCGGTTTTCAAGTGATCAATTTTAGCTGCAGATTTCAACACGGCAGTGGGACCGCAACGGTCCCTCCCCTGTACCGGGGATACTCCTTCGGAAAAAGGGAGCCCTTTTTTTCTTCCATCCGGCAGAGCCCCTGTGATTTCACCAAAATAGACATGGCAGGTGGTTGGTAGAAGATTAATCCTGTACACCCCGCCTTTTGCATTGGGCCTGCCGGTAACAGCTCCATGAAAGACCTTAAATACTATTTTTAATATATTATCTGCATAATCATTGTCATTGCCATATTTAGGAGCTTGTTCCAGGCAATGGCGGATGGTATCGCTCCCTTTAAAATTATTTTTTACCGCACCCAAAAGCTTTTCCATGGAAACAAGCCTTTTATCAAAAACATTATATTTAAGGGATGAAAGGCAGTCTGTAATGGTTCCCATGCCAACACCCTGGATATAGGAGGTATTGTATTTTGCACCACCCATGTTATAGTCTTCTGCATTGTTTATGCAATCTTCTGTGACAAGGGACAAAAGTGGAACAGGCATATACTTTGCGTTAATCTGTTCAATAATATTGCTTCCCTTGATCTTGATATCAACAAAATATTCCAGTTGTCTTTTATAGGCATCAAAAAGGTCATCAAATGTTTTAAAATTTTCAGGCTCACCTGTTTTAAGGCCGATCTGCTTTTTTGTCTCCGGATCAAAGCCGTTATTAAGAATGATCTCAAGAATTTTAGGCAGGTTGAAATATCCTGTTAAGATATAGCATTCTTTTCCGAAAACGCCTGTTTCCACACACCCGGAGGCCCCGGCTTTTCTGGCATCTTCCACTGTTTTTCCATGCAAAAGCATTTCCTGGACAATGGCATCGGTATTAAACACAGAAGGCTGGCCAAACCCTGTTGCAATAATTTTTAACGCCCGTTTAACAAACCGGTCCGGGTTCTTTTTTGACACCTGGATCATGGAGCCTGGCTGCAGGAGCCTCATATCCTCGATTACATCAAGAATAAGCCAGGTCAATTCATTCACCCCATCCTGGTTGTCCTTTGTAACGCCCCCAAGATTGATCAGGCAAAAATCCACATAAGTATTGCTTTCCCTTGCTGTTACCCCGACTTTGGGAGGGGCAGGATGATTATGAAATTTTATCCAGAAGCAGCAGAGCAGCTCTTTTGCTTCTTTCCTTGTTATTATTCCTTTTTCAATATCTTCTTTATAAAAAGGATAAAGATTCTGGTCGAGCCTGCCGGGGTTATAAGCGTCCCAGGGGTTTAATTCCGTTATGATCCCCACGTGCAGAAACCAATAGTACTGCAATGCTTCATGAAAGTTTGAAGGCTTATTTGCAGGTACTCTCCGGCAGACACGGGCCATATTTTCAATGCTTTTTTTCCTTTCCGAATCATTTTCACCTCTTGCAAGTTGTTCCAGTTCATCAGCATGGCGGTTGGCAAAAGCAATAAGGGCATCAGCTGCGATATCAAGGGATTTTAAAACCTCATATTTTTCAAGAGCATCTTTATCTTTAAAAAAATCAACATTTAAAATGCATTGCCGGATGTCTTCTTTTAAATCATTGAACCCTTTTTGATAAATAAGCTCCCCGCCGGCTGTATGCCCTGGAGAGCGCTGTTCCTGGAACTCGGTAAAAATTCCTGCATTAAAAGAATCAATCCACTGATCCTCCATGGCCTTAAATATCTTTTCGCGTATGGTCCTGCCCTTCCAGAACGGGATGATCTTTTCTTTATAAATTTTTTTTGTTTCTTTAGAAACTTTATAGGCCACCCTGGGCCTTGAGTCTAAAATTTCAAGATCCTCAAGAGAATGCAGGCAGATTTCAGGATACGTGGGCACAGCTTTGGGCTCAGGCCCTCTTTCTCCTACAATCAGCTCATTGTCATCAATAAATATTTTCTTATTCTCAAGCAGGTATTTTAAACACAATGCCCGTTGAACCGGGATGGATTCTTCCATGCTGACATAGGTTTTATAAAAAGAAGTAACAAGCTCTGCCCTTTCATGGGAAATGGTCACTTGTTTTTGCAATGTTTTATTTCTTAAATTTTTTATTCTTGAATTCATTATTTATCCCCTGATCCTTACATTGAACCCAAAGGCTTCAAATCTTTTCTTTATCGTTCCTACCCATGCCACGGAAGGCTCTTGTATGTCCTTTAGATCATTTTTCATATTCAATAATTTATATTTTCTTTCACCTGCCTTATGAAACGGCAGGATATGAATATCCCTGTAAACCGTATTTTCTCTTAAAAAATCTATTACCCTGTCAATGTTTTCATCCGTGTCAGTCATCCCCGGAATAAGGGGAAACCTCAGCCTGATATCAGCCTTTCTTCTTGACAATTGTTTCAGGTTCTCCAGCACTATGCCATTTGTTTTTCCTGTATATTTTTCGTGGGCTGCTTTATCAAATAATTTAATATCATAAAGGATCAAATCAACTTTTTGAGCGGCCTTCAAAAGGATTTTGGTATCACCATATCCTGAAGTGTCAAGGCAGGTATGAATTTCTTTTTCCCGGCACATGCCCAGAAGCCTGAATAATAATCCAGGCCGGCACAATGGTTCCCCGCCGGAGAAAGTGACCCCGCCGCCCGAATCATCATAGAAAATCAGGTCTTTTTCAATTATTGCCATTAATGCCAAAGCAATCCCGTCCATATTTTCGGATCCTGCCTTTTCCGGCATGGCCTGGCTTTCGGGATTATGGCACCAGCGGCAGGACAATGGGCATCCTTGAAAAAACAAGGTGGTTCGGATGCCGGGGCCATCATGAATGGAATATCTTTGTATCTTAAAAATATACGGATTTCCAGGCATTAAAGATTCTTCTCCATCAATTCATTAAACCGGACCACATGGTCCTGGGCAAGTCGCCTTGCTTTTGCAGGATCTTGTTGTTCCACAGCTTCAACAATATCGCATAAATCCTTGAAATTCTTGTTGAGCAGTGCCTCACTCCAGGGAAGATAGTGGTGAAAATAAATCTGGATATTATCATGGACTATGGCAAGATTTGCCTCGATAAGGGGATTTTTGGCAATGCTTGCCAGAACCCTGTGGAATCTTGCATCCATTTTGTGAAATTCTTTCCATCCGGAGGGCTTTGTTTTTATGTGAGTTTCAGCTTCCTGCAAAATATTTTTCAACTTTTTTATATCTTCCTTTTCTGCAATTTTTGCAGCCTGCTCTGAAATATGGCCCTCCATCATCTTTCTGAATTCCGCAAGGTGCTTAAGGGAAACTTTCTTCTGGCGGATAAGAATAGCCACGCTGTCACTCATTGGCTTTGTGTTTGCTTTTTGAATGGTTGCCCCGCCTTTTACACCTGTTTTAATGGACACCAATCCTTTTTGTTCCAACACTCTCAAGGCTTCCCGGATGGTTCCCCTGCTTGTATCAAACATTTCCTTGAGTTTCATTTCAGAAGGCAGCCTGTCCCCTTCCTTGATAGTCCCGTCGCACACGGCCGTCACAATTTCATCCACAACATGCTGGTATGACTTTATCGGCTTCATCTTTTTAAATTTAATATTCATCCGGGCATTTTCCTAATTAGTGATTTCAATTAGTTTCATCAAATTGTCTAACAGTTTAATTGTTTTATATTAATTTGTCAAAAGATTTTTTAAATCTTGACAGAGTAATAAATTTTCTATATTTAGTCATTTAGCTAATTATAGAAAGGAGTTGAATTGAAAAATCTAATTGCGGTTTTTAAAGCACTTTCCGACAGGAACAGGCTTAGAATTTTTGCAGCGTTACTGGCATACGACGAACTTTGTGCCTGCCAGGTTACCGAGCTGCTTAAGGTGGCAGGAGCAACGGCTTCCCGGCACATGGCCATCATGGTCCAGGCAGGTCTGATTAAAAACAGGAAACAAGGAAGATGGGTATATTATAGCTTAAACAAATCAGGCGACGTGCAGTCTCCTGTTCCGGAATGGGTGGAATCAAAATTAAAATATTCCGATGAAATTAAAAAGGATTTAAAGGCTTTAAAAAAAATCATGACAATACCACCTGAAGATCTTTGCCGGCAACAAAGAGGAGAAGCCTGCTGCCCCAGGGACTAAAAAAAAGGAAATTATTATGAAAAATAAAATAAAATTATTATTTCTGTGTACAGGGAATTCATGCCGAAGCCAGATGGCAGAAGGCTGGACCCGGGCCCTTAAAAATGATCGAATCCAGGTCTTTTCAGCAGGCGTTGAAACCCACGGACTTAACCCGGATGCCGTAAAGGTCATGGCAGAAGCAGGTGTGGACATTTCAGATCACAGGTCAAAACACATAAATGAATTTAAAGAGGTTGACCTTGATGTGGTTGTCACGGTCTGCGGTCATGCCCATGAAACCTGCCCCTATTTTCCACCCCGGTGTAAAGTGATCCACATAGGTTTTGATGACCCCCCAAAGATGGCAAAAAAGCTTGCCGGCCAAGGGGCCGGTAAAGAGACTCAACTTGATTGTTTTAGAAGGGTAAGGGATGAAATAAAAACATTTGTTAAAGGGTTACCTGACAATCTTGATAATTAATGGAGATATAAAAATGAACCGCAGCAATCGTACCACCCCGGATGAACGGAGAATGACCAGTATTTTTGAACGTTACCTGACTATTTGGATAGGATTGTGTATCGCAGGGGGTGTTCTGCTTGGAAAATTCGCACCAAAATTTGCAAAAACGCTGGACAGCATGTCCATAAATGTTAATGATGCGCCTGTTGTTTCCATACCCATTGCCATCTGCCTTTTTTTCATGATGTATCCCATCATGGTAAAAATTGATTTTGCCTCTGTTGTAAAGGCAGGAAAAAGTGGCAAACCTGTTTTCTTAACTCTTTTTATAAACTGGTGCATAAAGCCGTTTACCATGTATGCCATTTCATTTTTTTTCCTTGGCTTTTTACTCAAAACCTTTATCGGGGCAGATGCCACTGATCTTGTTAAAATGCCTTTTGGTCTTGATTTGCCCATTGGAGCTCATCATGGGGCAGGCGTTGTCGTGCTTCAAGAAGGAATAAAAATGTTGCAGATCCCCTTATGGAGAAGCTATTTCGCAGGCTGCATCCTTCTCGGGATTGCCCCCTGTACGGCAATGGTCCTGGTCTGGGGGTATCTTTCCCGGGGGAATGACGGGCTGACCCTTGTCATGGTAGCTGTTAACTCCTTGACAATGCTGGTTTTATACGGTCTTCTGGGCGGCTTCCTGCTTGGTGTCGGCAAGCTTCCCATTCCCTGGCAGGCCCTGCTTCTCTCGGTTGCCATTTATGTTGCACTCCCCCTTGTGGCTGGTTTTTTGTCCAGAATATGGATTATTAATAAAAAAGGAAAAGCATGGTTTGAAGAAAAATTCCTGCATATCCTCACGCCGGTCACGATCTTTGCACTGCTTTTAACCCTGGTGCTGCTGTTCAGCTTCAAGGGTGAAGTAATCCTGGCAAATCCCCTGACCATTGTATGGATTGCCATCCCTCTTTTTATACAGACAATATTTATTTTTGCCCTTGGTTATGGTGCTGCAAAGGTACTAAAGCTGAAATATGAAGATGCTGCTCCTGCTGCAATGATCGGTGCATCCAACCATTTTGAGGTTGCAATCGCCACAGCGGTCATGCTGTTCGGATTGGCATCAGGGGCTGCCCTTGCCACGGTTGTGGGAGTTTTAATTGAGGTTCCAGTCATGCTTATGCTGGTTGGTGTATGCAAAAGAACATCATCCTGGTTTGATTAAAATTACCATTTTACCGTCATGTCTGACAAGATTCCCTGCAAGACAGGCGCTTATTAATATTTTTCCCATGTCGGAAGCATAGAGAATTATTCTGGATTTGTAAAAATAACCATTGACACGTTTGAAATATAATGTAATGAATGAGTATTCATTTTTTAGAGACAGGTATAATGATAGGATGCTTTTTGATTTATGACACATAATTTTTTTGATAACTTTCTATTTTTATTATTCAAAACACTAACAGGCCGTGATGTTTCAACCTGTTTGGAAAGAAATATTATTTGTCATATTTTAATGAGCATCAATTCATTATCTTATAATCAAAAATTTAACGCCAATTAAATTTTGCAACATAACCACCAGGAGGATATTTAAAAATGACACAAGTTATTTCCGACAAAAGGGATATTGAATTTGTACTTCATGAACAGCTGGAAGCCCAGAACCTTTCACAACTTCATGAAAATTTTGCTGATTTTAATAAAAAGACCATTGACCTTGTTATTTCCGAAGCAAAAAATTTTGCAGTCAAAGAACTCTTGCCGGCAAACAAAGAAGGCGACGAACAGGGCTGCACACTGGAAAACGGCAAGGTAACCACACCTGATTCTTTTAAAAGACTCTATAAAATATTTAATGAGGGCGAATGGCTTGCTGTAACCGAAGATCCTGAATGGGGCGGCCAGGGGATGCCAAGAACCGTTGCCTCTGCCGCGGCCGAATATTTCAACGGGGCAAATTTTCCTTTTATGATGTATCCCGGCCTTACCCAGGGTGCAGGCCACCTTGTAGAAAAATTCGGGACAAAGGAACAAAAAGAAATCTATCTTAAAAATATGTTCACAGGCAAATGGGCAGGCACCATGCTTCTGACCGAGCCCGGTGCAGGATCAGACGTAGGGGCCTTGACAACCAGAGCTGCCAGGAATGATGACGGTACTTTTTCTATCACCGGTGAAAAAATATTTATTTCAGGCGGAGAGCATGATCTGGCTGAAAACATCATTCATCCTGTTCTTGCAAGAATTGAAGATGCCCCGGAAGGCACAAAAGGGATTTCCCTTTTTCTTGTTCCAAAATACCGCGTGAACAAAGACGGAACCCCGGGTGAATTTAATGATGTCATCTGCACAGGCATTGAGCATAAACTCGGCATCCATGGCAACAGCACCTGCTCTCTTTCCCTTGGTTCAAAGGGCAATTGCATCGGCACCCTCCTGGGAGAAGAAAACAAGGGAATGAAAGCCATGTTCCTTATGATGAACGAAGCAAGACGTCTTGTTGGATTCCAGGGATTTGCCTGCGCCACAGCAGCTTATATGTATGCCCTTGATTATGCAAGGAACAGGGTACAGGGCAAAGATATCCTTGAATTCATGAACCCGGATGCCAAATCTGTTTCCATAATGAAACACCCGGATGTCAAAAGACAGTTAATGATGATGAAGGTCAATGTCGAAGGCATAAGGTCCCTTCTTTATTTTGTTCAATTCTGTGCTGACATGGCTCTTTATGCACCAACCAGGGAAGAAAAAAATAAATACCAGGGATTTGTTGAAGTATTGACCCCCATTGCCAAGGGATATGTAACCGACAGGTCTTTTGAGGTATGCAGCCAGGGCATGCAGGTATACGGCGGGTATGGATTCATCGAAGAATATCCCATGGCCCAGCTTTTGAGAGATTGCAGGATAACACTGATTTATGAAGGGACAAACGGTATCCAGGCCATGGATCTTCTCGGAAGAAAACTTGGCTTGAATAAAGGCAAACCCCTAATGGATCTATTTGGCGAAATGCAGAAAACCATTGCTGCCGGCAAAGCCATGCCTGAACTTGAAAAACAGGCTGTCAAGGTTGAAGAAGCCATGAACAGGCTTGCAGAAGTTGCCATCCACATGGGCCAGACCGCCATGTCTGAAAAAGTATTGAATGCCTTTGCCAATGCCCATCCTTTCCAGGATGCAACAGGCGATGTTACCATGGCATGGATGCTGCTCTGGAGAGCCACAATTGCCGCACAAAAACTTGAAAAAGCAAAAAGGAAAGACAAACCCTTTTATGAAGGAATCCTCAAATCCCTGCAGTTTTATGTTGATACCCAGCTCCCAATAACTCTTGGCAGGTTCAGTGCATTAATGAACACCAGCAGCGTTGCCGTGGATATTGAAGACAGCATGTTCCCCAAATAAACAATAATAAGTTTTTATTCTTAATTGCAAACAGGTTGCTTTAAATAAAGCAACCTGTTTTATTTTTCATGCCTTGTTTTAACTTTGAGCCCCGGTAAAGATATATTTTATAAAAAACTTGATTTCTATAGACGACCGGTCTAATATTGCTTCTGTACATTTTTAATGTATTTTGTATTTTTTAAAAATTATAATTTAAGGAGAAAAAAATGTCTGCTATTGAAACCATGAAAGAAGTTGTAAAAACACATAACCTTTTGCATATTGCAACCCTTGATAAGGGTCGTCCCTGCCTGCGGGGGGTTGTTTACGCCGTGGGGGATGCACCAAATATTTTATATTTTGCAACCCAGAAAACCTCAAGGAAAATAGCTCAGATAAAAAATGATCCCAATGTGGCCATTGCCATTGATCATGATTGCCCGGCATGGGAAGATCTTGAAAAAGCTAAATATATCAAGGGGACGGGGACGGCAACCCTGATTGAATCTGATGAAGAAATGAAAATGGCATTCGGGCTTCTTATTAAAAAATTTCCTTTCCTTGCAAACCTGCCTGGTGATCCTTCTGATTCTGCCGGGGTAAAAATTGTAATAAAGCAGGCTCTTGTGACTGATAACACCATTTCTTTTGCCCATACAGAAGAACTGAATTTTTAAAATACAAATCCTGAAATATTTGCTATAAAGGTCACAGATATTTTATTGGGATTTGTATGAAGCAGGACACAAAACAGAAAATAATCGAGACCGGGGCCAGGGTGATACACCGTAAGGGGTATCACCACACTGGCATACAGGAAATATTAAAGGCTGCCAATGTGCCCAAGGGCTCTTTTTATTTTTACTTTGCCAGCAAGGAAGATTTTGGCCTCCAGGTCATTGATTATTTTAATGATATGTATATGGATATGGTAAAGCCCATAATTAATGATGCATCATTAAAACCATTGGAAAAAATCAGTGGGTTGCTGGACTGGTTTATAGATCTTTTCTCCGATCTGGAGTACCAGTGCGGTTGCCCCATTGGGAATCTTTCCCAGGAAATGGGTGATTTGAACCGTGTTTTTTGTGACAAACTCCTGGAATCGGTGAACCTGATAGTCAAGCTTTACCAGGATCTTCTGGAGCAGGCCAGGCAATCGTGTGATATCCCCGAAGATCTGGACACTTACGAAACAGCCTGTTTCATCGCAGCCTCCTGGCATGGTGCATTGATTAAAATGAAAATTGTTAAAAATGCAACTCCGCTTGAAAACCATAAATCCTTTATCATGAGACTTTTAAACGGCAAATAACTTTGGATGGAAAATACCAAATGGAAAATTTTAAGGCAAACGGGCTGCCCCTTTTAATCGGCAGCCTTCCCATGGATAACCACGAACAAGCGACAAGACTTGTCCTTGAACATACACCCGACATCCCGCTTTGGGTACAACTGCCTGTTTACAAGGAAGAAGGCATGATAAGCCAGTTTCTTCCCGGACTCCCCGGGTTTACAGATGGAACCGGGAAAAACTTTCTTGATACGGCAAAACCAGGATTTGACGAAGAATTCCTTGCCTATTTTGAAGACTATTTAGCTGTATCAGAATCCGGTGCAGATATTGGTGACTCAAGATTTGCCCTGTCAGGTGCAAGAGGGAAAGGGTTTTTTGAATTTTTAAAGCAGGTGGATGAAAAGGGCACTCCCTTTATAGCCCTGAAAGGACAGGTGACAGGCCCTGTTACCTTTGGAACTGCTGTAAAGGATGAACAGGATAAAAATATTTTTTATAACGACCAGCTAAAGGACGCCGCCATAAAAAAGCTTGCCATGAATGCCAGGTGGCAGGCAAAGGAATTTTCAAAAAGAGGCGCGACCCCGGTTATTTTTCTTGATGAGCCTGCACTGGCAGGTTTCGGGACTTCTGCGTATATTACAATCACAAGAGAAGATGTCACACAGAGCATTGAAGAGATTGCAAGGGAAATACACGCTGAAAACGGGCTTGCCGGTGTCCATGTATGCGCCAACACTGAATGGGATATGCTTTTAGGTTCAAATATTGATATTATCAGCTTTGATTCTTTTTCCTTTTTTGATAAATTTGTCCTTTACCCTGAAATGATCAAATCATATTTTAACCAGGGTAAAATTCTTGCCTGGGGAATTGTCCCAACCCACAAGGCAGAAATAATTGCAGCGCAGACCACCCGTGGCCTTGTTCAACTGCTCAATGACCAGATGGATGAATTGTCAAAAACCACAGGAATTGATAAAGAAACCGTCATATCGCAATCTTTTATAACACCAAGCTGCGGTACTGGCTCCCTTGACCTTGAATCTGCTAAAAAGGTATTAAAACTGACAAAGGAAGTGTCTAAGGCCTTCAGGCAATAACAAACCCTTAAAACTGTCAGTGATTCTCCTTTAAGGCTTCTGCTGAAAAATCCCCGGAACGTCTTTTTTGATCTTCAAAATATGTGGGGTAGCTTTTCATTAACTCGCTGAGAATTCTATCCCATGGAAGATCTGAAAAGCTTCCATGCTGCTTTACATATTCCATATGTTTGTTCCCTTTTTTATCAAGAGCATGAAATATGGAATCTTTTGTTGCGTCAAACTCCAGGGGCTTTACATTAAAATTATTGCAAAGCTCAAGGTTAAAAGCAGGAGTCGCCTTTACCCATTTGCCCTTTAAAAACAACTCGGTATATCCGTGATAAACAAAGACATCCGTTCCCATCAATTCCTGCAGTCTTCTGGTGTTCAGATGGTTTTTGACATCAGCAAATCCAAGCCTGGCAGGAATCCCCTGGCTCCTGGCGCAGGCGGCAAGCAAAACTGCCTTGGCAACGCAATATCCATACCCTTTATTCAGTATGGAACTTGCCTTCATAGATTCTTTTACAGGCTCAATACTGTACGGGTTGTACCTGATACCGTCCCTGACGGAGTAATAAAGCCTGATCGCTTTTTCAATATCTGTGACACATTGTTCACAGTTTAACCTGGCAAATTCAAATACTTTTGGATGATCACTGTCAATATAGTATGTGTGATTAAGATATTTTTCCATTGTACAAACCTGATTTTATCCTTATTATTAAATTTATTGCTTATAATATCATATACAAAATAGAATGATCTTTTAAAAGGCACGATCTGTTTTAAATACATTATTTTTGTATCTAGAAACAAAAATGTACCATATATTTGAGACATTTTTTATACAGGTTATGCACAGCAATACTGCCGTTTCCACGCATCGATAGAAATTGCCACGCTTGGTATGATTTATGCTTTTGATCATTATAAAGTATTAAAATCTAAAGGGAAAAGGGCTGAGACATGACAAAACCATATGGAAGAAAAACAAAGAAAAAAGTGGGAAAAATTCAAATTCTTCTTAAACCTCATCGGGAAACCGCCCTTGCAATGCTGGCACAAATACCGGATGAGCAGATGGCCGGCCACCTGTTTTCTCATTTTTACCACCAGGACGAACTTGTTAAATTCCGTAGTATTGCTGCAATGGGAGTACTTGTATCACGAATGGGGAAAAAAAATATGGAACAGGCCAGGGTTGTCCTTAGGAGAATCATGTGGAACCTGAATGACGAATCCGGCGGGATTGGGTGGGGCTCCCCTGAAGCCATGGGAGAAATCCTCAGCCAAAGCCAGGAACTTGCCCTGGAATTCAAATCCATTCTTTTCTCATATCTTGATCCAAAAGGAAATTATCTTGAGCACGACGCACTTCAAAGGGGTCTTATATGGGGAGCCGGTACATACCTTAAATCATTTCCAAACGATCTGAATAAAAAAACCCAAGGGCTCCTTTTTAGTTTCTTGCATTCTTCTGATCCTGTAAAAATCGGATATGCAGTAAGAGCCCTGATAAATGCAAATAGTTTTGACTGCAGCCTTGTACCGGAAAATATTATCAAAGACAATCGCCTGATTGACATTTTTGATAATTGGAATTTTATCAAAACCAGAATTTCTGACATGGCACTCTCCTGCGAAACCCATAAAATATTTGCATAGTTTATTTTGTGGCATGCTTATTGAATAAAAGTTTTAAAAATAAAGCCAGTCTGACATGTGTGAATCAAATAATGATTATGAGCAAATGCTTAAAAAAAAATGTGACATAAATATTGCCCGGACCATTGGCCTTGCACATGAAATGATTAAACTTGCGCAAACAGGTTACGAGCAGAGAGAAGACCCGGGATGCGGTGTCCTTTACGGTATCCTGCTGGATTCCGGTTACAGGCTTCTTGACCTTGCACAAAAAGAAAAGCATGCACATATTCAAAAAGGCTGGTGGGAGAATTCAATAAAAAAGGAGAAGATTTAATGAAAACTTATGTTTGTTCAGTATGCGGTTATTCTTATAATGGAAATTCAGCACCTGAAAAATGCCCGCAATGCGGTGCTGAAAAATCAAAATTTTCCGTACAGGAAGGCGAACTTGTCTGGGCCGACAGCCATTCAATAGGTGTTGCAAAAGACGCTGATGCAGGAATACTCCAGGGATTGCGGGATAACTTCATGGGTGAATGCACAGAAGTCGGGATGTACCTTGCCATGAGCCGCCAGGCCGACCGCGAGGGATATCCTGAGGTGGCACAGGCTTATAAGAGGATAGCTTTTGAAGAAGCGGAACATGCATCAAAATTTGCAGAACTCTTAGGCGAAGTTCTTGAACCTGACACAAAGGCAAACCTGACTGCCAGGGTTCTTGCAGAAAACGGCGCCTGTGCCGGGAAAAAAGCAATTGCTGTAAAAGCAAAAGAACTTGGCTATGATGCCATCCATGACACCGTACATGAAATGTGCAAGGATGAGGCGCGCCATGGGAAGGCATTTCAAGGGCTGTTAAACCGTTTTTTTAATTAGTATGAAAACAATAAACATATGAAGACACCTGTTGTGGATTTAGGTGGCTGCATTCTTTGTAAAGTATGTGTTGAGCTTGCCCCTCACGCATTCCAGATAAACGATGCAGGTTTTGTCGAAGTCCTGTCTCTTGATGACTACTCAGACAAAGACACCCTCGAAGCTATAAAAAATTGTCCCAGGGACTGTATCACCTGGGAATAAATTTTTGGCCCGGAGATTTTTTTTCCAATCTCCGGGTCCTGTTTTACCTTCCCAACTGATATTCTCCGCTATTTCTAATTTGATGATTATTTTTTCCAAGCAGCTAAAAAAAACATTGCGCCTGATACATAAATGTGTCATTTACCTGGTCAGCAAACATTAAAAACAACTGTTTTTTTATATTTGGAAAATTACAAAATGACTGACCCTACGCACACCATGCTTGACCATGCCAACCTGGATCTTGTACTCGACAACCTGAAACTTGGCATCATTGCCCACACTCCCGGCAGAATCATCACGGTTTTTAATAGAGAAGCAGAAAGGATTACAGGTTATTTAAAAGAAGAGGTTATCGGCAAAGACTGCCACACGGTTTTCCAGGCACCTTTTTGCGGCGGCAAATGCTCTTTTTGTGATGGAAACCCGCTATTTCCTTTTGGGACAAAAGAATATCCGTTGAACATAATCACAAAAGACGGCTCCGCCCGCCAGCTTGAAATGACCGTCTCCGCCATTATCAGCAATGATGATGTATTTAAGGGAGTACTTGCATCCTTCAGGGATGTGACTGAATCTTTTAACCTGTCTTTAAAAGCTGAAAATCTTTCAAACTTTGCAGGCATTATCGGCAAAGACAAAGCCATGCAGGACATTTTCAGGCAGATCAGGGATGTTGCAATGTACAATTATCCTGTCCATATATCGGGTGATACCGGCACGGGAAAAGAGCGCGTTGCATATGCCATTCATGATATAAGCTCATATGGTACAGGTGCTTTTGTGCCGGTAAACTGTGGTGCCATTCCTGAAGGGATTGTGGAAAGCGAATTATTCGGACATGTTAAAGGAGCATTTTCAGGCGCCATAAAAGAGAGGAAAGGAAGATTTGAGCTGGCTGACAAGGGCACCCTCCTTCTGGATGAGGTAGCTGAACTGCCCTTGAAAACCCAGGTAAAACTTTTAAGATTTTTACAGGAAGGTTCTTTTGAAAAAGTCGGCGGTGAAAAAAAAGTCACCGTGGATGTCAGGATCATCAGCTCCACCAATAAAAATCTTAAAGAAGAGGTAAAGGCCGGCAGGTTCAGGGAAGATCTTTTTTACAGGCTGAATGTCATACCTATCCATCTGCCCCCTTTAAGAGAACGAAAAAGCGATATCCCCCTTCTGGCTTTGCATTTTTTAAAGGAAGCTGAACAGGAAAGCCCGAATACCGTTCCAGGGCTTGCCCGGGAGAGCCTTGCTGTCATGCTTGATTACCATTGGCCGGGAAACGTAAGGGAATTGAAAAATGTGATCCAGTTTTCCGTGGTGCGATCCAGGGGAAATAAAATCCTGCCATCGGATCTCCCGCGGGAAATCGCACAGGACAAGGACATCCGTCCACTTGTTGCAGAAAAGTATCCTTCACAGGAAGTCATGCCTGCCAGAGGCAAGCTTGATATTGAATCGGTTAAGGCTGCGATCAAACAGACAGGCGGCAATAAATCCAAGGCAGCAAGGGTATTGGGTGTGGGAAGAGCAACACTTTACAGGTTCCTTGCCCGGAACAAAGAAATTAAAAAGTATGTGGACCAGTTTTAAAAGATAAGACCCTGCACAACAGATCCTGGAAGCCATTGAAAAAAAGGGTCCATCAGTGCTGCTGCAAAATCAATGGGAATGGGATACCGTTCCATGTGGGGCAGGCTAAAAAAAATCGAACAAAGAATTGAAAAACCTCTTTTAATCCGCAGGAAAGGAGGGGCATCCGGCGACAAATCCGTTTTAACACCTGATGCAAAAATAATGGTTGAACAATTTAGAAAATTCAAGCTGCGGGTCGAAGATCTATTATATGATGAACAAGACAGGAAAGCAGATTGAAGCTGCCGGGCTCCCGGTGGCAGGCCTCTCCTTTTATAAGGCAGGATACGAAAAAACATCTGTTTTAAACCCTGCACTAAAGGATCCGAATAAATCATATACAGAAGGCATGAAAGAAGGAGTAAGGCTTCTGGGAGATATTTTCGGACAAAAAGACCGTGCTGAAAAACTTTTATCCCATATCTTCAAAAACCGGAAGCTCATCGAAGACCGTGTCGGCAATTTGACAAAGAACCAGAGGATAACAACCTATATGGCTTACCCGAAAATGTTTACCATGGGTACGGGAAAATATGCTTCTGTCATAATGGAAAGGGCCGGAGGGCTGAATGTCGCCATGGGGCTTTCAGGCTACAAGCAGGTGTCCATGGAGGATGTTTTACGCTGGGACCCCCAGGTAATCTTTACTCAGGACAGATATAAATTTGTTGCTGACGAGATCAAAGGATCAACAGCCTGGAAATCCATCCGGGCTGTTGTTGATAAAAAGGTTTTCATCACTCCTGAATATGTAAAGCCCTGGGGACACCCCTGCCCTGAATCCATAGGGCTTGGTGAATTATGGATGGCCAAAAAGCTGTATCCTGATAAGTTCATGGACATTGATATGCAGGCATATGCAGATGATTTTTATAGAACCTTTTATGGCATTCCCTATACGGGAAATAATTAATGCAGGCCCAAAAAACTCTGCAAAATACCCGTAACCCGGTCGTGTGTGTTTTTACATCAAGAACTTTTCTTCTTGTGGGACTTCCCCTGATCTGTTTTTTCTTAGCACTTTTTTCCGGCAGGTTCGGAACTCATCCCCTTGAGGTAGTCAAAATGATTTTTGAAAAACTCACAGGGCAAAAGGGAGAATGGTCTGCTACACTTGAAACCGTTATTTTTAATATACGGCTGCCCAGGATCTGCTCTGCAATGCTTATCGGGAGCGGGCCTGCCGTATCCGGTGCTTCTTTTCAGGGGCTTTTCAGGAATCCACTTGTATCGCCATTTATTCTCGGTGTAGCAACCGGCGCAGGATTTGGTGCTGCACTTGGAATTCTTTTATCCGGCCAGAATTATGTCATTCAGGCAAGTGCATTTGTTTTTGGCATGCTTGCAGTCATGATAAGTTACGGGCTGACAAAAATGTATAAAACATCTTCCATTATGGTGATGGTATTGTCAGGTGTAATTGTTGGAGCCTTTTTTTCCGCATTGATCTCATTGATCAAATATATTGCCGACCCGTTTGATAAACTGCCGGTCATTGTGTTCTGGCTCATGGGCTCTCTTGCAAGCATTTCAAAAGATGATCTTTTTGTCATTATCCTGCCCATAGCCGTCGGGACCGGCATCATTTTCAGCCTTAGATGGAAAATAGGGATACTCTCCATGGGCGAAGAAGAGGCCCGGTCCCTTGGCCTTGAACCAAGGCGTTTGAAAATGTTCCTTATCATGGCCGCAACCCTTGTGACGGCGTCTGCTGTGGCAGTAAGCGGAGTTATAGGGTGGGTCGGACTTGTCATACCACATCTGGCACGCATGATAAGCGGCCCTGATTATCGACGTCTGATCCCCCTTTCAATGTCCCTTGGCGCATCTTACCTGCTGCTTATTGACACCCTGGCCCGGAACCTCACTACAGGGGAAGTGCCCCTTGGAATACTCACTGCCACTATTGGTGCTCCTGTTTTTGCCCTTATCCTTAGAAAAGGGGATTTCGGGTGGTCATGATCCTGGAAATTAAAAATGCAGGTTTTAAATATGAATCATCAGGCGACCCTGTCTTTAAAAATATAAACTTAAGTGTTGATTCCGGAGAAATTTTTTGCATCTTAGGGCCTAATGGCGTTGGGAAAACAAGCCTTCTCAAATGCATCTCAGGTCTTTCAGGCCTTTCACAAGGTAAAGTCCTGTTAAAAGGCATTGATATAAAAAAAATGAAACGCTTCCAGACGGCCCGGACGATATCCTATGTACCCCAGATTCATTATCCTGTATTTGCCTATTCCGTATTTGACACTGTACTCATGGGCAGAACCCCCTATCTTAATTTTTTTTCCTTTCCTGATACCAGGGATGAAGTGATTGTGAAAAATGCCCTTGAATCCTTAGGGATAAGCCATCTTTCAGACAAACCATATACAAAAATCAGTGGCGGCGAAAGACAGCTTGTAATATTTGCAAGAGCCCTTGCCCAGGAACCTGAAATTATCGTTTTAGACGAACCTACTTCACATCTGGATTACGGCAACCAGGTAAGAATACTATCCCTTATACATCATCTTTCAAGGAAAGGGACATCTGTTATAATGACCAGCCACAACCCTGATCATGCTTTTATGATTTCCGATAAAGTCGGCATAATGTTTGATAAATCAATAAGCCATGTCAATAGCCCGCAAAAAATCATTACAGAAAAAATATTATCACAAATCTACGGGATAAAAGTCAGACTCCGCCATGATGATGATTTTGGAAAAATCTGTGTTCCAAAACTGAATAAAAAGAAAAACCCATGAAGGACTCAAATATTTTTACCTGATTATTTTCAAGCCTTTGTTATTTTCATCAAAACCAAAAAAGACAGTCTCATCCGGGCTGAATTCTCCTTTAAGAATAGCCATAGACAAAGGGTTTTCAATCTCCTGCTGGATGGCCCTTTTTAAGGGGCGTGCCCCAAAGGTGGGGTCATATCCCTTTTGTGCCATATGTTCCATTGCCCTGTCGTCCAGGTGGATTTTAAGGTTACGGGACTTAAGCCTTTCATTTAATTTTTCAATCTGTATGGCAGCAATCTGTTTTATATTATCCATTGTCAGGGAATGGAAGGTAATTATTTCATCAATCCTGTTTAAAAACTCCGGTCTGAAAACCTCTTTTAGTGCATTAGCAATACCCTGTCTGACACTTGAATCCTCAAACCCGTTCAATCCTGACTCCTGCAGGAATCTGGAGCCCACATTGGATGTCATGATAATAATGGTGTTCTTAAAATCCACTGTCCTGCCATGCCCGTCCGTCATCCTGCCGTCATCCAGTACCTGCAAAAGCACATTAAAAACATCCTGATGGGCTTTTTCTATCTCATCAAAAAGGATTACCGAATAAGGTCGTCTTCTGACCGCCTCTGTCAGAAGCCCTCCTTCGTCATATCCCACATACCCCGGAGGTGCCCCTATAAGCCGCGCCACAGAATGTTTTTCCATGTATTCGGACATGTCCACCCGGATTATATTCTCATCACTGTCAAAAATGAATTCAGCAAGGGATTTTGCAAGTTCGGTCTTTCCAACCCCGGTCGGCCCCATGAAAATAAAGGTGCCAATGGGACGGTCTTCGGGCTGCAATCCTGACCTGGCGCGCCTGACCGCATTGGACACAGCATCAATGGCTTTTTGCTGACCTATGACCCTCTTTTTAATATGCTCTTCCATAAGGACCAGTTTTTCCTGCTCGCCTTTCAGCATTTTTGACACCGGGATACCTGTCCAGGCAGAGACAACTTCAGCCACATCTGATTCTTCCACATCTTCTTTGAGCATTCTCTTGTCCTTTTGAAGGTCGTTAAGTGTCTGTTTCTGGGCTTCAAGATCCTTTTGCAATTGTTCTATGGTTCCATACCTGATTTTGGCAACCTTTTCCAGGTCACCATTTCGTTCGGCCACACGGGCCTCTGTCTGGAACCTGTCAATATCCTCCCTTATTGCGCTGATCTTACGGATAATCTTTTTTTCATTGTCCCAGTGAAGTTTTAAAGGTCCTGCTTCCTCTTTCATGGCAGCAATATCCATTTCCAATTTTTCAAGCCTTTGCAAAGATGCCTTGTCCCTTTCTTTCAGCAGTGCCTGCCTTTCTATCTGTGCCTGGGTAATTTTTCTCCGGATCTTGTCAATGGCCTGTGGCATGGAGTCAATCTCAATTCTCAGGCGTGATGCGCATTCATCTATAAGATCAACTGCCTTGTCCGGTAAAAACCGGTCTGCGATATAACGGTTGGAAAGAGTGGCAGCAGCCACTATAGCTGAATCTTTTATCCTTATCCCGTGATGCACCTCATATTTTTCCTTTAATCCCCTTAAAATGGAAATTGTGTCTTCCACTGTGGGCTCTTTTGCAAAAACCTGCTGGAACCTTCTTTCAAGAGCTGCATCCTTTTCAATATACTTTCTATATTCGTTCAATGTTGTGGCACCGACACATCTCAGGGTTCCACGGGCAAGGGCGGGTTTCAACATATTTGAAGCATCCACTGACCCTTCTGCCGCGCCTGCACCGACAACGGTATGAAGCTCATCAATAAACAGGACCACCTCGCCTTCTGCAGCTTCCACCTCTTTTAATACTGCTTTCAGCCGTTCCTCAAACTCACCCCGGAACTTGGCCCCGGCAAGCAGGGCCCCGATATCAAGGGCAACCACCCGCCTGTTTTTCAAGGTCTCGGATACGTCCCCGTCTATAATTCTCTGGGCCAGGCCTTCTACAATAGCGGTTTTACCTACGCCCGGCTCACCTATCAATACAGGATTGTTTTTCCTCCTTCTTGAAAGAACCTGAACTATCCGCCGGATTTCCTCATCCCTTCCTATGACAGGATCAAGTTTCCCGTCCCGGGCAAGGGCTGTTAAATCCCGGCCAAACTTTTCAAGAGCCTGGTATTTTTCTTCAGGATTCTGGTCGGTCACGCTCTGGTTTCCCCGGATATCCTTTAACACCGTCAGTATCACATCCCTTGTGACACCATTTTGTTTCAATATCTTTGAGGCATCTGCTTTTATTGTTGCAAGAGACAGGATAATATGCTCAAGGCTCACGTATTGATCCTTCATTTTCCGGCTTTCCGAAAAGGATTGATCCAACACCTTTTTCCCATCCCGGGACAGATAGATATCTGCTGAACCTGACACCTTGACTAGTTTTTCAATGCCTGCCAGGATATCTTGTTTCAGGGCATCAATCCGGACGTCAATCTTTTTTAATATGGACAGGAAGATTCCCTGTCCGTCTTTCATCATGGCCTCTAAAAAATGGACCGGTTCAATGGCCTGGTTACCATGCTTTTGGGCTAAATCACGGGATGTTTGAAGGAGTTCCTGTGATTTTACCGTCAGTTTTTCAAGTTTCATAAAACACCTTTCATTATTTTTTATAATTTATCATATAAAGTAATGCAAAATATTTTCGCGTCAAGAAACTTTTTTTACCAATTTTCCTTGCCCTGCTACCCTTTGAAGCTCTAAGTTTTGCCATTGACAACCCCCACTCTGTGGTATATATTTATCTGATAATAATTGTTATCAGGCAACCTTTAAATTAAAAAAAGCTGACTAATGAAAAGCAGTGAATTCAAGGATTCCAGGGCAACACTGAACAAAACGCAAAAAGAGCTGGCGCAGCTTCTCGGGGTTTCCATTAAAGCAATTCACAGCTATGAGCAGGGGTGGCGCAAAATTCCACATCATGTTGAGCGCCAACTGCTTTTCCTGCTTTCCAGGGCAATCATGGCCAATAACAAACATTCAGATAAGTGCTGGGACATACGGAAATGCCCTGAAAAAAAGCTGAAAACCTGCCCGGCCTGGGAATTCAAATCAGGTGATCTGTGCTGGTTTATCAACGGGACCAATTGTAGCGGCGAAGCCCATAATTCATGGGAAAATAAAATGGAAGAATGCAGAAACTGCAAGGTGTTTAAAAGTTTTTTTAAAACTGGAAAAGGAAATTAACTGCAATGGATAATTTTTTTATCAATAATATATGCCAGACCGGAAGACAGGATGCTTCCGAGTATCGCAAAGAGCTGCCAAAGGCGATTAATACCATTCTTGCGTCCATGGATGACGACAGGTGCTTTGCACATATAGGGGATGAACCGATTCATTTTTCAATAACTGTAAAAGAAATGATTGATAAATTCAGGGAGGTTCTGTTTCCGGGTTACTTTTCAAGCGAAAAAATCGACGGGGCAAACATTGTATATAATTTGGGCCAGTGCATATCTAAACTTTATGATATCCTTTCCGAACAGATCGTTCACGTCCTGAGACATGACTGCCTGAGGTACGGCCGCACCTGTTCCGAATGCAAAGCCAGTGGCAATGATGCTGCGTTAAAAATAATTCAGGCAATTCCTGACCTTCGCGTATCCCTTGCCGAAGATATAAAAGGTGCCTATGACGGAGACCCTGCTGCCAAAAGCCATGATGAGGTCATTTTCTCTTACCCTGGATTATATGCCATTACGGTTTACAGGATTGCCCATATTCTTTTCAACCTTAATATCCCGCAATTGCCGAGAATCATGACAGAACATGCTCACAGCCTGACAGGAATTGATATTCACCCCGGTGCAGAAATAGGGAAAAGATTTGTCATTGATCACGGGACAGGCGTTGTTGTAGGTGAAACCAGTGTCATTGGCAATAATGTCAGGCTTTATCAGAATGTTACCATTGGCGCCTTGTCACTGCCCCCGAATGCAGGGAAAAAACTCAGGGGAGCCAAACGTCACCCCACTATTGAAGATGATGTCATCATTTACTCCGGCGCCACTATTCTCGGGGGAGAAACTATCATCGGTACCAGGTCTGTTGTGGGTGGCAATGTGTGGCTCACCAGTTCTATCCCGACAGATACCAAAGTGTTCATTGAATCCCCGCACCTGATTTACAAATACCAGGAAACACAGGAGAAAGAAAACCATGAATACCAAGTCTGATATAACAAAAACATGTTTTAACACACCATTGGTATATATTGAATCAGCAAGTTTGGAAACCGGGGCCAGCATATATGGAAAGTCTGAATTTTTCAACCCGGCCGGCAGTGTAAAGGACAGAATCGGCCTATCCATGATCGATGATGCTTTTCAAAAAGGCAGGATCACGCAGGAATCCACAATTGTTGAGCCGACGAGCGGCAATACAGGCATTGCCCTTGCATTTGTAGCCCGGGTCAAAGGCTTGAAACTGATTTTAACAATGCCTGAAACCATGAGCATTGAACGACGGCAGCTCTTGAAACATCTAGGGGCTTCGCTCGTCCTGACCCCTGGGTCTAAAGGAATGAAAGGGGCAATTGAGGAAGCAAAAAAAATTGTTGCAGAGACCCCTTTTTCTTATATGCCGGACCAGTTTTCCAACCCTGCCAATCCTGAGATCCACAGGAAAACCACTGCATTGGAAATCTGGAATGATACTGATGGAAAAGTTGATATCTTTGTTGCAGGAGTGGGCACCGGCGGAACCATCACAGGTGTTTCGGAAGTATTGAAAGAAAAAAAACCCGGTATAAAATCAGTGGCCGTGGAACCTTCCAACTCACCTGTTATCTCGGGCGGAGCCCCCGGGCCCCACAAAATTCAGGGTATTGGTGCAGGCTTTATTCCTGGAAATCTGAACGTGGATATCCTTGATGAAATTTTCAGCGTTGAAAATGAAGAAGCCATTCTCGGGGCAAAAGATCTTGCACAGAATGAAGGTATTCTCTGCGGTATTTCATCAGGTGCTGCCTTTCACGCAGCAAAGGCCATTGCATCGCGTCCTGAGAATAAAGGCAAAAATATTGTCTTTATCATCCCTGATACCGGAGAAAGATATCTGAGTACAGATCTGTTTAAAACTTCCTGAACCCTAGTTTAAAAGTGTTAACAAACCTCTTTTTTCCAAAAGAGGGACAGGATCAATCAGGTGCCGCGGGAACCATTTCTTCTTATCCCCGGCCCCCAAGGCCATTGAAAGCAGCTCGGAAAAATGAAGGATCGGAATGGGGTTTTCAAGTGAGCACCTGATTTCAAGGTTGAGATGACACATGGAACAGGCGGTTACTATGCACTCCGCTCCTGCTTCCATTGCTTTTAATACGATCTCGTTCACAACCTTCTGGGCAATTTTTGGTTTTGCAACAGACAGGTAAGTCCCGCAGCACCTTGCTCCATACCCAAAAAAGATAGGATCAGCTCCAAGCTTTCCAAGGGTCTTTTCAATTATTCCGTAATAGCTTTTTTCAAATCTTAAATCCGGCGGCATGGAAAGCATGCAGCCATAATAGGGCGCAATCTTCAGTTTTTTTAATTTTTCTTTTGGATGGTCAATATGATCTTCAAGGCGAACCCTGTTAAGAATCTCAAAAAAATGAATGATTTCAAGATCTTCATCAAAGGGTTTTCCCCATAGTTCTTCATATTCACACTTTAACGCATTATCTTTTTTAAGCTTTAAATACATGGATTTTATCCGTATAAGGCAGCTTGGGCAGGCAATCATCAGCGGGATACCCTTTGGCGCAAGGGAAATGTTTCTCATGGAAAGCATTTTTGCCACGGCATGATCAACGCTGTGGGCAGATGATGATCCACAGCAATTCCAGTCTTCAAGCTCAATAAGCTCAACATTTACACGATCGCAAAACTTTAAAAGGGACAGGGTATTCTCATGCCCGGATGTTTTAAGCGAACACCCAGGGAAAAAAGAGAATTTCAATCTTTCCGGCCGGCGGCTGGCTTCATTTTTCTCTGAAAATTTTTTCAATGGCTTTTTTATCCTGAATCTTTGATGGTGTTAAATCCAATTTTCTTTTTTTCAACATTTTAAGGCCCACTCCCATGTCGCTTAGAAGATCCATTGTCTTAAGTTTATACCGCATCATGATCTCAAGCTTATGGGTCCTGCCGTATTTTTTTACCGTATTCAATACTTCTGTATGAAAACTTAAAATATCAGACTCTGGTATTTTAATCCCTTTTTCAAGGGCTTTATGACGAAGGCTATCCATCACCGCAGGAATATCAATTGCCATGGGGCAAAAACTGCAACATGTATTGCACCCTACACACACCCATATAGCAGAGCATTGCAGAACCTGATCTTCCAGCCCGAGCTGGACAAGGCGAATGACAGCATTGGGCGCATAATCCATTCCCTCTAAAAAGGGGCAGCCGTTTGTACAGGATCTGCATTGCAGGCAGGTGTTAAAATTGATACCTGATCGTACCTTGATTTCCTCGGCAAAGGCCTGGTGGT
This sequence comes from Deltaproteobacteria bacterium, assembly GCA_013151635.1. Classification (GTDB taxonomy): domain Bacteria; phylum Desulfobacterota; class Desulfobacteria; order Desulfobacterales; family Desulfobacteraceae; genus Desulfobacula. The sequence goes on along the minus strand of JAADHV010000001.1, from coordinate 114,977 downwards.
CTCCATCCAGATTTATCATATCATTTCCCCGTCCTTCCAGAAGGGCGACATGTCTCTTAATTTTTGAATCGCAGGAACAAGGGTGGACACGATATGATCCATTTCTTCTTTTGTATTATAATGGGATAACGAGAATCGAATGGAACCATGGGCTGACTTAAAAGGAACTTCCATAGCCATGAGCACATGGGAAGGATCAAGAGACCCTGATGTACACGCAGACCCTGAAGAAGCACAGATCCCCTCACGGTCCAGCAAAAGAAGTATGGATTCTCCCTCCACTGCGTCAAATCCTATCGATAAAGTGTTCGGAAGCCGTGCATCAAGCGCTCCGTTGACAGAAGAACCAGGGATTTTTTCAAGGAGCCGGGCCTGAAGATAGTCCCGAAGTTCCCTGACCTTGGTATTCATAACAGGTAAATTTTCTTTTGCAAGCTCACAGGCCTTTCCAAGCCCTATAATGGATGCGGTATTTTCCGTGCCGCCCCGGCGCCCTTCCTCCTGGTGTCCTCCAACCAGGAAGGATGAAAACTTGAACCCCTTTTTCACATAAAGGACACCAATACCCTTTGGGGCATGAATTTTATGCCCGGAAAAAGACAGCATATCCACTTTTGTTTTTTTAACATCTATGGGAATCTTACCGGTTGCCTGGACAGCATCCGTATGGAATAAAATTCCCTTTTCATTTGCTTTTTTGAAAATTTCCTCAATGGGGAAAATTACACCTGTTTCATTATTGGCCCACATTATTGATACAATGGCCGTGTTATCAGACATGCTGTCGTATAAAAGGTCAAGATCTAACAACCCTTTTTTATCCACCGGCACAAATGTAACATCATACCCTTTTTCTCCCTGAAGGTGTTGATAAAGATTATTAATGGCCGGATGCTCAACCCTGGAGGTAATGATATGCTTTTTTTCAGGATAGGCATTAATAGCAGAATAAATAGCTGCATTATCACTCTCTGTTCCACAACTGGTAAAAATAATCTCCCCGGGATCGGCATTTATCAAACCCGCAACCCTGAGCCTTGCCTGTTTTAACTTTTTGTTCACCTTGTCGCCAAAGGTATGCATGGAAGAAGGGTTACCATATAATTCGCCCAGATAAGGCAACATCTCTTCTATGACTTCATCTGCGACTTTTGTTGTTGCATTGTTATCCGTATATACAATTTTCATTCAATTATCCTTTGGCTCTAACAGATTCAATCACTTCTTCTATCCTGTCCAGGCACTGGCCGCATCCGCCGCCGGCTTTCAGGTAGTCTGTCACATCCTCGGTTGTTTCAAGGCCGTTTGCCTTTACCGCTTCAATAATTTCAAGGTCGGTAACTTCAAAACATTCACAAACCAGCTCACCTGGTTTTTCAAGAATCTGAACCCCCCTGTAATTTGCAATGGCTTTTTTTAAAGCAGACTGTCCCATGACCGAACAATGCATTTTGGCTTTTGGCAGTCCTCCCAAATAATCTGAAATATCATCATTGGTTATTTTTGCAGCCTCATCAAGGGTCATTCCCTTAATTATCTCAGTCAAGGCTGATGAAGATGCCACAGCACTTGCGCATCCAAAGGTCATAAAGGTTGCATCCATAATTCTTTCATTCTCATTGACTTTTAAATATAATTTTAATGCATCCCCACAATTTAAAGAACCTGTTTCGCCAATGGCATTGGCACCCTCCAGCTCACCCACATTTCTCGGGTTTAAAAAATGATCTTTAACCTGATCTGTATAATCCCACATATAACTTCTCCTTAATCAAATCTCCACAGGATTGAACTCGTTATTCAAATATCTTTGTTTAAGATACTACAAAGTGGTAGAATGTCAATAAACCTGGTTCCTTTTTTATAAAGTATGCCGGCTGGCGTTCCCAAGCCGCTTTTCACGGCTCTTCTCAATTTTTCACCTCTACATAGCACTTTTCTTTTGCCTCATTTTTCAGCCTAAAATAAAATCTTTTAAATGATCCATGTTTAATCCTTTCCTGATACCAAACCGGGTCAGGCTAAAATCATATTTAACCGGATCGCAGCTTAAAATTTTTCTAAACCCCCGGGTAATTTCAAGGGCTGTCTTCATATCCGGACTTTTTCTCCTGGTAAACTCAAGCATCCTACCTGTCTTATACATATGCGTATCTATAGGGACAATCAATTGTGAAGGACTTATCTTTTTCCAACCTCCCGGATCAACTAAATCCTTTCTTACCATCCAGCGTAGAAACAACAAACTTCTTTTGCAGGCACTTTTCTTTTCAGGGTCAGCCATAAGATGGCCGATTTTTTTATTTTTATTAATCTTTCCAGAAAAAAAGACAAGCCCCGGCAAAACTGTCTCATTGACTGGTGAGTGTCCTGAATAAAAACAGTTTTCAAGGGATTCAAACTCATTTAAGACATTCTTTATGCCCCATAAAAAATTGACAAGGTGGGACTCACTTGCAAACCTGTATCGAAACCCTTTAAAATCATTTGCAATTTCCTTCTCTGCCACGCCCAAGAGGTACTCATAAGGGGACGGACAAAGCTTTTCAAGTATATGGCCCACGGTTTTCATGATCTGGTCAACTCTCCCATAGGCAAAGCAGGCTGCAATAAGCCCTGCAATCTCCCGGTTTTTCTTTTCAGGATAATCATACAGGAACAAAAGTGGGTCTGGATCCACATATTCCCTTTTATTATACTTTGAATAGATATATTCCAGCTTGTTTTTCAAACTCATAATTAGCCCCCTGGCATCCTGGTTGCAAATACCAGCTTAGTTTTATCCTGTGATAGGCACAAGCAAATTCAGGGCCAGGACAGGACGCCCATAACAAAATTCTTTTAAAAACATGATATTTATTTATCTTGACTATATTAATTTGAACGTCCTAATATAAATTTTTGCTTTAATTAATATTATTAAGGAGTACAACCGGATATGCTACAAGAAAAAAAGATAGGATTTATTGGAAGCGGAAATATGGGTGAAGCATTGATCAGCGGTTTGGTTCTTTCCAAAGCTGCAAAACCTGAAAATATAATCTGTTCGGATATTGCCCGGGACCTTTTAGACAAAATTCAAAACAAATATAAAGTCTCAACAACAACAGACAATATTGAAGTTGCCAGAAAATCTGAAATTGTCATATATGCCACAAAACCCCAGATCCTGGGATCAGTCTTAAAAGAAACAGCATTCGCTCTTGATCAGTCAAAACTGGTCATTTCAATAGCAGCAGGTGTCCCGCTGGCCGCCATCGCAGCGGGGCTTCACAAGGAACTCCGGCTTATCAGGGCTATGCCTAATATCTGCGCATTTGTAAAGGAAAGCGCAACTGCCATTGCGGCTGGTGAATTCGCTTCCAAAGAGGATGTATCGCTTGCAAGGGCTATTTTTGATTCAGTGGGTCAGACTGTCTTTATCCAGGAAAATGTTCTTATGGATGCGTTTACAGGTTTAAGCGGAAGCGGCCCTGCCTATATCTTTATCATTGTTGATGCTATGGCAGATGCTGGTGTTAAAATGGGATTATCCAGAAAAGACTCCCTGTTTTTATCCACACAGACCGTTCTCGGGGCGGCAAAACTATTGCTTGAATCAAAAGAACACCCGGGCCAGCTAAAGGACAGGGTGGCATCCCCTGGCGGGACAGCCATTGCAGGCATCCACACTCTTGAGCAGGGGGGGCTTAGAACAACCATGATCAATACTGTTGAATCAGCCACAAAACGCTCAAAAGAGCTGGGAGACATGATGGTAAAAAATTTTATAGAGAATAATAAAAAAGGAATTTAAAAAATATCCGGGGCAAAAATTCTTCACGGGTTTATTTTTGCCCCGGGTCTTACAGGCCCAGGCTTAAACTTCAAGTTCCTTTTTTAGCCAGTCCCTTACTTCTCCTTCAACCGCATAAACACCCTTGTATTGACCGATCCCTTTCATAAACTCTTTTTCAAGGTTTAAAGGAAGCCTGAAATTTCCCAGGTCCTCGGAATCAAATCCCCTTCTCCTGACCAGGGTTAATATAGGCGGCCTTTTCCATGTGTTAATGACAAAATACACGGTTTCGTTATCATTATCCCTTGAATTATAATATGCCTGAGACCTTAAAGGCCCCCATTCAAGGTGAAGCGCAATGGCTTCTTCCGGCGTCATTTCCCAGTCTACGGAATTCACCAGGTCAAAATTTTTTTTTATATCCTTAAGACTCATATTTACCTCCGGTTATTTTGAATTAAACCCAATTTCTAATAAAGCAAATTGCGTGCCTGTATGGCCTTATTTGCCAAAAGGGCTCAATGGGAATAGAAATATAAAGGATACAAATGAATTAATACAAGAACCGAGACACAGTGAGCAAGACACAAACGTCTCACTTTAATATGGTTTATTTAAAATCTTCCAAATTTTTTTATTTCCGCATCCAGGTATGATATTTTTTAACCCATGCAAGCAGTTTTTGAGGTGCATGATTTTTCTTCCACAAGCCTGCTGCGTACTTATTGGCCTCAGCCATTGTCGGATAAATATGGATGGTGCCAAGAATTTTATTCAACCCTATTCCATGCTTCATCGCAAGGACAAATTCCGCAATCACATCAGCCGCGTGATTCCCCACAATGGTAACACCCAATATTTTATCTTTTCCCGGTACGGTCAGAACCTTTACAAATCCATGGTCTTCCGAGTCTGCGATAGCCCTGTCCAGATCATCAATGCCATACTTGACCATTTCATAATCAATACCTGCAAATTTTGCATCTGTCTCATTTAACCCTACCCTTGCAACTTCAGGATCGGTATAGGTGGCCCATGGTATGGTGCCATAATCAACCCTGAATTTCTTGAATCCGCCAAACAATGCGTTTACAGCCGAATACCATGATTCATGTGCGGCCGTATGGGTGAACTGGAACCTGCCATGGACATCCCCGCTGCAATAGATATTGGGAAAATTGGTTTGTAAAAATTCATTGGTTTCAATATACTTGTTCCCGGAAAGCTCAACGCCCAGTTCTTCGAGGCCAAAGCCAGCAACATTCGGGACTCTGCCAAGAGCAATCAAAATTTCATCAAATTCTATCCTGACCTTTTCACCCTCATGATCACAAATCAATTGCTTTTCTTTTCCCGAAACTTCAAATGCTTTAGCTGAATGATTTAACAAAACTTCAATGCCTTCCGCCCGGAACTTTTCAAGAATTATTTTAGATGCATCAGGATCTTCTTTTTTCATTATCAAAGAACCCCGCTGGACAAGGATTATTTTTGATCCCAGCCTTGAAAAACCCTGTGCCAGTTCACACCCTATGGGTCCGGCACCCAGCACCACCATACGTTTTGGCTGTGTTCTCATATCCCAGATATTATCCGATGTAAAATAATTTATTTTCTCCAGCCCAGGCAGACCAGGCACCATAGGATCTGCACCAGTTGCCACAATGATATTTTTTGTGGTTAAGATTTTATCATTAACCCTGACTTTAAAAGGGGATAAAATTTTTGCCCTGCCCTGGATACAATCCACGCCCAACCCCTGGTACCGCTCAACCGAGTCATGGGGAGCAACCTTTTTAATAACGGATTGAATCCGATCCATGACCTTTGCAAAATCAAAATCAATTGAGACTCTGTCAAACCCGTATTCCTTTGCTCTTCCGGCATATGAAAGAAGCTTGGCGCTGGCAATAAGCGCTTTGCTTGGTACGCAACCGGTATTAAGGCAGTCCCCCCCCATCCTGTGTTCTTCAATCAAAGCCACTTTTGCCTTGACAGCCGCTGCAATATAGGACGCCACAAGACCTGCGGACCCGGCGCCGATGACCACAAGGTTATAATCATAAGATCCGGGCTTTGAAAATTTAGAAAACACTTTTTGCTGTCCTGCATATTCCGTGAAGCGCTTGGCGATGAATGGAAAAATACCCAACAGGACAAAAGACAAAAGAATATTAAAAGATAAAATCCCGCCGGGGGATTCTATTTTTGCAAGCTGGGTTCCCGCATTGATGAATACAATGGTCGCGGGCAGCATTCCTATCTGGCTCACAATATAATAGACAGCAATAGGAATTGTGGTTACGCCCATGACAAGGTTAATCACAAAAAAAGGAAATATTGGCACAAGCCTAAGGGTAAAAAGATAAAATCCACCTTCTTTTTCTATCCCCTTATTTATAGCCGCAAGCTTTGAAGAAAACTTATTCTGGACCCAGTCCCTGAACATATACCGGGAAAAAAGAAATGCCAATGTTGCCCCTATGGTGCTTGCAAAGGAAACAAGAATGGTCCCGTAAAAAATCCCGAACAAGGCGCCGCCTGCCAGCGTCATAATGACTGCACCAGGCAGGGACAATGCTGCCATGAGAATATAGGCGGCCATGTAGATCACCATGGTCAAAGCCTTATGCTGCCCATAATAATCTTTAAAGGCAGCAAGTTCATTTTTAAGGTTGGCAAGGGAAAAATACTGATCCAGGTCAAACAAAAAAAATATCCAGATCAAACCTGCGATAATAAACAGCAGAACAATTTTCATTCCCGGACTTTTTTTCATTCAAGTTTTTCCTTTTCAAGAATTTGATGCATTTAAAAATACCTATAACACTTTTTCAAAGGCCTGGAATTTTTTCATGAATTTGCGGTCGATATGGTCTTTAATCATAAAAGCCAGCCTGCCGCCAAACACCAGTCCTTTTTTCTTTAATACGCCATGGCTGCCACCCACGTTGAAAATCAAAAGATATTCAGGCCCGGGATCAAACACATCAAGACTGCCGCCTTCAAGGCTTGCCATAAGGTTATGCAATAAAACAGGATTTTCCCGGACAGCATACACCCCGACCTTGTCCAGGGGCTGGTCCTTAAAATAGATACAATCACCGCCGCCGAATATTTCAGGATATTTTACCGACTGCAGGTATTTGTTTACTAAAAGCCCTTTATCAGGGCCGACAGGAAGGCCTGATTCTTCAAAGATGGGGGAGGGTTTGACTCCCAGGGCCATGAAAATAAAATCTGTTGAAAATGTTTCACCTGACTCAAGGCAGATTTCATCGGGCAAAATATTTTTCACATAGCCTGTTTCAAAAATTTGAATACCTCTTTTGCGAAGACAAAGAATAACCCGTGTTCTTACAGACTCTGGAAATCTTGCCATGAATTTTACTCCTGCAAAGATATAAATGCCAGGCATATGGCGATTCACTTTTCTTGCCAACTGCCACACATTTCCTGCTACCTCTGCAGATGAAGGGCCACCGCCTACTATGCTTACAATGATCTTCTTTTCTGCAAACAGGGCTTTGAGTTTATCCGCAGCTTCCATAAGCTTTTCAATGGGTTTGACCGAATAGATGTTATCACTTTCCTTATGGGATTTATGCATTGGAACATAGCTGCCTGCATTAAAGGAAAGCACATCATAGGAAAATGCATGCCCGGTCCCGGTATGAACTTCTTTTTTATCAGGATCAACCCGGACAACTTTATCCTTTACAAAAACGCCCCCCTGTTTTTGGACCACCTTTTTTGTTTCAAACCGGATATCGGACGGGGTGTATGTCCCGCCCAGCATCCCTGGGCCCATACCGGAGTAGTAGTGGTAAAAACTTGGGCCTATCACTGTAACTTTTATCCCTTTTTCAATAAACCGGCTGATGCTTTCAAGGGTCATCATGTGTGCATGACCACCACCTACAAGCACAAGATTTTTTCTCATTTTACATTCTCCCTTTAAAGGCTGTCCATGAGTTTGCCAAGGCTTGCCAGGTGTGCCTTTTCTTCATTGGCAATTTTATTGATAATATCTTTTGAATGGGGGTTTAAAATCTTTGAAGACACTCTTTGATAAAGGTCAAGAGCCTGGGCTTCTATGGACATGGCAAGGGAAATCACATCTGTTTCAGAACCAAGGTCAGGTTTAAAAATATCAAGGTATTCCCTGGTGGACAGCCCGCCTTCCATGGCCTTTTTTTCAACCTTTTTTTCAAAGTTTTCTTTGCTCAGTCCCTCATTGCTGATTTCATTATATGCCAGGTAAATCGACATCTGGTGCTTTAGTTCAATATCAGATAATCTGGCAAAAAGATCTTTTACTTCAGAACGTGCAGCTTTTTCTTCCATTGTCATATAAAAATCACGCAGTCCCTGTTCAAGGGAATAAGCAACCGTTAACACATCCTCAGGTTCCTCTTTACCACAGAAAAGATCCACTCCAAGATCCTGTGGTCCTACAGCTGTTTTCGCATGCCATGCCTTTATTCCGCCGGTGACATTGAAAACTTTTTTAAACCCGTTTCCTGATAACATCTGCGCAGCAACACGACTGCGGCCACCAACAGCTCAATAGACCAGGACGGGTTTTTCAGGATCAAGCTCATTGAGCCTGTCCGCAAGTTTGGGTAAAGGGATCAAGGTGGCCCCCGGGATATGGCTTTCCTGATATTCTGATGGCTGCCTGACATCCAGTATCGTCATCTCATCGCCCGGATGTTGCGAAATATAGCTTTGGGTTTCCTTAAAATCTAAAGATTCAGCCGGAGTAAAAAACTGCATCCATTTCATCCCAAGTTCTCCTTTTTTTTATTCTCCATCACCCTTGATCTGGGGATCATTTGGCTTTCCCGCGCAATCCGGTGTATAACACGAATTATCGACAAAGGAACAATCGCCCTTACAGGACGGGCATTCTTCAGGCGGGGTGTCTGCTTCCAGGGTATATCCGCATTTACTGCATAACCAGCTGACCATAATTTTTCTCCTTTTTAAAATTATTTGTTTTATTTTTTTTATCCCAGGCAAAATCCATTCTGATTCAGCCATGCATTTCGGTTTACTATCTTTCTTTTCTTATCAAATCTTTTAAAGCAAACTACTCAAAAAGCATGCCATCTTTTTTATATGGATATTTTTATCAAATCATTTTATACCCTAGCATGAGATTATCCATTATAGGAGGGACAAACATTAACTCATTTAGGACAAGCAGTATGCAGAATAATAATGTTTATACCATAAAAAAGCCTTTACCGAAAATAAATTATCCATTGAAAAGGAAATTTGTTTTTGGTGTTATTATCATTATTGTCCCGATCCTGGGGCTTCTTTTTACCTGGATTGGCTTTCGCATATCCAACCAGGGCAAAAAAGAAACCCTTGAAAAAGCAAGGGTACTTGCGGACCAGATTGTTTTAACCCGCCAATGGGTGACAGACTGTATGGGCGGGGTCTTTGTCAATGTTAAAAGCCCCGGGGCAAAAAGGGTTATATTTGCAAAAAAAAAGCAGATTTCCACGTCGCATGATACTTACCAGTTATTTACACCGTCAATGGTGACACAAAAACTGTCTCAATATTCATTTAAGAAAAAATCATACCGGTTTAACCTGTCCAGCCTTACACCCATCAATATTGCCAACACCCCGGACAGTTTTGAAAAAACAGCCCTGAACAGTTTTAAAATGGATAAGACAACAGAATATTTCCGGTTCACTGATCAATCCTTTGATTATATGGTACCCCTTTATAATAAAAAAGGCTGCATCAAATGTCACACCAGCGAGGCCAGGCAAAAGACCGGCATCATCGGTGGATTAAGGATAACCATTCCATATGAACATATAAGGCTTGCCTTGAAGAAAAACATAAAACTGCTTGCAGGAGCAGGGATATGTATCACCCTGGTCACCATTATTGTACTGGTTTTCCTTATCCATACCCTTGTCTTAAAACCAATCAATGAACTGGAAAAAAAAAGCCGGGAGCTGTCCTTTGGTGATCTTGGTGCAAGGGTATCACTTGATACAAATGATGAACTTGAAAGACTGGGAAAAAGCTTCAACCTCATGGCCGAAAGCCTTATGCACAACAGGAACACTTTAGAAGAAAAAGTGGCAAAGGCCACAAAAAACCTTGCCCTTGCCAATAATGAACTTTTAAAAATAAACAAACTTAAATCAGATTTCATTGCCAATATGTCCCATGAACTTCGCACCCCTTTAACAGCCGTCAAAGGCAGTATTAATTATCTTGAAAGGACGCTTTCAGACCCGGATCAGCTTGAATTTGTCCAGATCATTGAAAAAAATAATTCAAGGCTCACCCGGCTGATTTCAAACCTGTTTGATTTTACCAAACTTGAAGCAGGGAAAATCGACTGGGAATTTGAACAAGAGGATATTTCACAACTCGTTAACGAGGTGATAGACATCATGAGCCCCCTGGCCCTGGAAAAAAATATTACAATTCTGCACGACTGCCCTGCCAACCTTTATGCTGTTATTGATCTTGAACGGATGGAGCAGGTTCTTGTCAACCTTCTGGACAATGCCATAAAATTTTCCAAAACAGGGGCCTTGATCAATATACAGGTTAAAACCAAAAACAATAATATTCAAATATCCATAAAAGACCAAGGGCCTGGTATTCCCAAAGAAAATCTTGAAACTGTTTTTAAAAAATTTTACACTGCTAAAAGTGAATCAAATATAAAAAATCAAGGAGCAGGCATGGGACTTGCCATATCCAAAGCCATTGTAAATGCACATAAAGGCAGCATCAGCGTTCAAAGCCTGCAAGGATCATCCAGCACATTTTTTATAACACTTCCCAAAGGAAAAAGGGCTGATAAATGACCGGACCTTCCAAAACCATTTTGATCATAGACGATGATAAAGACATTGTTCAAACCGTTAAAGGCAATTTAAGCCTGGACGGGTATAAGGTTATTTGCTCCTATCTTGGCAGGCAAGGCATTGAAATGGCCGAAACTTATCAGCCGAACCTTGTTCTGCTTGACCTGAACCTTCCTGATATGGATGGCATCTCTATTTGTGAAATTTTAAGAAAATCATTTGATTTTCCCATCATCATGCTGACAGCAAGAGACTCACTGCCCGATAAGGTTTTAGGGCTTAAAAGCGGTGCTGATGATTATATAGTAAAACCCTTTGAATACCTGGAACTTTCAGCAAGGATCACGGCGATTTTCAACAGGGTTGACAGATCACTCGTTAAGGAAAAACAAGAATTCAAAGGCCTTGAGATAAACTATAAGACAAGGCAGGTTTCCATCAGGGGACAAATAGTGAAACTTACAAAAACAGAATTTCAACTTTTAGAACTTTTTGTCTCCCACCCGGATAAAACCCTTTCAAGAAAATTTATCGAAAAACAGATCTGGTGGGATTCACAACTCTATTCCCACAGCAGGGCTTTGGATGTCCATATCCAGAGATTAAGAAAAAAAATTGAACAAAACCCTGAAACCCCTGCCCTTATTATTACTATTTCAGGCGTAGGGTATAAATTCAACAGCCTGTCAAGTTAAATTTTTTTTTATATCGGCTTTGTTTTTTCCCTGAACCAGGATGCCACATCCTTGTCAAGTCCTGGAGAAAGTTTTTCATATACCAGGCCATGGTAAGCATTGACAAAAGCTTTTTCCTTGCAGGACAGCATCGACCGGTCAATCAGGTTACGTTCAAAATGGCAGTATGTCATGTTCTCAAATTTCATAAATATACCAAACTCATTTTTAAAAGCCTGGACCACGAGAATCATGTTTTCAAGCCTTATACCATAAGCGCCCTCCCTGTAAACGCCAGGTTCGTTTGTCAGCACCATGCCTTTTTCAAGTTTTACATCAACAGGATGGGAACTTATTCTGGCAGGGCCTTCATGAACACATAAAAAAAACCCCACGCCATGTCCCGTACCATGACCGAAATCCATTCCCTCGTTCCATAGGTACTGCCTTGCAAGGGTATCAATCTGGAAGCCCCTGGTGCCTTTGGGGAACAAGGTTGTTGCTACACAAATATGGCCCTTGAGCACCAAGGTATAATCAAAAATTTCCTGTTTGGACGGCTCCCCCCGGAATACAGTCCTTGTAATATCTGTGGTTCCGGTAAGATAATTTCCACCTGAGTCTGTTAAAAACATACCGTTTTCGCCAATTATTACATCTGTTTCTTTTGAAGCGGAATAGTGGCACATGGCAGAATGCTCACCAAAGGCCATGATCGGATCAAAACTGTTATCAACAAACAATTCCTGGTTTTTTCTAAATTCATAAAGCTTATCCGCCGCAGCAAGTTCCGTAATTTTCCCGTTTTCGTCCTGATGTTCAAGCCAGTAAAGGAAATTTACAACTGCTGTGCCATCTTTTACAGCCGTATGTCTCAAATGAGATATTTGTGTATCATTTTTTATGGCTTTAAGCGCAATAGCAGGATTGGATTTCTCAATGATCCTGCATTTTTTATTAATGGCCTGGTAAAGATTGCAGTTGGTATTCTCCGGATCAACCAGGATCGTTTTTTTATCCTGTATTTTCGATAATGCCGGGATTATGCCTTCATACTCAACAATATCTATGCCGTCCCGGCCCAGCTCTTTAGCAAGATTATCATTGATTTTTTCACGGTTTACAAACAAAGACACCTTTTTTTGACTCATCAATAAAAAGGCAATATTAACCGGGTTGGAACGGACATCTTTTCCCCTGAGATTAAGTGTCCAGGCGATATCATCAAGGGTCGCCATCAAATGGTAAAAAGCACCCGAAGTATTCATCTGCTTTCTGATTTCCTTGATTTTATCTGCTCTGGTTTTCCCTGCATATTTTTCAGACAGGGAAAAAGCTTCTGACAAGGGCATGGGCGGCCTGTCTTTCCATAGTTCATCTATAAAATCAATTTTAGTATCCAGCAAAAGCTCTTTGGCCTCAAACTTTGCTTTATACTTTTTTACATCGGCCACGCAAAAGACACTCCCATTAATCCCGATGACATCTTGTGGTTTCAGGGTGTCAATCAACCATTTTTGAAATGCAGGAACACCAGGTTCGCCCATCTTAAAAAGCTCGAACTGTGAACCTGAAATCTGTTTTTCAGCCTGGATATAATATCTAAAATCCGTCCATAATACAGCGCGATCAAGGGTAACAACCGCAGTGCCGGCAGAACCTGCAAACCCTGTCAGCCACTTTCTTGCCTGGAAGTGTTCGGCAACATATTCACTCTTATGGGGGTCATCGCTTGGAATGATGACCGCTGCAAGATTGCGGGTTTTCATCAATTGCCTGATACTATCAATTTTCTGGTTTATATTCATACTTATACCCTTGGTTCCTTTCAAAAGGATAAAGGAGGACATATCTTTATCTTACTCAATAACAAACCTGCGAATCAAACTATCCAGCCTTTTAGTCTGCTGCTGCATTTTTTCTGCATCTGAATTGATATTACTACAGTTTTTTGACATCCTTTTACTTGCTTCATTCACTTTTTCCATATCTTTGGAAATATCGGTTGTAAGATCATCAAACCTGGCAATATTCGTATTCACATCACTTATGCCCCCTGCAACCGTTGCTGTATTATCGGCAATTTCTTTTGTGGTAGCAGATTGTTCTTCAATGGCTGATGCTATTTCATTGATAACTTCATTCATATCGCCAAATGTCTTTGAAATTCCTGCCATTTCATTTACGGTAATGCCGGTTGAATTCCTGATATTATCAATTTTAGCCTTGATATCCCTGGTTGCAACTGCTGTCTGTCTTGCCAGTTCCTTTATTTCTCCTGCTACAACAGCAAAGCCCTTCCCTGCTTCACCAGCCCTTGCAGCTTCAATGGTTGCATTCAGTGCCAAAAGATTTGTCTGCTCGGAAATCTCATTTATTGATTCTGTAAATGTATCTATTTCTTTTGCATCAAGACCGAGCTGATTAACCTGCAAGGATGCTTTTTCTATTTTCTGACCGGTTTCAATACTCATGGCCCTTGAAGTCTCTGCATTTTTCGCAATCTCATTAATCGTTGCTGTCATTTCTTCTGTCGAAGAAGCCACGATTTCAAGATTATCAGCAGCTTGCCCCACAACCCCGGAAATAGATGAAATACCTGAACTCATTTTTGTTGTTGAATCTGTTACGGTTTCCGTAACTTTTGACATATCATGGGAGCTTTCTGATATCTGCCCTGACTGCTCTTTGGTAACATCTGCAAACCTGGACAGGGCCTGGGAACTATTTGAAATATCAACAATCATGGCCTGCAGTTTCTCTATGAATATATTAAACCATTGTGACAATTCCCCGATTTCATCTTTTGACTTAATATCAATTCTCCTGGTCAGGTCGCCTTCACCCTGTGCAACATCTTTGAGGCTTTGAGTCACTTTGATAATTGATTTCACAATGGTACCGGAAACAAAGAGTGCAAAAGGAATGATAAACACAATACAGCAAAGAAATACAATCACCAGGACATAAACAACCTGCAAAGTGTTATCTATCACTGTCCCTGTGGAATTAAGCGCTGTTATGGCCCCGTTGAACTGCCCGTTGGAATAGACCGGCAAAATTCCCTGTAGATATTTACTGCCGCCAACACTGATTGTATTGAGTATGGCTTCTTGTTTTTTTAATGTCCACGATGCATCAACATTGTTGGCAAAACTGTCTTTGTCAATGACTTTATACATTGCAAGATCCCCCAAAGATAATTTGTCACCGGCAAAAATATTGATATCCATCCCTGTAAGTTCCGCCATCTTTCTTACAAAGGTCTTACCTAAATATTTAGACAATATGATAAATCCAAAAGTCTTTGGTTCCATTTTTTCGGTTTTTTTATTGTAATCATCAACCATTACCGGGATCACGAACTCCAGGGACAACTGGTCACCAGATTTTTCCAAAATTTTTGCGATCCCGTTAAAAGGAAGGTTTTTCCTTTCAACAGGAATTTCAAGGCCACTGGGCTTTTTACCTGTTATCCATTTGGTTTTCTTTAAATCATCATTGTCGTTTAAAACAGCATAATTGAATGCCTTTTTGGGATTAATATAATAGTATCCCGCAAGCCTTGAATTTTTCCCTTTTTTTTCAGAAAATGCGACAAGTTCACCCCTTGCATCATATATGGCCATTTTATTTATATCATTGGCAGAAGACATGGCAAAAACAGCATTGGCAATGTCCAGGAATGAGGTTTCCGTCATGCCAAGGTCATATTTTTCCTTGAATTCGACTATGAACTTCACATTCTCACCTACCTTAAATACCCCTTTCATTTGATCAGTCTTTTTTATAAGGTCATCCTGAATCTCTGAAAGTCTGTTTTTGATATTATTGACGGCAACAACAATATTCGCATTTGTTGTTGCGACATTCTGCTGATAAATCACATATGACACCACCAGGGATGAAACAACCATGACAATTGCGACAACCAGTACGATAACACTTAAAATTTTCTGTTTTAATTTTAAGGAAAAAAAATTCATATCCCACCTTAATTTATTAAAATTACCAGGTAAACTTACACTCCCCCACATAGTTTACAAGAGAACATACTATATTTTAAATCCTTCCCACAATTGTTTTTTTGCACATCCAGAGAAAAAAGTCTAACCATTACACTATGAAGGATGATTTATATTATAATTTTGTTAAAATACATGAAGCCAACCCGTATTTTAAAAATCGGCTGCAACAGCGAATCTGAAAAACACAAGAATTTTTTCCCCGGCTATGTTAGTATTATTCCTTTTGAATTTTAGATTATAATACAGGAGTTTTATGGAAATATGAAATATAATTTTGATGAAATAATTGACCGTTCAAACACCTATTCATTGAAATGGGAAAAATATAAAAGCACCGG
Organism: Deltaproteobacteria bacterium; assembly: GCA_013151635.1. Lineage (GTDB taxonomy): Bacteria > Desulfobacterota > Desulfobacteria > Desulfobacterales > Desulfobacteraceae > Desulfobacula. The sequence continues at coordinate 99,302 of JAADHV010000001.1, read as the reverse complement.
TATCATCCCCATGTGGGTGGCAGACATGGATTTTAAAACCCCGCCAGCCATTCAGGAAACCCTTAAAAAAACTATTGAACATGGTATTTTAGGATATACTATTATTCCTGACGAACTTAATAATGCCGTTATTGCAAGATTAAAGGTCCTCTATGACTGGAAAGTTGAAAAGGGCTGGGTCATATGGCTTCCCGGTGTTGTATGCGGATTGAATGTTGCCTGTGCAGCATTTGGCGCACCGCAGGATAAAATTGTCACTACCACGCCTATATATCCCCCGTTTTTATCAGCCCCGGGAAACTGTGGAAAAATTCTGGCCACTGTTCCCATGATAGACGTCAACCAGCGGGCCACGCTTGATTTTAATGCACTTGAAAATGAGCTGAAGGAAAATACGGGCCTGTTCATGTTCTGTAACCCCTATAATCCTTGCGGAACTGTCTTTGCAAAAGAAGAAATCAACAAGCTTGTGGAACTTTGTGCAGCCTATGATGTAATAATATGCTCAGATGAAATCCACAGTGACTTTATTCTTGATGAGGGCAGGCACCATATTCCCGCCGCATCTTTGTCGAAAACGGCAGCCGGACAAACCATTACTTTGATGGCACCTTCCAAGACTTATAATATCCCCGGCCTTGGATGCTCTTTTGCCATCATTCCGGACAAAGGGTTAAGAAATAAATTCAAATCCAGCTTAAAAGGCCTGATACCGGATGTAAACCTTTTAGGGCTGTTTGCTGCAAAAGCAGCCTATACCGAATGTGATAAATGGCTCTCAGCATTGATTGCCTACCTTAGAAAAAACAGGGATATTGTCCAGTATCGTGTCAATAAAATGAAAGGATGCAAACTCAACCTCATTGAATCCACCTATCTTGCCTGGGTTGATGTCAGGGGAACAGGGCTGAAAGACCCTGTCAGTTTCTTTGAAAAAGCAGGCATAGGGGTGTCAGACGGCAGTTTTTTCGGCCAGAAAGGTTTTATAAGGCTGAATTTCGGGTGCCCTGTATCATTGCTGAAAGAGGGATTAAAAAGAATGGGAGCAGCTTTAGAAAGCCTTTAGACGCTTTGATGGCCTTTGCAATCTTTCTGATAATTAAAAAGCAAAAAAAATTGATTTTTTTTCTTGATTCGAAAAAAGATAGCTGATATGTGACTACAACATACCATACCGTATGGTTTGAATAATTAAGGCGGCAATATGAAAAGGCTCAATAAAACAGCATGGTTTGAACAAGGACTTAACATCCTTAAAGCAAGTGGTGCCGCCGACCTCACCATTGAAAACCTCACAAGAAAATTAAATAAAACCAAAGGGTCTTTTTATCACCATTTTAAAAACCGTGACGATTATTTTGAAAAACTTCTAGAATTCTGGGAAGAAAAACAGACCTTTGATATAATAGAAATCAGTAAGCAGGAAAAAACATTTAAAGGCATCAATTCAACACTCTTAAAGCTTTCAAAAGAAAATATGGACCCGGAGATTGAAGTTGCCATCCGGGCCTGGGCATTAAGAGACCCTCTGGCAAGGGATTTCCAGGAAAGGATTGACAACCAGAGACTTGGATTTTTACGCGCTATGTTTTCGCTTATGACCAGTGACCCTGAACAGGTAGAAATGATTTCCCTGATACGGTATTGTTTTTATATTGGCTCCCACCAGATAATTCCGGCCATTGAAGAAAAAATTTATAAAAAAAAATTAGACGCCTTAATGGAAATGTTTGAAACCTATGTTGAATTGAATAACACAAGCAAATACCATGCAGGAACATGAAATGAAGACTATTATAGAACCATTTGGAATAAACCGCAAAGGCAAAGGAGGTCTTTAAAAATAAAGATAATATCCCGGGATAGAAAATCACATATCAGGCAAAATTTTTAAGACATTTTACATGTTAATTCAAAAGGCTTTAGTTACCCTGAAACCAACGAATTAAATTCGGTAGCTTTATCCTGTATATACAAGACAAAGGGGCAATTTTCCTAATGTTTTGAACATGTGGCCATTATTTTTTTTATCCAAATCAGTTTTTTTGCTTGACTATGGGAATTCATCTTTTTTATAGTTGCGAAACTTATAATTGTAATTGTAGTTATGCTGTACTAACCAGTTAATTTAAACTAGAGGGGAGTAAAAAAAATGAAATCATTTTTTAAAACGTTAGCGCTTGCACTATTAATTTTAATCGGCTTTACCGCACCCAGCTTTGCCGGTGATACAATCAAAATTGGTGTTGCCGGTGTTATTTCCGGTGACCTGGCACCTTATGGAATTTCTTCTGTAAGAGGTGTTGAAATTGCTGTCGATGACCTGAATGCCAAAGGCGGTATTCTGGGCAAAAAGGTTGAATTGCTGATCGGTGATGATGTATGTAAACCCGAAGTCGCAGTCAACGTTGCGACCAAACTTGTATCAGACGGTGCCCAGATGATTGTCGGTCATGTCTGTTCCGGCTGTACCATTGCTGCAAACAAAATTTACAAGGATGCAGGACTTCTGGTTATCTCCCCTGCATCAACCAATAATGATCTGACCCTTAAAGGCGAACAGCCCAACTTTTTTAGAACCATTTCCTATGATGGCGCCCAGGCAGATCTTATGACCTCTTTTGTTAAAAACAACCTTCATGCCAAAAAAGTAGCCTTGATTCATGACAAAGGTGATTACGGCAAGGGCCAGATGGAACTTGCAAGGAAATACTTTGGCAAACTCGGAGGCGTTGAAATAGTTCTTTTTGAAGGTATCACAACCGGGGCTGTTGATTTTTCTGCCATAGTACAGAAAATCAAAAGATCCAAGGCAGACGTTACAATGTGGGGAGGGTATCACTCTGACGCATCAAAAATTGTCGCACTTCTCAAAAAGAAAAGAGTTAAAACCACTTTCTTCGGCGGTGACGGTATCTATGGCAGCGAGTTTGTAGCCTTGGCCGGAAAATACGGTGACGGTGTTTATGCAACAGGCCCTAATGAAACATCTTCAAATCCTCTTCATATTGCATTAACTAAAAAACATCAGAAAAAATACAATGAAGATCCGGGCACATTCTTTTTTAATGCATATGCCTGTGTTCAGGCCCTTGCAAATGCCGCTGAAAAAGCAGGCTCCCTGGATTATACCAAAATGCGTGCAGCCTTGTTTGCCAACAAAATCGACTCTCCTATAGGAAGAATCGGTTTTGATAAAAACGGTGATGTTGTGGGTGCAGGTTTTTCTGTATATCAGGTTCAAAACGGGAAATATGTGCAGGTTAATTAATATCTGAATGCATAATGGAGACAGGAGCGTAATAAAAAAATATTGCAGCTCCTGTTTTTATAAGCAGTAATTTTACTTAAATTTAACAAAGTTTAGGAGACTCAAATTAATTAACATGCGCCTGTTTAATATTATACTGGGTGTTGCAGTCACCGGAATACTGGGATTTTTCGGTATCAAAGAGGTGCTCGCAGACCCTGCCTATTTTTTTGCACTACTCCTGGGAGGTCTTACAAGGGGCAGCATCTATGCCTTGATAGCTCTCGGGTACACCATGGTTTACGGTATTATCGAGCTGATTAATTTTGCCCATGGCGAGATATATATGATTGGTGCCATGACAGCCCTCATTGTTTCAACTGTCCTGGGATTATGGGGTTGGAATTCTGCCGTTATTGTTATCCTTGCCTTTGTTTTTGCCATCTTTTACTCCTGCGCCTATGGATTTACCGTTGAAAAAATCGCTTATAAGCCATTAAGGACAGCGCCAAGGCTTTCCGCACTCATTTCTGCCATTGGAATGAGTCTTTTTTTACAAAATTATGTCATGCTTGCCCAGACCCCGGGATTTCTTCCTTTTGAAAGCCTGATTCCTGATTTTGAATTCTGGGAACCCTTTGCCGACATTATAACTTCTGTTGAAATGACCATTATTGCAACCACTGTAATTGTCATGATTCTTTTGGGAATACTGATTAAATTCACCAGGATCGGCAAGGCCATGAGAGCCACGGCCCAGGATCAGATTATGGCGTCACTTGTCGGGATAAATGTGAACCGGGTTATTTCAACAACCTTTGTTGTCGGGTCAGCCACTGCAGCTATCGGCGGTGTCTTAATTGCCTGCCATGTAGGCCAGATAAATTTTTATATCGGGTTCTTAGCAGGGCTTAAGGCGTTCATTGCGGCGGTATTAGGTGGGATAGGCAGTATTCCGGGAGCTGTTCTGGGAAGTCTTGTACTGGGCATTTCAGAAAGTCTTTTCACAGGCTATTTCTGGAGTGAGTACGAAGATGTATTTGCCTTTGTCATTCTCGTAATTATACTGATTTTCCGACCTTCCGGCATTTTGGGCAGAAATGAAACGTCTAAAGTCTAACCACATTTTTTAGAAAGTTGATTATGGTTACAAAAAAAGAAATCAAACAATCATTTTTTATCGCCTTATGGTTTATAGTGCTGACCTTTCCGATTATGGTTATTAAAATCAACACCATAAAGCATACTGTGCTTTTCAGGTGGGGCAATATTCTTTGGGTCGGCATTGCAGGCTTTGGGGCTTCACTGGTCTGGAATTATTTTTTACGGATGAAAGAGGAAAAAAAGAAAACAGGTGTCAAGGACGATATTCCTGTTGTCCACAGACTTCTTCAAAATGAAAAATTCAGGAATCCGTTTCTGGCTGCCGTCGGGGTCTTTTTTCTTGCTTATCCGTTCATTTTTCCCATGTACCACACAAGCATCATGATTACAGCCCTTGTATATGTCATGCTGGGACTGGGCTTGAATATTGTTGTAGGGCTTGCAGGCCTCCTGGATCTTGGATATGTAGCCTTTTATGCAGTTGGTGCCTATGCCTATGCCCTGTTGAACCTTCATTACGGCCTGAGTTTCTGGGTGGTTCTGCCCATAAGTGCAATGCTCGGTGCAATTTGCGGGACTATGTTAGGGTATCCGGTACTTAAACTGAAAGGTGATTACCTGGCCATCGTTACCCTGGGATTCGGCGAAATCATCAGGATTATCTTAGAAAACTGGGACAGCTTTTCCAACGGCCCAAGGGGCATTCCGAATATTCCTGCTCCATCATTCTTCGGTTACCAATTTGAGCAGCATGCTTCTGTTGTTTATATTTATTTTATTGTTATTGCACTGGTGCTGTTAACCATATTTTTTGTTAACCGGCTTGAAAATTCACGCATCGGGAGGGCCTGGATTGCTTTAAGGGATGATGAAATTGCCTGCCAGGCCATGGGAATTGACAAGGTCAAGACCAAGCTTACAGCTTTTGCCCTTGGCGCCACATGGGCTGCCCTGGGCGGGGTCGTTTTCGCAGCCAAGACATCTTATATTAATCCGATGTCTTTTACGATCTGGGAGTCCATCACTATCCTCTGCGTTGTTGTTATAGGTGGCATGGGCTCTGCCATTGGTGTTATTGCAGGAGCCCTTGTCCTTATCCTGGTGCCTGAATATTTAAGGGCGATGGCAGAATACAGGATGCTCGTATTTGGCGCACTCCAGGTCATTGTTATGGTATTTAAACCAGAAGGGCTTATTAAAAGTGTACGTAAAACATATAAATTTGAAAAAGTAAAAGAATAAATTTATGGAACCTATACTCAATGTAAAGAACCTCACAATGAATTTTGGAGGATTAAAAGCCCTGGACAATGTGAACATTGCTGTTGAAAAGGGGCAGATCGCTGCCCTTATCGGCCCGAATGGTGCTGGTAAAACAACCTTTTTCAATTGTATTACCGGTATTTACGAGCCAAGTGAAGGGCATGTGGAAATCACGCCGCCAGGCAAACCGACCCAGAGATTAAACGGGCTAAAAACCAATATTGTGGCTGAAAAAGGCCTTGCAAGAACCTTCCAGAATATCAGGCTTTTCGAGGGAATGACCGTTCTGGAAAATGTCATGATCGGAAGGCACTGCAGATTGAAATCAGGAATTATCAGCGCCATGCTCAGGCCATCCGCTCAAAAGGATGAAGAGCAAAAGGCGGTTTCCGACAGTTATAGAATCCTTGAAAAAATAGGATTGGACAAATACGTGAATGAAATGGCTGTTAATCTGCCCTATGGTGCCCAGCGAAGGCTTGAAATTGCAAGGGCCCTTGCCACAGATCCGTTTCTGCTTCTTCTGGACGAACCTGCTGCCGGCATGAACCCACAGGAGACAAAAGAGCTGGATGAACTCATAATCTGGCTGAGGGATAACGAGGATTTATCCATCTTGCTGATTGAGCATGACATGAAGCTTGTCATGAGCCTGTCAGATAATATTCATGTTGTGGATTACGGCAGGAAGATTGCCGAAGGCACACCCCGGGAGGTGAAGTCCAATTCCGACGTAATCAAAGCCTATCTTGGAGACGATTCTGAAGATGCTTAAATTAAAAAACATACATACATATTATGGTAATATTCACGCACTCAAAGGTATTGACCTTGAGGTATCTGAAGGAGAGGTTATTTCCCTTATCGGGGCTAATGGTGCCGGGAAGTCCACCACATTGATGACCACCTGCGGTGTTGTTCCTGCCAAACAGGGCAGGATTATATTCAAAGGGCAGGATATCACCCGCAAGAGCCCTGATGCTATAGTTAAAATGGGGATTTGCCAGGTGCCGGAAGGCCGGCGGATATTTCCATACCTTACAGTTGCCGAGAACCTTGATATGGGAGCTTTCCTGCGAAATGACAAAGAAGGAATCAAAAATGATTTTGACTATGTTTACAACCTTTTCCCCATTCTTGCGGACAGGAAAAACCAGGCCGGAGGCACCTTAAGCGGTGGGGAGCAGCAGATGCTGGCCATTTCAAGAGCCCTGATGTCAAGGCCCAAGGTGCTGCTCCTTGACGAACCATCCCTTGGACTTGCCCCCATTATTGTCAAACAGATTTTCAGTATTATAAAAAAAATAAACCAGGAGCAGAAAACCACCATCTTTATTGTTGAACAGAATGCCAACCTTGCTCTAAAGGCTGCCCACCGTGGCTATGTAATGGAAAACGGAACAATTACAATAACCGACACAGGTGAAAATCTTCTGGCCAATGATGATGTAAGAAAAGCATACCTCGGCATGTAAAAACAACTGATTATTCATACAAAAAAAAGCTGCTGGTGCAATAGTTCCGGCAGCTTTTCTTATGATCTACAATTTCTTTTTTAAATTGATAAACTGGCTTCTTTCAAACCCGAGTTTTTTAAAAAAGGAAAGAACATCTGTGGAGTCCCAGCGGACAGACGAGTATATATTTCTAATTCCTTTAACTCTATAAATGTCACAAATCTTTTCGCCAAGCTTTAATCCAATGCCCTGGCCCATAAAATCAGGATGAACACCAATAGCCATTATCCATGCACTCTTTTTAATTCCAAAGCCTGCAAGAAGGCTTGTACTTATCATATATCCCACCACTTTTCCATTAATCAAGGCCACCAGGCTTGACTTAGCTGTGCTCTCAGATATCTGCCGCTCGATAATTTTCACAAAATCGACTTCTGCATCATCTTCTGAAATCGCCTCTCTTATATTCTGTATTGCCTGTGCATCCTTAAGAGTGATTTCTCTTATCTTGACTGCGTTTTCCACAAGGTCCTCCATTGTTATTCTACTTTTATGATCTTTACAGTGTGGCCGACCCAGTTGGGCGGAAGATAAATTCTACCGCTGTTACCACTGGATTTTACTTCTTTTTCAATCATCTCTTCTCCATAGACTTCAAACTTGACCTTGGTCCGGGGCATGGATTGCTTTTCACTGCTTTTTTGTCTTTTATCTTTATCTGCCATATAACATCCTATTTTTACAAAAAAAATGTTTAATACCGATTTTTTTATTCCGAGTCATTTTTTTTTGTGTAAACCACCTTATATTTATCAGGATTCTTTTTAAAACATTTTATACATCCTGCTTTAATTTCCGGTTGAAATGGCCCAAGTCTGACCAAAAAGCCTAAGTCCTCATAGGTCTCTACAATCTGGGTTAACTTAGGGTCATCATAAACACCCCTTTTTTCCCACCCCTTAATACAAGCTTTAACTGCATCCACTTAAAGCCCCTTCTTAATGTATTTTTCAATAGCTTCTTTTTATCTATTATATAGCCAGGTTATATGGTTTTACAAATATTTTCAATATTAAACTGTTAATAATTAAAAACGATAGGAAAATCAGTGATGTCCGGTTAGAAAATTGCAGAATATTCTGCCGCCAGAAACCATTCTGCTCCGGTCATGCCGGTTATTCAGGCTTAAGTCCGATATTGTATTCTTTCATCTTTTTATACAGAAGTGTCCGGTGAATCCCAAGCAGTTTTGCGGCCCTGGCCTTGATGTAATTTGTCTTGGCAAGGGCCTGATAAATGGCTTTTACCTGGGCCTGGCTCTGTGCGTTTTTTAGTGTGGGGCTTGTCTTGTTTCCCGGGGTGTGGGAGCTGTAATCCAGATTGAAAGGCAGGTCACCCTTGTAAATTGTGTTGTTGCTGGATGAATACATGGCACGTTCCAGAACATTTGACAATTCACGGGCATTACCGGGCCAGTCATAATTTTTTAATTCCTTTGCCGCATTTTTCTCTATATCCATTTGTGGATGATTAGCTGCCAGGGTCATTTTTTTTAACATATGCCTGGCAAGGGGTATGATATCCTTTTGTCGTTCTCTTAAAGGCGGTATATAGATAGGGATGACATTCAGGCGATAAAAAAGGTCTTTTCTGAATTTTAGTTTTTCCATCAACTCTTCAAGATTTTGATTTGTGGCACAAATCACCCTGAAATCAGATCTGATGATTTTAGTGCCGCCTATTCTTTCAAATTCCTTCTCTTCAAGGACCCGAAGCAGCTTGGGCTGCATATCAAGGGGAAGATCGCCGATTTCATCAAGGAATATGGTGCCATTGTTGGCAAGCTCAAATTTGCCGGGTTTCCCCTTGACTTTAGCCCCTGTAAAGGCACCTTCCTCATACCCGAACAATTCCGACTCCAAAAGATCCTTTGGTATTGCCGCGCAGTTAATCCGTACAAGCGGGTGGTGTCTTCTTTTGCTCGCATTGTGAATTGCCTGGGAGAAAAGCTCCTTGCCGGTCCCGCTCTCCCCTGTGATCAAAACGGTTGAATCGTTTAATGCTGCATTCCGGGCTTCGTCTTTCAGGTATTTTATCTCATCACTCTTCCCGATGATGCAGTTGAATGTATATTTTGTCGACCTAAGGTCAAAGAGTTCCTTTTCAAACAGCTGAACTTTTGATTCAAGCATGGACAGTTTTGCCGCAAGCTCCTTTACTTCTTCAACATTCCGGAACATGACCTGGCCGTAGACCGCAATTACTCTGCCGTCTTTCTTAATGGGAATTCGCTGAACAACCATATCATGGCCGTTGATGCGCTGTGATTTATTGATTTCCGCCTTTCCGGTCCTTGCAACAATATGCATTCTGGTATTTTCAATAACTTTGGTACAATGCCTGCCGATCTGGGCATCCGGATCAAGATTTAGAAACCGCCCGTAGGGTTTATTAAAATGGGTGATATAACCGTCTGCATCTATGATGATAACCCCAGCATTGATATTATCAAACACCAGTCCATAAAGTTCATTTTCTTTATGTAATTCATGTATGGAACTCTCATTTTTATTTTCTGCCATATTAATTTCCTTTTATGAACTGCATTGCTGATTCTACGTATTAAAGTGACTACATGTATAAATTTTGCTACAGTTCTTCCATATATAAAACTTTAAAAAATAAAAGTCGAGAAAAATATAAAATATTTTTAATACCGATGAGTTACGCCTGATAAAATCCTGATAACTTCCATAATGGTCTGAAGGTTGCTTAGCTGACCTGCTGGAAGCAGAATTGAAGTTTTTAGTCTGTAGAGGTCACATAAAGCAGGACGCTCCGGGTCCCGATTAAGGAATTCCGTCATCAGGTATTTTTTCTGATTAAAGTCATGGGAAATTTTATTAGGTGTATTTTCATGAGCAATGACTTCTTTCAAGATTGATTCATTTCTTTCTGCAAAACTTGTCAAGGCATCCATTGCGGAAACCCTCACGATTTTGCTTTTATGAGACAGAAGTTTCATTAATAATTCAGTAAGTCGCCTCTCTTCTATTTTGGTTAAATCAAGGCGTGGCGAGATTTGAGCCATATGCCAGCAAACTTCCTGCTGTTCAGCAGACTCCAATACGGAAATAACTTTTGAGGAATAACCCGATAATAGTTCCGGCCTGTCTTTAGTTATCTTTTCTACTACATCCGCTGATCTCATTCTTACAACAGATTCATTGTCATAGAGCCCACTAAAAACCGCTTTGAAAAGCTCTGGATTGTTTGCTATTTCCTGAACGATTTCATTTGCTTTACCAAATTGAACGGAGTTCTTCTTGTTTTTTTAGTTTTAGACACCTTCCAATTGCGCCTAACTTTTGTTCTGACCGCGGGGTTCGTGCTCTTCAGTGGCCGCGGCTTTTTGCGGTCCACTGGAAAAAATTGATACTAATTGAGCCTTCCCCTTCTAAACAGCATACTTGTGTTTGTAGCAGGTTTTAAGACTATTTATTTTTTTATTTTTCCACCCAGTTTTCAACCCGCAATGATTTTATTCTGTTGAATTCTTTAACATTATTTGAAATTAGTATTAATTTTTTACTCAATGCATGAGCTGCTATTAACATGTCTAACAGACCTATAATCTGCCCTTTCTTTTCAAGCTGGGAACGAATTCTTCCGTAATATCTTGAGGCATTGTCATCATATGAAAGAATTTCAAATGGACTCAGAAATTCATCCAACCGTTGAATGTTTTTTTTGAATTGTCAGGTTTATCCGTAAAATTAAACCAAATTGTGGATAAATCTAAAATATAGCCGGAACAAACCTTGTGGTGCTTCAATCCATAAACTGTATCAAAAAAACTACATGTATACTCTGAGCAACATCTTTTAAGTTGAAAATCAGATAGGACAATTATTCATAAAACTTTTAAAGCATACAACCACAGTAATATTGGGCTTTTATATCTTACATCATTTCGGTCTGGCCTGAAACTTGCTCAAAAAAAATTATTAAGATCAAATATGGATGATCGGATCAAAATTTTATGAATTAAAAACCTTCCTTGAGAGATACCGGAGGGATATTGGAAAGGAGGAATATGTTGATTAGAGAACCTGAAATCAATTCTAAAAAAACATTAATTATTAAAAATAAAAATTTTAACCCGGCCAATGTCTGTATTGTAACAGGTGCAGGAACCGGGATAGGCAGGGCTACTGCAATTGCAGCCGCTAAAAACCAGCTCATGACCGTCGGGCTTGATATTAATCAAAAGGAAGGCAAAACCACCCAGAAAATCGCCAGGGACCAGGGAGGGCAGATGGTTTTTATTAAAACCGATCTCTGTAATGATACAGATGTTCAAAACTCGGTTAAAGAAGCTTCAAAGCTCGGACAGATTAAATACCTGGCCAATATCGCCGGGATTCAACATGTTAACTCGATTGAAGATTTTCCAATGGAAAAATATGATCTCATGCAGAAACTGATGCTCAGGGCACCATTTTTATTATCAAAGCTTGTCATCCCACATATGAGAAAAAGTTCGGACCAGAATGGGGTTATTGCCAACATGTCCTCGATTCACGGGCATATCTGTACTATGAACAAGCCGGTTTATAATATTACTAAGTTTGGACTAAGAGCATTGACCCAGTCGATTTCAGCCGAGGGAAATGGAAAAATCAGATCATTTACCGTTAGCACAGGATTTGTAAAAACACCGCTTGCCGACAGACAGATAGAGGCCCAGGCTGAACAAAGGGCCATAAGCAAAGAAGACGTGATTAAAAACGTCATGATGGGGAAATCCCGTATCAAGGAAATGATGACCCCCATGGAGGTGGCAAACTTGATCATTTTCGGCTTTTCACAACATGCCAGGTACCTTGTCGGCGGAGATCTCTTGTTTGATGGTGGATCTGTGCTCACCTACTAAACCTGAAGTCCGGCAGCATAATTGGGGAGGCTTTATGTTGAAGTAAGATTTTTAAAATACCAAAAACCCATAACCCGTATCGTATTCTACGTATACAATTAATTAACAAAGGAGAGTAAAATGGAAAGAAGAACTATTACAATTTTATCGGTATTTGTTTTTATTGTATTGTTATTTTCACCAAACCCGCTGCTGGCAGCGGAGAAACCTATTCTATTAAAGGTTCCCACAACATTTGCCGCTGCATTGCCGGGTCTTGGTTCAACAACGACCTGGGTGGCCCAAAGGATTGGTATTGCCAGCAAAGGAAGTCTGAAAATGAAAATTTATGAGCCGGGAAAACTAGTGGCCCCCTTTGAAATCCTTGATGCGGTATCAACAGGAAAAGTCAATGCCGGATACGCTATCTCAGGGTACTGGGAAGGCAAACTGCCTGGAGCATCCATCTTTTCAACTATCCCGTTCGGACCTGAAATCGGCGAATTTCTGGCATGGATGTATTATGGAAACGGTCTGAAATTATACCAGAAGATGTATGATAATGGGGGTTTTAATGTTCATGTGATCCCATGCGGCATTATTTCTCCTGAAACCGGCGGGTGGTTTAAAAAAGAGATTAATTCGGTTGATGACATCAAAGGACTGAAAATAAGGTATTACGGCTTTGGCGGCAAGGTCCTGCAGAAATTAGGCGCCTCAGTCAGCTTACTGCCCGGCGGTGAAATTTTCCCGGCCCTTGAAAAAAATGCCATTGACGCAACAGAATTTTCCATGCCGGCAATTGATACAAAGCTTGGGTTCTACAAAATCGCAAAACTGAACTATTTCCCGGGATGGCATCAGCAGGCTACCCTGTTTGAACTCCTTATCAACAAAAACACCTGGAACAGCATGAGCAAAAGCCAGCAAATGCTTATGGAAATCATTTGCAAGGCTGCAACAATTGATGCTTATGCATATACAGAATCACTCCAGGCAAAAGTAATGGAGGACAATGTGAAAAAGCACGGAGTCCAGAACAAGTATTTCTCAAAAGAAATCCTGGCGGCATTTAAAAAGACCTGGTTTGAAGTTGCTGATGAATTATCGGCAACCAGCCCGATGTTCAAGGAAGCATGGACAGACTTAAGTGCCTTCAGAAAGGACTATGCAACATGGGTTAATTATGCTTTCCTGCCCAGGGGACTTGATAAATAGACCCCGGCGGATTCATATGCAGACAACCATGATTGAATGGGTGTACAGGAAAAATCAATTTTCCTGCACAGTTTTAATGAATTTTTGCATATCTAATTTTTACAGGTGTTTTTATGGCACAAAAAATCCAGAAATTATCGATCAGATTATGTGATGCAGCAGATAATTTTATCAAAGGTATCGGGCATATTGTCATGTGGGGCAACGGCATACTGGTACTGGTCATTATTCTTCAGGTCGTATTAAGGTATGGGTTCAGCCACGGCATGGTGATTTTCGAGGAACTGCAATGGCATCTTTACGGCCTTGGAATTATGATCGGTGCTTCCTATGCAATGGTTACGGATTCCCATATCAGGGTAGATATCATCCAGGCACGCATGTCCCGGAAATGGAAAAACAGATGGGAATTATTTGGAATTGTCTTCCTTTTATTGCCATTTGCATTTGTTATATTTCACCAGAGCCTGGATTTTGTGCATGAATCCTTCCGGGTTAACGAAAGTTCTGACGCACCTTTAGGGCTCCCGTTCAGATGGATGATAAAAGGGGTTATCCCTATCAGTTTTGCCTTGTTGATTCTCGCTGCGATTTCACGGGCGGTTCGAATTTTCAACTTCATGCGGGAAGGAATACCAGATGGAAACAGGTGATTATTTTGTCATAGCAATGTTTTTGACTTTTATAGGCCTTTTGTTTACAGGCTTTCCTGTTGCATGGGTTATGGGTGGTGTTGCAGTCCTTTTTACCCTTATCGCCACCATAACTGACACATGGTTCGGGACAATGACAGGACTTGACTATATGACCCTTGGCATGTCAGTGAACCGGATTTTCAAATACATGGACAACTGGGTTCTGGTGGCCCTGCCCATGTTTATTTTCATGGGCCTGATGCTTGACAAATCCGGTGTTGCCGAAAGGATGATGGAATCAATACAGGAGCTTTTCGGGAAAATTCATGGCGGGCTTGCCGTGACCGTAACCCTCATAGGGATTGTTCTTGCCGCATCCACCGGAATTATCGGGGCCTCCGTGGTCCTGCTCGGCCTGTTATCTCTTCCTGCCATGATGAAACAGGGATACTCAAAAACACTGGCCCTTGGAACCATTGCCAGCGCCGGAACACTGGGAATACTTATCCCGCCGAGCATCATGCTGGTCATCATGGCAGATCAGTTGGGACTTTCAGTAGGGGATCTTTTTATGGGTGCCGTGATCCCCGGAGTGCTGCTGGGATTTTTATATATCATGTATATTCTTATTTCCAGTTTTCTGAAACCGGATACCGCGCCAATTCCCCAGAACAGGCGGCCAATTGAATGGCGAATGCTATTTGATGTCCTTAAGACCATACTGCCCACGGTGATTCTTATCATAGCAGTTCTGGGCTCAATTTTTGCCGGCATTACGACACCTACAGAAGCAAGCGGGGTTGGAGCGCTTGGTGCCACCATACTGGCCTGGTATAATAAAAAACTGAATTTATCGGTTATCGTTGATGTGATGGAAGGCTGTTTCAACACCACTGCCTATATATTTGCAATTTTTCTTGGTGCAACAACATTTGCACTGGTTTTAAGATGCCTTGGAGGGGATGAATTCATTGAAAGGATCCTGACCGGGATACCCTTCGGGCCTCACGGGATTTTAGCCATAGTCCTTGGTTGTGTCTTCTTGCTTGGATTTTTCCTGGACTGGATTGAAATCACGCTGATCATCCTGCCCCTGATTGCTCCGGTCATTTCAACCCTGGGATTTAATATCAACGGGTTTGGTGTGGTATCGAATCCGGAACTTCTCTGGTTTGTGATCCTGATGGCTGTTACCCTGCAGACATCGTTTTTAACGCCGCCGGTAGGCTTTGCGCTCTTTTATCTAAAGGGTGTCTGCCCCCCTGAAATCCAATTGATTGATATCTATAAAGGAGTGGTACCCTTTATTATTCTACAGCTTACAGGTCTTTTAATCATTGCAATCTGGCCGGAGCTTGTGACATGGCTGCCAGCCTTAGTTTATAAATAGTTATAAGGAACAGGCAATGGAAAGAATTGATCAGGGAGACGGCAGGGTGGTTATTGATAGATGACGATTTTAGAATAATTAATGATTTTATTAAAAAGAACATTTATATATTCATTTAAAACAAAGGAGGCACAAAGTGGGAAAAAAACAATTTTTAAAAATGGCAGGCCTGTTTCTGATGATCCTTGCCCTGGCATCCCCTCTCAGGGCTGAACAACCTATTAAAGTAGCCCAGCTTGTCTGTCTGACAGGTCCATATGAAGCCTATGCCAAGCAATCTGTTGAAGGGTTCAAGCTCGGGCTTGAGTATGCGACCCATGGTACGTTCAGGGTTCTTGGAAGACCCATTGAAGTCATTGTCAAAGACACCCATATGAAACCGGATATGGGGAAACAGCTTTTAACCGCGGCCTTTCAGGATGACAAGGTGGATCTTGCAGTGGGGCCTGTGTCTTCAGCAGTTGCCATGGCCTGTCTTCCGGTTGCCAAGGAATTCAAGAAAATCCTTATTGTTGAACCTGCGGTGGCTGACTCCATCACCGGGAAAGCCTGGAACAGGTATATATTCAGGACCGGCAGGAACTCTTCTCAGGATGCCATTGCAGGGGCAACAGCCATTGGGGGTCCGGGCGTGAACGTGGCTTATATTGCCCAGGACTATACATTTGGCCGGGATGGTGTGGCCACGGCCAAAGAAGCCTTGAAAGCCACGGGCGCAAAGGTTGTCCACGAAGAATACATGCCGCTTAATACGGTTGATTTTACCGCACCGGCCCAGAGAATCATTAAAGCCATGAGCAAGGTTAAAGGCAAAAAATATCTTGCCATCTACTGGGCTGGAAAAAATAACCCCACAGCAAAACTCAATGCCATGAAGCTGGACAAAAGATACAATATCAAGCTGGCTGTGGGCGGAAATATCATTGACGTGCTTAAAACCTATAAAACCCTCGTGGGTGCAGAAGGCGGTAACTATTACTACTATGAGAGTCCAAACAATAAAATCAACGACTGGCTTGTCAAAGAGCATTTCAAACGGTTTAACGCACCGCCTGACTTTTTTACCTGCGGTGGCATGAGTGCAGCCCTTGCCGTGGTCAAAGCTTTAAAAGAAGCTAAAACAACAGACACCGAAACTCTGATCCAGACCATGGAAGGCATGCATTTTCAAACTCCCAAGGGGGAAATGGTATTCAGGAAGGAAGACCACCAGGCTCTCCAGGATATGTATGCCTTTAAAATCACAACCCGTAAAGGTATTGCATGGGGAATACCTGAAGTCACCAAAGTGATTTCATACAAGGACATGAACATCCCCATCAGGAACACGCGCAACTAATTGGAGCCTTTTATGAGTCAAGCACCTGTAATAGAAACCCGTGATCTTACCATATGCTTTGGCGGCCATATTGCTGTCAACAGCCTGAATCTCAAGGTTGAACCCTTCTGCCTTAAATCCATTATCGGCCCCAACGGGGCCGGTAAAACCACATTGTTCAACCTTATTTCCGGACAATATGCGCCGACAGCAGGACAGGTTCTGTTCAACGGCAAAGACATCACAAAAATGGGGGTAGCCAAACGGACAAATTTAGGCATCGGCAGGTCATTCCAGCTTACCAATATTTTCCCGAGCCTCACGGTATTGGAAAATGTCCGGCTGGCGCTCCAGGCTAAAGAAAACATCGGCATGGTTTTCTGGAAACATTATAAAGACTATCCGGAACTTGAAGAAAAAGCCTATGAACTTCTCAAACAGGTGCTGCTCCATGACAAGTATTTGTCCCGGGCAAATCTTCTCACCCATGGGGAGCAGCGGAAACTTGAAATTGCCATCCTCCTGGCCCTTGATCCTGAAGTCCTGCTTCTTGATGAACCTACTGCAGGCATGAGCCTTGAGGATGTGCCTGCCATTCTTGAGCTCATCCGGGAAATCAAGTCCCTGAAAAACAGGACCATTCTACTGGTCGAGCATAAGTTTGATATGATCATGGCCTTGTCTGATTCCATTGCCGTACTTAAAGAAGGCCGTATCATCTGCGATGATACGCCGGACGCTGTTTCAAACAATGAAAAAGTGCTTGAAGCCTACCTGGGAGGAGGTGTGAAAAATGAATGATCCGATCCTGTCCCTTGACAAGGTTCATACACATATCGGCCAGCATCACATACTCCAGGGCATCTCTCTTAATATGAAAGCCAAAGGCGGCGCAACCATCCTTCTTGGAAGAAATGGTGCCGGCAAATCAACCACCTTAAGGACAATCATGGGATTGACACCTGCGTCAACAGGCCGGATAAACTTTAAGGGCAAGGCAATTGAAAATAAAAAAACCCATGAAATTGCACGAATGGGCATGGGGTTTGTTCCTGAAGACAGGGCTGTACTCTTCAATCTCACGGTGGAGGAAAATTTTCGTCTTTCCATGATTGAGGAAAACGAAAAAACCCATGAAAATTTGAATGAAGTCCTGGAACTTTTCCCTGCCCTGAAAAAATTCTGGAAAACAAAAGCAGGGCTTTTATCAGGCGGACAAAGACAGATGCTGGCCATTGCACGGGTTTTTGTCTGTGATCATGCCCTTCTTCTCATTGACGAGCCGTCAAAGGGGCTTGCCCCCATTGTCGTGGATCAGCTGGGAGAATCGCTTTTACGAATCAAGGACAAGACAAAGGTAATCCTTGTGGAGCAAAATTTCAACCTGGCACGCCAGGTGGGGTCGGACTGCTTTATCCTGGATGACGGCCAGGTGGTATTTCACGGTCTGATCCAGGATCTGGCCCTGGATAAAACAATGATGAAAAATTATCTCGGGATTTGATAAAAGACCAAAATTCGGAGGCACAATGACAACTCAAACAATTGCTTTCAACACAGACCGCAAACTCATGAAAACAGGTCTTAACCGGATCATCGGCATTGGCCTGTTCCTGCTTCCGCTGATATGGATGGATCTTACAACCTATTTAACACTCACAATTGCAGGCATTTCCCTTGGCATGCTTATTTTCCTGATTGCTTCGGGCCTGACGCTGATTTTCGGCCTCCTGGATGTGCTTAACCTTGCCCATGGGGCATTTTTTGCGTTTGGTGCCTATGCCGGATACACGGTCCTTAACTTTTTTAATTCCCTTGGCTGGATAGAGACCGCATCTTTATCCAGCAGCCTTTTTTATCTGGTTGCTGCCCTTTGTGCAGCAGCCGGTGTGGG
Source organism: Deltaproteobacteria bacterium (assembly GCA_013151635.1). Classification (GTDB taxonomy): domain Bacteria; phylum Desulfobacterota; class Desulfobacteria; order Desulfobacterales; family Desulfobacteraceae; genus Desulfobacula. The sequence continues at coordinate 80,858 of JAADHV010000001.1, read as the reverse complement.
CGCACTCCTGGGTATTGTTACGGAGAAACTAGTGATTAAAAAAGTATATGGAGACCATCTGATGCAGCTTCTGGTGACGGTCGGGGTCTCGTTTGTCATCGTGGAAATTCTTAAAATCATATGGGGGGTCAATGACGAAGTGGTCCCTGTTCCAATGGGGTTTCAGGACAGTTTCATACTTTATGGGGTATTTATAGAATATTTCAGGATCATTACCATCATCCTGGGTGTTGGCGTATTTGCAGTGCTCCAGTTTTTCCTCAAGAAAACAAAAATCGGAATTATTGTCCGTGCCGGGGTTGAAAACCGGGAAATCGTAAAAACAACCGGATACAATATCAGCCGCATCTTCACTTTGATCTTTGCTGCAGGTGCCGGCCTTGCCGCTATTGGAGGAACCATGATGGCCATTTTCAACCAGTCGGTTGATCCCGGAATGGGGGACCAGTTTCTTATTTTTGCCCTCATTGTTGTGATTATCGGCGGGATGGGCTCTGTAACAGGAAGTTTTATCGGGGCCATCATTGTCGGTCTTTCATTTAATTATGTGGCGTTTCTTGTTCCCAAAATGGCCCTTGGTGTCAATTTCATGATTATGGCAATTATTCTTTTAATCCGCCCAAAAGGGCTTTTCGGGAAAGATTAGGTTATGGATATCAGCATGACAAAGAGATTGACATTAGAAGAGCAAAACAAATCAAACACAAAAGCAATGGTTAACAACCCCATAGTTTATCTCCAGGCAGGAGTCATTGTCATATTTGCAGTGATGCCCTTTATTTTTCCGTCCTTCAGGCTCATGGATGTGATGGCCAAAATAATGATTTTTACCATAGTGGTGGCATCGTTTGATCTTCTTTTAGGATATACCGGCATACTCTCTTTTGCCCATGGCATGTTTTTCGGCATCGGGGCATATTGTGTTGCCCTGATACTTTACCATACTTCAGCTCCTGCGTGGTATCATATCATTTTTGCCATCATTGTTTCCCTTGTGATCAGCATTGGACTGTCGCTGGTGATTTCCTTTTTCTCATTACGGGTAAAAGCCATATTCTTTGCCATGCTGACCCTGGCCCTGGCCGAGTTTGCCCATATCCTGGGGATACAATGGACCAGCCTTACCGGCGGGGAGGACGGGATATCCTTTGTCCTGCCTTCCATATTCAATTTCAACCAGTCCTTGGGAACCCTGTTCAATACCAGGATTAACGGACGTCTCATTGTCTACTACCTGATCCTTGTTTGTACCATTCTCCTGTTTGCAGGGCTGCTGCGTTTTATCAGATCTCCTTTGGGAAGGGTCTTAAAATCCATCCGGGAAAATGAGCCAAGAGCTGTTGCCTTAGGGTATAAAACATTCGGATATCAGATCTACTCAATCGTGTTCAGCTCTTGTGTCGCATCCCTGGGCGGCATCCTGTTTTCCATGTGGCTCTGTTATGTCAATCCGGATTCAGTATTTCATACCGCCATTATGGTTAACATCCTGCTCATGGTGTTAATCGGGGGCATGGGAACCCTTTACGGCAGCATGATCGGTTCTGCATTTCTTATTATCACCGAGAACTGGCTGCCCGGACTTTTAAAGTCCATTGCCTCTCTGGCCCCGGAAAATATCATTGTCCGGAACATGGCAGACAGGTGGCAGCTTTATTTTGGCATCCTCTTTGTCCTGGTGGTCATATTTTTCCCCAAAGGGGTTATCGGGACCATCCGTTCCATCCTGGACCGGAAACAGCAAATGAAATAAACCGGTAGTTTAAGGATATGTCATGAAAATTACATCAGAATTTTTAACAATCAATGACCGCAGTATCCATGTACGAGTATATAATCCGGAACAGGAAAAAACCATTGTCTGCTGGCACGGACTGGCAAGGAACGGATTTGATTTTCAAACCATCGCTCTTTTATTGTCAAAAAAATACAGGGTACTCTGCCCTGATACCCTTGGGCGGGGCCTGTCCCAGTGGGCAAAAGATCCTGCAAAAGAGTACAACTATCCCAATTATGTCAATATTGCCATGGGAATCTGCGAGCATTTCAATGTTCAAAAACTGGACTGGATCGGTACATCCATGGGGGGGATCATTGGCATCGTCCTGGCAAGCGGGCCATATACAAATCGGATACAGCGCCTGGTCATCAATGATATCGGCCCTGAAATCCCTGACCATGCCCTGCAGAGAATTATTGATTATGTATCAGGAATTCAGCCCGAGTTTGATACATTTATTGAATACGAAAACTATTTAAAAGAACTATACCTGGTAATGGGTGAGAGAACCGATGAACAATGGTTCCAGATGACAAGCCGGTCTTTGCGCAGAAAGGACAATGGCAGACTCACGGTTCATTTTGATCCGGACATTATTCAAATTTCCGATGAAACCGTCCCTGCCATGGACCTCTGGGAATTATTCAAACAGGTGGAATGCAAGGTCATGCTGCTGCATGGACTTTTGTCAGATGTGCTCACCCAAGACATAGTAAAAAGGATGGAATCCATCAACTCCAAAATGAAGGTTATCACCATCCATGACTGCGGTCATGCCCCCGGGCTGCACCTGGATCACCATAAAGATCCGATCCTTAAGTTTTTATCCTGACATAAAAAATCAAAATAGCCCTTCTGTATTGATTTGCTGCCTGGTTTTAAAATGATGAAACAGATCTTCTTTGTTTCTTTTGATCGGCCTGCTGTTAATAATAGTGGTTCAGGATATTAGTGCCTCGTGATCGGTTTCAATCACTTGAAAATGCAGACCCTATGTCTGCAGCTCTTCCTGGGCGCATAAATCCCGCTTCCTTTAATGATAAATAACCTCTTTTTGTAATAATTATGTGATCCAAAACAGATATCCCAAGAATTTTACCGGCATCAACTAACTGTATAGTAGTTGCTATATCATCGGGGCTTGGTTTGAGTATGCCTGAAGGGTGGTTGTGGGCAATGATTATGGAGGCGGCTCGATCGGAGATGGCATCTACAAATACTTCTCGCGGGTGAACCTGATTTGCATTAAGAAGTCCAACCGTCACTACTCTGTTCCCGATAACTTCATTTGCTCCATTCAGAGATATACAAAGGAAATATTCCTGTTTTTTGTCTGCAATATATGAAATAAGGGGAAAAATATCTTCTGCCTTGTGAATAACTATGTTTTCCTTTAATAACCGCCTCCTTGCAAGTTCAAAAGAGGCCACAATCTGACATGCTTTGGCAAAACCAACACCCTCTATTGCGACAAGGGTTTTTACATCTATTTTTTCACCATATTTATCAAGCCTTTGTAAAATAGCACGAGCTATTTGAAAAACATTTTTTCCTTTGATTCCGCTTCCAAGGAGGATAGCGATAAGTTCTGAATCAGAAAGAGCTTCTGGTCCTTTGGCAGCCAACTTTTCCCGCGGCCTGTCGAAATCGGGAATATCTTTAATATGCTTCAAGGTTACTTTCTGACCCAATTTAGCATTCTGCAATAAATTGGGTTCTTATTTCTGATTTTCCAACTCAATAATCCCTCGCAATTGTTTTATGATACCCTCCCTTACCTTTTTATTTCTAGTCTTGCGAAAGAGTTTCAAGAGAGTTATTTCTTCCTTGTCAAAGGGCTGGAAGGTTTCATGGGGATCTCCTCCAGAAGAATATTTTAAGGTATGGTCTGAAACCTTAAGACCAGTTTCTTCTTCCTCGAAAAAGATGGTAATATTAACTCCAAGGGCCTCTGATATCTGTTTCAACCGCATGACAGAAATCCTGGTTGATCCCTTCTCATATTTTTGGATTTGCTGAAAAGAAAGACCTATTCTTTCGGCCAGATCGATCTGGGAAAAGCCCCAGTTCTTCCTTATATGTCTAATTTTCAGTCCAATCTTTTTATCCAGCAATCCCTTTTTCCTTTGATTAGCATTATCCAAATTATTACTATTCAAATAAATAGTTAACATATAAAAAGCTTGGAAGTCTAACAACTGGCAGTGGCATTATTATGTTGATTTTACTATTCTTATAGTTGTATAATAATTGAAAAAGGAGTCCATATGGGAAAAAAAAGGATACTTGTCGCAGATGACGAGGAGATTATAAGGATTTTACTTGCCATGGCCCTGAAAATTTATGATTACGAGGTCGAAATTGTTGAAAATGGGCTTGAGGCGATCAACAACATTTACAAAAAATCTTATGATTTAATCATCACAGATTATAGGATGCCAAAAATGGATGGACTTGAATTAACCAAAAAGATAAGATTAGAATATCCTTCTACTCCCATTCTTATGATCTCCGGCAATGGGCCTATGCATGATTTTCTGAAAAGTGGGGCCACATTCTATCTTGAGAAACCATTCAGTATCTTAAAGGTACAAAACATAGTAAAAATAATGCTGAGTAAAGAAAAAACGTAGTTGAAATCGTCTTTCCGAATTTTACTTCAATAATTCCAATTTATTGTTATTGTACGCTCCAACTTTGGCCCATTTTTCTTTTCAAATCAAGCTTAAATATTAACCCTGTCGTTGCACAAAAAAAGTAAAAAATTAGTAAAGAAAAGCTTGAGGGCTCCATCGTTCCGGTTTCAATGAATTTTGCCACACTTTATTCATACAATTTTCTAACCGGACATCACTGCAGGAAAATAATTAAGGGCAGGAAAGAAACAAAGTTCTTGCCTGCCCTTAATATTCAGGATTAATATTTTAAATCAATGGTTTATACATAGCACTTTTCATTATAACGTACCTGAGTGCCAGATCTCCTGCAAGTACCGAGGCCAATCTTAAAAAAATCAGGAAACTATTGGTATCCCCACCCCACATGATCAAGGTAAGAATCAACGGCAGGGCAATTCCAAACCCGCCCACACCGGCAAGGGAAATCTTTGAAAGCTCTCCTTTAACCTGTAATATAATGGACTCTTTCCCAATCTCGTTGCTATGGTAGGTTCCCCAGGCATAAAGCAGAATGCATAAGAAGTATGCAAAAAAGAAGGCTTCGGCCCAGATTTCCATTCCTGATACCAGGGTTTGAGGGCCTGAAACCGCAAACATGAACTGTAGAATCTGATGACCGATCCAGATCCCTGAAATGACGGACAGGGGCAGGACCATTGTTGAACTCCAGGCCGGCAGCGCCCTTATGACATTCATGGTGGCAAATCCATGTGAAATAATTAAAAGGCACAAAATTCCCATGATGCAATTAAACACAATATTAAAACTGCCTGCTGTAACAATTTGCAGTAATCCCAGGGCTGCAAAAATTCCAATAATCCAGATACCGCGGGACAACTCTGATGTACTGGGTTTCATAATCATCCGCCAGGCCCTAAATGGGTTACCAAGATACAGCATGTGGATAACTCCGCCAAGAACCAACGTAATAAGCCAGCCAAGAATCAATCCCGCCTTATATTCATAAAAAAGCGATACAAAATAAAGGCCTGCCCCGATTTCGGAAAAAAAGAAAGCCAGCCACAGGAATATACCTTTGTCGTCAATCCATTGCCTCTGCCGGGTTGGGCTTACCATCCATTCATAGGGTTTAAGCCCACTGCCATCAGGAGGAAACATGGTTTGTACAAGTTCGTGAATTTTATTACTCATTTTACATTCCTCCTTTAGTCTTTATAAATTTTCACGGCAACAGCAGTTTCAATGTTGCCTGTGATGGGGTCATAATGTCGAAGATAGGACGGCAAAAGCTTGCAGAAGTTGGAACCCTTGCCTTTGGCAATCGGCCTTCCGTCCGCCCAGAGTCCGCCCTGGCCTGAAATACCGACAACCTTAGGGCTCTGGGCTTCCATGGTCTTGACAATGCCGTTTTCTTTTATGCCATACTTATTCTCAAGCCAGATAATATCACCGTCCTTCATTCCCCTTTCTTTTGCAAGCGTCGCATTCAATGTAATGGTGAATGTATAAGGACACATCTTGGAAACTTCATCCACATAAGGGTTCTGGAATGTGGTGTTGTTGGTATGAAGGATATCCCTGTAAGAAAAGGCCAGGAGGTCATACTCATTGTCAAGTTCTTTGTAGGACGTCGGTACAAACCAGGATGGCATTGGCGTATATTGATCCAGATCCATTTCCAGTTCAAAACCGGTGTCTTCTATAATTTTGTCAACCGCTCTTCTGTCATGGATCAAGAACTCCATGTAAACAGGGCACCTGGATTCCGTATTCCATCTCCAGTAAACATCTTCAATAGGTTTATGCCAGGTGGCAAACCCCTGTTTTTCCACCTTTTCCTTATCATCACCATAAACCCATTTCATGAACCTTTCACCGATCTGTTTCCAGTTGAGATATTCACCCGGCTTAATCTTGAGTTCTTCATCAGTGATACCATAGTAATTGTTAAGGCTTTCATTGAATTTATCCAGCACACCCACCCTGTGGGCCACGTCAATATAAACATCCATGAAGAATCTTGATTCCCCGATGGGCTTGGCAACCGGCTGCTGCATATGAACATACCAGTCTTCATTGGAAGGAGATCCTGAAAAAAAGAAAGCATCTATTTCGCTTGACCAGCAGTCCTTTTCAAGATAGGAAACATCCGGAAGGATAATATCACCAATCGCCTGGTCAGTTTCATTGACCCAAAGATCGTTCTGGACAACAAAGCAGTCTTTAAAATTCTCAACCGCCACATCCCAGTCTGAATTACTGATGATAAAATTGGCAGCAATACCGAATATCATCTCAGGTTTTGATCCCATGCCGAATTTTTCATGGATATAATCCCTTTCCTTCACATATGGAATATGGGAAAGGGTGCAATGGGTCCAGAAATTCACACATCCGTTGTTGTCGCATGGGACACTTGGTATATGAACCGGCCATGGATCATGGGAATAAAATACTGCCGGAATCAGGACGCCGTCCTTACCGATTCTCGGCATCCGTTCATACTGGCCGCCGGGATATTTTCTTCTTTTGGACGGCCAACCCATGGTACCGCCGGGAACGTCTTCTGCCCCTACAAGCTGGCTCATAAGGTCTATGGCAGCTACCTGGTGAATCCCGTTGGAATGCCCCTGTGCGCCACGGAAAGTAACCGATGATACCGGCCTGTACGGAAATGTTTTCCCTTCTATTGTGATAGTCGAACCGATCTGTGCATTGTCCACCCAGTTTTTGGCTACCTTGAGAATGGTACCCACAGGAACAGTTGAAATTTCAGATGCCCATTCCGGTGTAAATTGTTTTAAATGCTCTTTTAATGCCATGAAACAGGGTCTTACTTTTTCACCCTTGTATTCATAATCGCCATAAAGAGCAAAGTCTTCATAGGCAATGGACTTGTCGTCAAATTCCTTGATTTTGCCTTCTTTGCTGTCAAACACAAGCGGCTTGTCACTCTTCTCATCCCGGATAAATGTACCGTCTTCCCTGATAAGATATACGAAATTGGTTTTGGCTTTCAGGTACAATTCGTCGATTTCACCACGGGTATTGAGGATATAATTGGCAATTGCAAGGCCGACAGCAGTATCGGTTCCAGGCAGGATCGCCACCCATTCGGTCGCCTTGCCACCGGCAAAATTACCCATGGGATCAAACACGACTTCATGAATCCCACGCCTTACAGCATCAGCTCTCAACCTTGCATTAGTCATGGCAGAATGCCCTGAACCCGTACCTTTACTTGAGCCCCATTTCAACACATATTTGGTATATCGCCAGTCCGGTGCAATGGACCAGGCGCCATGGATCAACCCGCCCAGCATATGGGCCGCGTTGCCGCAGTGAAGGCTGCCGCCGCCGATAATAAAATTACCATTATTTTTCACGCCATATGCCTGGGCATAAAAATAAGGATGATTGTGGGGGCCGTCACTGGCTCTCATGGTCTGGTTGGTAAAAAGAATTTTGTTCGGGTCATCCTCCATGATTTTTTTCATGCGGGTTGCAATCTCATCCAGGGCTTCTTCCCATTCAATTTCTTTCCATTTCGGATCAACACCGATTCCTTTTTCAGGATTGGTCCGTCTCAATGGCTTTTTAATCCGGTTGGGGTCATGGTAATACATCAACCCTGCAGTACCCTTACCGCAGAGACCGGACCCTGTTCCCCCCATGGTACTCTCTGAAATACCCTCTATTTTCACTGGTACGCCGTTAACCACCCGGACCCTTGCAGCACAGCCACAGTAACACACGCCACAGGTGGTATTTACCCATTTGTCTTCCCATATTTCATCTGTTTTATAGGTCATATCTCCCCCTGTTCATTAATCAATATAATAGACTGCCGGTTCAGTACCAAATTCTTTCCTAAGCTGTTTGCCTTTTTTCTCCATGATCAGACGGCTGATTTCACTGTCAGGGTCATCAAGATCTCCAAAAATCCTTGCATTAACCGGGCAAGCATTGGCGCAGGCCGGAGTTGCATCCTCGTCCTCGCCCGGCTTAAGGCCCTTTTTCATGCCATCGTCAACCCTTTCAGCGCAAAAATTGCATTTAATAACAGTCCCTACTTTAAGCGGATATAATTTTTCCCCGATCAATTCCATTTCGGTCTTGCCCTGGCCCGGAAAATATTCCCTGTCTTTTACTTTCTGATCATAATAGGTTCTCTGCTGGTACGGGCAACTCACAAGACATGCCCTGCATCCGACACATTTTTCATCATCAACAGCCACGATCCCGTCTTCCCTGACATAAGTCGCTCCTGTTGGGCATGCTTCCACGCATGCGGCATCAGAGCAATGATTACAGAGAATCGGATAAATCAACTTACTGGACGACGGGAATTTCCCTGTTTCTCCAATAAGCACCCTGTTGAAAAATACCCCGGGAGGAAGAAAATGCTCCTCTTTACATGCAATGGTGCAACTCCAGCAAGCGATACACCTTTTTACGTCGATTACCATTCCCCATCTAGGCATAACAGCTCCTTTTATTAATATTAAAGTTATCCCCTTTGATCTTTAAATTTCAACGTCTTAAAGATCAAACAATTCCACCTCTTCGAATCCTCTTTTTGCACATACGATATTGGCCGAAAGCTTTTTTCCTGAAAAATAATCCTGCAATGCGTCACAGCACGGTTCAATATCCAATAACCCTGACATCCTGGCAAATGCCCCCACAATTACAGTATTGGGTATGGCAAGGCCGATTTCTTCCTGAGCAATCTTATTGGCATCAATAATGGCCAGCTTTTTCAGGTTCCCATTGGAAATATTCAATGCTTTATCCGAATCATTCAACAGCATCATGCCGCCTGGTCGAAGTCCTTGAAAAACAGCTTCGGAATTTCTCTGGCTTGGATCAAGCACTACAAGAATATCAGGGTTATAAATCTGTGTTTTTTCCCTGACAGGCTTATCTGAAAATCTGCCAAAAGCCGTGACAGGAGCTCCCCTTCTTTCAAACCCGAACATGGGGAAACTTGCACCGAATTGCCCGGTTCTGGCAAAAGCATTGGCAAGTATTTTAGATGTGGTTACAACCCCCTGCCCTCCTCTACCATGAAATCTGACTTCACTCATTTGACGCTTCCTCCTTTAATCTTCTGCAGATACCGGGAGCTGACATTCTGCTTCCAGTACGCTCAACCCGCCCAAAATGCAATATTCGTAATCCACATCATCCTGAAGGATCTGAAGGTCTGCTTCATTCAAATGATTGAACTTTTTTATTATCTTAGTATAGGTTGATACGGGTTTGGGTTTTCTAACGGTTCTGGTCATCTTGATTTTGCCGTTTTCCGCTTCCCACAAGGGAAAGTAATTGGTCTTTACGGCCCTCCTGCAGACTTCAATGGTATTTTCAGGCGCGACCCCCCATCCTGTGGGACATGGAGCAAAAACATGAATAAAGGCAAACCCTCTTTTTTTGGCTTCTTTCGCCTTTAACAGCTTTTTGGCAAGATCCTCAAGGTCGCTCAAGGTTGCAGTGGCAGCATATGGGATCTTGTGCATGGCCATTTTCAGGGCCAGGTTCATCCTTCTTAAATTTTTCCCCTTGGAAGCAGACCCGAAAGGAGTCGTGGTGGTGGTGGCGCCAAAAGGCGTAGTTCCGCTTTTCTGGATGCCGGTATTCATATATCCTTCATTGTCATAGCAGATATATATAAAAGGTTCGTTTCTTTCTGCGGCACCGGACAGGTTTCCAAACCCGATATCCGCTGCTGTTCCATCCCCGTTGAAACAGACAACCGTATTCTCAATACCTGCTTTCCTGTAATATCTGGCAAGGCCTGTGGCATTCGCCGCAGCTCCGGTCATCAACGTTCCAAAATATGAAAGTTTATGCCATGACTGACTATTCTGTCCAAGGAGTACAGGAGCTGAACAGGATGGGGTACCTGTAATTACGATATCATTGCCCAGAACCTGTGGGATAAATCGTATTAATAGCTCAAGACCGCAACCAGGGCAGAATGCCACGCCTTTTGAAAATGGGTCCTCATGTTTGAGGTAATCCATAACTTTTGTCATTTTACCTTTCTTTTTTTCTATCATGCTAAAGCCCTCCATCTTCCTGGGCTTCAGGATATGAAACCCATGTGACCTCACGTACGTCTTTGCCAGCAGCAAGATCACAAGTTGAATCAATCATTTGCCCGACATTGGCTTTTGTGATATCCGTATTTGCTATACCATCAATAAAACTGATCATTTTTGAACCATCAAGCTGTGTTTCAAAAGCTTTTAACTCAGTATACATGGGACCGCCCTTAAATCCGAAACAAAGACTCCTGTCCACCACGCCAATGGCTTTTTTACCCTTTAGAGCCCCAACCATTGCTTCTCCCGGAAAAGGTCTGTACATTCTTATTTTTACAAGGCCGACTTTAACGCCTGCCTGTCTTTTCTCATCAATAACGGTTTTTATTGTGCCGCACATGGAGCCTGAACCTACAAGGACGACATCAGCATCATCCATCCGGTATTCTTCAATCTGCCCGCTGTAACTGCGATTAAAAATTTCTTGAAACTCTTTATCTATTTGATCAATTTTCGCTTTTGCCCTCTCCATGGCAGATAAATGCTTGTGCCGAAGCTCAAGATACCCCTTGAGGATTCCGTGGGAACCGCAACCCAATTTGCCTCCAGGAACAAGTTTTATCCTTTCGGGCTGATCCTTTAAAACAGATAAAAATCTATCAACATCCTCCTGGAAAGGCACATCCACGACTTCTGACAGATATGACAGATAAAATCCGTCATAGTGAACCATGACCGGCACCTGAATATCGTAATCCTCAGCCAGGCGATAGGCCTGGAGAACAAGATCCATGACTTCCTGGCAGTTTTCAGCAATAAGGAAAATCCATCCTGCATCCCTTGTTGAAATCATATCCTGCTGCCCGGAAGATACGGCAATAATCCCAGGAGTCTCACGGTTGACATTGACCATTACTACAGGTGCTCTTGCCCCTGCAGTTGCAAGGACAGCATCATACATGAAAGCAAGTCCCCATGAAGAAGTGGCGGTAAACACTCTCCCGCCTGCAAGAGAGGCTGCCATAACAGCATTCATAGCTGAGTTTTCGCCCTCAACAGTGATCAACTCACAATCCATTTCCCCGTTTGCGTGAAATTTGGAAATCTGCTCAATTATTTCTGTCTGGGGGGTAATCGGGTATGCTGCCACCACATCCGGGCGGACAAGTTTTGCTGCAATCGCAGCTGCGGCATTACCTGTTATAACTTTAATCTGTGACTTTTCTTTTACTTTTGTATTCATTTTTCGAAATCCCCCTCAGGCATCATGGAAATTGCATCTTTGGGACACTCTTTGGCACAGATCCCGCATCCTTTACAAAATCCCAGGTCAGGAGAGAAATACGAATTTTCAACCATCTCCATTACCTGTATCGGACAATAAATCGCACAAAAACCGCAGAATATGCATCTGTCCTTGTCAACGACAGGCCTTTTGCTTCGCCAATCCCCGGTATCAGAACACATCAGGGGATCATTTGCATCTGACCATGGTCCTTCATGCTTAAACAATTTGTTTGATGACATACACCCATCTCCTCTTTTGAAAATAAGATAACCCTTCATGAAATATAGTCCCGCTGCCGTATCTATTTCATAGCTATTACATAGCGACAGTGTAATTGCGTTGTCAAGTAAAAAAAAAATTCCCCGCTTAAAAAAAGGTCAAATTTAAATAATAAGAAGTAGTAGTTATAGGGAATACGCGGGTTTTAAAAACTTACAAACAGTTGATTGGTCAACTAAAAACAGCCTGTACCCTGTTTTTCTTTGGTTTAAATGAATTGGTTTAAATGAACTTTACTCTATGAGATGAGTTGCTATTCAGGATATTACCCGATTTTCCTCCACGGCATGGCAGGCAACACAGGTACCATTATTGTTACTGAAGATTTAACAAAATCATGAAAACAAAATTTAATTTTGTGTCGTCTCTATATGGCTGATAACAGCCACTCAATTTAAAAATATAGTTTTTATCAAAAAAAGGAAGCATTATGAAAAAAACAACACTGATTTTAACCGGTTTTATTATTTTATTTCTTGGAATGGATATCACAGATTCCGCAATTTAAATTATAAGGAGAATAAAAAATGAAATCTTTTTTTAAACCGCTGGCACTTGCTTTGGCAGGAGCATGAATTGACAAAAAAATCCTTTCATGTTGTTTGATCACGACAGCGAATTTTTCTTGGCAGGATTTTTCTTGACACTTTTTATCTGTCATGGTCATATGGGTAAAATTTAAAAGGATTGCAGATGATTAAGGTTAATAATCTTTCCAAACATTTTGGCGGTATCAAGGCTGTCGATAATGTAAATTTACATATCAAAAAAGGCTCTATTACCGGTTTGATCGGTCCCAATGGTGCTGGTAAAACCACTTTATTCAATCTTATCGCAGGGTTATGCAAACCAACCTCAGGCAAAATCTATCTTGGAGGTGAAGATATAACAGGATTAGACTCACACAATTTATTCCACAAAGGTCTTTTAAGAACATTTCAAATTGCCCATCCGTTCCCAACACTTACTGTGCTTGAAAATTTAATGATGGTGCCTGGCAATCAGCTTGGGGAGAATATTATAAATTCCTGGATTCGGCGCGGGCAAATCCGGAAACAAGAAAATAATTTGCAAAAAAAGGCTGAAGAAGTAATCAAATTCCTTAATATATTACACCTTAAAAATGAAAAAGCGGGCAGGCTTTCCGGAGGACAAAAAAAACTATTAGAGCTTGCCCGCACCATGATGGTAGATGCCAAAGTCGTACTGCTGGATGAAGTGGGTGCCGGTGTAAACCGGACTTTATTACGCCAGATTGGTGATGCTATTTTACGGTTGAACCAAGAACATGGTTATACATTTTGCATGATTGAGCATGATATGGACTTTATCTCTCAAAATTGTGTAATCCAGTGATTGTACTTACCAACGGCAGTGTTTTAACTGAGGGAACTCCGGAAGAAGTAAAAAATAACGAACAGGTGATTGACGCTTATTTAGGTACGGGGATTAAAGAAAAGGTATCAATTTAATGACTTATTTATCCGGGAAAAACATGGTTGCTGCATATGATTATAATGTACCCATACTGAATAACTGCTCTATTGAGGCGGAAAAAGGTGAGCTGGCTGTTATTGTCGGGCCGAATGGCGCGGGTAAGTCCACTGCCATGAAAGCATTGCTTGGTATGCTTGAAATAAGTTCAGGATCTGTAACATTGGCAGGCAAAGACATATCCAGGTTGTCCGTGCAAAAAAGAATTAGCTTAGGACTTGCTTTTGTGCCACAGACAGACAATGTTTTTCCTACGATGACCGTGCAGGAAAACCTTGAAATGGGCGCTTTTTTAAGAACGGACGATATATCACAAACCATGGCGGAAGTGTATGACCTGTTTCCTATCCTGCATGACAGGCGTAATCAGCTGGTAGGGCAGTTATCAGGCGGCCAGCGCCAGCAGGCAGCTTTTGGCAGGGCCATGATGACACAACCGACGATACTGTTGTTAGATGAACCCACTGCGGGAGTGGCACCAAAAGTAATGGATGAAATTTTTGGAAATATTTTAAATTTAAAAAACTCAGGCCGGGCAGTGCTGATGGTAGAACAAAATGCCCGGCAGGCTTTAGAAATTGCCGACAAAGGGTTTGTTCTGGTCTCGGGACGTAATGAGCACACAGGTACGGGGAAAGAACTCCTGGCAAATCCTGTAGTACGCAGATCTTTTTTAGGAGGATAGATGCCTGGGTTTACCGATATTATCAACGCGATTGTTTTACTCCTGAATTTTGTATTTATGCCGGCTTTGTCATATGGATCACAACTGGCTTTAGGTGCACTGGCAGTTACTCTGGTATATGCAGTTTTAAAATTTGCCAACTTTGCCCAGGGTGACACCATGGCATTCAGTACGGTTATCACTATTTTAATTACCTGGCTGCTGCAAAAATCAGGCATCACCTTAGGATTTATGCCAACGGCGCTTTTGGCCCTGCCCTTTGCCATTATTGCCTGCATTATCTATGTGCTGCTAACTGATAAATTTATCTACCAGTACTATAGGAAACAAAACAGCAAACCCATTACCATCGTTATGGCATCTGTCGGTGTAATGTTTGTAACCGGCGGCCTTGTAAGATTCATCCTGGGACCGACACATCATATCTTTGCCGATGGCGCACGATTCATTATAACTGCCAGAGAATTTAAAGCCATGACAGGGCTTGCAGAAGGGCTTGCCATTAAAACATCACAGTTTTTAACCATCACCATTGCCATTTTACTGGTGGGTTTTGTATTCTATTTTTTACAAAAAACAAAAACCGGCAAAGCCATGCGTGCTTATGCTGATAATAAGGATTTAGCCTTGTTGTCCGGAATTGATCCTGATAAAGTCGTACGGGTTACCTGGATGCTGGTGGCGGTTCTGACATCAATTGCCGGGGTTTTATATGGCCTTGATAAAGGATTTATGGCAACCTCATACAATCAATTGTTATTGCCCATGTTTGCAGCAGTGATTGTCGGGGGTATCGGTTCACCCATAGGCGCCATTGTCGGTGGTTTTGTCATTTCTTTTTCCGAGGCGATATTAACTTACGCCTATAAGAAATTTTTAATTTACCTGCTGCCGGCAGTATTACAACCCGACAGCCTGGTACAATTTCTTGGAACAGAATACAAATTTGCTATTTCTTTTGTGATCCTGGTGATTGTCCTGCTATTGAGACCTACAGGAATTTTTAAAGGTAAAGTGATATGAGCCAATACAATAAAAGAGTCATTGTTACTTTTAGCATTATGTTTTTTTTGCTGCTCATGGTGGGTCTGGGTCAATCATGGTCCTTGTCTTTAAGTATTTTAAACCTATGTTTAATTTCAGCTATCATGACATTGGGAGTAAATATTCAATGGGGGTACGCGGGTTTATTTAATGTGGGAATAATGGGATTTACCGCATTAGGTGGTCTCAGTGCAGTACTGATTTCAAAAGAAAGCATCAGTAAAGCTGTCACAGCCGGCGGTATGAGAATGCTGGTTGCCCTGTCAATCTTTTTACTGACCATTGTCTTGAGTATTTATATTTATAAAAAATTTAAAAATAAATGGTTGGTCATTGCAACAATTTTGGCGGGTTATTTTATAACCAGATATTTTTATATAGAAGCCGCCCAGTCAATTGAAGCCATAAACCCTGCATTCAGCGGTTATCTCGGAGGCCTTGATTTGCCGGTACTTTTGTCATGGATAGTGGGTGGTTTGCTTGCAGCCGGTGCTGCCTGGCTGATTGGTAAAATTTCTCTGGGATTGCGTACGGACTATCTGGCCATTGCGACCCTGGGCATCTCAGAGATCATTATCGCTATCATCAAGAATGAGGACTGGCTGAGCCGCGGAGTGAAAAATGTCACCGCCATTCCAAGACCTGTGCCCTATGAAATTGATCTGCAGCAGGCCGTCTGGGTTAAAGAGATACTTGCAAAATTATATGCGGGCAGTTTACACCTGTTGCCGGTTTCTGAGCAGGCAACAGCGTTAAAAGCTCATATCAGTGATGCGGCAATTGTACTGGTAAAACTTTGCTACTCAGGTTTATTTGTGGCTGTGCTGCTGCTGATTATTATTCTGGCCGGTCTCGCCCTTGATTCACCATGGGGAAGGATGGTCAGGGCTATTCGTGATAACGAAATTGCCGCTTCTGCCATGGGAAAAAATGTCAAACAAAGGCATTTGCAAATATTTGTTATCGGTTCAGCAATCGCCGGGGTATCAGGTGCCATGTTAGTAACTTATAACGGGCAATTTACTCCGGGTTCATACATTCCTCTAAGGTATACATTTTTAATTTGGGTTATGGTGATTGTGGGCGGATCGGGCAACAATCTGGGGTCGGTTGTCGGTGGATTTTTAATTTGGTTTCTGTGGATTGAGGCAGAACCGGTTGGTTTCTGGCTGGCAGATTTATCCACATCTTTTTTAGATCAAGGGAATTTCATCAGGCAACATTTACTGGAAAATGCACAATATATAAGATTAATATTTATGGGCGCGGTTTTATTGGTGGTGATGCGGTTCAGCCCCGACGGCATACTGCCTGAAACAAATAAAAAATTATAAAAAGGGAGGATTGTATGAAAAATTATCTTAAGATCATTGTTAGTTTTGCAGTTGTAATGAGCTTTACATCTGTATGTTTTGCTGCCGGTACCGTAAATATCGGTGTCTTACAAGGCTTTACCGGGCCGATTGAGTCACTGACCCCACCCATGGCAGCATCCGCTGAATTGGCAATTAAAGAGGCATCAGATTCCGGAGTATTTCTAGGGGGTACAAAAATAAAAGCCATTCGGGGTGATTCAACCTGTGTTGATGCCGCTGCTGCGACCGCTGCGGCTGAGAGACTCATCAGTTCCGAAAAGGTAGTCGCAATTGTGGGCCCCAGCTGCTCTGGAGCGACTACTGCGGTGGTAAACAATGTATCTGCTCCCAATGGGATCACCACCATCTCATCATCAGCTACCTCTCCTGCTTTGTCTATGATTAAGGACAATGGATATTTCTTTAGAACTGCGCCTTCAGATGCCAGGCAGGGCCAGGTCTTAGCCAAGATAACCATTAACAAAGGGATTAAAAAGGTTGCCCTGACTTATACCAATAATGACTATGGCAAGGGGTTGTCTGAATCATTTGGCAAGGCCTATAAAAAACTAGGCGGCAAAATTTTAATGACCGCTGCACATGAAGACGGCAAGGCTGATTACTCAGCAGATGTAGCAGCCTTATCTGCCTCCGGTGCCAAGGACCTGGTCGTGTTTGGTTATCTTGACCAGGGGGGCAAGGGCATTGTTCAAGCTTCTTTGGACTCGGGAGCATTCAGCCGGTTTATTTTTGCTGATGGTATGATTGGTTCTGCATTGACCAAAGATCTGGGTAAAGACTTGAACGGCTCCTTTGGTACCATGCCGGGTGGTGAGAGTGTGGCAACAAAAAAATGGAAAAAAATTGCCACATCAGCCGGGATTGCAACTGATGGTCCATTCAGGGGTGGGTCCTATGATGCAGCCGCTTTGATTATACTAGCGGCCCAGGCCGGTAATTCAGCGGATAAAACCAGCATCCAGAAACATGTCATGAGTGTTGCCAACGCTCCCGGTGTGAAAATTTTCGCCGGAGAACTCAAAAAAGGGCTGGAAATTCTAGCCAAAGGCGGCGAGATTGATTATGTCGGCGCTACAGATATAG
Organism: Deltaproteobacteria bacterium; assembly: GCA_013151635.1. GTDB lineage: Bacteria > Desulfobacterota > Desulfobacteria > Desulfobacterales > Desulfobacteraceae > Desulfobacula. Next base: position 63,140 of record JAADHV010000001.1, on the reverse strand, counting down.
AATTTTCTAAAATTGGTGAAGTTTTCGGTACTTACCAGGAGATGGAAATTATAAATGGAAAATTTGTATCTGTAAAAGTTCATTAATTGATTTACCGAGCTTAGGCCAGAAAAAAAATAATTGTCGTTGATCAGAAAGTCATAAGTTTTATCGAAGATAATTGAAATCATAACCTAAAGGTCACACGTAGAAATGATTTTGCGGCATCTGGGGCTTTGGGACATACGCAGCCATGATCCATCGGTGCCTGATCCTGTTCATCTCCCTGAGTTGGTTTACGCGTGACCTTCAGGTTATGTTGATTCAAATCCCAGCCTTTGACTATTGGATTTGAGGCCTGCCCTATTGGGTATCTTCATTTACCAGTTTAGTGAATGAAGCTCCTTCTCTTTTCAGGTATATCTACAGGCTTCGCACACTTACGGCCAGTTTATTCACTACTGTATCGCAGGAACCAGGTTAATTCCGATAAAACCATACCTACCCTGTTTTGGAATCAAAATTTAAAACTAAAGTGCTTATTTTTTACCTGTTTAACCGGGAGTTCTATAATAAAGGTTGATCCCTTTCCAGGACTTGATTCAACCGTTAAAGCCCCATTATGATTTTCAGTAATAATAAAATAGGAAACCGATAATCCAAGTCCTGTCCCGATACCCACATCCTTGGTTGTAAAAAATGGCTCAAATATTCTTTTTCTTATTTCCCTTTCAATACCAGGGCCGTTATCTTCTATCTTGAAAACCACGTTATCTCCCTGCCGCAGATAACGTATAATAAACCTTGGGGACAAAATACCGGAATCTGTCATGGCTTCAGCCCCGTTTTTCAAAATATTTAAAAACACCTGTTGGATTTCTCCCCTCTCACAAAGGACCGGCGGAATATTTTCCCGGTATTCCCTTATAATTTCAATGGAACGAAAATCATATTGTTTTTTCATGCTGTAATCATTTTGAACCAGTTCAATGGTGGATTCCATTATGTCATGAAGGTAATGTGTGGATTTTCGGCGATCGCTTTTCCGGCTGAAGGAAAGCATATTTGCTACAATCTGGGCTGCCCTGCGCCCGGAAGAATTCACAAGTTCCATCATGGAAAAAATATTTCTCTTTTCCATATAAACCTTTAAATCCCCGAAATCAATCCCGCACTCTCTGGCTGTCTTTATGTTTGCCGGCAGATCTTTGGTCAAGCGGTTACGGATAACCTGGATATTTTGAAGTATACCTGCAAGCGGATTGTTGATCTCATGGGCCATGCCCGCCGCAAGGCCGCCAACCGACAGCATTTTTTCAGATTGAACCATCATTTCTTCAATCCTGGCCCGCTCACTGATATCATCCACCCGGATGACAGATCCATTAATGCTGCCGGATAGAATCGGATAGATCGTAATATCCGCCAGGATCGACTTATTCCCTATCTTTAAACTGACCTTTTGTTTTTTTATGGTCTGCCTTACATTGGATATATGGCATGAAAGCTTTGGGAACACATCTTTGAGTGCACTTCCCTCGGCTTTATCTGCGGGAATTCCGGTCAGTTGCCGGGCTTCAGTATTCCATTGTGTCACTATTCCCTTGTCATCCACCCCGATGATAATTGATGGCATTGAGTTAATAATGCTCCTGGTATAATTTTTTGTATTTACAAGCTCATGCTCAGCTCTCTTGATTTTTGTAATATCGGTAAAATTGACAACCATGCTCGTAGCACTCCCGTCTTTTGCACGGTATAATGCAGAATTGATGCTGACATCAAGGATATCTCCGGCCTTTGTATACCTGCGGGTAATAAAATCATAATTACCGCCAGGATTATCAATTGTTTTTTTCAATACTTCTTTTGTTTCCGCTAAGTTTTCTTTGGGGAGAAAATCAATCCTTTTGCCCCAAAGCTCATCCATGGTCCAGCCAAACACCCTTGTAAAGGCAGGGTTAAGATAAGTCACCTCGCCCACATCATTATAAAACACAATTGGATTGGGAGAGGCTTCCAGTACTATCCTGTGAATTCTTTCACTTTCTTTCAATGCATTTTCAGCATTTTTACTATCTGTAATATCCCTCAGGATAACCAGCCATCCAATATGTTTTTCTTTTCTGTTAACCAGGGGCAAAAGCCGCAGGTTCCATTGTTTTAGTAATTTTCCAAGAGCAAAGGCTGTCTCAACCTCAACCGGGCTCTTTTCCCTGTACTTTACAACCTTTTCGTAAAGTACAGGGAATACATCTTTCAGGGCATTACGCGCCGGTATCACCCTGTTTATTTTAAATATATCCTGCGCAATTTTGTTAACATCCAGAATTTGATCATCCATATCAAGTGCAATAACAGGATCACCCATGCTCTCTATCACTGTCTCATGGGCCAGAGGGATTAAGCTCAACATCTGATACCGCATCAACCCCCATGAAAAAGCTATTCCGCTGATTGTAAACGCAACCGGGGTCAGGTCAAGCAGCCTTAGTCCTTCAAAGCCAAACAGATACAGAGCATTGGCAAACCACGGGAACCCGGCACCAACCAGCACAGTGACCAGCTGTTTTCGATAAATTCCCCTGGCATGTATCAGGGAATGGATTAAAATAATGGTTGCAAAAAGAATTAAAATATAAGAAAAACCCATAAATACCCAGAATCCTGCCTCTCTTGAATAAACCACAGCAGGAGCTCTTCCGCTCAGGTCAAGCCAGGCCAGGCTCCACATCAGATGATGATTGCTATTTGTGAATACAAGAATGATAACCGTCAAAGGAACAATGCTTAACAGCATATATCCTTTTTTCCCCAGGCGTTTTTTTCCTGCCATCGCTAAAACAAAACAGAAAAGAAGCATTCCAATCCACACGGCCCCGATATACTCAGCTTTAACCCACCAGATTTTGAGTACCAGGTCAGGACTGATAAACTCCATTCCATAGGTAAAAGACCATATACCAACAGCAACCATTAAAAACATTAACACCCTTGCCGGGTAATTTTTCCAGTGCGGAAACAGGTAGATGGCAATTGATACAGATACCAAAGCTGCAATAAAAGAAAAAATACCATATATGGCAGACCAGTTTAATGCTTCCAAAATTAACTCCAAAAAGGATTTAAATCTGTAGCACTATATCAAGTTTTATAAAATTTTTCAGCATAGAATTACCAGGGCAGATATTTTTCAATGCAAAAGAACTTTTCCCGTGTTTTTTAAGGCAATAGTCCGGGCAGAAGCAAAATCGAATTAACCTGGCAAAAGGCAACAGGGTCTTGTCTAAACCCTCCGCTGGAAAAAATGATACAGTCTTGCTCCTGTTTCATAAAAAAGTCCCCAGAAGATGCGGGTATGTATAGGATCAATTTTTGTAACCGGCAAAGGAATATTTTCCAGGGGTCCCCCTGCGGCATATTCAGCCAGAAGTTTGCCAAACACGGTACCAGGACCGATACCCCGGCCATTATAACTTGTAATCATTGCCATATTTTTACCCGGAAGATGGAATCTTGGGATATGATTTGTGTTCATGGCAAATCTTCCATGCCATCCGTATTCGAGACTGGGTTCTCCAACCTGGGGAAATGTTTTTAAAATCGTCCTTTTTACCCAGTTTGCATGAAGATTATATGCAAAATCCTTAACAGTCCCTACACTGCCTACGATGAGCCGTCCTTCAGCATCCAGACGATAGGAAGACAAGATAAGATTTGTATCCCAGGCGCCCTGGTGCTGCGGCAATACCGTCTTTAATATATCCTTTGAAAGTGGCTGCGTTGCAAACTGGAAAAAATTCATCTTCACCATGGACTTGGTATTTGATTTAAATGCATGGCTTGTATATGCATGGACAGCAATGATAACACGGTTTGCCGTCAAAGTTCCTGCCGGGGTATTTAATTTCCACCCATCCCTGGTCTTTTCAAATCCAACCACAGGGGAATGGTTGTACATCTTTGCCCCGGCCTTTAATGCCGCCCTGGCAAGTCCATAGGCATAGGCCAGGGGTTGAATGGTTCCGGCACGTTTATCAAGCAATGCCCCGCAAAAAGAGTTGCTGCCTGTCATGGAAGCTGCCTCATCCCGCTCAAGAAACCGAACAGGCGCCCCGCGTTTCAGCCATTGGGCTTCCCTTTGCCGAAGCGCTTTATATCCGCTTTTGGAATCTGCACAGTGAAGGGTCCCGTTTCGAAGTGCCTCACATTCAATCCCATGTTCTTCAATCAACTCAAATACAAGGTCAGGAGAGTCACCCAGAACATCAATTAATTTTTCTCCATATTCAGGACCGGCAAGCCTGAGCAGTTCATCGGGCATAAGCCAGAGTCCGGCGTTAACAAGCCCTACATTGCGGCCCGCACCGCCATGGCCTATATCATTGGCTTCAAGGACAATGCTTTTCCCGCCCATTTTCGCCAGGTGCAGGGCAGCAGAAAGGCCTGTATACCCGCCACCGATAATTGCGATATCTGTTTTATGATCTCCTTTCATAGAAGTCAGCCCTGGCCTGGATGGTGCTGTGGCTGCCCAGAGACCTTGCCTTATATTTTTAGTTTCCATGAACACTCCTGCAACTTAAAAAAGTTTTTGATATTTTTGTGGTATACTATAAAAATATCAAAAGTCAATATATTTTTATACAAAAAAATCCAAATATTTTATATTATTTGACAAGCCTATAGGCAAATTATATAGACATGTATTATTAAAGTATACCACAAAGCACTCATGAATAATAATATTACAGGCTTTAGCACCAATTAATGAATATAAATATTTACAACAAGCTTAAAGACCGTATCATCTACCTTACCTATGAACCCGGCCACATGTTAAAAGAAAAGGAACTTGCAAAAGAATTCGGTGTAAGCAGGACACCGCTTCGCACCGTCCTGTTCCGGCTTGAGTGGGAACACCTGGTAAAAATTTTACCCCGCACAGGCATACTGGTAATGGAGCTGGAGCTTAACACCATCACCAATGTTTTCCAGGCAAGACTTGAACTTGAAGCCGTGATAGGCTCCATGGCGGCGGAACGGTTTACAAAACTCCATTTCAACCGGCTGGATGAGCTTATCATTGAATGCGACAGACAATTTGATCATAAAGATCCCAAGGCCCTGGCTGCTCTGGACATGGGAATCAAGCAGCTCTTTTATGAAGCAGCCGCCAACCCGTTTCTAACTGAGATGTCGGGCCGCCTCTATTCTTTAACCTTTCGGTTATGGTATTTTAACATGATAAAAATGCATAATGATGAATGGAATATCGAGGTCATGTCAATTAAAGAAGATCTTTTGTCCCTGTCCTGCCTGCTGAAATCAAATACCCCGAAAAAGGTGGGAGAAGCAAGAAAAGAGCATTTGGTCAAACATTTGAAACGGATCCGGTCAAATTTTTTAGGCCTGTCAGGAATATAGGAAAATACCAGGCAAACCGCAAGAAAGGATAATAAACAGTCCCCCAAATAAAAAAAACAGATTATTTAACCCGGCAAATCAGGTCAAAACTGGAAGACTTCTGCCAGGGCTGTTAGATTTTATTTTTTTTATCATGTCGATATGCAGGACTCCATCCTTGATATAATTTTGGGACACTGGCTCAAACCCGGCGGCAGGATTCTCAAGTATGCCACAAGTTCCTCCTCTTCATTTTTTCCGATAAGATGAAGTGTTTCAGGATGCCTGTCCCTGCCATCGATCTCGGGATAAGGGCAGTTCTGTTCCACCACAAATACATCAACCCTGAGTTTCAGCAGCTCATAAAGTTCATTAGTACCAAGACTGGCAAATGATTTTATTTCCCATTTAATCTTAACCATAATCCTTAATTCCCAAACTCATAAAATGCTTTCCTGTAAGACATATCACGGCCTAAGGCTGTTTGATCATTTTTTAGTGAACAGCCCCTCCAGGTTGATACCAGCAGCACAAAAATTAATGACTGCCTTAAAGGCTATAAAGGGGTAATCACAAGCATAGATGAATCAATGATTGTAAAAATTGATTTCTAGAACATTTCCCGGAACTCATCCATTGAACGGCCCCTGATGGCTTCGGCAATTTCAAAGACATAATCATATATGTGGAGTCCTTTTGAAGATGCGATTATTTCACCATTTTCCACCCCGATCTGCTCTGCGCAATATTGCTTCATCATTTCAATGCCGGCAAGGTTTGCAGGAAAGCCGCCAAATAAATCCCATGATCTGAAATATGGAAAAAAATGAAGCTTTCCATCCTGGATCCGTGTATCAATATGGCGAAGACACGGCGGGTCAAGAAGGACCATATCAGAAGGCTGGCCCACCTGGAGAATCATCTGGTTATTTCTTTTACCCTTGTTTTTATAGGTCCAGATCATCAATTCCATCTGGTTCACAAAATATTCCCCGTTCTCTGCAATTAAAATATTCCTGTCTTCCCAGATTTCTTTTTCCTGTACCAGGATTTCTGTTAATTTTTTATAATCACCGGGCAGGTATTCAAAATTACATTTGCAAATCCGCTGTCCGTATGTATAAGATTCTCCCTCTTTTTCCTCACCAGTCATAAGATACGGCAGGTAATCATCCAGATAGTTTTCTTCCACAGGGTCGGGAAATCCTAGTAAAGGGTTTACCTTTGGCAGCAAAGGAACACTTGAAGGATGGGTAATATGAATGGTTATAAAATCAAATTCAAGCCTTTTCTGACCTTCAAATGATCCCCGGTCAATGGTAAAAGACCGGCCCTGCTCCACACACCTGTAAAGGGCCTGGAACCAGGCATCCGAAAGACTTGTCGCCTTTATAAACAACGGTTGTAACATTGATTGCTCCTTATTTTCCTTTAATCTCTTAAATCATATTTTAAAATATATACTTTTCTTGCAATTGTGACAACCGAAATAATCAGGGCTGATATGACAATTGCATATGTTGTATGGGCATGGGAAAAAAATCAACAGCTTCACGATTTACCCGAAACATATTGATGTCCTCATGCATAATTCATTTTGTATACAATAAGTGTGCTTTGAGTCTACCTTTAAACAGCCATCAAATATTCTTTACAAAACAAATTTAAAACCGGTAATTTAATTTAGAGTTAGTATAAGTTAGTATGAGTTAGTATGATTACTATATTAATTTATTTAAAAAAATTGTTGACAATCTCTTACTATTTATAGTATCAAACTTACCATTGACTGAGATTTGGATGGCAAGAAGCTTTTCGGACACGAAATGCATGATGATACAGCTTATGCCAAAACATATAAGTACCCCCAAAATCCCTCATGGATAATGACAGGAAATTGTTGGCCTCCAACAAACCCCATCTCCTTGGCAAGCATTATCCAGCAGCCTGTTCAGTCCCGACCCTGGCTGAACAGGCTGCATTTCTTTTACAAAGACTTTTTTTCCGAACAGGAATTTTCCCTTCATCATAACAAAACGCCCTTTGAAAGATTTTGCCGGCTGGACAATACTTATTCAGTTATGATAATTTGAATTTAGATTATTTTATGAATTAAACTTAAGGAAACAGTTACAATGCCTTTGAAACTTGATATGATCATTATCGGATCAGGCCCTGGGGGAATTGCTGCAGGGCTTCTTGCAAAACAGCAGTCAAAATCATTTGTTATCCTCGAAAAGGGAAGCCATGCAATGCAAGGCATCATTGACACTTATCCCAGAGGGAAAAAAGTTTACCCCACCATACCCAAAAGTTATAAAGACCCTTTCCCTGTCCTTGAAATCAAACCGCCGGATGAAAAAATTCCGGTTGAAAAATATGTAGAACAGGCTCAAACCGTTATGGACCGGAATGATCTTAAAATCCATTTTAATGAAGAATTCAAGGAAATCGACGGAACTTTCCCTGACTATATCGTGAAAACAAATCAAGGGTCTTATTTAACCCGGAACATCATACTCGCATTTGGCAGCAATATTCCTAATGATCTCGGGATATACGGCGAAGCCAAAACCGTTGCCAGGAACATTGAGAACGGTGAAGATTATATCGGCATTAACGTTCTTGTGATCGGTGGCGGCAATGCAGCAGCAGATGTTGTCTCTTCCCTTTCCAAAATCAAACGGGAAGCTGTGGGAGATGACACGTCTGTCTATTGGGCACACATTAAAGAAACATTTGAAATCAACAAAGACACGGCACGGGACCTGGGGGAGGAAGTTCTTTTGGGCGGGCATATTAAAATTTTGCAAAAAGCCATACCAAAAATAGGTGAGGTCGATGCTGACGGAATTGACAGGCTTTATATCCATCAGGCCACATCTTCCGGCCTTGGAGATGATTTATACCTGTACCAGGGAATGAGCTTTCCCATGAAAAATGTTATTGCCTGTATCGGCACCCACGGCCCTTCCGCTATTTTTGATAAGCTGAATCTTCAGCAGATCACCTGCACAGGGGCGATCTGTAAAATAGCCAGAGAAGGAGAGCGTCTGCTCATGCTTTCCGATCATCTTGAAACCGGCAAGAACGGCATTTATGCTCTTGGCGGTGCTATAAGCCCCTCTTACATGGAAATCGCTTCAGATGGCATCATCAAGGAAAAAAAGCATCCGAACCTGATTTATACTGCCATACTGGATGCGCAAAAAGTCATGAATAAAATCCTGAAGGAATAAATAAATAATTTTTTTATTGACAAAAAATAATTAACAAATTAATATTTGAACAACTGTTCAAATGAAGGGGTGTTAAATGGATATATGCGGCGAAAAATGTATTAATGAAAAAAAAGTAATGGAAACCATCAAAACTATCCCCCGGCAGGAAAATGTCGGGCAGATGGCTGAGATTTTTAAAGCCTTGAGTGATCCCACAAGACTTAAAATAGTTCTTGCGCTTTTAAATCAGGAACATTGTGTTTGTGACATTGCTGTTATCTGCAACCAGACAGATTCAGCCATTTCCCACCAGCTTCGGATTTTAAGGACATTGAAAATTTTAAAAAACCGCCGGGAAGGTAAAATAATTTACTACTCCCTTGATGACGACCACGTCGTCTCTTTGATTAAAATGAGTCTTGACCACGTAAGACATTAAAAATTAAGGCAGTATTCACTATGGCAATTATATATGAAATTTTAAAGGCATCATGGCAGATTTACCTGGATTCAGCGATTTATATGTTATTTGGATTTTTTGTTGCAGGGATTCTCTACGTATTTTTCAAAGCAGACAAGATAAAACAATACCTTGGAACAGGTAAAATAAAATCGGTCATTTTAGCTGCGCTCTTCGGCATCCCCATCCCCTTATGCTCCTGTGGCGTTGTCCCCGTTGCCACAAGCCTGAAAAAACAGGGGGCCAATGACGGGGCCGCCTTATCCTTTATGATTGCCACACCCGAATCCGGCGTGGATTCAATTGCCATCTCCTGGGCCATGCTTGACCCTATCATGACTTTGCTCCGGCCTGTTGCAGGGTTTATTACCGCAATTTCCACAGGTATTGCCCAGAACTTTCTGGGCAATGATAAAACCAATATAAAGCCTGAACCGATAAAAACAGCCGGCGGCTGAGGGTGTGCATCAAATAGTGCAGTTGCACCAAAAGACAATCTAACCCTGCCTGCAAAACTCATAACCGGCATTAAATACGCCTATGGCGAATTACTGGCAGATATTGCAAAGCCCTTTATGATCGGGATTTTAATTGCAGGTATCATTACCTTCTATTTCCCGGATGACCTGACAGTCTGGGCCAGTGATCACAGGTTCTTATCCATGCTTGTAATGCTTATTACCGGAATTCCAATGTATGTCTGTGCCACATCCTCAACACCAATTGCCGCAGCCTTGATACTCAAAGGGCTGAACCCGGGCGCAGCACTGGTATTTTTACTGGCCGGCCCTGCCACCAATGCCGCCACTATAAACATTGTCAAAAACATCTTCAATACAAGGGCGCTTGCCATCTACCTGTCCATGATTTCCATTACTTCCCTTGCCATGGGCTTTTTTCTTGACTTTGTTTATGACACACTGGGTGTGCAGGCAAGTGCTGTGGTCGGGCAGGCATCCAAAATTTTTCCCGAGAGCATCCAGATAGTTGCGGCAGCCATACTTGGCGGGCTCATTATTTTTAATATGGCATTGAACCTGAAGCAACCTGTAGAGCATGCCCACTCCCATTAAAATTGTTAAAGGCCGGGCATGAAATATGCGGCAGGGTCAACCACGGTCATCCTGCCGCTGGAATACGGTCTTTTTAACTTTGCAACGATCTGGGTTGCTTTCCGGGGGCTTAATTTGTCTGCATAATATTTTAAATGCTTTGATATTCTGTCATCTGAAAATTTTACTTCAATCAGTTCTTCAATAATCCCTTCTTTTAAGATGACAAAGTCCACCTCCCGGCCTTCCTTATCACGGATATACCTGAGTTCATACCTGTATCCGTCCCTGTCTTCCCTAAAATGATTTTTTTTTAGAAGCTGGGTTGCCACAAGGTTTTCAAATACGGCACCTTCATCTCCCATGACATCCCCATTGTCATAAAAATAGATTTTTGGCGGTTTTATCACTGCCCTTGGCAGATTTTTGGTGTAAGGCCGTACAGCAAATACAAGATACATCCTTTCCAGAAGATCAAGCCAGTTTTTAGCGGTTTTGGGGGATACCTGGATCTCCCCTGCAATATTTGACATGACAATAAGGCTGCCCACGCAGGTTCTAAGTTGATGGATAAACAGATCAAGCAGGGAAATGTGCCGGATGGATTCCAAATCCCTGATGTCCTCTTTTAACACCCTGTCAAACCGTTCTCTCCTCCATCGTCTTGCTTCGCGTTCATCACCGTCCAGAAACGGTTCCGGAAATCCGCCAACCGTCATCAGCCGCTTCAATACCTCTTTTGGCGTCATATTCCCGGGGCATTCATCAAATCCAAAGGGGTGAAGCCGCCAATAATGATACCGCCCTAAAAGGGAATCTCCACCGCGCCTGTATATATCAAGTCTTGCTGATCCGGTTACAAGAAATTGGACTGCCCCTTCATTGGTATCGTAGATCCCTTTGATCCAGTTTTTCCAATCCCTGTATTTGTGGAGTTCGTCAAAAATAATAAGGCCGTCATCATCAAGCCATTTTGCGGCCAGCAGATCCTGCCTGTCCTCATTGTAATCCCAGTTAAAATATTTTCCTGACGGATATGCCTGCTCCAGAATATTTTTTGCCAGGGTTGTCTTGCCTACCTGCCTTGGGCCCCCGATAAAAACCATTTTCCGTGTCAGATCCTTAAGGATATTTTTATATAGATACCTCATGTGGCTATTTTATACCGTAATCCAAAATAGTCAAGGCCATTTTGGATTACGGTATAAAATAGCCTGATTCGTTCAGGTTTAATTTATAAGAATAAGGAATAATGCAAATGACTTTTAAAGCAAGGGGTTCCAATAGAGAATAATGCTCGGGAAAACCCGGTTGGCAAGGGGCTGATTAACCCTTGCCAACGGGAATCGGAGTGATTTTTCTTTGTCTTACTTATTTTTCCAGACAGGCTTTCTTCGTTCCTCAAAACTTGCAATACCTTCAAGGGTATCTTCTGTTTTCATCAAGGTTTTAAGAAAATAATTGCTGATCAGATCAACACCCTGGAAAAAACTGGTTCCGATATGGCGCTTTACCGCGCGCTTATTGAGTCTTATAATCAAGGGGCTTGCCATGGCAATCTGCTTGACGGTCTTGTCAATTGCTTGCTTTAACCCATCCTCGGATGCCACCTTGGAAACAAATCCAAGGTCTTTGGATTCCTCAGCAGAATAATTCTGGCCGGTGGTGACAATTTCAATGGCTTTGGCAGTGCCCACAAGCTCGGGGAGCCTTAAGGCGGCATAGGGCGGGAAAAAGCCCAGTTTGATTTCAGGCTGACCGAATATGGCTTTTTCCGATGCAATCACAATATCACAGGCAATGGCAACTTCCATGCCTCCCCCTAAGCATGCACCGTTTACACCGGCAATAACCGGGATGTCAATCATGTTGATCAGTTCAAAAATCCGGTTAAAGGTTGCCACCATTTGATCAACATTATCCGGTCGATGATCTGCCACTTCCACGCCGGCGCAAAAACTTCTGCCCTCGCCCGTAATCACGACACATTTGAGTTTATCATCTGCTGCGATCTTCTCAAGCCCGGCGTTGAGTTCCCGCATCATGGGAATATCCAGGACATTGTGCCTGGGCCGGTCAAGAATGATCCTGGCAACCTGGCCATTGTTTTCAATTTTTATAAATTCAGGTTCTGCCATATTCGCCTCCCGGTTAATAATTTTTATAAAATGCTTTATCCTCTGATAACCCTGGGGGTAATCAAATGATGCTGCGGGCAGATGGATTTCGGGTTCTGGTAGGCAGCACCGGCAAAGGCTTTTAAATAGTCCCGCAAAGAACCCATCTTGACCACTTCATCCACCATTCCATATTTAGCGCAATAGGCCGGTCTTGAGTTATCATGGTATTCCTGGGCCAATTTATTCATTTTCTCAATAACAGGCTCAAGAGGGCGGCCGGCATCTTTTTCTTTAACAAGCCGCCTTGAAAAACTTGCTGCTGCTGCTGTTTCACCATGCATAACATAAATTTCCGTTGTACCGATACCCAGGGTGAAAGCGTTGTGACGGTTGGCGGTGGGGCCGCCCATGACGTAATGGGCTGCTGCAGTTCCTTTTCTCAAAGTGATCAATGTCATGGGCACATCGGTTTGCTGGATGGAGTAGATCAGGGACTGTCCAAGTCCGAGAAGTTCTGCTTTTTCAGCGATATCCCCCACGTCAATGCCGGATGTATCCTGGAACCAGATCAAGGGGATTCTGTCACGGCCGCAGAAAGTCACAAATTCATTCATTTTAATCAGGCCCTGGCGATAAAGTTTTCCGCCGATTCCACCGTAATCTGCATACTCGGGATAATCTTCACCCAGCCAGCCCTGGTTGTTGCCGATAATGCCCACAAGATATCCATCCATCTTTACAAGGCCGGTGTAAATTTCAGGTCCGTAGTCAGGCTTGAATTCCATGTGTTCACTGCCGTCCACCAGGCGGGCTACGATTTCTTTAAAATTATAAATCTGTTTCTGGTTATGGGGTATGAGGCGGTAGAGATCTTCTGCCGGGAACCTTGGGGCTTTGGGTTGGGCAACCCTGAAAAATTTGGGATTATACGCCGGCATATCCTTCATATAATCTTTAAGCCCGTCAAGAACGCCTTTTTCTTCTTCATAAACATACCTGAAAAAACCGGTTTCGTCATAATGGATATCCACTGATCCTGGCGGTTTGGCCTTGTATTGTTTTGCAGCTGAAATCAGTTGTTCCGCGCCTTCTATATCAAAATATCCTTTTGGAGACATCCCGCTTAAAATACCGCCGCCACCCACGGCAATATTGCAGTCCTTGTGTGCAAAAAGAATGGTCGGGCTGATGCCCTGGTACCCGCCGCCGGCCGGGTTTGTTCCATAGATACCGGCCAGGATGGGTATCCCCATCTGCTCCAGTTCTGCATGGCGGTAAAAAGTAGTGCCGCTTCCCCTCCTGTTGGCATAAAACTTTTCCTGCTCCGTCAATTTTACCCCGCTGCAGTTGACCAGCCAGACCAGGGGAATATTCAGGCGCTTGGAAAGATTGGTGGCCCTGAAAATATTTTCAGGCTGCCCCGGAAGCCAGGCCCCTGCCATGACTTTATTGTCAAATCCGGCAACCACACACCATTTCCCGGAAATTTTGGCAAGCCCGTCAATGACATTTGTGGTGCCTTCAACATTATCTTCCGGGTTAAAAAGAGTGTGAAGAGGATTCCAGGTTCCCGGATCAATCAGGTATTCAAGCCGTTGCCATACGGTCATCACACCTCTTGCATTAATTTTTTCTGTGGGCAGTCCTGCATTTTTTACTTTTTCTACTTCAACATCAATCCCGGCTTCTACCTCCTTGATGTTTTTTACATTTTCTTCAGAACTTAATATCTGCCCTTTATTAAGTTCCTTACCAAATTGTTCCATTTTTTCAAAATATTGTCTCATGCTCCACTCCCGGTACAATAAATTAATATATTCAGGTCAGTTTCCCCTTTATCAAAGAGACCCGACCGCTTATCGTAAAATCCTGCTCTACTTGACTTTAAACTTTTCTTTAAGTATAGACCAAAATGATCTTGTTTAAGAAAAAATCTTTTTGCGGCAAGAAAAAAATCCAATATGTTTTGAACAAAGGAGATGAAAATGAGCACAGAAATATTGAGTCCCATGCCCGGCACAATTTTCCAGGTGAATGTTAAAGAAGGCGATGATGTAGTTGAGGGACAGGAACTTTTGGTCCTTGAAGCCATGAAAATGGAAAACCCCATTGTTTCAACAGCTGACGGCAAGGTAAAACAAATCCAGGTGAAAGTGGATGATAAAGTAGCCGCCAAACAACTTCTTCTCATGATCGAGTAACCGCCGATATCCTGGACACCAGATTTTGTATCTGCAGAGGGCATCAATTGTTTATGCCCTCTGCATGATATGAACTTGTTCATTTTCTTCTTTAAACAACCCTTTATCCAGTTGAACTATCCTTAAATTCAATAAAATACCTGTTGGACAGCCTTTTTTACCCCACTGTTTCATATCATAAAACAGTGTTTTAATATTCTTTAAAGATGAAATAATTTGCTGTCTTTGTCAAGCTATTTTTCAGCTATGTTTTAACTTTCTTCTTGACAATCGTATCAAATTTTAGTTTATGTTTCAATCATAGTATGAAACAATGTTTTAATATATAGAACATTTTATGACAATGGGAACTATAAAAACTGATACAAAAGTAATGGCCCTTGACCAGGCCATCCGCCGGTATGTTACACACGCAGATCATATCACCATCGGTGGATTTACGCTGAGCCGCAATCCCATGGCCGCTATCCACGAAATCATCCGCCAGGGGATTTGCGAACTTCACATTTATATTCATTCAAACGGCCAGGGATTTGACGAACTTGTGGGTGCGGGCTGCATATCAAAAGCCGAAATTGCCTATTCGGGAAACGGCAGGTTTGCCCCGACCTGTTTTTGTTTTAAAAGGCAGGTCATTAACAATAAAATCATGGTTGAAGATTACACGAATTTCCAGATGGCCCTGCGGTTCCTGGCTGGTGCCATGGGTGTCCCTTTCCTTCCCACCACATCCTGTCTTGGGACCGATATCATCAACAAATGGGGGTTTGACATTGAAACAAGAAAAAACAATAGCAGACTCAGCAGCAAAAAACTGGTGGTGATGGATAACCCTTTTTCAAAAAAAACCGCCCCGGAAAAAATCGTTCTGGTCCCGGCCATTAACCCGGATGTTACCATTATTCATGCCCAGCGGGCCGACACCACAGGAACGACAAGGATCAATGGACTGACCTTTTCCGATATTGAACAGGCAAAAGCATCCAAGTCCGTCATTGTGACCTGTGATGAACTGCTTAATCCAGGATTGCTCAACCATGATCCGGGGAACAATCAGCTGCCGTCATTCTGCGTGGATGCGGTAGTGCATATCCCCTTTGGTGCTTATCCCACAGCCTGTTACGGGCTTTATGATTACGACGCACAATTTTTAGATCTATATCGTTCTATTGCTTCCAGCCAGGAGCGTTTTAACCTTTATATCAAAGATTTTATTTTAGGCACAAAGGATCATGCAGAATTTATTGAAAAAGCCTGCGGTAACCGCCTTGAACAGATCAAGGCAGACCCGGAAACCGGATATTCCGACAGGATAAAAAGAAACTGATGGATTACACCTTAAAAGAAATCATGGTGCTTTGTGCAGCAAGAAAAATTAAAAATCATGATATCGTTTTTTGCGGCACCGGGATATCCATGCTGGCTGCTGTTGCTGCCAAGCATATTTATGCACCGGATTGCGTGATCTTTTTTGAAACAGGGGCTATTGATTCAAAACTTGAAAAACTGCCCCTTGCAGTTTCCGACTCAAGGGTGATGTATGGGGCCCAGGCCTTTTGCTCTCTGGTTGACTCTTTTTCATTCATGCAGAATAAAAAAACCGGGGCCAATATTGTGGGGATTATCGGTGCAGCCCAGATTGACCCTTTTGGAAACCTGAACTCAACCATGATCGGTGAGTATGGTGATATTAAAGCAAGGTTCCCGGGCAGTGGCGGGGCGTGTGATGTGGCTTCGTTTGTAAATACCAATATCATATTCATGAAACTTGAAAAGAGAAAATTTGTTCACACCCTGCCCTATATCACAAGTCCCGGATGGCTCGCAGGGGAAAACAGCCGGGAAAAACAGGGCCTTAACCCCCAGGGGCCTTGTGCCGTGATCACGGATATGGGCATCATGGGGTTTGAATCCCGGACAAAAAAAATGTTTTTACAAGAATTCTACCCCGGGATTGATCCTGAAACCATAAAGGAGCATATCAGCTTTGATATCGATATTTCAAAAGCCAGGCAAACCATTATCCCCAAAGACGAAGAACTTAAAATTTTAAGGGAAAAAACAGACCCTGAAAAACTGATACTCAATTAAGGCGGCTAAAAATGACCAAAGACACACAAAAACTCAACTCCATTGAAAAAGCCCTGGAGATCATGCTCAAATTCCAGGACATCAAACCGTCATGGGGTATCAGGGAATTAAGCACTGAACTTGGTTTCAGTCCTGCAACGGTTCAAAGGATTCTACAGGTTCTCAAATCCTATGAATTTGTAAGGCAGAACCCCAAAAACCGGCAGTATTTTATTGGAAATATTTTCTACAGGTTTCTTGAAAACCTGAACTCATCCAATGATCTCATCCGTATCGGGCATAAATTCATGGAAGAAGTGGCAAGTGCCACCCATGAAACTGTACATTTGAACATCATTGAAAAAAACCTTCGCATCTGTATTGACAATATTGAGTCACCTAAAGTGCTGAAGGCCGGCATGCCAATTGGCAACCAGTCCCCGCTATATGCCGGGGCATCGGCAAAATGCCTGCTTGCGTTTTCCACAGAAGAATTCCAGGACAATTATTTTAAAACAACAGAAATCACACCGGTCACCGGCAACACCATTATCCAGCCTGGCAAGCTGTTTAAAGAGTTATACAAGATAAAGGAACAGGGATACGCCTTAAGCCTCGGGGAAAGAACCCCGGGTTTAGGCTCTTTGAGTGCCCCTGTTTTTAATTATAAAGGACAGATCCTGGCAAGCCTGAGCCTTGCCATACCTGAAATCAGGCTCAAACAAAAGGATCATCTTTCAAATTGTATTAATATACTGACCAGTGCTTCAAAATCTTTTTCCAAAGCAATGGGACTGGGCACTGGTAAATTTTAACCATGTAGGAGGAACAATGGATTTTCAATTATCAAAAGAGCTTCAAATGCTCCAGAAAGAAATCAGGAATTTTGCAAAAAAACAGATCGAGCCCAATGCAGATGAATGGGATGAAAAGCACTACCTTCCCATTGACGAGGTCATGAGGCCCCTTGGTGAACTGGGGTTTTTCGGCACGGTTATCCCTGAAGAATACGGTGGAGAAGACATGGGATTCATGGCTGCAATGATCATAACAGAAGAACTTGCAAAGGTCTCTTCTTCCTTGAGAGTCCAGGTCAACATGCAGGTTCTGGGATGCGCCTATACCATCTTCAGATATGGCAATGAAGAAATCAAAAAAAAATATATAGAAAAACTTTGCACGGCCGAATATATCGGCGGGTTCGGTATTACAGAGTCTGATGCAGGCTCGGATGTCATGGCCATGGCCTCAACAGCCGAGGACAAAGGAGACCACTGGCTCCTGAACGGTTCAAAAACCTGGATTTCCAATGCCAATGTTGCCGATGTCCTTATCTGCTATGCTTATACTGACAAGGCTGCCGGTTCCAAGGGACTTTCCGCCTTTGTGATTGAGCCCAAAAATTTTGACGGGATTAAAACCTCCGGGCTTGACAAACTAGGTTCCCACTCCTCACCCACAGGAGAAGTTTTCCTTGATAATGTTAAAGTTCCCAAGGAGAATATCTTAGGCAAACCAGGGGACGGTGCAAAAATTGTCTTCTCATCTTTGAACCAGACAAGACTGTCTGCCGCAGCCGGTGGCGTGGGCCTTGCCCAGGCCTGTCTTGACGTGGCAACAAAATACTGCAACGAAAGAAAACAATTCGGCAAAAAGATCGGTGAATTCCAGATGAACCAGGATATGATAGCCCAGATGACGGCTGAAATCGAAGCAGCCCGCCTTGTGACATATAAAGCCGCCTGTGCTAAAGATAATGGCAAACTCAACAATGGTCTTGATGTGGCCATGGCCAAATACCTTGCCGGGGAAGTTGCGACAAAATGCTCCAACTATGCCATGAGAATCCTTGGCGCCTACGGATACTCGACAGAATATCCTGTTGCCAGATACTACAGGGATGCCCCCACCTATTCCATGGTTGAAGGCTCTGCCAATATCTGCAAATGGATCATTGCACTGGACCAGCTCGGATTTAGAAAAGCCAACAGATAAATAAAATGTGGGATATGAGGGTTGGAATGTGAGAAACATAATATTTTCTCAATCCTCACTTTTCAAAACTCATATCCCATTACGCATAAAAGGAGGCGAATGTGGACTCGAAAGAAATCGTAAAAAAAACAGCAAAAACAGCAAAACTTTATTTTTCCACGGTTAAAGAAGAAGAAAAGCCTTACAACCTGTGGCGGCATTTTGACAAAGATCTTGCAAAAGACATGTCGCTCTATATTACGGGCAAGATGTATTCCAGGGAAAAAATTCCCCACCAGACAAGACAGCTTGTTACAGTGGCCGCTTTAACTGTTCTTTCCAAACCCGAAGAGTTAAAGCTTCACACCCATGCTGCCCTGAATGTCGGATGCACAAAAGAAGAGATTGCAGAAGTAATTTTCCAGACCAGTATTTACGGCGGTGTCCCGGCTGCAAACACAGCCTTGACTGTTTTAAAGGAAGTATTGGAAGAACGGGAGGAAGAATAAAGCGCCCGGGCAACCTTTGAAAATATTTATGAGATCCCCTGGCAGTGCATTCAGACACTTAAAAAATCAATCCTGCATCTTTCCGGCGGGCAAACCAAAGGCAAAAACCAGTACTGCCCCTGCCGCAAGTGCGGCACCGATAAAAAAAGCCGACCTGGCGCCAAACCCGGCCCAGAAAACACCAAACAGCAGGCTTGCCGGAAGAGTGGCAAAACCAACAGCGGAATGATACCATCCATACGCCTTTCCCAGGCTTCCTGCCGTTACAAAATCAGCCACCAGGGCACGTTCGGCTCCTTCTGTCATCCCGTAATAAATGCCATAAAAAAGGAACAGCACACAAACCACCTTGAAATGCGCAGCAAAAGGCATCATTATATAAACCGCCGCATAAATGACCCATCCTGTAATAATGGCCGGCTTGCGCCCCATCCTGTCCGCAAGATGACCGCCTGGCATGCTGAAAACAATTTTTGACAGGTGCAGCAGTATCCACAGGGCAATCACCCAGCCAAGGCCAAGCCCGAACCGGGTCTGGGCATAAAAAATTAAAAACAGGTCAGAACTGTTGCCAAGGGTGAACAATACCACTGCCATAAGAAAAATGAAAAACCTCGTGGGAAGTCCGGACTTCCGGTTGGAAAGGCCGGTTTTAGATACATTCCCTGCCCTGGACGGGCAAGGGGTTTCCCGGATCAACCGCCACAAAACAATGGTTGCCGCAAGCCCCGGGAGGGCAGCCAGGGCAAACAGCCAGCGCAATGCCTCCATCTCCGCAGGAGTTGCCGCATGATTCCCGTAATGCCACAATATGCCGCGACCCAGCATCAGGTATAAAAAGCCTGCTGCCACCAGCGGCCCGGCAACTGCACCGGCATGATCCATCAATCGATGAAAGCTGAACGCCCGTCCCCGGACATTCCTGGTGACTGATTCAGATAGCAATGCATCACGCGGTGCTGTCCGGATGCCTTTCCCGATACGGTCAAATACGCGAAAGGCCACAACCTGCCATCCTGCCGAGGCAATGGCAGTAAAAGGCCGGATGGTGCTGGAGATCGCATAACCGGCCAGGGCAAGGGGTTTGCGACGTTCAAGCCTGTCGCTGAGACGGCCTGTGTAAAACTTTAGCAGGCTGGCCGTACTCTCAGACAAACCCTCCATAAAACCGATATATATTGCCACGGCAGCCGTGGACACAAATCCGCTGAAAAAAACAGGTAAAAGCGGATAAATCATCTCGGTTGAAAGATCGGTAAAAAAGCTGACCAGGCCAAAAGCTAATATATTCCCCTGGAAAACCTGTTTCCTTAACGATAATTGTTTTTTTTTATTTTCCATTTCACTGTCTGTATAACACTTCTGCTCGATAAAATAAATTGACAAAATGTTGTTAATACTATTGAATGATAAGAGACTAAAATATGAAAATCAAAACATTTAACAAATATGCTCTAACCTTATTCGGATTAATTTTACTCTTTGCAACCGGGGTAAAAATTCATTCGATCTTAACTTCCCCGGACGTTTCTGACCGGAATTATCATCAATTACAAAAAATAAACCACTCAAAAACTAATTTTTCATTTGCTGTTTTCGGAGACAATAAAAATTCTGCAAAGACCTTTGATAATCTAGTCTCTAAAATAAACAAGGACAATATCCTTTTTGCCATAGATGACGGAGATTTGGTCTATGAAGGAGAAAATGAAAAATTTAATTTTTTTTTACATCAAATTAAAGACTTCACTAAGCCATTACTTACGGTTTTTGGAAACCACGAAGCAAGAGA
The DNA here is from genome assembly GCA_013151635.1 of Deltaproteobacteria bacterium. GTDB lineage: Bacteria > Desulfobacterota > Desulfobacteria > Desulfobacterales > Desulfobacteraceae > Desulfobacula. The sequence continues at coordinate 42,356 of JAADHV010000001.1, read as the reverse complement.
AAAGGGCAGGGCCACTTATTACGACATATTTGGTAAATTTTATTATTATTTTTATGTAGGCGACAGCTATTTTATTATATTAGATGATGCAAATGAAAAAAATCTTGATGATGAACAGTTTGACTGGCTAAAGAGCCAATTGAAAATCAGTAAAAATTATAAGCAACGCTTTGTTTTCATGCATGTTCCTCTTTATGACCCCAGAAAAGGAAATTATAAACAAGGGCATAGTTTAAAGGATTTAAAATTTGCAAAAAAACTAAATGATTTATTTGATCAAAATAATGTAACTATGCTTTTTACTTCCCATATTCACGGGTATTATAAAGGTACCTGGGGCAAAACACCTTATATAATCACAGGAGGTGGTGGTGCTGAATTGGCAGGTTCTGATCCGGAACATTATTTTTATCACTATATCAAAATTAATATTTCAAACTCGAAAATCAACTTTGATGTTGTTAAATTAAAAAGCCCTGATTTTGAATTAGTTGACAGGTGTCTGCATGATACCTGGATATATATTTACTCTTTTTTTGCAAATTATTTTATTGATACAATCCTGTTAATATTTTTATTTTACCTGCTTACTTATCTTATTTTTTTAAAATGGGATCAAATTGTTAAAAGATTGGAAAAAATAAGAATTTTAAAAAATAAAACCGGGTGATTTCTCCCTCTTGTTTTTCATTTTAACTTGTTTCATCAGACCGGGGCAAAAAAACCGATACCTGTGTCCAGGTTTCAGGTTTGCTCTCAAATTTTACTTTCCCATGATGAAGCTCAATTATTCGCTTGGCAATGGCAAGCCCCAGACCTGCTCCCCCGTGTTGAAGCGAGCGGGACTGTTCCACCCGGTAAAACTGGTCAAATACTTTGCCGGTTTCACTTTCGGCAACTCCTGGTCCGGTATTGCCGACCCTTATTGTTAGACCACCTTCGTACAGATCTCCATCCACTTTGATTTTCCCGCCTTTAAAATTATATTTGACGGCGTTATCCAGTATATTTGAAAACGCACGGCTTAATTTATGTGCATCTCCCTTTACCGGGAGGTTCCGGGGCAAACAAACCTCTAAATTAATCCCGCCTGAATCAGCGAGGAGACGATAATCCTGTGTTAACGAAGCCAGAAGATCTGCCACGTCAACAGGGTCTTTTTTTATGGTGTCTTTGATTTCAAGTGAAGACAGGTTCAGGAGATTTTTTACAAGCCTTTCCATTCGCAGCACCTGCTCTGTCAGCCATACAGAATCTTCCCCGTTCAGGCCGGGATTGGTTTCACCAGGGGCTAAATGTCTTGCCTCCAGTGCCAGCCGCATCATGGTCAAAGGGGTTTTTAATTCATGTGACGCATCTGCAAGCAACTGCTTTTGCTGCACAAAAGCATACTCAAGCCGCTCAAACACACGGTTGAGTGTCCGGGCCAGTGTATTGAATTCGTCCGGGCCATCATTTGCCGGTATCCGCCTGTTAAGATGTTTTTCTGAAATATCCTTTGCCTGGTCATTCATAAGCCTGACAGGTTTTAAGATGATGCCGGCAACAAAATAGCTGATCGCCATCAGCACCAGCACTGAAAAAACAAGGCCGCTGATTATTCCAATCAAGACATCCCATAGTTCTTCTTCGAGTTTTTCCATGGGACGGCCTGCACAGACACGGAATGTCTTTCCTTCAAATGAAACCCTGGTACTCCTCACCCGGAAGGTGACCTCGTTTTTGCGGTCCTGCCTTAAATTGATTTTATTCTTTGGAATAATCACGCTGACAGTTGTACTGGAATTCAGGGCCGGTTCCGTAATTTTTATCAATTCAGCCAGACGGGACTGGTAAATCAACGTTTCACCGGTCTGATCATAAATTTTCAGCCAATAGTGCTCATCACCTGCAAAAAAAGAATCGTGCGGAATCTTGTTCCCTTTTTTCCAGAAGGCCTCTTTTTTCGAAACAATAACGGCCGTCCTTTGAGAAACCGCGTTCAGTTCGGTATCAATAATGCGAAATGGCTGTTCAAACATCTCCCATGATATGATACAGGAAAATACCAGGCTGGATAAAAAACCCGCTGCTGTGATTAACAGGGTGATTTTCTGACGAACATTCATTTATTCTTGTCCCGGATGATATATCCCACCCCGCGAATGGTATGGATGATTCTTCCCCGGCCGGAATCCCCGATTTTACGGCGCAGGTTTTTAATATGAACATCCATGAAATTGGACATGCTGAAAGGGTCAAAGTTATCTCCCCAAACATGTTCAGCCAGGTTGAAACGCGATACAGCCCTGTTTTTGTTATACAGGAGAAACTCAAGTATGGAAAATTCCCTGGCAGTCAATTCCACGAGGCTGCCCCCTTTGGTCACTTCCCGGCTGGCCGTATCAAGATGCAGATCTTTAAATACCAGGAGGGAATCGGGCTGCCCCCCGGCCCTTCTCAGCAGGGCACGGGCACGGGCTAAAAGCTCATCAAGCGAAAACGGCTTGGCAAGGTAGTCATCAGCACCCAGATCAAGGCCCTCTATTTTATCATCGATTTCGACCCTGGCTGTGAGCATAAGCACAGGCGTTGACATACCTGCCTGCCTGATTTCTTTTAATACGGACAACCCGTCCCGTTTTGGCATCATGATATCCAGGATAACCAGATCAAAAGGCACCTCAAACAGCTTGTCCAAAGCTTTTTCACCATCCGCTGCCGTATCAACCATATACCGCTGGCTCTCAAAAGCGCGCCTGAGTTGATCCAGCAGGGATTGCTCATCATCAACAATTAGAATCTTCATTTCACCATCTTCATACCACCATTTTTTGATAAGGGGCAAGAAATCATTTATCAATATTTATCCGGTCCTTTTATTTCAAACGCTACGGCCAGGGCATAGGCCATCAAAAGGAGTATGGCAATCTCAACGCCATGCAGGCGAATGAGTGCATAAAAATAAATCCATGCCATTGAACCGATACGGTCGAGCCACTCGAAGTCAGGGGTTTTTATCGGCATGACCGATATTTTGACTTCTGAATCTTTTACACTGACTTTCAGGTAATGAAAAAAATCATGGTCCGGGTTCTTACCTACGAGTTCCCCGCCTGCACCCCCGGTAATGGTGTAGGGAATTCCCTCCCAGTCTCCAGTGTAATAAGAATGAATATGGGACGCAAAAACATGGCTGACTTTATATTTTTTAAACAGATCAAGGAGAGGATGTGCCACTTCAGCCGGCAGGCAATGGTGGTGCCCTGCACCCCTGGGATCAAACAGCGGCACATGCATGAAAACAAACCGGTGTGAATAATCAGCCGCTTTCTGCAACTCTTTTTCAAGCCAGTTTTGCTGCCATTGATCCAGTCCTTTTTCATTTGCATCATCAATAACAATAAAATAATCCCGGCCGACCTTGAAGGAATAATAAAACGGCCCGAACAAATCATAATAAAGCCCCCGGCCTTTTTCATGCAGTTCATGATTGCCAATGGCTGTCAGTAAAGGGATTTTCATGTTTTTGTGAACCTGCCTGAAAAAATAACGGTATTTTTCCATCTCACCGTCAAACACCATGTCACCAATATCAATTGCAAAGCTAAGCTCTTTGTCAGCGCTTACTTCCCGGAGCAGTTCCGGAAAGGTTGCATGACTGTTTTTATTGTCCCCGAAAACTGCAAATGCATAATTATCATAATTAGTATTTTTGATGTTCTGCAAATTTTGGGAAAGCCAGTTTTTAGCAGGTGGCGCTGCAAAAAAGAACCATACCTCAATACCGATCAAAAGGAAGGCACAAAACATGAAAATACCCATTGCAACAGGGTGGTTTCTAAAGTGGGTTTTAAAAATTTTAAATGACGCTTTCAGTATCCGTATCATCTTGATTCCCCTTATTTGCCATAGTCACAAAGCAATTTTTGATAAATCCTCTCAAACTGATTTATTATTTTTCTAATATCATGCTTTTCAATAGCCAATAAGCTGGCTTTGCCCATTTCCTTCCTGGATGTTTCGTTCTGAAATACATTGGTGAGACAATCTGCAATACCTGTTTCATCGCCTGGCTCAAAAAGACAGCCGGTTACTCCATGCTGAACCAGCTCGGGAAGGGCCATGGCACGGGCAGCTATAACTGGCAGTTCGGAGGCCATGGCCTCCATTGTCACAATGCTTTGAAGTTCAGCAGTCCCCGCGATAATAAAACATTGGGCTGCCGCATAAAGCCCTGGTAATTGCTCATCAGGTACAAACCCTGTAAAGGTCGCCCTTGCACCCAAACCTGACTCATGAACAAGTTGTTTCAAATTTTTTTCTTCGGCCCCCTTACCGGCAATGACCAGATGCAGATCCAGTAAATGGGCTACCTGTGAAAATCCATGCAGGATAAGATCAATATTCTTTTCTTTATCAAGCCGGCCCACATATAACAATATTTTTTTATCTTCCGGGATCTTATATTTTAATTTTAAGTGCCCGTTTCCTTTTAATGGGTGGAACCTATCTAAATCAATACCGCAGGAAACAGCAAGGACCTCCTTGTTCAACCCTATTTTATCGAGTAATTGTGCGGCTGTCCTGGTTGGCGTTGTAACAATGTCAGCATCTTTAAAAACATTGGCCAGTTGTTTCCACCCCCACGCTTTTAACCATTGCTTTGCAAAACCAGGCAATGGGAAATAATGGATCAGGTTCTCGGGCATAAAATGGTTTGTAACGATTGTAGGCAACCCCATTTTTTTTGCTGTTTTAACTACTTGTTTGCAGATAAAAAAATGGCTCTGCACATGAACGATGTCAGGGTTCCATGAAAGAACAGCATTTTGGACTGCCCGCCCCTGAATCATCCGCGGTGAAAAACGAAAATTTTTGTATACCAGGGCAGGCATTGATCGAACACCTGTGACATTCACCTCATCTTGTTCAAAAACTTCATTACAAAATCCCCTGGAGGGTGCGATGACCCGGATATGGTGACCTCGGCGGTGAAGATAATAAGCCAGACGCCGGGCAAAATAGGACGCACCGTTTACGTGCGGATAATAAGTATCCGCAGCGATAAGTATTTTCATGGTAAATTTAATTCCTGTTGAAAACTTTTTGATAAATTATTTTTATTACAATATAAAAAACAAGCAATAAAACTACGGCAACGGTGACTGACGCTGTATAACCCAGGTATGTTGCTATCTTTTCATAGCTTTTTCCAAAATAGTAACCAACCAGCAGAAGCACCAGAGTTTTGGGCAGGGTAGCCAGACAGCTGATTCCTAAGAATTCCCCGTACGGAACCCTGGCCAGGCCGGCCGCTACCAGGACCGGAACGCCCATGGCATGCGACCATTTTCCTATCAATAATGTCTTTGCTTTGTGAGAGTGAAAAAATGTTTCAAATTTTCCGATTCTTTGCTTTGTCAATCCAAATATCAACCCCCATTTTTTTAAAATAATTTTTTTACCCGCCCTGTGGCCGATTGCATAATAAAGGCTGTCTCCGGCAAGATCGCCAGCAACCAGTATCATATAGGAAACAAGGCCATCCAGATGCCCTGATGAAATAAACATGCCGGCAATGATGGTCACAACAGGCCCTTCAACAACCATAACCGGGAATAAAATGTAATATTTATAAAGAAATATCCATTGTACCACCTCGCCCGGGGGCAAAAGCATTATTTCACCTTCCTCCATAAGAGCAGCACCCGGCCCTGCCAGGGTAACGGATGGTGATCACCATCTTTTTGAATCTTATTTTCAGTTCGGTAAACCGGTTTTACAGCCAGTTGATTCGAAAGTTTATTCTCCAGCGACGATAGAGAACTTTGATCCTCTTTCGTGCTTCGAGCAACCGTTATCAAGGCGGCAAGGTGCTGGCGGCGCTGCCGCTCGATTTCTCCGACAAACAACGGGGTATTGGTGTCCGTAATTTTGACATCAGAAGGCCACATGCGCAGCACCAGGCGGGTATCTTTATCCTGGCGAACCAGGCGCAGGCGGTCAACCAGACCGTTATGAAGATGGGGTAAAACAGGCAAATTTTCAACCGGTGTATCAGGTGAGAACATTTCCAGAAAAGTTTTCAGGCCTATCAGCGGCGGGTGATGCCATCCCCTGGCGGATAGATACCGGGAAAGTCCGTCAATTGATCCGGCCCACTGGATAGTCAGGGGGTGTTCTATCTCGCCGGCCATGTCAATCCGCCAGGTGGGAAGACTGCGCCAGCCGCCTTTTTTCCATGTTGCCATTGACATGGACTGCATATGATGGACAGGGGCATAAAATGCAAAATCTTTTTTATGACGCATACTCAGATGCCAGCCGCCTGCCACCACGACCACAAGTATAGTTACAACCCCTAAAAGCCGCCGGGGAACGCCCTCTTCCGGTGTTTTTAAATAAGCAATTCCCAGCAGGGCAGTCCAGCATATGCCGATGAAAAATCCACCCATGACATCTGAAAACCAGTGAATACCAAGGTAAAGATGTGAGGTTGCAACAGCAAAAGAAATCAAAAAAACACTGACAAACAGGCACCAGCTCAATGTGGTGGAAAGCCCGCGGGCAAGAATAATCGCAAGAAATCCATATAGAATCACCGTCATGGCTGTATGGCTGCTGGGGAATCCGGAACCCGGGATGTAGACAATCCCCGGGCGGGGTAAATGAATCAAGTATTTCAGCAATTGAACACCACCGATACCGCCGGCCATGGTCAAGGTCCAGAAAACTGCTGTGCGCCAGCGCCGTTTACAAAGCAGCACCAGAAGGATTGCACCGGACAGCCAGGCATTGACAAAAAAATCACCCAATTCCGTTATTCCTACAAAAACATACTCTGCCCACGGGGTTCGAAGGGACTGGAAAAAATGATAAACAGCCTGGTCTGCCAGTACCAGCGGGTCTTTAGCCAGCATGTCCTGTAAAACACCTAAAAAGCCCCATCCAGCCATAAAAGCCATCAGGGCTAAAAAGCCAAGGAAAAGCCCCTCGCCCTGCAGGACAACGAACCGGGCCGGGCCTTGATGCTGTATAAGCAATACCAGTCTGCGGCCAAGCCAGACAAAAGCCCATATGACAGCAAGGAGGATGAAAACAAGCACGGCCAGGCGGGTGCTGACTGCGCCGGCTACGGCCAGGGATGCTCCAAAAAAAACTCCGGGCAGGATATAGACAAGGGCCCAGCCTATGGCGGATAAAACATTGACAACAGTGAAGTTAAGGGGGCTCATCCCCAGCATCCCTGCAACCACCGGTATAACCGGACGTACCGGGCCGACAAAACGGCCGAACAAAACACTTTTGCCGCCATGACGCATAAAAAATGATTCCCCTTTCTTCAGCAAATTAGAATAACGGGAAAACGGCCATATCCGCCGCAGTTCTTCTTTGTAATGGCGACCCAGCCAGTAGGATATACCGTCGCCGGCAATGGCACCGGCACCGGCCAGCAGCAATACATACAAAAGTTTCAGGCTGCCCGTGGATACAATCGCTCCAATACCGAACATGATCACAGTACCTGGAACAATCAAACCGACCAGGGCCAGGGATTCGGAAAGTGAAATCAAAAAGACCGCTCCATAGGCAAGAATCATATGGCGGGTGATAAAAACAAGTAAGTCACTGATGTGAAACATATGGATCATTTTGTATGCTTTATTGCCCTGAGACTAAATAAGTTTTTAAAATGCAAGGCTCAGTTGCAGGCCGATTGTTTTTTTCCCTATCAAAGGGGTTGCAACAATGCCTTTTTTGTATGCATCAGTAAAAATATATGTGCTGATCACTCCTATTGCAGCGCCTGCCAGGACATCCTGCCAATAATGTTCATTTGATTCTATACGGCTCCAGCCGACAAACGATGCCCCGACATATGCAGGAATGCCATATTCCCAGCCATAACGCTTCTGCAAAAATGAAGCCCCGGAAAATGCCGCTGATGTATGACCGGAAGGGAACCCGTGAGAGCCCCCATTAGGGCGCTTTTCATTAACAGTGTATTTTAAAGCGTATGTCGCACCAAGAGTCGTTAATAAGGATTTGGAAAATTGAATGATTCCCTGCTTATCCCCTTTGTATAAGGCCACGCTTCCTGCTGTGGCAGGAATGACAATTTGCAGGATATTGCCTGCAAGTTCAATATCATCGCCCGCATAAGCTGTAATCGAAAAGGCAAAATTAAAAATTATGAAAAAAATTAATATTATTTTAGATCGTTTTGTTTTCATTTTTCCACTTCCTTAAGTGATATAAAATTTTAATGTCAGTACTCTGGCTTACCGTTTTACACCGAGGCCAAACATCCGGGTTATAATGCCTGTCAATTGATCGATGAGCATGGCCAGTTGTTCATTAAACGGCAGGAGGCATTCGGCAAGCAGGCGCATCCATCCAACACTCACCAGTGCGACGACAACACTTGCTGCCATGTCAAAGGGGAAATGTATACCGCTGTACACCCGGGCCCAGGCGGTCAGGACAGCAGCCGCCAGGAGCGGTAGGCCAAAAACGGCAAATTTCCTGGCAAAGATAAGATAAAATGCAGCACTGAACATTAATGTGGCATGATCGCTGGGGAAAGAAGTTTCCGGGCCATGGGGAAAAAGTGGTGTGCAAAGACCTGTCATGTAAGGTCGGGGATGAAAATAAAAAAAGCCGATCAACTGGTTGAAGACCAAGCCAATGATAATGGCCCCGGTTGCTTCCAGAAGAAATATTTTTTTATTTTTTGCCACAAAAAACCATAACACCACAAACAAAACCGCTACCAGATACGGACCGCCTTCGGCTAAAAGAACAGCTGTGCCATCCACAAGCGGGCGTGTTCCTGCACCGGCATGAATCCACTGAAAAAATTTTATATTCAAATCCATTCCCATTATTTTTTTTCCTGTTGCAATGCTTTGGGTAAACGCTTTTTTCGAATGACCCGATAGATGACCAGCAAAGCAGCACATCCGATGACTAGGGCCAGGGTAAAAAAGTGCAGGTTCTGCAAAACCAGTTGCTCATTACGGCCAAACCAGTAGCCCATGGCGGACAGCACCATCACCCATGCGCCGGCGCCAAGAATGGTGGCCGCACAAAAAGCGAATGCATTCATCCGGGCAAGGCCCGCAGGCAGCGAAATATACTGGCGGATACCTGGTAACAGGCGGCCGATAAATGTGCTGATATGCCCGTGCCTTTCAAAAAAACGGTCTGCTTTTTCCAGCGACCGGGGGCTGATAAGCAGATACCGCCCGTATTTTTCAAAAAACGGCCTGCCGAATTTCAAAGCCAGCCAATAGTTGAAAACCGCCCCGGCAAGGCTCCCTAATGTGCCACAGAGAATAATCATCCCGATATCCATTTTGCCACCGGCAGCAAGATAAGCCGCAGGAGGGATCACCACCTCACTTGGGAACGGAAAAAACGAAGACTCCAGGGCCATGAGTATCACAATGCCCGGATATCCCCACTGACCAACAGTACTTGTAAGCCAGCCGACCAATTGGTGAAACATATTTATATCCCCTTTATTATCAGGCTATCGATGAGTCTTCTTTATTGAAATAATATCCGCACTGACCGCCGCAAAGCTTTATTTCATCAATATCCCGCTGGTTTATAGGAAATACCTTGCAGGCCTGGGGCCGGCAGGTGCCATAAGCAAAACAGCGGCCCTGTTTTGTCAGCATGGGGCAGGTAAAAAGCAGGTTGCAGCAAGTGCCGCATTGGGCGCAATTACCCTGACGGCCAGCCAGTTGAGTCCGGACATATTCTTTCCGGAAGTGAACCTGCCATAACCGCCTCGACTTTCCGATACTATGGAGCACAAACCGGGACTTCTGAAACGCACGGGTAAGTGTAAAAATCAAACGCTCAAAAAACTGCACCTCGGTAACGCTGTCAACCCATGCGTGCAAAATTGAATTATTAACCTTCATATTCTTTCCTGTTGTAAATATTTTGCAGCCATTTTCTGATATTATAAATTGCCATCATGAAGAAAACATGAACGTGGAGAGTTTAAATCAGCTTTTTATTCAACTCAGAAGCCCTGACCACAGAATATTCCCACCGAACAAGGCATCAAAACCCGCAGCAGGGCAAAACTATCCCTTGAATCGAATAAAATGAAACAAAGTTACATACTGATTAAAATTTTTTCACTATCTATTGTGCAGAATCCGCGCATTCCGGGCGAGCAGGAAATATTCCCCCAAAAGCGCCATCAGAAAAAAAACTGCAAGCCATAAGACGTCCGGCCATTTGTCCTGAAAAATCATACCAAGATTTTTATTATTATAGAGATCTTTTATTCCCAGAAGGGCAAAGCTCAAACGTTCATAATGTTTAGTCACTGACGATTCTTCAAGAGCATTTCTGATGGTTTCGTATGTCTGGAATTTTGTCAGAATATTTTTCTCCTGGATTTTGGTCACCTGCATACTTTTAAAGAATCCCCCGGGAATCTGATTGTCCGGGTCCATGGTGTCTCCAATCTGCGGAATAAGCAAAACAAAGGTAAGCCAGATGACAACACTGAAAATCAGGGCATTTGGGAGGGAAGAAAATTTGAGGGCCAGGAAGGAAGCCATGCAGAAAAAAAACATAACATAAAAATGTGACGCCAGAATAACCAATCCAAGCTTGATAAGCTCCGGCGTTGAGATTTGCACGCCACCGACACTCCACATGATCAGGTATATGGTCACTGCGGTAACAGCCAGGACAGAAAAAATCAGTATGCTATTACCGAGTACCTTTCCCGAAACAATGTCATATCGGCCAATCGGTCTAGTCAAAAGGAGTTGAAGAGTATTCTTCCCTTTTTCTTTTGCAATGCTGATGTAGCCAAGAATAATGCCAATAATGGCACCAATAATTTCGAGATAATTAACAGTGCCTCTGAGCATCTTTAAGGGAAAAAACCGGGGAGCCGATACATCGGGATTCTTTCCAAGCGCCTTGAGGGTTTGAAGCGCCTGGTTGTATTCGGCCAGTTTGTTCTGGAAATCAAAAGATGCCACCACAATTGATGTTGCGGTAAGCAGCAGCAGAAAGGCCAGCAAGACGAGAAAGAGCTGGCTTTTCATTGAATCAAGATATTCTTTTTTAGCAATTGTAAGCATATGTTGCATGATATTATTCAGTGATCTCCTTTTCACACACATTAAATTTTTTGATGGCATGGACACAGCAGGCCACCAGGATAACCAAAAAAATGATTGACGACCAGACAGGAAAGACATAGTTATCGCTTTCAAGCAGTGTCTGCCCCATAAGCTTGTAGCTTTCTGAAATCGAAACCGGTGCGATTACAGTCCGGATTGTTGTAAAAAAATGGCTTTGCGGCAACACTGCCCGGATACTTGTTGGATTTAACAGCGATGCCGGATCCAGGGCAGAACTTAACTGCGGCATCACAAAATTAATTAAAACCCAGATCATCACAGGGATCAGAAGAGCCAGTGATTCACTTTTGGCGGTAATGGAAAACAAAAAACCCAGCATGGCAAAACCCAGAACGTATTCCAGGGAAACCCCGTAAAACACAAACAGCCTGAAAGTTTCCGCCATTGATAACAGGCGTGATGAAATCAGGCTCACTGATAACAGGCTGATAATAAATGACGCTGCCATGACCAATGCTAAAACGAACAGGATTCCGGCCATTTTCCCCAACACGAATACGGTTCGGCTGAATGGTTTGGAAAAAAGAATTTTTACTACCCCTGCCCGCCGTTCTCTGGCAAATGCGCTATGGCCAACAATAATTGACAATAAAGTTCCAATTAGCAGGACATACACCACCATATTTTTCAAAACCGAAAGAGCGGGCGCCGCCAGGAACGGATTCACCGGGATCTCTGTAATACCTCCGGCTGCCATCTGCTTGACCGTTTCATCATAAATGCTGAGGATCGTATGCCTCGTGGACCATCCGATATAGGTGGAAAACAATGTCATGACAAGAAAAACACATAACAGCAGAGTAAAGGTTTTTTGTTTTCGGAGTGCCAGGAATTCATGCCGGGCAATCGTCTGTATAGTGAAAAACATACCGTCTCCTTATTCAGATAAAGTATCCAGGTAAATGGTTTCCAGCGACACATCATCCGTAAAGGTTTTCAGGGTGTTTTCCAGCGAATCTTTATAAACCAATCGCCCGTGGTTTAGTACGCCAATAGTGGTGCACGTCCTGGCAACCTCAGACAGGAGATGGGTATTCATAAAGATTGTCATCCCTTTTTCCCTGTTGAGCCTGAGGATTACTTCTCGAAGATGTTTAATACCCATTGGATCAAGACCGGAGGTCGGCTCATCTAGGAAGAGTACCTCTGGTTCATGGATAATTGCCTGGGCAATACCAATCCGCTGGCGCATGCCTTTTGAAAATTCACCGAGTTTTTTGTTCTCAATCCCTGGAAAATCTAAAAAAGCCAGGACCTTGCTGATTTTTTCTGCCGGGTGTTTCACCCCGGATAGCCTGGCAAAGAACTCAAGGTTTTCATAGGCGGTCAGATCTTCATAGAATTTAACATTCTCCGGCAGATAGCCGATTTTTCCCCTGGCTTGTTTACTCTCGGCCTGGACATCAAACCCGCAGATGGATGCCCTTCCGGATGTCGGAACCAAAAGTGAGGTCAGGATATTCACGGTCGTTGTTTTTCCCGCACCATTATGACCGAGAAATCCGAATACTTCTCCGCGTGACACCTGCAAATTCAAATTATCCAGTGCAGGGACTGTGTTATATTTTTTGGTTAATCCATCGGTTACAATCAGAAAATCATGATGTTGGTCCATATTTTTTCTCCTGTCATGGTATAATAATTAGTCTGCTTCTTCAGTGCCGCCCTTATCTTTTTTGATTTGAACCGTTACAGGCGCATATCCCGGCACACTCATCATCAATTTAAAAAGTTTAGCGTTCTCGCTTCTGTGATAGATGCTGTTCTCATTTTCACCAAAATGATTCAGGCCCTTTTTATTATCAAAATGAACCGTAGCAGACTGGTTATTTTTCATAACAAGAGTTGAAAGTTTGACAAAATACCCTTCCTGTTTATTTGTCTTGATATCACGAATGGTGTAATAACACTCAAACCCTGATAAATCAGCACCGGAAATATTTTTCAATGTGATTTCCAGATGATCATTCGTATCTTTTTTTGCCACAGGATCAAAATTATTTTCTGCCAGGGCCTTTACAATTTTAAACCCCTTTTGCGTGGAGGTATTGACAATTGGATTTTTGGCAAATACAGGGGCTGTATCCGCCACATCACCGATACCATCGCCATCTGTATCCGGATTGTTCGGGTTGGTTCCCAGAACTTGTTCGGCCATGTCCGGAATCCCATCCTTATCGCTGTCTGTCTGCCCGGCAAACGATGAAACAGGATGCCCGATCAGCAAAATAACGATAACAGTGAATACAATACTCATACTACGAATTTGATACCTCATACATCTTCTCCTTAATTTAATAGTGACGGCGATACCGCTTACTGCTACCTGTTACGCCCTCTTTGTTACCATTGAATATACAAAGGAAACCTTAAACTGACATTAGAGAGAAATTAAAATTCTCTAATCTTTTATATGAAACACCACTCTCCGGAAAAACATAGCTCATCGCTGATACTGCCTTTGCTTGCAATGTTCTTTATATAAATTAATTTTAGATGTATTTTTTTACTCAGGTTTAACGCTATTCTCCACACCTGGGATGGTAAAGTGTAGCCCCATCCCCATGTACATTATCACAACAGCCGGGGGGGGGATCAACTATACCGGTAGGCGGGTAACTCCCAAGTATGAAGATACCTTTCTGTTCCCGGTCAAAGCACTGTCAAGCGTATTCAAATTCCGGTTTTTGAATATTTCTTTTATTTTGGTTGACAAAAAGTAAGTTACTATCCTAAAAACAAGTTACTTTTTATAAAGCTATTCGATATTGAAGCTTGGGAAGAAACATGGAGGCTTGCATGGCTAAATATCTGCTGTTGAAGCTGGTAATGGTTTTTTGCCTTTGTTCTTTTTTAAATGGTCTGGAGTTGTGTGATGCATTCTCCGGCACGTTTAAAGATATCGGAGTCAGTGAAGAGAACGTAAGAGTTAATGAGACGATTGCTTCTGCCGAGACAGCCATAAAAGAGCGGCTGGCGATCATCACTTCCTTTCCTCCGGAGTTCTATAAACCTTTTATCAGCCGCTTTGAAAAGCTCTATCCTGCTATTCAAATTCAAGTCCTCAATAAAAAGACGACTGCTGCCCTATCGGAGATAGAACGCGGTAATGTCAGAAAATTTGATCTGTTCTGGTCATCCTCAACCGATGCCTTTGAGGTGTTGCAACTTTCAAACAAGTTAAAACGATCAGAATATAAATTAAAGTATCCCGCGCTGGAGATCAAGGGGGTAAACCTCTATGATCATAAAGGTTATTTCTACAGCTTTGCATTATCCAGTGTAGGCTATATGTGGAATAACAGTTATCTGCATGAAAACGGTCTCCAGGCACCGACTAGCTGGCAGTCGCTGGCCGATTCCTCTTACTATGGTCATATGGCAATGTCAACACCATCCCGATCAGGGACGACACATCTGATTGTGGAGAGTATCTTACAAGGCATGGGTTGGCAGGAGGGGTGGCGCTATTTGTTAAAAATAGCTGGAAATTTTTCCACAGTTACAGCCCGGAGCTTCAGCGTTCCGGAAGGCATTGTTGATGGCAGGTTCGGTGTAGGGCTTGTTATTGATTTTCTTGCTCAGGGGCAAATATGCATTCATAAAAATATCGACTTCCGATATGGTGAACCAATTATGCTTGTACCTGCCGGTATTGGCTTATTAAAAAATGGTACTAATTTGGAAGCGGCATTGAAATTTCTCGATTTTGTACTCTCACCAGCCGGCCAGAAAATTCTTCTTTTGCCCACTTTGAGCCGGTTACCGATCCTGACGGATGTTTATAACCTGGATGGCAGTAATCTGCCGGAACTTTTACACTTGATCAATCAGAATAAAATTTATCCTTATGATATAGAATTATCCCGAACTCGTTATAATATTGTCAATAGTATGTTCGATCAATTGATCACCTACAGACTGCTTGAGCGACGTCGAATCTGGAAGAGTTTGATCAAATTTGAAAAATCTTTTACCAATGAAGGGGAATATCAATCAATAGTTAAAGAAAACGTCCTAGACTCTCTTTGTACGATCCCCATATCCTCTGAACAGAGTGTTGACAGAGATCTTAATACTTTATTGGGTTCTGGCGGCAATGGCGAAAAAAAAAGGCGGGTGCTTCAGAATTGGGACGATTTTGTTTCCAGACAATTGAAACAGGCCAATAATTTTTTGGATAGAGCATGGGAAACCATGCCTGTAATACATGAATGAGGCTTAAGAGGAATTGGCTAATGAAGGATCTGCGTGTGGGAATATGGGCCCGGTTACTTATTGCCTTCGGTGCAATTGCCGGGATAACTCTTCTTGTAGGAGTGATGGCCCTGCTGATTTTTGAACATTCCAGCAGCCTGGTTAAGTCAATCACTGAAAGATATATTCCTGAAATAGTCCAGGTAGTCGAATTTGCGGAAATTGGTGGTGAAATTATTGCAGTTGCGCCGCGCCTGCTTGCTACAGGTGATGATAATGCTCGTATGACAATACAGAGTGATATAGATAAACTGCTGGTACGACTTAACAGGCAAATCAAATTGATGGATAACGCTACCACCGATTTCAGGGCAGAGGTGGCAAAGCTTGCCGGCAAACTGAAAAAAAATCTCATCGATCTGCAACAGATGGTGGCCAGACGTCTGGAACTGCAAAAACAACTTAACAAGATGACAGAGGGCCTGCGCTGGCTCTATGCAGACCTGATCAGCGAGATTGATCCGTTGAATCAGGATTACGCCTACAATCTCGATGCTGAGCTTGAAAAACTCATTGATGCTGTTAAACGGCGTGATCAGACTCTCTCCCCTGCAAGGCTTCAGGCAAACAGGCATTTCAAGGAAACCATTGAAAAAATACGATCCAACGGTGTGCTCCTTGTCAGCCTCATGGCTCAGGCCTCAACATCAAGCAGTCTGGGACAGATAAACAGTCTGGCAGCTCTGTCAAACGATGCAATTGCATTTTTACGGATTGATATTAATGAGTTAAGTGCTGATGCCAGCTTGTTCACCTTAAAACAGGTTTTTCTTGAAATTTTTTTATTGGCAGAAGGAAATCAGTCTGTTTTCTCCATCAAGACAGATATTATTGAAGGCGCCATAAAAGAGCAGGCGACTCTCCGCAAAAACAGTGTCTACGTTAACAGGCTACGCCGTCTCATTGATGAAATAGTTTCCAAGACCCAGGAAGAAACCCTTGAAGCCGTGACCCGCGCCAGAAAAACACTCGAGCGGGCCAGATTACTCCTGTTGGCCATGGTTTCTTTAAGCCTTGCGATTGCCATTTCTGTTTTGTGGTTTTATGTGCGGGGCAGTATTGTTGCACGCCTTGCTGCCTTGAGCAGAAGTATGGGGGCCATTGCCGCCGGCGATCTATCCTATGAAGTGCCAAAAGCCGGTCGTGATGAGATAGGACAGATGGCTGTAGCATTACGGGTTTTTAAAGATACGGCACTGAACGTTGAAGAGGCCAATGCCCAGGCGATTATTGATAATGCAGCCGTTGGTCTGGTCATTGCCAATCTTGATGGAGCCATCCATTTTTTTAATCCCATGGCCGCGGCACTTTTTTTGACAGATAGCGAAATCATGGTAGGCCGTTCTTTATACTCTATTGTAGTTGAAGAAAATCGAACGGCCTTTGCCAATGCCTGTGATTCAGTGCTTGAAACGGACATGGAAAGTTATGTGCTGTATACTTTTACAGGACTGAGAAGCGATGGCTCAACTTTCCCTATCGATCTGTCTATTCGCAAGGTCCATCAGAGAAAACAGACAAGTCTGATGATAACGGTACATGATGTCACCGAACGCGAGCATGCTCAGCAGTTACTTAGAAAAAGGGTCCGGGAAAAGACCGAGCATTTGAGCCGGATTAACTTAAAGCTGCGGCAGGAGATCAAGAAGAGGCATAAGACCCAGAATGTTCTGGTTCAGGCGGGCAAACTGTCTGCCCTTGGTCAGCTTGCTGCCGGTATTGCTCATGAAATGAATCAGCCTTTATCTGCAATACGATACTATCTGCATAATGCACGCAAGTTGCTGGAAAGAGGCAGAATTGAGGTTCATGAGGAGAATCTCCAGAAAATGGGAGAACTGATAGAGCGAATGGCCAAGATGATCAGTCACTTGAAAACTTTTGCCCGCTGGCAGGGAGATCATTTTGCCCTGGTTGATGTTGTTCCGGTAATGGAACAGGCCCTGGCACTGGTGATGGCTAAACTTGAAAAGACGGGGGTTCATCTTGTGAAAAAATACCCTGAGACACCGATAACCGTTAAAGGCGATGCAATAAGGCTTGAGCAGGTTTTTGTAAATATCATCGGTAATGCCATTGATGCCGTGAGTGAAAATCCGGCCAATGAAAGGGATGTCATCATCAAAATAAATGCTTCGCATGAGAACGTGATTATCGGTGTTCTTGATAATGGTCCCGGTATAGATTCCAATAATTATGATGCAATCTTTGATCCTTTCTTTACCACCAAAGAGGTTGGCCAGGGGCTTGGCCTTGGGCTTTCAATCTCATATAATATTATCAAGGGTTTTGACGGCACAATTGTTGCAGGCAAAGAAAAAGGAGGTTGGACACACTTTTTCATTTCTCTTCCAAAAGTAATAAGGGTAGCTCATGATTCCAATTGGTGAAATATATCTCGTTGATGATGAAGCGGAAATCCTTCATGCCTGTCGGCAGACATTTGAGCTTGAAGGCTATTCGATAAAAACATTCAACTCTGCTCATGAACTGTTGCCGCATATCCGGAAAGATTGGATGGGAGCTGTTATTACCGATGTAAAAATGCCGGGTATGGATGGTCTGCAACTGCTTGGAGAGATCCAGAAAATAGCCTCCGGAATACCTGTTGTTATCCTGACAGGACATGGTGATGTTCCAATGGCTATTGAAGCGATACGGGCCGGGGCCTATGATTTTTTAGAAAAAGTTGCGCCTCCTGAATACCTCCTTGATGTGGCCAGGCGTGCCCTGGAAACCCGAAGACTGTGTCTGGAAAATCGATCTTTAAAACTTCGTCTGGAAACCGATACCGATATTGAGTCCAGAATTCTTGGTAATTCTCCGGCTGTTCAGGAACTTCGCCGTATTCTGGTTTCACTGGCAGTCATAGATGTGGATGTTCTGCTTATTGGAGAAACCGGAGTGGGAAAGGAACTGGCTGCTAATTGCCTCCACGATCTGGGACATCGCTGTCCCGGCTCATTTGTCCCCTTAAATTGTGGCGCGATTTCGCCAAATCTTGTCGAGTCCGAGCTTTTTGGCCATGAACGCGGAGCTTTTACCAATGCCTCCAGAAGACATATCGGCAAGATCGAATGTGCCCAGGGTGGCACCCTGTTTCTTGATGAGATTGAATCAATGCCGCTGGAAATTCAGATAAAGCTTCTCAGGACTCTGCAAGAGAGAGTTATCGAGCGTGTGGGCGGCAATCAGATGATCTCCGTAGATTTCAGAGTAGTTGCGGCCTCCAAGGTTGATTTGCGGGAAGCTGTTCGCAGGGGCACTTTTCGTGAGGATTTATTTTACCGGCTTAATGTTGCCAGAGTTCCCATACCTCCTTTACGCAACCGAAGAGAGGATATCCAGTTGATTCTTCAATATTTTATATCGATACTGCTTGAGCGCTTCCAGCGACCGGAACCAAAAATTACCAGGGAAACCCGGCATAGGCTGGATAATTATTTCTGGCCCGGCAATATTCGAGAGCTTCGGAATGTGGCTCAGCAACTGGTCCTTGGCCTTGACCTTGATCTTGCAAAACCAGGTTCCGGTGATAAATCCCTGGATCAGCTTCCCTTTGAGCTTGGTTTTGATAAACTTGTACAACAATATGAAAAAAAAATTATTACAGAGGCGCTTGCCTTGAATGATGGAAAAATTGAAAAAACCGCAGAAATGCTTTGCATCCCCCGAAAACGCCTTTACCTGCGCATGCAGAAATTCGGACTGAAACGATAAATCTTTTTTCTCCCCTGTAACGTGTCATCCATGACCTGAATGTGTCATGAATGACACATTATACCTTTTTGCCTTATTGTTAGACCTGCATGCGGATAAGCTTTGTTCCCGGGCTTATTACTCATTTTTCAAGATGGCACAGAAATTGAATTGATAAATAGGCAGGAAGCATGATTGTGATACCGTTTCCCGGGCTTGCCAGCTGAAAGGAGCAGTGCAGGCGCTGCCATATTGGCACAAAACCAACACTATATTAAGGAGAAAATGATGCGAAAATTTCTATTACTTGCAACGATTCTGTTCTTTGCCTTTACAGGATTGGCTCTGGCTGGTTACCCGGCCAAAACGATTAAAATTATCGTTCCCTCCAAGGCGGGAGGCTCCACAGATACTTCGGCAAGGCTGTTTATCAATGCAGCTAAGAGGCACATGAAAGGTGCTAATTTTGTCATTAAAAATGTGCCGGGGTCAGGTGGCCAGAAAGGTTTTGAAGAAATTGCGAATTCAAAACCCGACGGGTATACAATTGGTATGATGTTTACCCCTCAGATTGTTGCCCACATTGTTTCCAAACGGGCACGTTACACCCTGGACGATTTTCACGTCATGGGAAATATGGGAAAGGACCCATTGATTATTGCTGTTCCCAAAAACAGTCCGTTTAAGAATCTCAAGGAGTTTATTGATGCAGCCAGAACAAAAAAACTCACTGTTGCTGTTAACGGGATCGGTTCCGATGATTTTGTGGCGGCTAAGAAATTCGAGAACCTTACCGGAGCAAAATTTAATCTTTTGCCGACAAAGGGTTCTACAGAGCAAAAGGCTCTCATTCTGGGAGGTCATGTGGATGGTTCTTTCATGAATATTACACAGCTTCATGCCCAGCACAAAGCTGGAACCGCACATATCATTGCATTATTGGATTCAAAACGATCCTATATTCTTCCGGATCTCCCGACTGCTGAAGAACTTGGTTATCCTGTGGATATGACAGCCACCCGAGGTTTTGTCACCCCAAAGGGAGTGCCGGAAGATACAGCCAAAAAACTTGATAAGCTTTTAGAAGACGTTATGAATGATCCTGAGTTTATTGCCGCCTGCAAAAAAGACGTGATTATTCTTAAACATATGAAGGGAAAGGAATACCACGATTATCTTGTCGGGCTTCAGGCGGAAATCCAGAAATTTTTTGATTCAACACCGTGGTAAAAAAAATGACAAAACGATTAGCTGAATTATTATCTCTCAGCATGTTTCTGCTGATTGCCATTTTGTTGTACAAAAGTACGATGAATTTTCCTGAAGTTGTACAGAATTCCACAGCGGCATATGTACGCTTCCTGGCAATCTGCTTTGGTGGACTTTGTTTGCTGGCAATCTTGCTGCGGCTGAAAAGCAAAAGTACAGAAGAGAACAAAAAATTGGATCTGGCAGCTGCTCCTGTCAGGTTCTGGTCTCTACTTATTCTAATGTTTGTTTACTCGCTGCTTCTTGAACCATTGGGCTTTTACTTGGCCTCAGCACTTTTTTTGCCTGTCACAATGGTGGTTCTGGGGGCAAGAAAAAAAATATTGATAGCTCTCACTGCTGTTGGGGTGCTGCTGTTTGTTTATATTGTATTTGCCAAGCTGCTGGGTGTACCTCTGCCTGAGAGTTCGCTATTCTAATTATTTGCGGGGGGGGCTGCCCTTCCGCAAATAATAAATTATTGCATATCCTATGACATGATATAAGGAAAGAGAAGTATGATTTTTCAAGCTTTACAATCTCTTATGACACCGACGTCCCTGTTTGCCGTTTTTGCCGGTACGGTTTCCGGGGTGTTTGTGGGCGGAATGCCGGGTCTTACTGCCACCATGGCTGTTGCCCTGCTCATTCCGGTGACCTTCACTCTGGAACCGCTTACAGGACTGATTTTAATGGGGGGCGTCTATTGCGGGGCCATGTATGGCGGTTCGATTCCAGCGATATTATTGCGGACTCCCGGAACGCCGGCAGCTGTTGCCACGGCATTGGAAGGCTATCCCATGAGCCAGAAAGGTCATGGCGGCCTGGCCTTGAAGGTCTCGGTCATCTCCAGCTTTGTGGGCGGAACTTTTTCGGTGCTGATTCTTTTGCTGATTGCACCGATACTCGCGCAGTTTGCGCTGATTTTTGGCCCGCCTGAATATTTTCTTCTGGCAATTCTCGGGCTGGTGGGAATCGTTTCCATGGCGGATGATGAAAATAAACTGATAAAGGCGCTTATCTCCGGATTACTTGGCCTCATAATTGCCCTCATTGGCACGGACCCGATTTCGGGAATGCTGCGTTATACTATGAATATGACAGACCTCTATGATGGAGTTGCATTTCTTCCAGCACTGATCGGCATGTTTTCCATATCTCAGATGCTTGAACTGACAGGAACAAAAAGTATTATTTTCGAACCATCCACTATGAAAAAAATTAAGCGGGAACCATTTCCAAAAGGCCTGAAGAAATTTATCGCTATAGGATCTGCTACAGGGACAATTGTCGGCCTCCTTCCAGGGGAAGGGGCAACCATAGCCGCCTTTTTATCTTATAATTTTGCCAGGCAGCACTCAAAAAACAAGAAACTTTTCGGCAAGGGCAATCCCGAAGGTGTAGCTGCCGCAGAAGCTGGAAATAACGGCTGTGTGGGCGGTTCTCTTATCCCTACACTTACCCTGGGCATCCCTGGAAACAGTGTTGCAGCAGCCTTGCTTGGCGGACTTCTTGTCCATGGTCTTATTCCAGGACCCGAACTATTCACTAAATACGGGGTGATGACCTATGGCTTTATCCTGTCGCTATTTCTTGCCAACCTGATTTTTCTTGTCATAGGGCTCTATATGTCACCTTATTTTGCCCGTATAGCCTTTACTCCCACTGAACTGCTTATTCCCGTGGTTTGCCTGTTTTCCATTCTTGGTTCCTATGCCATGAATAACAGTCTGCTGGATATTTTTGTTGCTCTGTTATGCGGCATAGGTGCGGTTATCCTGCAGAAAACCGGATTTTCACTTGGTGCATTGATTCTGGGTCTGATTCTCGGGCCAATTGCCGAAACAGGATTTTCTCAAGCCATGATCATGGGGAATGGAAACTATGCTATATTTTTTGATCGTCCCCAGGGAATCATCTTATGGCTGATTATCCTGCTGCTGCTCATTCCGCCGGTTATTCAAATTTTTCGAAGGCATCGGCAAAAATAAAATGTTGCTCAGGATATCATCAGTGACCAGAAGGTAGTCCATACCCTTTTTTTAATAAAAACAAAAACCATGGCACGCTGTAAAATGCTTTCAAGGATTTATTGTATTGTTGTCCTCGCGCTATTTTTGCATATTGTGTGTCTGCGGTTATTCTTAAATTCATGAAAGGACAGCCAAATGTCATATTTGAAAATATTTGAAAATAAAACCGGAATTGAAAAAGAGATCGATGATTTTCTCGATCAGGTCAGTGAATCCGGGCTTCTATTTAACCAGGGAATCGAATTTTATCTATCCTGTGACCTTGATTCATTTGGTCGTTTGCTGGATCAGATAGTGGGAACTGAACATACCGCTGATACATTGCGCCGATCCATTGAAGATCTGGTTTACCGGCGAACCCTGATCCCAGAATCACGGGGCGATGTGCTCAGAATGATTGAAAATATGGATTCGCTTTTAGGAAAATTTAAAGGAGCAATGTGGCGTCTTCAGATTGAAGGTCCTGAAATTAAAGATTTTTTTTTTCAGGACCTTCAAAATCTTGTCGAATTAGTCGTAAAAGCGGTAGAAGCCACGACTCTGTCGGTAAGAGCATATTTTAAGGATATAAATTCGGTCGCAGATCATATGCATAAAGTGTCTTTCTGGGAAAGTGCGGCAGATAAAATTGCCACACAACTTCAGATGAAAATTTTTCAATGTGATGACCTTTCTCTGTGTGAGCAGATGCAACTGCGTGATCTTGTTCTCCACATAGAGGATATTGCAAACCAGGCGGAAGATGTTACGGACAGCCTGGCTATTTACGTTATAAAACGTTCGCTATAGGATAGTTGTATGTTCATATTTTTTTTATCCAGTGGCCTTTTTCTTGGTTGGTCCCTTGGGGCAAATGATGCATCAAATGTTTTTGGAACAGCGGTTGGATCGCATATGGTTCGATTTCGTACCGCTGCTATCTGCTGTAGTATCTTTATCCTTCTAGGTGCTGTTATCAGCGGAGCAGGGGCTTCCCAGACTCTGGGCAAACTCGGGGCAGTTGATGCCATTGCGGGCGCCTTTGTAGTGGCGCTGTCTGCAGCGCTCAGTGTATATCTGATGACCCTTGCTAAATATCCGGTTTCAACTTCCCAGGCAATCGTCGGAGCAATTGTCGGGTGGAATCTTTTTTCCGGTTCCGTAACTGATAAGGCTGCACTTTTTAAAATCATGCTTACCTGGGTGGCTTGCCCCATTTTGTCTGCAATCTTCGCCGTCTTTTTTTATAAACTGGCCAAGCTGATAATCAATAGATACAATATGCATCTTTTCAAGCTGGATAGACTGACGCGTTTGGGGCTTATTATCGCCGGGATATTCGGTTCTTACTCCCTTGGTGCAAATAATATTTCCAATGTTGTCGGTGTCTTTTTACCTGTTTGTCCTTTTAAAGACATTACCTTTTTTGGCACCTTCCATTTTACTTCAACGCAGCAGCTTTTTTTGTTAGGGGGTCTGGCTGTCGGTGTTGGTGTTTTTACTTATTCAAGGCGGGTGATGGAAACTGTGGGGGATGGAATCTTTAAACTTTCCCCTGTCATGGCACTGGTTGCCGTCTGGTCCCATTCGATTGTTCTTTTCCTTTTTTCTTCACAGGCGCTGGAAACTTTTTTGCTCAATCACGGTCTCCCTGCAATCCCCCTGGTTCCTGTCTCCAGCTCGCAGGCAATAGTGGGAGCTGTATTAGGCATGGGGATTTTGAAGGGCGGACGCAATATCCGCTGGCGTATCGTCGGTGGTATCTCTTTAGGCTGGGTAATAACCCCTTTGATTGCCTGTGTTATCAGTTTTATCTTTCTTTTCTTTGTGCAGAATGTGTTCCAGCAGGTCGTTTTCCAGTAATCACCTTACCCGGATTTTGAGTTTATCAATTTTTTGATACTGCATAACGGCTGGCATTGGGATTGGCCAAACTCAAGAAGGTCAAAATCAGTCCGGTTCAGGCGCAATTCTCTAATTTTTATTGAAAGCAGGGAAAAGAGACTTGAAATATTGTCCCATGTCCCGGCGTACTGTTGACTAAAATTTTTCCATTATGGCGGGCGACAATAGTGTCTACAATGGCCAATCCCAGGCCTGATCCGCCGGTATCATTGGACCTGGACGGATCGACCCGGTATAATCGATCGAAAATATGCGGTAACGCTGCTTCAGGGATGCCGATACCGGAATCGGTAATTGTTAAAACAGCCTGGTGACCCGCTTTGCGCAATGACAACACAATTACTCCGCCGGACGGGGTGTATTGGATGGCGTTTGAAATCAGGTTGATGAACATTCGCCTGAGCAACCCCCTGTCACCGGGTATCAGGACTGCGTCCATTGTTTCAAATTTAATTGCCAGACGTTTTTGTTGAACAAGCCCGTACATTGTTTCAAACACATCCAGAAAGACCTCATGCAAAGCCACAGTTATGAATGAAGACGACCAGCTTTTAGAATCTATTTTTGTCAGGAACAACAGATCGTCAATGATCGTCTGAAGTTGATCCGTGTCTTCAATTGTGTTCCGTAAGGCCTGCTGGTATTCCCCGGACGTTCTGGGCTTTCGCAAGGCAATCTCAGCATTGCATTTGAGCTGGGCCAGAGGGGTTTTTAATTCGTGGGAGACATCTCCGGAAAATTGAGTCATTTGTTGAAATGATTGTTCCAGGCGGTCAATCATGGCATTTAATGTATCGGCCAATTCACCGATTTCATCATGGCTGTCAACCGGGTCAAGTCTGAGAGACAGGTCTTCCGATGTAATATTTCGAGTCACGGCAACCATGCGCCGGATCGGAGAAAAGGCCTGTTTCATGAAAACATGCCCTATGCCGGCGACCACGATCAATACAAGGGGGAAAGACACACAGAACACAAAAAACAGCTCCTCTAAAGTGTTATTGACATGTTGCATAGACAGAGCTATCTGCAAAATATACGAGTGGTTATCCTTGTCATACACTGGCAGGGAAATCATTCTTACCGGAAATGAAAACAGATGGGGAAGCGTTTCAAAAAAGGATGTATGGCTCATGCAAGACTTATAGGCATAAGGTGAAAGTGGCAGCAAACGATTTTTAAGGGACGATGTTCTGGCAATAATGGAGTACGATATCTTCTCTGCCTTGGGAAATGTCAGGAGCTGGATATACACAGTATCCACAAAAAAATTTTCCCGTGCTTCATTGTCAATATTGTCAATAAAAAATGTTTTTTCCCCAGCCTCAATAGTGTAAAGGCTATGGGGATCATCTGCATGTTGCAGCATATATTCGGAAAAAGACCTCTCTAAAATTTTTCCGCCATTATAAAGCAACTTATCAAGATTGCCATTTAAAATGGTCTTTAGACTAAAATACACAATGAGGCCAAACAGCAGAAGCAAGGAAGTGATTGACCCGATATACCAGAAAGTAAGCTTCAGGCGAACGGATTTAATCATCCCTGTCATTCTCTTTCATCACGTATCCGAGAGTCCGGACGGTGTGAATCAGTTTTACCTCAAATCCCTTATCCACTTTATTTCTCAGATAGTGGATATACACGTTGACCACATTGGTAAGCTGCTCTGCCTGGATGTCCCAGACATGGTCAATGATGTTTGTTTCTGTTACAATCCTTCCTGCATTCCGCATCAGATATTCCAGCAGGGCATATTCTTTTCCGGTCAGGGTAATCCTTTTCCCTGCGCGGGTGGCGATGTGGGATACGGGATCAAGTTCCAGATCTCCCACACACAACAATTGCGTTTTTTGTTGTGGATGATATTGTTGGGACCGTCGCAGCAACGCTCGAATTCTTGCTATAAGTTCGTCAAAGGAAAACGGTTTTGCCAGGTAATCATCAGCGCCGACATTAAGTCCTTTCACCTTATCTTCAGTAGTATCTTTTGCAGTAAGCATGAGAATCGGCGTAATAATTCCCTGGTGCCGTATTTCTTTACAAACGGCCACACCATCTTTATTGGGAAGCATAATATCTAAAACAATCAGATCATAGCTGATCTCTTTAGCCCAATATTCCCCGTCAAGGCCATCGTGAAAAAGATCCACAGCATATTGCTCTTCCATCAGCCCTTTTTTAAGATATCCGGCCAGTTTTTTATCATCTTCAACAAGCAGCAGTCTCATTGTCATTTACCTCAGGCTCACGCCGTAAGTCGTTGGGTGCCCTCTATCTCCATTCCAAAAAAAACTTATCAACAGGCTTTTTAAAAAAATTGACTTAAAGAAAGTATAAATTGCCATCATGAAGAAAACATGAAGGAGTAAAATATAAATTTGCCGGAGTGGATATTATTAATAGATGGAACAGGCCCGGTGTAAATTGGTTTTAAAATATGACCTTGATTTTTCAGGTTGTTATAAATTCCAGGGTATGGTATTTTTTAACAAAGCATTTGGTATCATGTTTTAAAGGGGAGCGCTGATGGATTCCATCAATGAAAAAAAAGCTGTAGACACTTTCCCTTTCCCCTATGAAGCCCTTAGTCGATTACAGACTGCAATTTCCCCTGATATTGATAAAGAACCCAGTTATTCTGCACGGTCATATGACAACCAAGGCAGGATTTCTGATGTTGCGGCGTCTTTACGATCAAAACTGGGATATTTTCATACAAGGATTTCATCCAGCTCATTTTTATCCGATACCTTCTCATGGCAGGTGAAAACAGCGAAAACATCAGATCAGGATCACTTGTTGGCCAAAGCCATATCCCAGGCAGATGAAAAGGATTATTCTCTTGAGGTTGACCGGCTTGCCACAATACGGACGGCTACAGGCAAGAGACTTGACAGCGATGATGCAACTGATTTTGCGACAGGGACATATTCGTATTCATTAACAATCGGTTCAGATTCCAATGCCATATCAATTGATATTGATAATGAGATCGGTGCGCCCGAAACTAACCGGTCTGTCCTGTTAAGCATTGAAAGATCAATTAACCGGCTTGGTGTTGATGTGACAGCAGAGCTTCACGATAAAAAAGTAAGAGATTATAATCCCTACAGGGAAAATACCTATAAAAATGTCTCATACCTGACAATCAGCAGCAACTCAACAGGGGAAGACGTCTTGTTCTCCTTATCCGACACCAGTGGTAATTTGATAGAAACAATGGGGCTTGATAAAATTACGAATTTCGGCCAGCAGAATCAATATCGGCTGGATGGAGTTCAGGTTCAGTCAAATGCTAACGATATCACTATTGTACCAGGAAAGGTCAGCGCCACTCTTTTTGAGACAACTGATTCAGGCAAAAATTTACTGATTAATGTAAAACAGGGCTATACTGCTCTGGCAGATGAACTGACACAAATCATTAATGACTACAATAAATTAATCACCTGGATTGATGATAATGAAAGTGTGATAAGTCCAAGC
The DNA here is from genome assembly GCA_013151635.1 of Deltaproteobacteria bacterium. GTDB lineage: Bacteria > Desulfobacterota > Desulfobacteria > Desulfobacterales > Desulfobacteraceae > Desulfobacula. The sequence continues at coordinate 14,578 of JAADHV010000001.1, read as the reverse complement.
TTGAAAACGACGCTTTTTAAAAATCTTTCAAGTATAAATATTCAGGACAGGACATTAAAAATAGAAACAAATAAAAATACAGGCAATGCAACAGCGGTCCGCACTGATCTGGCACCCCTTGTTAACCTTGAAAATAAGAATACCATTGACAGCGATCTTCTATCTATCGGGTTGACACTGAATAATAACGGCACCATTGACATCACAGATGGATTTAAAACTGCTGTATCAGGACAATTGCGCAAGGTTTATAATGCTCTTGCCGGGACAGACGGCTTTTTTACAAAAATATCAGATGCCATAGACACCATTCATGGCAAAAGCGAAAACAATTATGTATTTGCCCTTAACAGCATCCTTTACTATGATGCCAATGGAACCGACCGCCAGTCTATTTATAAAACAAATAGTTCATCCATTATCAATTTTTTTGCATGAAAATCTTTATTTCAAGGTTTATAGTATCAGACTCTTGCTCCGAGAATAGTGTTCCAGATCCCGTCGGAGCATCGTCTTTCAATGATGCGGACATTTTTGCAGCCACCCATGTTCCAAGAAAAGATTTATTATCCCGGATTGCCCTGTCAACCTGCAGGATTCCGTCAAAATAATAAATATAAAGGTTCTCATATGGATTGATCATTTTTATTTATTTTCTTTTTCTATGGCTGGAAGAAAAACATTGAACAATGTCCCCTTGCCTTCCATGCTTTCTATTGTTGTAAATCCATCATGGTTATCGACAATACCATATACTGACGCCAGGCCAAGTCCTGTCCCGGTGCCAATGGGCTTTGTTGTGAAAAACGGATCAAAGACCCGCTCGATATTTTCCTTTTTAATTCCATGGCCTTCATCCCGGATGGAAAAATGAACAAACCTGCCGGACATGAGTTTATCCGGACCGACCTTTTTCTTATCAAGCACAATATTATTTGTTTCCACGGTAATCCGTCCATTTTCCGGCATTGCTTCAGATGCATTCAGCAAAAGGTTCATTATTATATGTTCCATCTGGGAGCGGTCTGCAAATACGCCCGGGATGTCTTTTGCATACTTTGTTACAATCTTTATATCCTTCCGGGTTCGCTTAAACATATCAAGATTCACCCTCAAAATTTCATTTATATTTAACGGACCGGGATCATATTTGCCGCTTCTTGCAAATCCAAGCAATTGTTTGATAGACCGTGCTCCCTCATCAATTAAATTTCTGATTTTTTCAGCCTTCACTGCATTGGGATGGCCTTTTTCCGATTGCTTTTGAATAAGGGAAGCATATCCTGTAATGGCCATAAAAATATTATTGAATTCATGGGCAATGCCACCGGCCAGGGTACTCACGGCTTCAAGTTTCTGAACCTTTAAAAGCCTGGCTTCAATTTCTTTTCTCTCTTCAATCTGCCGGGTCAGTTCCTTGTTTAAGGAATTGAGTTCCAAGGTTCTTTCACCCACCATTTTTTCAAGATTATTTCTATGGTTTTCAAGCTGGTCCCAATTTAAAATAAAAAAATCCTGTATTTTTGAAAACGCATTTTTCAGCCTTTGAATCTCATCTATATCAGAATCAAATTTATCCCAGGCAATTTCGGCAAGTTTATTTCTCAATGTTTTATCCTTGTCTGCATTATGCAGGTCCGACAATTGAGAAAGCAGGCTATCCATGGGTTGAAGACTTTTTTTAACAACAAGGAAAATCAATCCAAGTGCCACAATGAGGACAAAAAAGCCTGTACCAAGCATCCCTCCAATCAGGAAAATCAAATGTTTTTTAAGGGTCTGTCTGGAAAAACCAACCCGTAATGTTCCCAGTTTTTCATCAAGATAGGTAATATCCCAGAACGTATCGAAAATCACCTCACTTTTCCTTGCCCTGAGTGTTTTTCCTTCATAAATATCTTTATTTAACTGGGAATAATAAATTCTGAACCGGCTTGGAATTTTATCCATAATTTCAACATGGGATACTTCAAAGGCCGGTTTGACAATATCCCTTAAAGTAACGGTCTCAATCTTATTCTTTCCAATCATGTTTTCATCATCTGAGACAAGAACAGAACCTTTCAAATTGGTCAATACAAAATAGAGGATGGATGGATTTGCTGATTTGGCATTAGACAGGGTAATCATCAAATACCGTAAATTTGACCCGAACATCAGGTATCCTATTCTTTTTTTAATTGCATGGGTTTCGTAATATATTTTGTCAAACTCCATGCGCTGGAACCTGTTTTTCTCAAAAAACGTCACAAGGACAGTCACAAGGATAATGAGTATGGTCACAATAATAAAGACTGAACCGAGTAATTTTTTTTGCAGACTGTTTTTTGAATGCATTTGTATTTATTCTATTGCTGTTTTATCAAAGCCCGCCTGAATAATCTTTTGAGCCTGATCTGCGGGGGTTAAAATTTTAACAAACGGCTTTACAAGCAGGAAACAGGGAGCAAAAAGCAAAATATGGATGAAGGTAGTTGTTTTGACAAGTATTCCTGTCATTAAGCCTCCGGCTTGCAAAATTAAATTTGACAATTATTTAATAATGAAAAATAATCTTTTTTTATTAAAAATACAAGAAAGACTTAACCTCCATGAAATTCAAAAAAATTATTGTCCGGTTTGACGCTGAAAACTTAATTCTCACAGAAGAGCTTATATGTGATATTTTCTTTTCCTTTAATCTAAAAAGACTGGTCAGAAACAACGATTCTTTCAGGTATTATAAAAAAGCGGCAAAATGACGCAGTTGCAGCACGCAGAGACAATCAGCCTGCTGTTGTCCATGAAGAATACACGGATGAATGGGTCGCGCTTGCAGTCAGAAAGAAAACCAGGCGTTGAAACCAATTGACCAGGCATGATATACAAATTCAAGCAGGCAATATTGAACTTTTTATAGATATCACAGGAATTACGGAGATGAAAAATTTTACACCGCAAAATAGATATTCCAAAATAAAAACCATTGACGCCCACACTGCAGGAGAACCCTTCAGGGTGATCACTTCAGGGGTCCCCGACCCTGTGGGGAATACAATTCTTGAAAAAAGAAGGTATGCTAAAAAGCATTTGGACCATTTCAGGAAAATCCTGATGTTTGAACCCAGGGGCCATGCCGACATGTACGGGTGTTTTGTCACAAAACCTGTGACCAGAGATGCGGATTTCGGCATTCTTTTTATCCATAACGAAGGGTTCTCCACCATGTGCGGGCATGGCATAATCGCCATCACAACCATTGCTGTTGAAACAGGGCTGGTTAAAATTAAAACTGCCGGGCAGAAGATCAGAATTGATACCCCGGCAGGACTTGTTACGGCCATACCCAATATGAAAAACGACCGGGTCGAATCCGTGACATTTGAAAACGTTGCTTCTTTTGCACCGGTACTTGATGCGGTTGTTGATGTTCCGGGACTTGGAAAGATCAGCTATGACCTTGGATTTGGCGGTGCATTTTATGCCTTTGTAAATGCTTCTGATTTAGGGCTTTCCTGCACGCCTGAAAATTTTCCCGAACTTGTGGAAAAAGGCCGGATGATCAAAAACGCAATCATGGATTCAAAAAACATAGTTCACCCTCTTGAAGAAGACTTAAGTTTTTTATACGGGACAATCTTTGTAGACTTTCCCGGCATTGAAAATGTCCATTCAAGGCATTGCTGTATTTTTGCCGAAGGGGAAGTAGACAGGAGTCCAACCGGGACCGGGGTGAGCGCAAGGCTTGCCATCCTTAATAAAAAAAATGAGCTGCAGCCTGGAGTTGACATTGTAATTAACAGTATCATTAACACGGGCTTTACCTGCAGGATTGCAGAAAAGACAAAAGTTAAAAACTACAGGGCTGTTGTCCCCAGGGTAACCGGCAGTGCTTACCTTACAGGGGTCCATGAATTTATAATTGATCCTGATGATCCCTTGAAACAGGGTTTTATCCTAAGGTAAAGCTGAAAATATAAAATGAAACCCCTGCCGAACTTCAATTTTTCAAAAGACGAGAATGGTGCTGTTATCGCAGTCAAAGGAAAACTTGATGCCAAAGGGGCCTCAAGGCTCATGAAGGCTGTCACACCAAAAATTTTCTGTAACAGTCCCAACCTTGTCCTTGACCTTGAAAATGTGAGCTATCTTGATACGGCAGGGGCATCCTTTATCTGCCACCTTGAAAGATTCTGCATGAGCCGCGGGGTTAAAAATATTTCCATTGTCAACATAAAGCATGAATATTCAAACCTGGTCAACCTTGTGAGGGATATAAGGGAAAAAGACTTTTCAGATCAGATCCCCTTAAAACTTTCATTTGTTGAAACAAAGGGGAAACGTTTCTCAGACGCTTTATATGAAACTAAAGAGTTTATCTCCTACACAGGTGAAATCACATGGGCCCTGATCCAGAGCTTTTTGCATCCAAAGAAAATAAGGTGGACAGACACATTTCTTGTGGCTGAACGGGCCGGGGTTGACGCTCTTCCCATTGTTGCACTGATCAGTTTTATTGTCGGGCTTGTCATGGCTTTTCAGGCAGCCATTCCCATGAAGATGTTCGGGGCGGAGCTCTATGTGGCTGATCTTATCGGAATCGCAATGGTAAGGGAACTTGGCCCTCTAATGACGGCCATTGTACTGGCCGGAAGATCTTCATCTGCATTTGCGGCTGAAATCGGCACCATGCGGATTAACGAAGAAATTGATGCGTTAACGGTTATGGGGCTTGATCCTGTTAAATTCCTGATCGTACCAAGGATAATTGCCTCAACTGTCATAACCCCTTTACTGACCATATTTGCAAACCTCATGGGCATGCTGGGCGGTGCCATTGTAATCACATCCATGGGCTATCCCATTATCTCCTATTACAATGAAATTGTCTCGTTTGTGGCATGGAATGATTTTGCAGGGGGACTTATAAAATGCTTTGTATTCGGGATTTTAATTGCGGCAACAGGCTGCATCCGGGGATACCAGACTAACAGCGGTCCTTCTGCGGTCGGGGAGTCAACCACAAGGGCTGTTGTCACAGCTATCATACTGATTGCACTTTTTGACGGTATTTTTTCAATCATTTATTACTGCCTTGGAATATGAAACAGAATCAAGCAGCCATAAAAGTAGAAAACCTTTTTGCAGGATACAATAATATACCGGTTATTGAAAATATCAATTTTGAGGTATTAAAAGGCGAAATATTTGTAATTATCGGCGGTTCGGGCTGCGGCAAAAGTACGCTGCTCAAGCATATGATCGGGCTTTTACCCCCGATTTCAGGAAATATTATTATTCTGGGCGAAAATTTGTCCCGGTCAGACAGAAAAGAGAAGAAAAGCATCCTGCAGAAAATCGGGGTGGCTTTCCAGAGCGGTGCCCTGTTCGGCTCCATGACGGTGATGGAAAATATAATGCTTCCTTTAAAAGAATTTACAAGCCTTCCTTACCCCGTTCTAGAAGACATTGCCTTTTTAAAACTGCAATTGGTGGGCCTTGAAAAAAATGCCTTTCTCATGCCGGACGAGCTGTCCGGCGGCATGAAAAAAAGAGCTGCGCTGGCCCGTGCCATGGCTCTTGACCCATCCATTATTTTCCTTGATGAACCATCAGCAGGGCTTGACCCGGTTACCTCTGCCGGGCTCGATCATCTGGTGACAGACCTTTCATCTTCCCTCGGGATTACATTTGTCATCGTTACCCATGAGCTTGCAAGTATTAATGCCATATCAGACAGGATCATCATGCTTGAAAAGGATGCAAAGGGAATCATTGCAGCAGGAACACCGGAACAATTAAAAAATGACCAGACCAACCCTGATGCCTATAATTTTTTTAACCGGACGATTAAGAAAGGTGAAAAATGACCCAAAAAGCTAATTTCTTTAAACTAGGACTGTTTGTCATCATTGCCTTTGGGCTTGGAGCAGCATTTTTAATTATTTTCGGTGCAGGAAAATTTTTTAAAAAAGAACTGCTTGCCGAAACCTGTTTTAATGAATCCGTACAAGGCTTGACTATCGGGTCTGAAGTTAAGTACAAGGGAATAAAAATCGGAACTGTTAAAACCATAACCAGCGCGGCCCGGGTATATCATGCAAAATCGGATTATGTGCTTGTAATCATCTCCCTTGAAGATGACATGTCCCTTGGGCAGACAGGCGAATCTGCCAAAGCCAGGGTCAAAAATGCCATCAACGACGGCCTTACAGTCCGGCTTTCATTTAAAGGCCTGACAGGAGTGGCTTATCTGGAAACAGATTATTCGCCAAATGATCATGGCAATACCCTTGACATCTCCTGGTCACCTGAAAACATCTATATTCCGTCCCGGCAAAGCAATATGAAACAGTTTGGTGATGCCGTCAACCAGATTCTTGATAATCTTGCAGCCATTAATATTAAAGGAATTACCTTGGATATTGAGGAGCTTTTAAAAACCCTTGACCAGAAAGCCAATAACTTTGATATTGACAATATCTCCAAATTGGCTGCCTCATTGCTAAAAGAACTCCAGAGCACCAATAAAAAGATCAACACTGCAATCGGGTCGGCCAAGGTCAAACATCTCCTTGATGATGCCCAGGCTTCTTTTTCAAATTTAAGAACCATTGTTGAATCATCAAAATCACCATTGCTGAAGGCCGTCAATGATTTTCAAAAAGCCGCTGACAGCACAAAGAAGATGACTGCCGGCCTTGAAAACCGCCTGTCCCCCAGGATTGACAGCCTTTCTGCCAGTCTTGACCGGCTGATGAAAAGTCTTGCTTCAACCTCGGGGCTTCTGGAGAACATGGTCTGGCTCAATTCCGACAAGATTAAGCTGATCATTGATAATCTTGAAACCACTTCTGAAAATTTAAAGCAAATGAGCAAAGACATTAAAAAATATCCCGGCAGGCTGCTTTTTGAAAAACCGCCGGGAAAAACCAATACGGAGAAAAAAAACTGATGCAGCATAAATCAATTATCTTTTTTACAGGATTGCTGGTTTTCCTGAACACCTTTTACGGTTGTGCAGGACTGCAAAAAGAGCCTGTCACAAAAAATTATTTTGACTTAAACCTTGAATTACCGTTTCCAAACGGCGCTGAAATCAATAAAGGGCGCACACTTCTTGTCAAAGAGTTCTTCATAAGCCCTGATTTTGACTCTTATTCCTTTATTTACCGCATCGGTAAAAACAAGTATGAAACTGATTATTATAATGAATTTTTAAGCTACCCTGCAAAACTTATCACAGCAAAAATTATGGAAAGTCTCTTTGCCACACCCTGTTTCAAACCTGCGCAAACAGATATGAGGCAGGATATCGACTACCGGCTGTCAGGAAAAATCACAATGCTTTACGGGAATTTTCAAGACAGAAATAATCCAGGAGCCATAGTTGCAATCAGGCTTAGCCTGGAAAAAAGAGCAACAAATACTTTCCAGGCAGTCTTTGGCAAAACCTATCTTTCAAAAGAACCCATTTTATCGGCCACGCCTGCTCAACTTGTATCCGGCTGGAACAAAGGGCTGACTAAAATCGTGGCACAATTTATCAGTGATTTTCACAACACTCAGAAGTAAGCTGTCAGCAATGGTCCGTGAACTGCCGGATTAATAACTCTGGCGCTCCCTTTTGATTTCAAGTTTTCTCATCCTTGATGCAAAGGTGGAGCGGTTAATACCGGACGCCTTGGCAGCCCAGGTAATATTCCAATTATTTTTTTTCAAAAGAGATATCACATACTCTTTTTCCAATTGGGGCCAGGTCATGCTGCAAAGGTTGATGATAAAATTATCAGCATCATCTTCGGAGGCGGTTCCCGGCTCGCCAAAAGGATCTATGTTTGTATTCCGGTCCCGTACATGGAGAGGGATATTTAAAAGTTCAATATATTCATCCTCCGCCGTTACCATGAGATACCGTATAAGATTTTCAAGTTCCCTTATGTTTCCGGGCCAGGAATAAGACACAAGGGACTGCATGGCATCTGTTGAAATCTTTTTCTCAATGGTTCCGGCTTTTAAGGATTCTTTTTCAAGAAAATGTTTTACCAGGAGTGGAATGTCCTCTCTTCTTTCCTTTAACGGCGGCAAATGGACCGGCAGCACGGACAGCCGGTAAAAAAGATCCTGTCTGAAGCTGTTTTCGGCAATCATCTGCTTGATATTCTTGTTGGTGGCTGCAACTATCCTCACATCAATATTCCGGGCCATGGTTTCACCCAGGGGCTTGATCTCATTTTTTTGAACCACCCGAAGAAGGCTTGCCTGGATACTCATGGGCATGTCCCCTATCTCGTCCAGGAATACGGTTCCGCCGTTTGCCGCCTCAAAAAGCCCCATCTTATCGCGGGTCGCCCCGGTAAAGGCCCCCTTTTTGTATCCAAACAATTCACTTTCCAGAAGAGTCTCAGGAATGGCACTGCAATTCTGCACTAAAAAAGGCTTATCCTTTCGAGTACTTGATTTATGGATTTTTTCTGCAATCAATTCTTTCCCGGTACCGCTGTCACCTGTGATCAATACATGAAATTCCGTATCAGCATAGCTTTTTACAAGGTCAATACATTTTTGGAACTTGGGGCTTTGGCCGATTATAACATTCTGGCTTCCTGCTTCTTTTAATGCAGTTCTAAGGCTCCGGGTCTTTTTCCTTTCATTGGAATAAAGGATGGCGTTGCTCAAGGCAATGGAACAGATATCGACCAGGTTTTGAACCTGTTCCAGGTACCCTTTATCAAGATTAAGGCTGGTTTTTTCAGGGGTGGTATCAATAATCTGGACAGCGCCATAAACCTTTTTGTCACGGAAGAAAAGCGGAAAACAAAGGATCAGGCTGCTTTTAACGTCAAATTTATCTTCTACTTCCCTGTAATGACGCCGGTCACTTTTTGTTTCCGCCACGGTCATTTTTTTATTTTCAATCACCCATCCCACAATACTTGGATGCAGGACGTCCAATGAAACGCCCTTAATATGGTCAGCCTCGGCACCGGCAGCCTCAATACAAAGGTATGTATCATTTTTCTTTATCCATATGGATCCCCTTTGAACATTCTGGATTTTCAATAAAGAGTTTAAAAATTTCTTCTGTAAAGCGCCAGGGTTGAGTTCCTTAAAAAGTTCAAGGTTGGATCGGTTCATAAAAATGCCTTTATCAGGTGATTAAATATAACAGTTTTAATTAAATAAAAATATCACATGTGAAATAAAAATACAACTCATATATAATTTAATCATAAAATATGGATAATATTCAATATATACAATAAATTCAATGGTATCAAATAGTATTTTTCCTTATTGGCATAAAAAATGAATTAGTGAATATTCAAGGGCAATCTGTAAAACCCGTGCTTAAACTTAAAAACAGGAGTTTAAAATGGAACAGAAAATTCTAATTGACAGTCTTGATACAGCCCGGTTGGCCTGCCCCGAGTGTAATCGGGAAAAAAGCATGCAGCTTTCAGGGTACAATATAAAAAGACAGAACACCAAAGTAAAGTGCCGGTGCCGGTGCGGGCATACCTACATGGTTATCCTTGAAAAAAAAATCGAACCTGCACAGGACACACAGCTTTTGGGCACATTCCGCTCAAGTGGCAGTATTAAATGCAGCGGTAAAATGATCATTAAGAAACTTAACAGCAAGGGGCTTATGCTGAAAACCAATATTGAGCAGAGTATCCTGCCGGGACTCAGGCTGTTTCTTGAATTTGTCCTGGATGATGCAAAACAGTCAATTGTACAAAAAGAAGTGGTTGTCAAAGCAAAAAAAGGCAAATACCTCAGTGCGGAATTCACTTCAGATGACCATTATGACAATCTGGGGCCTTATTTGTTTTTTAACAAACTCTATATGTAGAGCAGGGCGGGTGTTGTTTTACCTTTGTGCGGGCCGGGGGAAAATTTTTCTTTTCCTTAGCCCGCGCTACATCAGAGAATAAGGGTCAACATCCACAATCACCCGGATTCCTGATTTCTGCGTTACTGAAGGATGATCCATGGTGAATTTCACCAGGCGGTTAACCTGTGATGAAGAAGGACTTTTAACAAGAATCTGCCACCTGAACCGTGAAGAAATCTTTTGAATGGGTGACTCAATAGGACCTAAAATATCAACTGCATTCCCTTGTTTTTTCTCATTTTCAAGCATGGCCTTTAGAACATTTGCAATATTAAATGCAAAGGCTTTTACCCTGGCAAAATTATCACCTGAAATTTTCAATTGGATCATCCGCGAGAAGGGCGGATACATCAATGCTTTTCTAAACGGTGCCTCGTTTTGAAAAAACTTAAAAAAATCCTGTTTTTTAGCCGCCTCAATAATAAAATGTTCCGGGTTATAGGTCTGCATAATCACTTTTCCCATAGTGTCACCTCTTCCTGCACGGCCTGCAACCTGGGCAAGGAGCTGAAAGGTCCGCTCCCCTGCCCTGAAATCAGGAATGCTCAATGAAAGATCCGCGCAAATCACACCAACCAGGGTGATGGATGGAAAATCATGGCCTTTGGCCAGCATCTGGGTTCCCACAATAATATCCACATTCCGGTTCCTGATACTCTTTAAAATTTTTATAGCGGCTCCTTTCTTTGATGTCGAATCCTGGTCCATCCTGGCAAGCCTTGCATCCGGGAACATGGCTTTCATCATGGCTTCTATCTTTTCCGTACCAAATCCCAGCGGCTGAATTTTTGACGAGCCGCATTCCGGGCATTTAGTGTTGACCGGCCTTTCATACCCGCAAAGATGGCATTGATAAACATTCCGGCCTTTATGAAGGGTCATGGTTATATCGCAATGTTTACACAAAAGGGATTTGCCACATTCCCTGCACACCGGGAATGTGGCAAATCCCCGCCTGTTTAAAAATATCAATGCCTGGTTGCCTTGATCAAGGCAGGCTCTAATCTCTTTTGAAAGTTCAGGGGTTATTATCCTGTCATACCCTCTGGCATCTTTATATTTTTTCAGGTCCACAAGGGTTATCTTGGGCAATGGATGGCGGTTGATGCGTGTTTCAAGTTTTAATTCCTTAAAGCGTTTTAAGACAACATTCTGAAAGGATTGCAGGGAAGGGGTAGCAGATCCTAAAATCACCGGGCAGTTATTCATTTTTCCCCGGACAACGGCAAGATCTCTTGCATTGTATCTTAAGCCTGTCTCCTGTTTATAAGAAGTATCATGTTCCTCATCCACGATGATGATCCCGATATTGTCAAACGGTGCAAAAACAGCAGACCTGGCCCCGATGACTATGCCGACTTTCTTTAAAGCAATTTTTCTCCACTGGTCTATACGCTCGCCTTTGGACAAAGAAGAATGAATCACGGCTATCTTTTCACCAAACCTTGCCCTGAACCGCCTTTCCGTCTGGGAAATCAAAGAAATTTCCGGCACCAGCACAATGGCATTTTTACCTTTGTTTATAACATCCATGACAAGGCGCATATATACTTCTGTCTTGCCGGAACCTGTGATACCGGACAGGAGATACGGACAAAATCCGCTGTTAATACCTGCCTGCACCTGCTTTACCACTTTTTTTTGTTCCAGAGTCAGTTCAGGCGGAGTATCGCTTTCCACGGGGTCTCCTAAAGGGTCCCTGAAAACCTGGCGTTGAATTATCTTTATATATCCGGCTTTGGCAAGTGGTTTTATCAATGCAGGTGCAGTGGGGATGTCCTTTTTCAAGCCTGTAAGTGAAATCTCTTTTTTCTCTTTTACCAGGCAAAGAAGCTTCAGCCTTTTTTTTGACATGCGGATGACTGATTTCGGCCCGTCACCCGGAAGAATAAATTTTTCTTTTTTTATCTTTGCCCCGTCTTTTTTTAATACAGCTGAAACCGTTATTAAATCCTGCTTTTCCATCCTGCGCACAAGGGCATTGACAGATGCATTCCTGCTATTTTTCAAAACTTGTTTAAGGGTGCAGGACTGGCGTTTTAAAACAAATTCAAGCACCTGTTCCTCCCCTGGTGCAAGATGGCCTTTATTCAGGCCATCCTGCCCCTTATCTGTAACAAAGACGCAGGAAACATCATGGCGGTCGAGTCCGGAAGGAAGGGCAGTCTTAATCACATCTCCAAGTGGATGAATATAATAATCTGAAATCCATTTAAAAAAAGATATTTCATGCTCAGGAAACAAAGGATAATCATCCAATACATCAAGGATCTTTTTTGCTTTAAATCCTTTACAGCTTTCCTGCCCGGAAAGAATGTATCCTGTAACCCGTCTTTTGCCGAAGGGTACAAGCACTCTCATACCGGGAGAACAAAATTCCCTTAAATGCTCTGGCATGCTATAAGTATATGGTTTCATTACAGGAAGTGTTACGGCAACCGATATAAAAGGAGTTTGAATCATTCCACTATTGTGCATAAAAAAAAAAATAATTCAATATAAGACTTACCTTAAGACTTAATTTACTTGACGAGCATGACTGATTCTAATAATTTTTAAAGTGACATTTTGGGGTCCTTTAAGGGAAACGATTGGAAAAAAGGAGGCACCATGACGGTATTTGTCGAGGATCATCCTCTCATAAAACATAAATTAGGATTAATGCGCCAAAAAGACATCAGCACAAAAGACTTCAGGGACCTTGCTTCTGAAGTTGCAAGGCTTTTAACCTATGAAGCCACAAAAGACCTTATCATGGAAAAAAAGGTAATCGAAGGTTGGGCAGGAAAAGTTGAAGTCGAAAAAATTAAAGGGAAAAAAATTACCATCGTTCCCATTTTAAGGGCCGGTCTTGGAATGATGGACGGCGTGTTTGACCTGATACCGTCAGCCAAGGTCAGCGTAGTAGGATTTTACAGGAATGAGCAGACCTTGAAACCAGTACAATATTATATCAAAACAGCCAGCTCCATGGAACAGAGAATCGCTTTGATACTTGACCCCATGCTGGCAACCGGGGGGACCCTTATTGCCACCATTGATCTTTTGAAAAAGGCTGGCTGCAAAACCATTAAAGGCCTTTTTCTTGTGGCTGCACCCGAGGGAATTGCAAAAGTCAAAAAAAAACACCCTGATGTGGATATTTATGTTGCCGGCGTTGATGAGTGTCTCAATGAAGCTGGCTATATATTACCGGGTCTGGGTGATGCAGGAGATAAAATTTTTGGCACAAAATAAACCCATAAACCGGGGTCCCTTCAAATAAACAATTTAAACAACCCCTGGGTTCCATTGTTCTCAAGACCCATTTTTGCCATTTCTTTATACAGGGACAAGGCAAGGTCAAGTCCCGGGGTTTTAAGTCCCAGATGTCTTGAACTGGTAACGGCTATGTTCATGTCCTTAATAAAATGCTTGATATAAAACCCCGGCTCAAAATTTTTGGCAATCATCCTGGGACCAAGGTTGTTCAATGACCAGGAACCAGCTGCACCCTTGCCAATGCTCTTGAGTACGGTTTCAGGATCAAGACCTGACTTTTCAGCATAGGCAAGAGACTCACACACGCCTACCATTCCGGCTGCAATGGCAATCTGGTTTGCCATTTTAGTGTGCTGTCCTGCCCCGGCTTTGCCCTGGAATACAATATTTTCACCCATGACCTTAAAAAGCGGCATCATTTTATCAAAAATCTTTTTATCCCCGCCCACCATTATGGAAAGACTGGCGTTTTTAGCGCCAAGATCCCCGCCCGAAACCGGCGCATCAAGAGATTCAATATTTTTTCCTTTTGATTGATTATAAATTTCAATGGCAAGGTCAGGGCTGGATGTGGTCATATCTATCACAACACTGCCTTTTGCTGCATGGTTTAAAATACCATCCCGGCCCAGGTAGACTTCTTCAACATCAGCTGGAAACCCCACAATCGTAATAATAATATCACTTTTAGCACTAAGTTCGGCTATTGTGCCTTCCCATACACCTCCTTTTAAAATAATATCTTCTGCCTTATTTTTTGTACGGGTGTAGACATGCAGTTTATATCCGGCATTTAAAATATGACCTGCCATGCTCCGGCCCATGACTCCAAGCCCTATAAACCCGACAATGGTTTTTCCAGGTTCAATACTGAATCAAATCTCCGTAAAATTTTTTATTTATCCCATTAATGACAGTTTTTAAAAAGTTAATCAATATTTGAGCCGATACATTTATAAATAACGGCCCCTAAGTTCCGGGGCAATCGCATGTCTGAATGCTGTCTTAATTTTTTCATTGTTTCTTAATAATGGCAATGCTATCTTTGCCCTCGATATATAACCGGCAAAATATGTAAATACATGGTAATAAAAAATAAAATTCAGATAAATAAAATTTTTAATGCAAACCGGCCGTGGCATTTATCCTTGATGATAATTCTTCCCTTGTTCCTGCTTTTAACAGGGATAATATTTGAATACAGCGGGTTTGATGTCTGGTGGGTTTCTCATTTTTTTGATGAACAGACCCGGTCCTGGCCGTTTAGAAACCATTGGCTGTTTAAGACCGTTATCCATGAATGGGGAAGATATTTTGACATGGGAGCAGCAGGGCTGTGGCTGGTGATTTTTATTCTTTCCTTTTTTCTGGATTCATTAAAAAGCTTAAAAAAACTTTTAGTCTTCTTTTTGGTGTCAAGTGCTGCAGGCCCCTTAA
>JAADHV010000103.1:49237-77648 GCA_013151635.1 Deltaproteobacteria bacterium | reverse complement strand
CTCCTTTAGAAATCGGTGTACAGGCAGACCTTATAGAATACCGAATTGCAGAGTGCCAGCTTGGTCTGTTCGGCTATAATGACGGGCAAAAAATTATCGATCCCGGTATTGAAATTTCCCCTGAATTAAGCCTGGAACTTGATAAGGAAAATCAGGACGGCAGGATTTCATGTTTAAAATGCTGGGAAATAGCAAAAAAATTAAAAATCAAAAGACTTGATTTAGGATCAGCATGTGAGAAAAAAAACATCAGGATAAAACCCTGTCAACTTGGTGCATTTTAGAAATCCTGTTGTTATTGGGATAGAAGAGAAGACCCTTAAGATTGAAATTATTTATAATCAATTTCCGGGCTCTAATTTTTTTTTCGTTTTTCGTTTTCTTCTTTGTTTTTGTTTTCTTATCTTTTCTATCCTTTTTTCTTCCTTTCCAACATTACCGGTCATTTTTACTTCAATTTTTTCAATAAGATTTCTAAGGGCAAGAAACCTGTTTAAATGTTGGGATCTTGCTTTTCCACACTTTACTGATAAACTGGTTTTTTTATGCCTGAGAAACACGGCAGACGAAGATTTGTTTACCTTCTGCCCTCCCCTGCCCGATGACTTGATGAACTTTTCTTCGATATCCGTTTTTTTAATTCCTAAAGTTTCCATCCTTTTTTCAAGCTCTAAAAGCTTTTTCTTACCTGGCCCCATTGTTTTTTCCCATTGAAACACTGTCCAAATATAATCTATAAACCAATAACTTTTACATTACCTTTCTTAAGTGCCCTGATAAAGGAATTCCGGCATTCAATCTTTCCCCGTACTTCGGTTTTTATTTTTCCTAGTTCCTCCAAGGTATGGGCATCACTTCCACCCGTCTGCACAAGGTCAAATTCAGAGATCCATTTTTTGACCTTGCTGTTATCACGGTCTGAATTTCTGCCGTTCACCGATTCAATGATTCCGCATAAATTCTGCCTGATTACATATTCCTTTACGGATCTTCCCGGCCTGAACGGATGAGCAGCAATGGCAACACCGTCATGTTCTTTTACATAATTCAACAAGTTTCTAGCTGAAAAATCAGTCTGAATCTCTTCAAAGGGTCCGAAAATCAAGAAATCTCCATCCTGTGTTTCATATTCCATCCCGAAAATTACAAGAAGCCCATCTTCCTGAACCCCTTCCCTTACGCCTGTCTGCCGAATGTCCATGGTCTGGTGATCGGTAATACATACGCCATCCAGGCCTTTTTTTACGGCATGAGTCAAAATATCTTCGATAAGAAGCCTGCTGCACTGAGAAATACTCGTATGCACGTGTAAATCAAAAATCATGAAATACTCCGATTCATTCCAAAGCAATTTTTGTTATTAGTTAATCTCCTTGCAAAACTCAAAATTTACCTGGTCCCCGGGTTTCCAGTTCCTGTTGTCCTTTTCGGAAACATCGACTTCGATAATATGGTCATGGCTGTTTATAAAATATGTTGTATACGGTCCCATGAACTGTTTACCGATAATCTGCCCTGTGTTCCGGCTTTTATTGTCAAACGTCCGGATCAATATATTTTCCGGCCGGACCATTTTTTTTTTATTTGATCCGGTAAATGGTATTTCATTCATTTTTCCGATAAAACCTGCAACAAACCCTTTCTCCGGAGTCTTGTAAATTTCCACAGGGGTTCCTGTCTGAATAATCTTGCCTTTATTCATTACCACGACCCGGTCGGATATGCTTAAGGCTTCATCCTGGTCATGAGTGACAAAAATGGCAGTTGTTTTTGTTTTCAACTGAATTTCTTTGATCTCTTTTCTCATCTGCACCCTCAGTTTGGCATCCAGGTTGGAAAGCGGCTCATCCAGAAGGAGGATTTTCGGACTGACTATCAGTGCCCGTGCCAACGCAACGCGTTGCTGCTGACCGCCAGACAGGTTTGAGATCATCTGGTTTTCAAATCCTGTAAGCCCGACAGTTTCAAGCATCTCAAACCCTTTTTTTACTGCCTCTTTTTTCTTAATTTTTTTGAATTTGAGGCCGTAGATAACATTCTGCATTACATTCATGTGAGGAAAAAGAGCGTAACTCTGGAATACAGTCGATGTAGGTCTTTTGTTCGCAGGAACTCCGGTAATATCCACGCTGTCAAGTATAATACTTCCGGAATCAGGGTTTAAAAAGCCTCCGAGCATCCGGAGTGTTGTCGTTTTCCCACAGCCACTGGGGCCTAAAATGGTAATCAGTTCCCCTTTTTTGATATTAAGGCTGAAATTTTTTACAACCGATGTATTGTAAAATATTTTATTTAAATTTTCAATGCAAAGATACATGTTTAACCTGTTCTTATTCCATGATGTCTCAGTAATAATTTTGAAAATCCAATATTGACGAAAACTACAACTATTATAATGATATTTGCAAAAACTGCCCCCTGGCCAACGTTCCCGTTCTGGATGGCATCGAACATGACAACAGTTGCCACCTTTGAAGAGGGAGAAATAAGAAAGATAATCGCACCAATTGTGGTCATGGTTGTTGTGAACGTATTGATAAAACTTACAAGAAACGCTGGTTTCATCATTGGAAAAATAATGTCTTTTATCCTGCTGAGTCTTCCTGCACCAAGGTCTTGAGCCGAAAATTCCAGCTCGGGATCAATCTGTGTCAATACTGCCAAACCAGCCTTGGTTGATATTGGTAATTGCCTGAATATGCAGTTTACCACAATTATAAAACCTGTCCCGGTCAAAGCAAACGGTTCATCATGAAACGCAATGATATACCCTATTCCAAAAAATGTTCCGGGAATCATAAACGGAAGAGTTGATATGAAATCAAAAAATTCACATCCCCAGATTTTTTTTCTTCCAATGAGATAAGAAAGGATAAGCCCGATAATAGTCCCGACCATTCCTGCAATAAACGCATATTCAAGACTTCTTATTATACTTCCCAGCTTTTCGAAGTTAATAGTTTTTATATGCTTTAGTGTGAATGCATAGTTGAACCCCCAGGTTTTGGCAAAAGCCCCCCAGAAAATGGTCGAGTATTTGAGAATTTCAAAAAGTACAAAGCTCCATGTAACCAGGATAATGACCAGGTCTATAAAACCGGTTATCCTGAACGCCATGATTCCATTCGTGTTCATTCTCCCGGAAAAAAAATTTGAAAACCTGATCTGCCTTCTGTAATAAATAAATGCAAGGAGTGCAGGTATAAGCAGCAGTACGCTCATGCTTGCCGCCATGGGCAGGTTATACAGCCCGATAACATTCAGGTAGGACTCTGTTGCAAGTACATTAAATCCACCCCCGATAATGATCGGTGTACCGAAATCGGAAAGGGATTTTACACAGGCGATAAGTGCTGCGACTATCAGACCCGGTTTTGCAAGCGGCAGGGTTACCTTTATTAAAGTTTCAATTTTTCCGGCACCAAGATCCAGGGATGCCTGTTCCAGATTCCGGTCAATTCCCCGGATGACACCTGCGATGATCAGTGAGCACAGCGTAGTGTAACCAACAGACTGCATGATCACGATTCCTTGCCATCCGTAAGGATTAAGGGACAGTCCAAGCAGATTGTGCGTTATCAGTCCCCTTTTTCCAAAGAGCATGATATATGACAAAGAGGATACAAATGGGGGAGAGATCATGGTCACAAGCAGGGTTCCAAACACGATTTTTTTACCAAAATGATTTGTATGGGTAAGGTATAGTGCAATGCATGTTCCGAAGAATACGGATAATATTGTTGAAAGGCATGCTACAAAGATGCTGTTTGCAAGGAGTCCCCGGTTCCTTGTAAACAGATCTGCATAGCATGAAAAATCTATCTTCCCATCAATGATGATGCTTTTGACAAGCACTGATACCACCGGCCATAATATAAAAAAAAGGACGCTGGATATGATGATTAAAACGATTATCTGTCCCGGAAGGGATGCAATTTCAAAACTTTTTTTTAAATTCTTTATTTGGCGTGTCTTTCCTGCCATTTTTTTACAAGTGCATCCCTTTCTTTTCCAGCCTTTTCAAAATCAATGGTCATCAGATTGGCCTCCTTTACAGCTGAAAGAATTTCCGGGGGATTCACATCGCTTCTTGTCGGAACCCTGACACAATATTTTTTCAGGATTTCCTGACCTTTTTTGCTGGTGCACCAATCCATGAAAGCCTTTGCTTCCTTTAAGTTTTTTGTGCCTTTGAAAATAGCTGCCGGTGCCGGCCACCAGGGAGTTCCGTCCTTTGGCAGAACACCTGTCACCGGATACCCTTCTTTCGCCAGTTCCTCGTATGTACCAGGGGAGAGGCCTACCATCACTTCACCAAGTGCTGCTTTTTTTGGAGGCTCGCTCCCTCTTTTTGCATAATAGGGAATCTGGGCATTCAGTTTATCCAGATATTCCCATCCCTTTTCCACACCCATTGTCTGAAGAATCCCGGTTAGAATGGTATATGCTGTTCCTGATATTGATGGATTTGACATCAGGATTTCGCCTTTAAAAGCAGGATTCAGAAGATCCTGCCAGGTTTGCGGGATCTCAACCCCTTTTTCCTTGCAGACCTCCTTGTTTACAATAAAACTGACCGTCACAAGAGAAACCCCTGTCCAGTATCCGTCTTTGTCCCTGAACTGAGTTGGTATTGCCTGTGCCCCTTTTGGAACATAGTGCTCTAAAAGCCCGTCAGCCTTTGCCGCGATAAAACTGTCAACGCCACCGCCAAACCAGACATCCCCGATAGGCTTCCCTTTTTCAGCCCTGACTCTGGACAATACTTCCCCGGAAGACATGCTCAGGTATTCAACCGTAATACCTGTATCCTTCTTAAATTCTCTAAAAATTTCATCTTTGCCGCCGTATGCCGCAAACATCATCAGGTTGCCATTGCTCAAAGCCTGGCCGGCACTTAGTAAAAGAAACATGGCTATTGAAACAAAACACAATGATACAGATTTTAATCTCATAACACCTCCATAAATCAACGCCTGCCCCAGACAGGCAAAAAATATTTTACCATACTGTAAAGTATCAGATAGTCAAATTGATTGTTATGATATAAAACCATGAAGTGTATTAAATATACCAATAACGCACAGCAGTTACTTCAAGTAATATTTTTAGAACCGGAAAATATATAACTACCTATATATGAAATTATTAACCCGCCTTGCAAACAAAGAGAAGTTCACTCATTTTTTTTTGGGTTCATTGTTATTAAAAAAATAGCAAGCAGAATCAATACCCCTCCAAATGCATGATCCAAGATAAATCGTTCTTTTAAAAATAGACAGGATAACACAACGGCACTGACCGGCATGACTGCGGTAAACACACCTGCAGTATTCCCGGACACTTTTGACACCCCCTGGAACCATAAAATATACGCCAATACGGTAAAAACCGCTCCAAAATAGAGTATGGACATCCATGCGACAGAACTGACACTATAAAAATCAAAAGAGATCCCCTGGTATATGGACAACGGCAGAAATATGATAAAACCTAAGAAGCATAAATATCCGGTCAACGCGAGATTTGAAATATCGGCTGAGATTCGTTTCCGCATTAAAAGAAAGAATGCTTCTCCAAGTACCGCTCCAATCATTAACAGATTTCCAAAAATATGAGAGGATGCTATCGTAACACGATCCAGGTTCAGAAACCCGTTAATACTGATAATCCCGATAACAACAAGGAGTACGGCAAAAATTGGAATCACCCCCGGCCTTTCCCTGAAAAGCAGATAGTTCACAGCCACCATCATGGCTGGCGACGTGCTGGTGATAATCCCGGCTTCAATGGCACTGGTATACCGCAGACCAAAAAGAACCAGGACCGTAAAAACAAACTGACCGCAAAACGCCATGGAAACAAGATAAACAATATCCTTTTTTGAAACCTTAAACAATTTTTCTTCACTCTTAAGCAAAATCGGAAGCATAATAACAGAAGCAATGGCAAATCTTAAACCCGATGCCAGGAAAACAGGAAACGAATGGGTGATCACTTTACCAAATACGACCGAACTGCCGACAATTATCATGGCCAGGGTGAGATTCCCATAGGAATAAATTTTTGAACACATACTATCATCCTTTCTCTCATTTTAATCAAGCAGCCTGATTTTGCCATATGGAAATTATTTGCACTTGGATAATATTGCGGCAAAATAATTTAAAAAATCAGGGTTTCCCCTGATTGAATTCATCAGTTCATTTTTGATATATTAATATGCCGGAGTCATTTTTATCCATCCAGAAAACGGCATCTTCTTTTGAAACAATGATATGTTTTTCCCTTTGTGACACCATCCATCCCGTCCAAGGCAATTAAAAAGAAAATGTAAAAATATAATGAAATTTTATTAAAAAGCGTTGCAGTATTGGCCCGGCGTAATGCCATATATTTTTTTAAATATCCGATTAAGATGACTCTGATCAAAAAAACCGGTTGCATACGCGGCATCAATAATCGGTACTTTTTTCTCCATCAATTCCCTGGCTTTAGAGACTCTCACAAAATTAAGATAAGCATGAGGGGTCAATCCTGTCTCTTCAGCAAAGACCCTTAACAGATAATACCGGCTGATGCCGGTAATCCTGCTCAAATCATCCAGGGATATATTTGAATCATAAAAGCTCTGGATATACTCTTTTACTTTCATCACAATTTTTCGTTCTGATCCGGGAGAAACCGGTGCGACAGTTTCCCGTGCATGCCTTAAAATAAAATTTGAAATCATGGTATGGAATCGGGATTCTTTCTCAAGAAGAGATATATTGGAGTTTTCAAAATCTTTGTGCAGGGTATGAATTTCTCTGGCAAATGCATAATCTTTTATAACGCCTTTTCTGAAAAACGGCATGGCTACGAATTTATCACACAGCTCATTACAAATTCGGTCAAGCTGACCCTGTTTCAGATAAAACATCCTGTACTGCCACCCTTCTTTGGATACTGAAAATCCATTATGCACTTCGCCTGGATCAGCAATATTGATCTCGCCTGCGCTGGCAACGACCTTTTCTCCTCTGTAATCAAATCCTAGGTTTCCTTTTTCGATAACACCGATGACATGGCCTTTGTGATAATGCGGTGAAAATTCCTGTTTTTTGTAAGTTGCATGGAGCAATTCAAGATTTCCAATATCAGGGAACCTTAAAAATTTGACCGTTTCTTTTGATGACCGTATGCCCACAATTAAAACTCTTTAAAAAAAATCCTTTCTGCCTGGAAGTATCCTGCAATTTCATATATCTCGTCTTGGATAAAATTGCCATTCTATTTTCAAGTTCAGCTCACCTGTTTTTTCCATTGGAACATACCACCCTCAAGGTTAACAGGCCGGAGAATGAATCATTCTCCGGCCGTCCCATTCCCCAAAATATTGATTGGCCCTTATCTGCTTATTTGGCATGCCGGGATGATTCTCTCCTGGGATTTACAAGTTTATTTTGCCACAGGCTTTTTTCCCAGGGGTGCGAAACAGACCCCTGCTAGGCGAAAATGAGCAAACCCGAAAGGAATACCGATAATTGTCAGGCAAAGGCTGACACCTGCAATAATATGGGATATGGCAAGCCAGATTCCGGCAAGGACAATCCATAATAAATTGGCAATGCCTGTACCAGCGACTCTGTCTTCTCCAATGGCGCGGGAATCCACAAGCTTCTTTCCAAAAGGAAAGGCGGCAAATCCTGCAATCCTGAATGCAGCAAACCCAAAGGGGATGCCTATAACGGTGACAAAAAGCAGGCAGCCAAGCACCACCCATAAAATCCAGGCCAGAAGGCCGCCGCCGAAAATAAACCATAGGATGTTCAATATAAATGCCATTGCTGTTTCCTTTTATCAAAAAATAAATCATCCTTATAAAAACATTTTATATTTATGCCACAAGTTAATCTTTAGTCAAGTTATAAAAACATGGGAAAATATGAAAAAGTTTCCATATTAGAAAATAATTCAAAATAAAATTATTTATCACCAGCACTGTTTTTGCTGTTGTTCCGAGCGATAAGATTGTTTTTATAAAATATTCTAATAAAAAAAGTTGACAAACAGTAAACAATTATCCTATTGGTATCATATCCTGGGTTCAGATCTTCCCCTGACTTTTGGAAACCGCCTTTGAACTGACTTGCAGGCTGTCCCGGATTTATTTTTTTAATAAAACAGACATGATGCTTTGCTTAGGATTTTTTATGCTGGATACCCATATACAAAACGAATTGATTAAAATTGCAGGCCGGGCAAGATACTTTGACCGGCAAGAAGAGCTGACCTGCTATGCCTATGATGCATTTGTGAAAGAAGCCCTTCCCGATGCTGTCATTTTACCTGAAACAACACTGGAAGTATCAGGTATATTGAAAACAGCTTCCAGGTTTAAGATACCGGTCACCGGCCGTGGTGCCGGTACAAGCGTCTGCGGCGCACCTGTACCGATAAGAAAAGGAATTGTACTGTGTTTTTCAAAAATGGACCGGATTATCGAGATAAATACCCGTGACCGGTATATAACAGTACAACCTGGTGTTATCAATGCCGATGTACAAAAAGCCCTTGCACCCTTTGGGTTCTTTTACCCGCCTGATCCCGGCTCCATGAACACATCCACCATAGGAGGGAATATCGCCCAGGATGCAGGCGGCCCAAGATGCCTTAAATATGGCGTGACCCATGATTATGTGCTTGGACTTGAAGTCTGCCTTGCATCAGGTAAAATTATCAGGTTTGGCAGCAAAAACATCAAAGATGTCACAGGTTACAAGCTTGCTTCTCTTTTCTGCGGTTCAGAAGGCACCCTTGGGATTATTACTGAAGCAATCTTAAAGGTCAGGCCTCTTCCCGAGACTGTAAAAACCCTGATGGTGACTTTTGATGATCTTGACAACACGGCAAATGCCGTGACCGATATTATTGGTTCCGGCATAATACCGGCTGCCATGGAACTTATGGACAAGCTCACCTTGAATGCCATTGAAGACGGGGCAAACCTTGGCCTGGACAGGAAGGCTAAAGGATCACTTTTAATTGAAATTGACGGGGTCAAAGAAGCTTGCGAAAAAGAAATGAAACAGATTATTGAAAAGGTGAAGCAAAACGGCGCTGTTGGTGTGCAGGAAGCAGGCTCTGAACTTGAAAGAGAAAAATTATGGGCAGCAAGGCGCTCTGCCTATGCCGTATTTGCAAAACTGGCCCCGGATATCATTTCTGAAGACGTGACCGTTCCTGTGAGCAAGGTGCCTTTAATGATCCGGAAAATCATTGCCATCACAGATAAATACGGGCTGAAGGCAGGGGTTCTTGCCCATGCAGGAGACGGCAATATGCACCCTATGATTCCCACTGACAGGGAAAACAAGGAGGAATGGGAAAAAGTTGAAAACGCATTCTCTGAAATTTTCAGGGCTGCGGCAGAGCTTGGCGGAACATTGTCAGGCGAACACGGTATCGGGCTTGCCAAATCAGACTATCTTCCACTTGTAATGAACAATGACACCATTGAATTCATGAAAAAAATCAAACAGGCTGTTGACCCTGATTTAATCCTTAATCCAGGGAAATTCGTATGACACAAAAACCGCTTCAAAATTGTGGAAAATGCGGGTTTTGTCTTAATGCCTGCCCTGTATATAAAATATTAAAAGAAGAGCCTGTATCCCCCCGGGCCAAACTTCAACTTATAAAGGCCTATGGCAACCACAAGCTTGCTTCCTCCCATTTGTTAAAGGATATTATATCAAAATGCCTGATGTGCGGATCATGTACAGCCAATTGCCCTTCCGGGATCGATCATTATTCAGCGTTCATGGAAATGAGAAAAAAAATGGTAAAAGCCCACGGTGAAACACCGGCCATAAAGGCTGTGATTTATCTTCTGGCCCGTGAATACAGGCTTAAATTCGGGGCAGGCCTTGCTAAAGCAGGGCAGAAGCTTGTGCCAAAAAGTTTTTCCAAAACTTATAAACTTGGAAACATCCCTTTAAAAAATTTCCCGGAACTGAACTTGATACCGTTTCGGGAAGCAGTTGATACGGTGATATTTCCCCAGAAAAAACAGGCGGGAACCATAGTGTATTTCACCGGGTGTGCAACAAATTATCTGTATGACGACACAGGATTTTCCGTAATCGGAATTTTAAAGCACCTGGGATATAAAATTATCATTCCCGGAGATCAGGGCTGCTGTTCCATCCCGTTATTATTCCACGGGGAAAAGGACCTGGCATTTAAAAATATCATTTCCAATATTAATGCATTAAAGACTCATGATGCCGATACCATTCTTGTGGACTGTTCAACCTGCGGGGAAGCTTTAAAAAATGAATATCCGCGCCTTATGGAAAAAAATGACCGGAATCATCCGGCTGCTTGTGCAATCTCCTCAAAGGTAATGGATATTATCACATTTATTGATCAACATTTTGACCATCTTGAATTTGATCCTGGTTTCAAAAAAAAATTATCAGTCACCTATCATGCGCCCTGCCATACAAGGAATACTTTTCAATCCCATATTATTTTTGAAAACCTTTTACAAAAACTTGAGTTTGTAAATTATAAGAGAACGTCCGATGCTGAGGAATGCTGCGGTGGCGGCGGTACGTTTTTCTATGAATACCCATGGATTTCAAAAAAAATGACTGACAAGAAGATTAAAAATGCAAAAGCTGTTCAGGCATCACTCTGGCTTACGGATTGCCCGGTCTGCAGGATGAATCTTGCAGGCAATCTCAACGCAAAGGATAATTTAAAGGTCATGCACCCTGCAACCCTTGTTCACACGGCATTGAAAACGATATGAAAACCAAACTGGAAAAAGGCCGGCCCCCCGTTTTTATATCCATTGATGATATGGATAAAGAGCAATCCTCCCGGCTTGCAGGAACCTATTGCGCAAAAAGAATTGAGATTCTTAAGTCTGCGAATAAAAATTATGATCGTCTTGTCCATATCGGAGAGACCTGTAAAAAAACACAAGTTTCTATCACTAAGGAAGCAGTTGAAGCAGACCATATTATTATCTTTGGCAGCATTCTCCACCATATGGCAGCCGGGTTCGGCGGGGGCAGGAAATATTTATTACCTGGCATCGCAGGTTATGACACAATCCACCAGAGCCCTTTTCAATGCAGTCAACATTGTCAGGGAAGGCGGCGATATTCTCTTTGTTGCAGAATGTTCAAAGGGTGTGGGAAATCAAAACAATTGACCTTTATAAAGGGATTATTCCTTTTGTAGGCCTGCAGATCATAGGATTAATTTTATTGCCCTCTGGCCCGGCCTTGTTACCTGGCCTCCGGGAGTTGCTTACGGTGATCAGGAAAAACTTTTAAGGTATTAATAAATGGACGAAAAAATAATATGTAAAAATATTAAAAGACTTAGAAAACAGAATAATCTTACTCTGGAAAAGCTTGCTAACCTGACAGGACTCACAAAAGGATACCTGTCAAAGGTGGAACGGTCAAAAAAAGCACCGCCCTACTCCACATTAACCAGGATTGCAGGGGCACTCGGGTTTGAAGTCGCCAATATTCTTTCAGGAAACATAGACCCTAAAATAGATGTCAGGCTCTGTCTTTCAAGGGCTTGTGATCAAAAAATCATTAAGGAAACTTCTCAGTTTGCAGGGTATGACTATGAGGTTTTAGCCGAGAACAAGCCCGGGAAAAACATGGAACCCTTTATCATCCATTCTCCCTGGGAAATCACCCGGATGTATTCCCATGAAGGCGAAGAGTTTATATATGTTATGGATGGATCGCTTGAATTTTTGTACGGTGACAAAACTTATGTCTTAGAAAAAGGGGACAATATTTACTTTGACTCCTGTGTTCCCCATGCAGGCAAAAGTCTCGGAGAAAAAAAGGCAAGGCTTCTTGTTGTAATTTATTTTTACAAAAGAAACAGGCAGTAAAAAAATTATTTTTTTAATGATTTGGCTTATGTAAAAGAGAAGGTTTATTAAGTTTACCTGAGATAAACTTAACGAATAAGGATAGAGCACCAGGAGAAAAGCAAGAATTTTTTAAACATTTTTTTGAATCCATACTTATGGCCGGATTGCCGTCTGCAAAATATTGTTCTTTTAACTGTGCAATCTTTTTGTGGCTTAAATTAGTCCAACGAATTTTCCCATTCATAGGATCACCCGCAATATGGTCTTCAATAACTTTTAGGAAAATTTCATTTATATTCTCAATTATTTCGATTGCAGGCTTTCTTCCCCCTCCTTTTTTGCGGGTTCTGTTTTTGGGTTAGCAAAACTAAATAAGCGCTTGCTTTGGGATTGCGAGGCTGATAAATATCAAAATCATATGGTGTTGATTGTGCCATGGCATAACTAAATAATAATGGTAAATTTTTTAATATGCTCTGCCGGAAATTAAATATAGTTGTATAGTATGAAGATATTGTTGAAATTATACAACATCACGATGCAAAATATAAACAGCATGGAAATAAAAAAATGCGGCGAGCCCAACAACAACCGGCAACAAACCGCAGATGTTGCCGCTATGCTTTAAAATAAATACTATGGAACCAATATTTCCAGCAAATCCAACAGAAAAAATAGATTATCATGGGGGCAGAATTGCCCATGGCTTCTGGGGTGAACCTTTAAATTTAGCCTCAGATATATGCCTTATAATTTTCATAGTTGTATTTTTTTAAAATTGAGAAAACAAAAGTTTTCAGACAAGCCTGTGCTAATTCTAATTATCACGGGAGGTTTGATACTTTAGGAAAAATGGAGCACATTACGACAAATGAGCGCCAAATCGGAAGATACCATAATGAAGTGCAGTTGCCAGGAATTGACAACGACAAGCAAGAATATCTTCAAACAGTGTTTCCGGGATCTATGGCTGTTTGATGACTTACTAGAAGCAGAGCAGAAACTAATAGACACCATTTGTGTATGCAAACAGTTTATACCGGGTCAGACAGTGTTTATGCAAGGTGATCCTGCCAATACGATGTTTCTAATTAAGGCTGGCAGAATTAAGCTCAGCAAAGTCCTGAAGGATGGGACAGAGGTCACCCTGGATTTTCGTAAAGCGGGTGATATTCTCGGGGAGAATGCGCTGTCTGGGGAGGAGGATTATCCGGTAAGCGCATGGACCATGGAGAACACTATTATATGTGGTTTCAGTAGAAACTGTTTTGAACAATTGATCATGCAGCATCCTAGAATCGGTGTTCGGATTATTCAGAACATGAGTAAAAGAATGGAATCGCTAACCAGTCGTCTCAGCAATATGGCCACCGGCAGTCTTGAGGATCGTCTTTATCGTACACTCATGATTGTGGCCCGGGAACACAGCCGGCAGAATCCAAAAGGACTGGCCATCCAGTTCCCCTTGACCCATGAAGAGTTAAGTTTTCTAGTAGGCGCACACCGGGTCAGTATTACCAAAGCCATGAAAACGCTTGTTGGCTCTGGCAAAATTATCAAAGAAGGACGTACCCTGATTCTACCCCGGGGTGTGTTATAAATTTTTTATTGTAGCTTAGGTTACAGAAATCATCCACAGATTGTTCTATTTATGCTTTGGTGAAGCTCCATTCTCGCTCTGCATAAAGGGGGGGGAGGCTTCGCTCCAATATTTATAATAATAAATGAGGAAACAATGTAATGATTAAACAAGGAATAATTGCAGGATTGATTGTAATGGTATGTTGGGGCATTGCAGATTTTTTACAAAGTATTCCAATCAGAAGAATAGGAACTCTAAAAACAATATTTGTTAGAAATATCCTCACAATTTTATTGGTATCTCCAATAGGAGCCTATTTATTTTTTAATAATCAATTATCAATTACACCTACGAATCTGTCCATTATTTTCGTAAGTTCTATTATCTACATTTTAAGCTATTATATGTTCATGAGAGGTATTGAAGTAGGAAATGTTTCACTGGTTTCACCTATATCGGGGTCTTTCTCGATAATCACCGTGATTTTGGCATTGCTGTTCTTACGGGAATCCCTCTCTATTGTTAAGTGCTCGGCTGTTTTTCTCATGATTGCAGGCGTTTTTTTAACATCAACAGATATCATGAAAATAAGAAGCATCACATCTCAAAAGGGGCTTAAAGAAGCACTATTGGCCATGATAGGTTTCGGGCTGTCATTTTTCATTCTCGGTTTTGTTTCAAAACAGATGAATTCATTAAATATTTTTATCTTTGCTTCTTTAAGCCAGGCATTTTTTTTCATAGCCCTTAGCGTCATGAAAAGAGGTTTAATTACAAAAGGAGATATGAATATAGAGCTGGCATCAATTTTTATCGTCCATTCTTTGATTGTTAATACAGGTTGGTTTGCTTACATTTTTGGAGTAGGAATAGATTTAGTTTCTTTAGTCACCCCGCTAAGCTCATTATTTCCAGGGATCACAGTTTTATTAGCTCTCCTTTTTTACAAAGAAAAATTAGTTACAAATCAGAAATTAGGGATTATTGTTATATTGGTTGGCGTATTTTTAATAAGCAGATAAGGGTACAAACCAACTTTGGCGCATGCTGTCAAATAAATAATACCTCGCTTACCCCGCCATTATCCCGCCGCCAATTTTACGTAAACAGTTTCAACACGTAATGTCAGACAAAAAGGACGGTAAAAAACATGCGGCATAGACTGGCAAAACGAACTCCATGGAAGACAATGTGAAGGTTGGAATAAGAAGAACAAAGCCTATTTCAAAAATAATTATCTGGGCAAGAAGCTTGAAAAAGCTGCAGGCTCAAAAACAGTTCCGTATTCTTCTAAAACGCCTTTGCCGCTGACCTGGTCATGGGAGTCAGGGGATATGGATTTAAGGATAGTGTTCAGTTTTTGAAAAACCTTATTGAAATTGTCCCCACGCAGGATCCAGCGCAGTCTCTTGCAAAACTTGCTGCCGGCATTGGCCGGCCCATGGTATGAGGGAGGGTAGCTATTCCAAAAGTTTGGAGAATTCTTATCAAAACAAGCCGGTACTCTTACCTTTTCACCGAATCAAGTTCAGGCGTATATGAAATACGGCTTTCGGTAACAATTCTTCTTCATGGATACTAGGATTTCTTTAAAAAGCTAAATATTTTTTTCATAATATTTGTGCCTAGTGTTATGTAATTGCTTGATATTGCAGGAAATAATAAACCTATATTTTTCCTTAAAAGGGACTGGCGTCCCCCTTTTCTGATTCTTCACCAGCAGGGATTGATCCAGATGGTGGTCTGCCAGCCCGATAATGAGACAAATTTGAAGTTAATCAAAGACGCGGGTAAAAAAAAACATTGAAAGATCTGGTGGAGATGCCAGGGATTACCGCAAAAGACAAGGGATAGAGGAGGTGATAGTGCCCGAGCCTAAAGTTGTGCTCCGAAACCAGGTATTCCATGAAAAAGAACCATCAGGTTCAGATACAAAACAAATCAGTTTCGATTTGTTCAACAAAGGACTGTATGCTGCCAAGATTGCAACAAAAGGGGCCTTGTGAAAAAGAGCGAATTGGATATCAGCAAATTTATCTCTTTTGAAAAACAAACGGCCATCAAAAAACAGCTTGATCGGGTTCCGATGTCGGCCTACTATATTCACCTGACAAGATGATAATCAATGTTTAGCATTTCAGGAAAAATTATATGAAAAATATGATGACACTTGTTTGTTTAGGGATAGGCGTATTAATGATATTTGCTGTTTCAGGATTTTCAAAAAACCGGCAGCTCTTATCCTGTCAACCCTGTGCAGCTTTAGATGGTTTTGTCCCGCCTCATCAAATTAATGATGAAATTCGAATGATGGTGGGTAAATATAAGGGGGGCGGCGGCGCTGAAAATGTTGCTGTCCAGAAAACCAGGGGGGTTATTGAAACAGGGCTTGTACCCGCATTTATTGACGATGCAAAATGTCCACAAATTGATAGCGAAAAGTGGGCAATTGATTATTTCTACAAGCGCTCCCGTAAAGCATTGCATAAAGGCATTGATATTCCCCGGCCAAGCGGCACGCCGATAATGGCGGTGGCTGATGGTATGGTCGTGGGTAAATTTGAGAATAAACATAATAAAAAAGGTATAGAAATCGTGCTGCGCCACACGCCGGATCAAACGGGTTTGCCATTCTGGACATATTCTCAATACACCCATCTCAAAGAGATGTCACCTCTGGCCCTGGGTGAAAAAATTAAAATGGGACAAGAAATTGGGAAAACATCAAATACCGGCAAAATGGGTAAGAAAAGGCGGAGGGATGCGCTCCATTTTGCCATCCTTTACAGCAAATCGCCTGAATGGTCTAACGACGGTGCGGTTGTTACGCCGCAAAATGGTTATTTCATGGACCCCAATGCATTTTATCGTCTTGATCCACCATATGACTCTCCATCAATGTTGAAGTTGCCCGGAAAAGAAAAATATATACCTGTGCCCTATATGATGCTCAATGGTATGCTGGTACCGGCTGACACAAAACGAATCTGGCCTTATCCATGCAGGTAGCTGCCTGTAAATCAACTTTGAAAATCAGTTAAAATTATAGCCATGGACACTATTGTCCAAAAGATGTTCTTTTTGAAGGATAAATTTTCCAAGTTTTTGATCATTTTCCAGGATATGACTTAGTATCCATTCGCCCATACGCATCATGAGATCATCTGTTCCGGCCCTGGAATAGTTTTTATTTTCTGCTCTGAATTCTTTGAGTTCTTTTACAAACTCACGGTGTTTTTTTTCATGCAGCTCCTTGTCCGGGTAATTATATTTGCCCATGTATTCTTCTTCGAGTTTAAAGTGATGGTTCACGTACATGGCAAGAAATGCAATAGTATACCGGTACAGGTTCTTATCTTTGTCATCTGATCCGGCCTCTTTTATCTTTCCAAAAAGATCAATGAGCTGTTTGTGCTGGAAATCCTGCCAGAGCACACCGGTTTCATATTTTGCATCAAAGGCCATAATCTCTCCCCTTAAAATAATTAAAAAGATAAAATATTATTTATTAATGCGCATGGATATTACTTTACTAAACGTGTCATTAAAGTTCAATATTCACAAAAAATTATCTGACAGGCATGTTACAGCCGTCTTTTCAGGACGATCATAAAACACACCCGATTTTGAACCGAACTCTGGGTGCATTCCCCTTATAAAAAGATAAAACACACCGCCAAAATGCTTGTCGTAATCATAGTTTTTCAAACGCAGCCCGAGATACCTGTGAAGAGCCACAAGATAAAGATAGTATTGCAGAAAATAGTTGTGGTCTGACATGGCATCAAATATGGCTTTAGGAGAATAGTGTTCATAAGTATTTCCTAAATAATTGGATTTATAATCAACAATATACCATTTGTCATTATGCAGTATCACAAGGTCGATAAACCCTTTTAAATACCCTTTAAATGATTGAGCTGTCAGTTGGGAGAGTTTTTCAAGGTAACCGGATGTCTTAAAATTTTGATTCGATTTTTCAAAGGCTTTTTTTACCGACTCCATCCGGAATGCCCTGACCGGAAATGTAAATTCCATTTCATTAAACCGCTGGTCAGGTTTGATATCTTTGAGGCAAAACCCTGATCTGCCATTCAAAAGCTTTGTTTCAAGCACCTCTTTTACACTGGTTCTGGCCATTTGAATCAGTTCCAGGCTCAAAAAGCCAGACATGCCTGACTTTGATTGAACCGCGCTGGAAATTTCTCCGGATCCACCGGTAAAATCCAGGATTTCAAAAATAGAATGGAAAAAATCACCCGACCCCGCACCTTTTGGAAAATCAGCAAGGGTGATAGGATGACCTGCCCTGCCATCGTCCATGTTATCCCGGCCCGGAAAATATTCCTGGTCAAGACTTTTGGCAACGGCTGAAAAGCTTGACATTTTCCAGGAAGCCTTGATCTGTCTTGAGGTCTCCTTTACAGACAGACAAGGAATTTTTAAATCTGTCCTGTCCTTAAACTTACCTGATGATTCCCTGTTGCAGGCCTTGAAAAGAATGCTTTTTTCAGCATTGCATTTAAGTTTTTCCATGTCATTGATCATGGATTGATCATCTTTACATCCTTTTGGATGCAAAAGAGAACCAAGAGCCGAGGTCTCCACTGTTTTAAAACCGCCCCAGATGATCCTGCACATGGAAGATGCCCTTGTTAATGCCACATATAACAGCCGTCTCTGCTCTGCCTTTTCCTCCTTTTCAAAATGATTTTGAGAATTTGCAATATCTTTTGAACCAAGATCAAGGGTCAGCCTTAAATCATTTTCCGCGTCGTGGAAAAGAATATTCTCCTGCAAAGGTTTTCCTGGCCCCTCCCAGAGGTACGGCAGGTAAACCACAGGGTACTCAAGCCCTTTGCTTTTGTGTATCGTGACAATGGCCACAGCCTTCTTATCGCTCTCAAGCCTTAATTCATCTTCAAATTCATCCCTGAGATCTTTGGACAATTGCCTTCCATACCATTTCAATAAATAATACGATGACAACTGCTGGTTGAGGCAGGCTTGGGAAATCAATTCAACCAAGTGATAAAAATTGGTCAAGGCTCTTTCATCAAGCTTAAAATTCCCCTTCAAAAAGGCTTCATCAGAATGGAACAAAGCCATTATCATGGAAACAAAGCCCCTGTTTTCCCAGATTTCCTTATAAGCCCGGAACCGGTCCTTGAATTTGATAAATTCTTTTTCATCCCTGTCCAGTCCAAGTATCATATCCGATGAAAAACTAAACACGGATGTACAAAGGGCGGCCTTGATATATCCATTGTCATCAGGGTTGTAAACAGCCCATAAGATATCATGCAGGTCAACGGCCTGGCTTGAATCAAAAACAGATCCTGACTTTGAAAGATATGAAGGGATGTTTAGAAAGGACAAGGCCCTTTGTACCTGTTCAGCCTGAAGGTTTGTCCTTACAAGCACCGCAATATCTTCAGGGCTGATTTTCCGGGGCTCTGAAAAAGTTTTTTCTGCCAGCATTTTATCCGACTTGAGCAGGGACAGTATATCTTTTGACACAAGTTCCGGGATGATCCGGGCTGCCGTCTCTTTTGTGATAAATCCCTGCCTGTCAAGTTCATGGTCATCCCTTTTTATAAACCTGAACTGTAAAGGTGGAACGGATTTATTTTTATCAACCAGGGAATTTTTTGCATCCCCCGGCGTTGTCACCTTTGAAAATTCAATGGTTTTATACATAAACGGATTTGCCCTGCCTGAAAAAATCTTGTTAATCCCATTAACCAGCAAAGGCGCAGACCGGTAATTTTTTTCAAGGGTAAATCTTTGATCGCACTCTTTTGCCGCTTTTAAATATGCAAAGATATCGCCGCCCCTGAAAGCATAAATGGCCTGTTTTGGGTCTCCTATCATGAAAAACGCAGTGCCGTCAGAAGAAAAAAGCTTTGAAAAAATCTCATACTGGCCCGGGTCTGTATCCTGGAACTCATCAATCAGGCAGGCTTTATAGGATTGCCTTACAGCTTTTTGAAGATATTCTGCATCTTGTTTTTTAAGGGCTTTTGCAAGGTCATTGACAAGATCGTCAAAAAAGCAGATGCCAGAGGCTTTCTTAATTTTATCAAGTTCTTTGTTTAAAAAAGTTAAAAATTCAATTTTCAGGCTTATAAGATTATTCTCAAACATTTCATAAAACAAAAGCAATTGCTCGCATAAATCAAAAAATTCATGTTCGGGCGGCATCTGCCCCGGCTTGGTTTTAAGCTCAAGCCTTGTCCTTGTGAATTTATAAATGGCATCGCCTTTTTCTGCCATTTTAAAAAAAGTATCCTCTCCTTTCCGAGCGATTTTTACTTGTATGGTTTCAAGCCATGCAGGAACATTTTTTTTTGAATAACTTCTTTTATCAAGCCCTTTGTGGTTCTGGATCAAATCGATTATCTCATCTTTTTGGCCCGGAAGAATTTCATGGATTTTTTTAAAAGTTTCCCTGTATTCATCAAAAATGTTTTTAAAAACCGCTGAACCAGGTTTTAAGGCAAGATCAGGTCTTGAAGCCACCTTGGCAAAACATGCAATAAAACTTTCCGGTGTTACCTGCTGCTGGCTTAAATAAGATAAAAATAAAGGGTCCTGGTTGTTAACACGGTCCATAAAAAAGTCAAAGCCCACCTGCCTTAAAAATAAGGATCTGTCAGGCACAAGCTCAATATCAAAAAGGGAGCGGCTTTCAAATGCGTTTTCTTTTAAAATCTTGAGACAAAAAGAATGGATGGTCATTATGGAAGCCTGGTCAAAACAGGTTAATGCAAGCTTAAGTCTCCTGCATATCAAAGAAAGGTCTTTATGGCGGCAAAAATACAGGACAAGTTCATCTCCCTCTTTATTACAGGATTTGTCAAGGAGGCTTTTAAGAGTATTGGAAATACGTTCCCTGATTCTAAGCTTCAGTTCAGCGGCCGCAGCTTCTGTAAATGTAACTACCAGGATGGATTCCACAGGGTAGCCAATTGCTGCAAGCCTGCAGAACAAGGTGGTTATGGTATATGTTTTCCCGGTCCCGGCGCTTGCTTCAATCAGGGTGGTTTTTTCAAGGTCTATATCAAAAGGATCAAGGGGTTTCATGATATTATCTTAAGGTTTTCCAGCAATGGTTTATATATTGTTATGGAATTTTGGGCAAATCCTGACGAGAGTATGGCATCAACACTTTCAAAAGGATCGTTGTTTTCAACACAAAGACTGACATACCTGTTTTCCTTTTCACCTTTCCGGTAATAGCCGCCGTAAAAAATTGGTTTCGACCTTTTCATTGCTTCAAAAACCGTATCCCTGGACAATTTAAAATCTGCCTTTGATATGGCCCGGACAAACTGCAAGGATGATTCGCAAAAAAAATAAAACGGGGCTTCCATTCCTTTATAATATATTTGAGCCAGGGCTTTAAAATACTTTTTTGCATCTGATTCAAGGGGAGGAAACGCGCAGATAAAAACAGGCTTTTTCCCTTTTGGATCCCGCCCGACAAGGTGGGTTGTTCCAGGATACCCAGGGGGTAAAAGCATATTAAAGGCAAGGTGGCTTACCCAGGCAGAAACCAGTCTTGCACCATTTAGTTTTCCATAGCTTAAGTAATATACCCCGTCCTCCCTGATATCAGGAAAATCTGCTGAAATTACAAGGCCGTCCATAGTAAATTTTGTGGCAACAGCGGGCAGGCGTTTTTTGGATGCAATGTTTACGGCCTTGTCAATCAGGGGTTCAGCAGTCTTTATCATCTTATCATATTCAAGTTTGCCTTTCTTTCCCAAAGGAAGGCTTCCCATGGCCTTTAGAACAGGATAAAAATCATACTCCCCGGAAGATGCTGATTTTTTTTCAATCAGAAAACTTCCCAGGGCATATTGATCCAGGCCGGACATGGAAAAAACTTCCCTGTCCAGGGTTTGTTCCTCAAAATTCTTCATCCTTATATTAAGCCCCTGTTTTACAAACCCTTCAACAGGGTTCCTGAAAAAACGGATCATTTCTTCAAGTGTGGCGGTGAAAGGCATCTTTTCCTGGCCTTTTAAAGAAGAAGGCCCGACAAACAAAGGAATTTGAGAATCTTTTTTTAAAAGCCCTTTGGAAATATTGCAATTATCCTTTGAAAAAGAGAAAACCGGGCCTTTTTCAATAAAATACTCCTGGCTGAAGGGATGAAGGGGATGTGAAAAATTACAGGTATATTTTTCAGGAAAAACAAAGCTTTGCTCCATGGTTTCCAAAAGCTCGCTTACGACCCCGGAACAGGGAATCTTTGAGTTATCCTTAATGCTCATCCCTGTATAGGTGACAATAAACTTTGACCTTGCCGACAAAAGAGCCTCAAGAAAAAGATACCTGTCTTCATCACGCTCAATTTTATCACCGGCACAGGGATATTTTTTTATCAGGTTGAACCCCGGGCTGAAAGCCTGCCTGGGAAAAGATTTTTCACCCATCCCCATAAGGACTACGATCTTGAAAGGGATGCTGCGCATTGGCATGATATTGCAGAATGTGATATTCCCTGCCAGAAAATTACCCTGGGAAACAGTCTGGTC
Source organism: Deltaproteobacteria bacterium (assembly GCA_013151635.1). Classification (GTDB taxonomy): domain Bacteria; phylum Desulfobacterota; class Desulfobacteria; order Desulfobacterales; family Desulfobacteraceae; genus Desulfobacula. Next base: position 55,621 of record JAADHV010000103.1, on the reverse strand, counting down.
AAGTTTCTGCTCAATATAATAATTAACCACATCAAAAGAAACCGCATCATTGAACCCTGCTTTTTGCGCATCTGCTTTGACCTCATCAATTGTCCGGACAAGAAAGGCAAAGTCTTCTGTATTTTTAAAATTTCGATCCATTAAAGTCATGGATACTTTTTTTAAAGCCCTGCACCATTTCTCAATTGTTTTACTGCCTGCAAGGATTTCAAGGCATGAAAAAAGTGCATGGCAAAAGGCTGCAAATTTCCCCAGCACTTCAAGGTCAAGTCCTTCAAAGGGCTGGCAAGGCAGGATGCCCTGCACCAGGGATTCATGGTCTTCAGGCATGGCCATGCCCATAAAAAGCCGTTGTAATCCAAACTGCCAGGTGTTTTCGTGAAATGGCGGCAATCCCATAGTTTTCCTGTGGTCTGAATCCCGGCCCCAAAGGATTTTTGCATCTTTAACCATTTTCTCAATCATGGTGATATCGCCAGGTGTAATTTTAAATTTCCGGGCAATGGATTCAGACAAGAGAAGGTCCAGCACGCAAGCCTGTTCAAACCTTGAATTCCTGAGTGCCAATATCTTCAAAAAAGCATCCAGGGGCTCTGCATCAAACCGTTTTCTTTTGTCACTTATAGAAAAAGGCAAAGGGTTTTCCAGATTGAAAACAGATTCGATAAACGGCGCATACGCCTCTATATCAGGCATCATCACAATGATATCATGGGGATCGAGTTCTGGTTTTTTTTCAAACTCGTTTAAAAGTAAATCCTTTAACACCTGGGCTTCCCTCATTGGAGAATGACAGGCATGAATACAAACGGACGTATCTGTTGACGCGACCTTTACAGGAGTATCCTCCTGCCCTTCTTTTCTCAGGACAAGATTTAATATATCGGATTGAAGGTATGCGAGCATGGTATTGGATTCATCTAAAGGGTCCTGGAACAGATCACCAGGGGGCTCATGATAATTAAATTGCTCAAGCCCGGAAAAAAAAGCTTTGCCTGATGTGCCTAAACTTGACAGTAAAGGATTTGTCATTTCATAGTATAATTCCTGGGGCTCTATCCTTAAATCCTCTTTCAGGGCCATTTTTCCAATCTGACGTTCTGATTTAATATCAAAGAAAAAAAGATTGGATGGTGCAAGAAGAAAGAGATTGATATCAATAACTTGAGATATTCTTTCAAACACCTGTAAAAAAATCGCCGGCAGGGCTGATATGCCGAAAAGTGACATCCGCAATGGAAGCTTTTGGCTATTAATTTGCTCTTTGGAAAACTTTTCCAGGAACAGATGCGTTTTAAAGGCAATATGATTCTGCCGGTCTTTTGCCACAAGCTTTTCCCAGAGTTCCGCCTGCCAGAGGGCCACAGGGTCTTTGAGGATTTCACCGGTCTTTTGTGTCTGCCAGTCTATCAGCATGCCCGGTCTGTAGACCTGGTAATCGTCAAACACTTTTGCAATTTTCATTGACAGCTGATAAAGTTTTTTCCCGGTTTCATCTTCCTTTATGTAATCTTCAACACTTGGCAGACCTTTTTGTGAGCTTTTTTCATTGATTAATTTCATAACCGACCAGAAAAGAAAATCTTCATCCAGGCTTTCATCCCGGCCGTCCAAAGGTTTGAAGCTTGTAAGGATTTTATCCACCATCTGTCTTGGAAAAAGGAAACGCATATTGGTACAGACACCAAGTTTTCGGGCAAGTTCAATGGAAATCCACTGTTTCATGCCCCTTGACTGGATACCGATCCATTCTGGCATCATTGGGTTCTTTTGCATATCACCCATAAAAGATGCCAAAGCATCCATCAAGTTCTCCATTTTATTGCTTTTAAAAATATTAAACAAAAATTATTCCCTTAAATTTCACTTGTTTTACGCACAATACCAGACCCTGAAACAGCAATCAAACCTATTTATTTTCAGCTTGGCTTTTTGCTTCAATATGTTATTTTAATAGTAAAAAATCAATTTTTCAAAAGGAATATCCATGCCTGTAAAAAAAATAATAATAGCGTTCACACTTGCAATGGCTGTCTCTTTGCTGCCTTTTTTCAATGCTGCTGCAAAAATTGATCTTGTCACTTTGCAGGATCGAATTTTTGTTGAGACAACCATTTACAATAAAGCTGATTTAACCCTTGTCCGGGACAAAAGAGTGTTAAACTTTGTCAAAGGAATGAACAGGCTGCAATTTTCCTGGGCCAACACAAAAATAGATCCGACATCCCTTTCCCTTGATATAAAAGAAAATACAGATAAAATCGACGTTGTTGAAATAACTTATCCCCAGGGAACCAGGGATGTGGGGATCTGGCTGATAAAGGCGAAACAGCCCTGCCGGGCACAGGTCGAGATTACTTATTTCACATCCGGGATATCCTGGGAATCTTACTATCTGGCCCTGCTCTCAAAAGATCAGAAAACCTGCGGGCTGAAAGGGTATGTCAAGGTAACCAATTATTCCGGGGAAGATTATAATAATGCCAGAACAAGGCTTGTTGTTGGAAAAATCAATATTTTAGATAAAATCGCCATGCTTTCTTCCCGGCAATATCCCTATGGCACACCTGAATACTTTGCAGGTAAAACCAGGATAAAAAATGTTTATGAAAAGGGAATAAGAGAACTTGATTACGCCCGGCCTGTGATGGCCATGGCATTAACTAAAAAAAAATCAGGTCTCAAAAATATAAAAAAGCAAGGCCTCTCGGAATATTTCCTGTATACCATTGAAGGCAAAGAGACGATTCCTGACGGCTGGGCCAAACGCCTTTTATCATTTAAGGCAGAAAACATCAGGGTTAAAAATATTTATAAGTATGAATATGAAAGGTTTGGACAAAATGTTGTCAGGTTCTTAACCTTTAAAAATAATAAGGAAAACAATCTTGGGAAAACTCCGATGCCGGGTGGGGAAATTAAAGTATTCCAAAGCATAGGCAAAAAAGGTGAGCTTGATTTCATAGGAGCTGATTCAACAAAATACATTCCAATAGGAAAAAAGATTGAACTTAACCTTGGCCCCACCTTAAATGTCAAAATTGTTCCCAGGATCATGGCATATAGAAAAAAAAATATAATATTTGATACTAAAGGTAATATGAGCGGGTTTGATGAAGTCAAAGACTTTGAATTAAAACTTTCAAATTTCACATCCGCGGCATCAACGATTGAGTATGTAAAAAATCTTAGATCAAGCCATTTCAAAATAACCAAAATGACCCATCCTGATAAGTTTGAAAAAAAGGATCAGGATACAATCAGGTTTAAAATTGAGCTTCCCCCCCATTCAAACAAAAGCATCCGGTTTACTTTGACAACATTAAGAGGAGAAAGAAGATGGCAAAAATAAAATATATCAGCCCTTTCTTATTAAGCTTTATTATTCTTTCAGGCTTATCTTTTACTGCCGCTGCAAGGACAAATCTTGTATCCCTGCCCCAACGGCAGCACGTCGCCATTCGACTTGGGACCACAGGGAAAACGCTTGTGCAGGAAAAAAGAATCATGCTTTTTAAAAAAGGCATAAATAAAGTGGATTTTTCCTGGCAGAATGTCGAAATCGATCCTTCAAGCATTACACTTACTACCCTTTCAAATCCTGATAAAATAAGCATATTAAGCGTCAGCTATCCTCCTGGTGAGGCTGCACTGGTATGGGATATCAAAAGCCTTGCAAACCTTGAAGAAGAAGTTATGATAAGCTACCTTCTGGCCAATATAGACGGGATTATTACCTATAAAGCCGTGACAGGCCCTGGTGAACAGGCCATTGATTTAAACTCTTATATAGTGCTGAGAAATTTTTCAGGTGAAAATTTTAACAAGATTGCTGTTTACCTTAATGATGGGAAACCCTTTATCACAAGCCTGCACCATCTTGAGACAAAGAGAATCCTTGTTTTACAAAAACAAAACATTCCCATTAAAAAACTCTATACCTGGAACTCTTTAAAAATGCCCCATGAGCCCGAAAAACTAAAGACGGCAGTCGGCATCCCCACAAGCTATGAATTTTACAACAATAAAGACTCGGGTCTTGGCACGGCATCACTTTTAAGAGGAAAGGCCCGGATATTTCAAAGGGACAATCAGAAAAGCACCATCTTCCTGGGCGAAGACACAGCAAAGTTCACGCCCGTAGGGGATAAAACCGATATCCGCATCGGCGACAGTCGGGATATTGTTGTCACAAAGCTGAGACTTGATACAAAAAGGACCAATATCAAACGAAATACAAAAGGCAGCATCCAGGTTTACGATGAATACATCAAAAACAGTATTGCCATGGAAAACCTCAAGGATAAACCTGTTACCCTGTCCCTTGTGGAAACTATCCAGGGCCAGTGGGAACCCCTGGATATATCAATGGATTATAAAACCCAGGACCATAAAACACTGATATTCAATATTAAGCTTTTGCCAAAGGAAAAAAAGAGCCTTAATTTGAACTACAAGGTATTGAATATTTTTGTCAATCAATTTTCTCAATACAACAGGGTGGTCAATTATAATTAGTCACCTTCAAATTCTATGATGGAAAACACTTTACAATCTTTAACCTGCTGTCTTCCTTTAAGATCAGGAAGTTCAACGATAAACGCACACTCAAGAATTTTCGCCCCCAGTTTTTTTACGAGTTTAACCGTGGCACCGGCTGTACCGCCGGTTGCGATCAAATCATCGACTATGATAACTTTTTCATCTTTTTCAACCGCATCTTCATGGATTTCAAGGATATCTTCACCATATTCCAGACTATAAGTTTCCTGGATGGTCTTAAAAGGCAGTTTGCCTTTTTTTCTTACAGGGACAAATCCTATACCAAGTTTATAGGCAAGGACAGCACCAAATACAAAACCCCTGGCATCAATTCCCACAACCTTGTCAATATCCATGTCTTTATATCTTTCATGCAGGATATCACAGGATTCTTTAAACGCCACAGGGTCCTGCATCAATGTTGTCAAATCTCTGAATATCACGCCTTTAATGGGCCAGCCCGGGATGTTCCTGATCGTCTTTTTTAAATCCATCTTGTTTTTTCCTTTAAACCTTATTTTTTATTCTTTTAGTTCTTCTATTGCCTTTACAAGCAATTTTTTTACATTATCAGCATTCTGATTAAATACGGAAAGAATTTCATCCCAGGTAACAGGGGCTTCATCCTCTTTCCAGCAGTCATAATCCGTTGACATGGCAACAGCAGCATAAGGGATGCCAGCTTCATTTGCCAGCATGGCTTCAGGGGCAATTGACATATTGATCACGTCAGCCCCCAGCATCCTGAACATTTTGGACTCGGCAACAGTGGAAAATCTCGGGCCTTCTATGGTCACGACACACCCTTTGTCATGGACCTTCAAATCAAGGTGTTTTGCCGTTTCATAAAGTTGTTTCCTCAGTCCTTCATCAAACGGATGGGCCATTGCTGTGTGAACCGGACCGTTTTCAAAGGAATCGGCAAAAGTATTCTTTCTAAATCGTGTAAAATCAATAAACTGATCTAAAATAACCAGGTGTCCTCGGTCTATTTCCTTTCTTAAGCTGCCACAGGCCGTGGTGGCAATGATGTGGGTTGCACCTGCCTTTTGCAGCGCTTTTATATTGGCCCTATTATTTACCTTAGTGGGGCTGTACTGGTGATTTCGACCGTGACGGGCCAGTATTACAGTTTCCACATCATTTATTTTTCCGGATAATACCGGAGAGGACGGGGTTCCATATTCGGTTTCAATATCAAGTTCATTTGCATTCTTTAAAATATCAGGATCATCAAGCCCTGATCCGCCGATAATGCCAATTTTCAACATTTTTTCTCCTAAAAATTTTATCTTCCGGTTTTTATCTTTATTTTTTTACTTTTAAAAGCGCCTATCATAATTAAATTAACTTATCAAGAAAGGATCTCATAAATCAGCAATTCCCGGTAACGGGCAATTATCAATCAGCTCTAATAACGCATTATCCATGGGTTTTACATGCATCAATTTTGCTGCATTAGAATTTTTCAATGAAATCTCCATATAGGAAGAAGAAGAGCCAATCAGAAAAATTTCACCGGCAAAGGACTGCGAGTAAGTACTATATACCTTATTTATCCTGTTACCATTAATTGTCAGGACAAAGCGCTTGTTTTGAACAAATTCCCGGAACACTTTTTCTTCAAGATTTAAAGTTATATTTCCAAACCAATCAATATAAATTACTGTCAGGCCCAGTGAAAATTTATTTGCCTTGATTTCGGGAAACTGATATTCAGCATATTTTTCCAAAGGGTCCCCCAGAATGGAAATATCTTCGACACCCTTTGAAATATGGGCTGCAACAGGCGCAAAAATATCTCTTCCATGAAAAGTACTTGAAACAGGGTCAAGAAAAAAA
>JAADHV010000103.1:0-49232 GCA_013151635.1 Deltaproteobacteria bacterium | reverse complement strand
TGTCAAATGGATGACTCTTTTTATCTTGTTATGATTTGCCGCCATCCACAGCACACCGTTATCAGGGCCTACAAAATAATAATCTTTTGTTTCAATTAAGATACCTTTCCTGGCCGACCCGACACCAGGATCAACAATTACACAGAATACGCTCCCTTTTGGAAAATACGGAAAGGATATATTCAAAAGAAAAGCCCCCTGGCCGATATCCTGGGGATTGACTTCATGGGTCAGGTCAATAACTTTTGATAAAGGGCTGATTGCAGCAATAACCCCTTTCAGAATACCTGTAAAAATATCCTGCCGTCCAAAATCACTTAAAAGCACGATAGGTCTGGTTTCTATCTTAACCAAATTTTTTAATCTCCCGTAAATTTTGATATGATATTTAAATTATGGATCCACTATAACAGCATTCTTACAGGTGCTTAAAGCCTTTTTTACAGTTTCCGGCGTTGGACTTGGCCTGATCCAAAAAATAAATTAATAAACTTCATTAAAAATCTATAAAAAAATGCTATACTCAAAAACAATGGGCTTGAAAACAATCATAATTCGATAAAAATTAATACAATTTCTATTTTGTTCTAAATAGATAGTATAACTGGCCCTTTTTTTCTTTGAAAATATATAAAATGAAAATGAAAGGAAAATCAGAGGATGAAAATTCTTGTTGTTGATGATGAACTTGTCAGCAGAAAAAAAATGATGAAACTCGTTGCTGATTTTGGACAGTGCGATGGCGTAAAAAATGGAAAAGCAGCCATCAGCGCTGTAAAAACTGCGCTTGAAGAATGGAAGCTTTACAATTTAATCACTCTTGATATTTCCATGCCGGACATCAGTGGAACCCAGGTTTTATCCAATATCAGGGAATTAGAAAAAGAACGAGGCCTTGACTCTGAAGAAAAAGCAAAAATTTTAATGGTAACCTCCCACTCTGACATTAAGACTGTCAAGGCCTGTGTAGGAAAATGTGATGGTTATGTAATAAAACCTTTCAACAAAGATGCCATGGTTGAAAAAATGAAGAAAATAGGTTTACTTGGATAGCCGCAGGGCCGGGTAAATGTTTTATTCCCGGCGCAGGTACTGCCGGAAGCTGTTTTTTACCATAACAATCCTTTATAAATCAATTTTTCAAGATTTTTATTTGTTGCCGTAATAATTCTGGCATCAATGGAAATAGAATTGTTTGCACCAACCTGTGTGCAGCCTCAATCTCCCTGTCCTATTAGTGTTAGCGCCAGTGTAGGCACCCTTTACATGGCCGAACAATTCAGTTTCAAGAATATTTTCACTTAATGCCGCGCAATTTACTTTAAAAAACGGGTGTTATTCACAATCAAATGCAAATTACATTTGCGCTGTTCATGATCCCATCCAAATTTTATTTCAGGTTACAAAACAGCTTTGTTTCAGGCGACCCTTGCCAATGGCTTATGACGGGGTGATTTTAAAATAATTCTTGGAATTTGCTTTCCCTGCCAGGCAAAATGGGGCGGGATGTCCATGATACCGGAAATGGTGGGTGCGATATCCAACAGATGGATGTCGTCCACAATCCTGTAATTTGTACGGATATCATGGCCCCAGGCTATAAACGGAACCTGGGTGATCTGCGGGGTATTTTCCATATGATGCTTACCTTTTCCGCCGTGATCGCTTAAGACAATCAGGTGATACCCGCCCTGCCGCCCGGTAGAATGAATACTTTCAACCATCAAGCCCAGAGCACGGTCTGTCAGTTCAATTGCTTTTATATATTCAGGGGACATCCATCCGAACCGGTGACCTATCATATCTGTCCATTCAAAATAGATAAAAGCAAAATCAGGGTTCCGGGTAAGAATATGACTGGATGCAGCACCTGCCAGGAGGATGAGATCCTTTTCCTTATTCAGGCGATGAAAGAATGAGTGGTCCAGGGTTCCGGGCATGGCAAGGTTCCTTATTTTTTCCCAGCTGTAAAAGGAAGAGACCGTGCCAGAGTGGGCTTTTACATGACAAAACAGGCTCTGCCCCAGAGAAGACGTATCCGGCAGGGATGTGTTGGTTAAAACCCCGTGGGAATATGGGTCAAGGGATGTAAAAATGGAAAAATGGGACGGCAGGGTAAGAGATGGGAGGACAGTCTTAACCTTCAAGCTGGAAGACCCTTCCCCGATAAGGTAATCCAGTGTCGGGGCATGGGCTTTTTCAATGGCATCCCCCCTTAACCCATCAATAAGGACTAGCAGTGTTTTATTCATTTTTTCCCTTTGCGTTAAATTCAAATTAAACCCGATTTAACACGTTTCATGTGAGTATATGATTAGAGGATTATTATGCCGACGTTAAAATTTATAACAGGATGTGGGTTTCCAGGAACCTGCCGGTATTTTGAATTTAATAAAGTTATTCAGCCCTGACTTTATATGATATCAATTACTTATGTCTCACGATGCTGATACGTTAGTGTCTTGAAGCTCTATTTTTGATACAGGGCACATCGGGTTACCTCAATGATAATCAATTTTAAGGCATGAGGTTGCCAAATCCTGTTATTTTTTTAAAACGGCCTTGTAATAAGCCTGCGAATCATTTATTGTACAAATATCCACCTGCTTTAAATATTAATCTTAGTTTCGTTTTTCTTTGCTGGCATATTAATTGCTTTTTTTAAACAAAAAAATTCAGATGAATAAAAATTAAAGGTGGAACCAGACCAAGCATTATCATGATAATCTTAATACATAAAAATTTTAGTTGATTCGGAGGCATTTATGGACCCGGTTTTCCTGTCAAGACTGCAATTTGCCACAGCAACCATGTTCCATTTTCTTTTTGTGCCTTTAACCCTTGGAATTACGATTATTATTGCCTACATGGAAACCAGGTATGCAAAAACAGGGGAAAAGGTATATTTAAGAATGACGAAATTCTGGGGCAAGCTTTTTTTAATTAATTTTGCTCTGGGCGTTGTCACAGGCATCACCCTTGAATTTCAATTTGGCACCAACTGGTCAAGGTATTCTCAATATGTAGGTGATGTTTTTGGCTCTCTTCTGGCTATTGAGGCATCTGTAACATTCTTTCTTGAATCCACCTTCATCGGCATCTGGGTTTTCGGCTGGAAAAAACTTTCAGCCAAAGCCCATGCAAGGGTTATGTGGGTCATTGCAGCAGCCGGTAATCTCTCAGGGATCTGGATTCTGACAGCAAACGGTTTCATGCAGCACCCTGTGGGATATGCCATTAGAAACGGAAGAGCTGAACTCACTGATTTTTTTGCAGTTATTTTTAATTATCACAGCATTCTTGAAATCTTTCACATGCTTCCTTCCGGGCTGCTCCTTGCCGCTTTTTTTATCATGGGAATTTCAGCATACCACCTTCTTAAAAAACAGCATGTTGAACTCTTCACCAAATCCTTTAGAATTGGGCTGACTGTTGGCCTTGTCTGCTCAATTTTCGTTGCAATTGTGGGAGACTTCCACGGTGTTAATGTCGCCAAAAACCAGCCTGCCAAACTCGCGGCCATGGAATCACACTGGGAAACCCAGGCCAGGGCACCCCTTGTCCTGTTTGCCATTCCTGATGAAAAACAGGAAAAAAACAGGATTGAAATCGGCTCGATACCGGGTATGTTAAGTTTCTTAGGATTCCATGATTTTAATGCTAAAGTTACCGGGCTGAAAGATATTCCAAAAGATGAACGCCCGCCCGTTCTGCCTGTTTTTATAGGCTTCCGGACAATGGTGGGCATAGGCACACTCTTGATCATGCTTACCCTTTACGGCTGGTTTAGACGAGACAAGCTCATGGAAAGCCCAACCTATTTAAAGCTTATGCTTTTCTCTATCCCCCTTCCCTATATTGCCATTGAAATGGGGTGGATGGTAACAGAAGTGGGCAGGCAGCCATGGATTGTGTACGGGATTCTTAAAACAGCCCATGCTGCATCCCCAATTGCCGGGATCCAGGTTCTATTTTCCCTGACAGGTTTTATAACGGTTTATGGTTTATTAGGTGCCATAGGCTTTTATCTGATCACCAAATATGCCAAACAAGGCCCTGCGGCCACAACAGAATAAAATATTACAGGAGTTAAAATATGCTACTTCAATCTATCTGGTTTTTTTTGTGGGGACTCTTATGGGCCGTGTTCTTTATGACAGACGGGTTTGATTTCGGGGTCGGAACCCTCTACCCTTTTCTTGGAAAATCCGACCGGGACAAAAGAGTCATGATTAATTCCATAGGGCCGTTATGGGATGGGAATGAAGTATGGCTCCTGACAGCAGGAGGCGTAACTTTTGCTGCATTCCCCAAGGTATATGCCACCATGTTTTCTTCTCTTTACACCCCGTTAATGCTGATATTATTTTCACTCATTTTCAGGGGCGTTGCCTTTGAATTCAGGGGCAAAATTGAAAATGCGGCCTGGAAAAAACTCTGGGACACTTTTATATTCCTTGGCAGTTTTTTACCTGCACTTCTTTTTGGTGTGGCTTTTGCAAATATTTTTCAAGGAATCCCCTTTGACGGCGATGGCCTTTACCACGGCAACACCTTAAAATTGCTGAACCCCTACGGGCTTCTGGGAGGAATTTTATTTGTCCTTCTATTTTTGCAGCATGGTGCAAACTGGCTCAACATTAAAACCACAGGTGAACTCCGGCAAAAAAGCATTGCCGTTTCCCGGAAAATATGGCTTGTCCTGGTTCCTGTCGCAGTAATTTTTCTTATTGCAAGCTATTTTGCAACAGATCTCTATGCAAATTATTTTAAAACCCCGGTTTTGTTCCTGATTATCCTTGTGACTGTGATCGCATTGTTTGCAACAAGATTTTTTATTGCGAAACAAAGTTTTTTTAAAGCATGGTTTGCATCGGCCCTGACCATTGCCGGCGCTATATTTTTCGGCATAGCCGGACTTTTCCCAAGGCTTTTTCCATCCAGCATGGACAAAGAAGCTTCGTTAACAGCGTTTAACGCATCTTCAAGTCCTTTAACACTGAAAATCATGCTTGGTGTTGTGCTGGTGGTTATTCCAATAGTTATTATATACCAGGCATGGGCCTATAATTTCTTTAAAGACCCCGTTACCCAGGAAGACCTTGATATGGATGAAGCATATTGATAAAAATATGCATAGGAAAATAATATTTAATTGTTTAATTAATAAAAAGGAGATTTTAGCATGGATAAATATGTTTGCGGACCTTGCGGTTATGTGTATGATCCTGACGATGGTGACCCGGACAATGGTATTGACCCCGGAACAAGTTTTGAAGATCTTCCCGATGATTGGTGCTGCCCGATATGCGGCGCTGAAAAGGACGATTTTGAAAAAGAATAAACCTTAATAAACAGGGCAGCCGGACTTTAGGCTGCCCTTATGGTTTTAAGGCTCTCCCAGGTCAAATTCCAGGATATCTGAAATATTTAATTCCAGCATTTTTATGCTTGCCAGGGCTCTTTTGGAATTCCTCGATAATGCTGGAAATTTTTTTGCATCTGTTTCAAGCTCTTTCAGCAATTGTTTTATTTTAAAAATTTTATTATTAATCTCGATCAAGTCCGGGGCATTTTTCATAACCTGCATTCCCTTTCACTGATATTTTTTTTTCGCAGATCTTTAAATCTTTTTGCCTTTACATCATACCTTGGCAGGGTTCCATAGTCATAGAATTCAATTTGATAGCCCAGGTTTGTTTTCAATCGAAGCTGGTCTTTCAAAATATTTTCCATGCTCGATCTTGTCTTCCCGTGCATAAGCTCGACCTTAAGCTTTACCCTGTCAACATCCCCTTGTTTGTCCACGATAACTTCAAACTCGTCACCCAGCCCGTCAAGGGATCTGACCACTTCTTCAATGGCCCCGGGAGATAAAAGCACCCCTTTCACCTTTGTAATGTCGTCTGCCCGGCCGATTACACCGCCCCTGATCAGCCGGAATGTCCTGCCGCATGGACATGGTTCGGGATCCCATTCAATCACATCTTTGGAATCAAACCTGATACATGGCTGTGCCATCCTGTCTAAAGCTGTGATGATCATCTTTCCTTTTTGCCCTGGTTCTTCTATGATCTTTCCAGTATTAAGATCTTCTATTTCTACAAGAAACATGGCTTCATTAACATGCATACCACAGGGCTGATGCCTGCACTCGTATGACCATGCACCTATTTCCGTCGCGCCTGAGTGATCATAAACCCTGGCATCCCAGACGTCCTGCATTCTTTTTTTTGTACTGGGAATACTGGCTCCCGGTTCTCCTGCGCAGGTAATCTTGTTTATGGAAAGTTCTCTTGGGTCAATTCCCATCTTGTTTTTTGCCGTATCCGCCATTCCCAAAACATATGTAGGGGTTGCCATCATGGCGGTTGGTTTAAGTTCTTTTATTTTTAAAATACGGGCCTTGGTATCAAGAACTCCACCGGGGACGACTTCGCAGCCAAGCTTTTCAGCAGCATAATGCCCGGCCCAGAAAGCAACAAAAATATTATATCCAAAAGGAAGAAAGACACGGTCTTCAGGACGATATCCCTGGGCCCACAGGGTAAAAGACCAGCATTCGGACCACCATTCCCAATCCTGCCAGGTATCGGGCTGATAAACAGGCTGCCCCGTGGTCCCGCTGGTCTGCCTGAAGACTGAAACCTCTTTTATAGGAACACAAAGGGCATCCCCATAAGGGAAGGGGTCTTTATTCTGAATCTCCCTCATCATGGATTTTTCAACCTTGGGAATCTTTTTTATATCATCAAAGCAGGAAATATCTTCCGGGGTCAGTCCTGCCATATCATATAGCGCTCTATGAAATTTTGAACGGGCATAGGCAAAGTTTAATATCCGTTTGAACTTTTTAAACTGCAGGTGTTGAAGTTTTTCCCGGGGCATTGTCTCCAGAACCGGGTTCCAGTATTCTTGGCGATTCATTAAGCTCATCCTTTATTAACTATTTATTCCTTTTCAGGCTTTCTTTCACGAATTCAACAATTTTTTTACCGTCAAATCCTTTTTTATTCATCTTATCAATATATTGATCTATAACAGGCGCAACTCTATTTTGCCATCTCCTGGATTCAGCATCGGAAAGTTGTATTACTTCATGCCCAAGGCTCTTAAAATACTTGAGGCCTGCCTTGTCGCTTTCATCCCAGGCCTTGCCGTGCTTTACAATCCATTCGAGATTAATTTGACTGATAATTTTTTGAAGGTCGGCCGGTATTGAATTCCATTTTCCTTTGTTCATCACCACATAAAAAGATGAGGTATAGGCAATAGACGTACTCATGGTCAGATAATCGGTAACTTCACCCATTCGCCAGCCTTTGTTTACCTCAATGGGGTAAAGTGCGCCCTGGACAATCCCTTTTTGAAGGCTTTGATAAAGTTCAGGCATGGGAAGGGAAACCGGAGTACCGCCAAGGGCCCGGATTACCAGTGCGCTTGTGCCATGGCCGCGAAGTTTCATCCCCTTAATGTCTTCCAGGGTCCGGACAGGCTTTGTCTTTGTATGAAGAAGTCCTGCTCCATGGGCGTGAAGGTACATAACCCGGGTGTCTGATAATTCCTTTGGTTTGAATTCATTATATACCTCATTCACAACTTTGGTTGCCTGGACACCACTTGTATAACCTATGGGCAGGTCAACGGCTTCCATAACCGGGAATCTTCCCCGGGTGTAGGCAAACAATGCCATTCCAACATCGGAAAGCCCTGAGACAACCCCGTCATAAACCTGGCTTGATTTGGTCAAAGTCTGTCCGGGATAATATTCAACAACGACTTTCCCTTTGGTTCTCTTTTTTATTTCATCGCACCAGGCCTGGGCGAGTTTGCTCTGGATATGGGTTGGAGGAAAAAAATTGGAATAGGTTAACTTAATGGGTTTGGCCCAAAGGATTGAACTAAAAAAAAACACACCTAAAAAAATGGGAATAATCCGGTAACACTGGAACTTTTTCATTTTAATGATCTCCTTTAATAAAAATTTAAATTATCAGTCCTTTCAGACGGTCGGGCTCTTCAGCTAATTCATACCCTTAGAAAAATTGGGGCACAAGAGGTATATTTCAGGGAAATACCAGGTATAAAATATACCTGGTATGTTTCTATAGTCATAGAACAGTCTGCAATAAGGCATCATAATATTTGAAATAATTGTTTGCATTTCTGTTTATTTTCTCCTATCCTATGAGGCTTCACAAATTTACGAACACATTTTTCAGGAGCAAAAGACAGAGAGAATATTTAAGAATAGAATTTGGAGGAAACCGTTGTTTGATAAAAAATATATTTCCCGCTTGTTTACATTAAATCCAACAATAAAAGTTCTTCTGCAAGACGCTCGGAATCCGGAAATAGCACAAAATCTTTTACGGGCTTATGTGGATGAAATATCACAAATGATGAATAAGAACTTGCAGAAAAGCCAACCTCTTGAATGGGTATTGCAAAATAAATGCCTGCAAGCTTTAGAAAGAATTATTTCAGTTCGTAGTGAACGTTTGTCCGAGTTCAGTATTACCAAGCTTCTCTGGCTTCTCGCAAATGGATATAATAATGATCTGCCCGCAGACCTGGATGATGGTTTTTTTGAAGAAATGATCCATCTTTTCTTGGGGATACACGGCAAAAGCGGGATCTGCAATGATGAAAAAATACCCGGATTTACAAATTTGCATGGTCGGCAGGCAGCATTGCTGCGCTCAGCCCAGCTTGATGAACTGGGGCGTAAAAATAAAGATTATATTTTAAAATATCCTTCCGGCCTGGGCAAGGATATTATTCAACTAAGAGCGGAGAATCGTAAATTTATTCTCGCACAATACAGGGCGTCCGAAAAAGACTGGAACAATTATCTCTGGCAGATCAGGCACATTATCCGAAGTGCCGGTGAACTCGAAAAGCTCATCACATTAACGGATGAAGAAAAAACCGCCATAAAAAAAGCACGCGGGGGTAAATTGCCTTTTGGGATTACACCCTATTATGTTTCTCTTATGGATCGCGCGCCCGGCCGCAAGCGTGATCATGCAGTTCGTGCGCAGGTTATCCCCCCGCTCAATTATGTAGATGCCATGCTGGCCCATCGGGATGATCGTGAAACTAGTTTTGACTTTATGCTGGAACATGATACGTCCCCCATTGACTTGATTACCCGCCGCTATCCGATGATCGTCATTTTTAAACCTTATAATACATGCAGTCAAATTTGCGTTTATTGCCAGAGAAACTGGGAAATTGACGATGTTTATGCCAAACGCGCCATGGCCACAAAGAGTAAAATCATGCAAGCCATAGACTGGCTGCGGGAACATCCCTTGATTAACGAAGTGCTTGTAACGGGCGGCGATCCCCTGGTCATGCAGGACGAGCGCATCGACTTTATCCTTTCCGAACTTGCAAAATTAGAACATATAGAAAGAATACGTATCGGTTCCCGTACCCCGGTCGTCCTGCCGCAACGATACACCGATTCCCTTGTGAACATCATTGCAAAATATCACGTTCCCGGTAAAAGGGAAATCGTTCTTGTGACGCATTTCGAGCATCCTTATGAAATCACACCGGAAGCAATGGAAGCTGTGCAAAAAATTCGCTTAAAAGGCATGTCCGTTTACAACCAGGCTGTTTTTACTATTGAAAACAGCCGCCGGTTTGAGCTGGCCGCGCTGCGGCGGCACCTGCGCCTTATTGGCGTCGATCCTTATTATTCTTTTAACACCAAAGGCAAAGAAGAAACTCGAAATTATCGTGTGCCTCTGGCACGTTTGCAACAGGAAATTGAAGAAGAGGCACGTCTTCTTCCCGGCCTGGTGCGAACGGATGAAGCCGTTTATAATGTTCCGGGTCTGGGGAAAAATTACATCCGGGCCGGCCAGGATCACAGTTTGCTGACCATTCTTCCAAACGGGAAGCGCGTGTATGAGTTCCATCCCTGGGAAAAAAATCTTTCATTGGCTGATACTTATATTGATACCGACGTTTCAATTTATGATTATTTAAAAAAATTAGAAAGACGCGGGGAAAATATTGATGATTATAAAACGATCTGGTATTATTTTTAAGGTTAATACCACCAAGAGATCAATATTGGAAAAACCAGCCCGGACCGGTACGGGATTTATGCAGGTTTTAAAATTTTTCAAATAATTTATCACCAAACCATTAATAAAACTTTTATCTCTCCTCGCATGGCTTGACATCATACCCGGATTTCACTATAAAATTTTAATTATGCAATTCATATTTTTTTGCGAAGGGAGTTTAAAAATGATTCGTTTCCAGAGGCAATTGCTTATCTATTTCCTTTTTCTCGTTTTAATGGGGTGTGTGTCCGGGACAGTAAAGAAGACTGAAAGTCCAAGTGTAGCAGAAGCTCAAAAAGTTTCAGCTACAGGGCCGAAAGCCAGGATAGTCGTTGCCCAGTTTGTGAACAATACAGCCGGATATGAGGCTCAGATGAGCCGTGCAATGTTGCAGGTGCAGGCTGCCATGCCTGATACAAACGCGCTGATGGCTTATCAGGGAAAAATGATGGAATACCAGGCCACACTGATGCAATACCAGGCACGGCTTAATGAAGTTGGCACAAAAAAAGCAGGGCCGCCCCCCAAGGCCCCCAAATATCCTAAAGCCTCAACATCTCCTTATATGAAAACCATCTCAGACCCTGTAGCGGGTGGTGTACGTGACATGATAATTAACAGCCTCTTTAATTCAAACAGGTTCATCGTTCTGGAACGTCAGACCATCAACGAAATCAGCTGGGAACAGGAATTTTCCCATACTTCCAGGGTCGGGAGTAAAACCAAGATTCCCATTGGCCATATAGAAAGCGCAGAGCTGATGCTGATCGGCTCCTTGAATACGCTTGAAGCAAAGAAGTCCGGTGGCAATATAGGGGGTATTATATCAAGTGTTCTTTCTGAAGCCGCAGGACTGGGTTCTGACAATGAAAGCCTTGACACAGATGCCTCGTGGGAAAGTGCGACAACAGCCATGGAAATCCGCCTGGTGGATACCAGGACCTCAAGAATTGTCGCTGCCACAACCGTGGAAGGGACTTCGACAAATATTGGGTTCGGAGCTACTAAATATTCAACAAATGCAGGAGCGCTTCCCAAAAGTTTTTCAATGTACCATAATACACCGGTTGAAGATGCCTTAAGGAAAATGGTTGATAAAGCAGTCATATTTCTGGTTTCAAAAATACCGGCCAACTATTTCCATCAAACAGATTAAGGAGCACGGATGATACGAAAAAAACTGTTCCCACTGGCCGCCTGCTTTCTGATTTTTTTTTCAGGTTGTGGCCCGTCAGCGCAGGTCAAGGTTACCGGGGGCCCGAGCATTTCCCAGGCGCAGTCCCAATCCGCGACCCGGAATAAATTAAGAATTGCCGTGATGGGATTTGAAAACAAGACAAAATATGATGTTGGCCGGGGGATGAAGGCCATGCTTACCACGTCTTTATTCAGGACCAATCAGTTTATCGTGATCGAAAGAGAAGAACTTCGGGATGTCCTTTTAGAACAGAGATTAGGTACAACAGGTATCGTCAGCAAAGAAACAGCCGTCCCTACGGGTGAACTCGAAGGCGCACAGGTGTTAATCTATGGAACCGTGACAGAGTTCAAGCCCTATCAGCGTGGAGTGACAACAATTGTTGGCGGGGTGAATCAGGCCCATGTGGCCATTGACATGAAACTTGTGGACGCAAGAACATCCAGAATACTGGCAAGTACTACGGTCCAGGGAAAAACATCTGATGTAAATTTAAGCACCAGCATGTTAAAGTATATGGGCCTGTCACCATTGTATTATCTGGAAATTTACAATAATACCCCCATTGGCAGCGCTATCCGCCTCTGTATTGACAATGCTGTCGACTATATCGTGACCCGGTTAAATTAGGTGGGTATTTATAATGAAAGCATGTAAATTCTTTCATTTGGCCTTTTATCGTCAATTGATCCGTTTTTTGCCGGTTGGAATCCTGATATCCCTTATTCTTATCATTTCACCAAATACCCGGGCATTTTCCAAGGCGCTTTCGATTCAGGAACTCAACACCATGGTTGTCAAAATCAAGAAAGATGCTGAAAAACAGATTACCGCCATCCATGGGCTGCAGGCGATGTCGTTAATAAAAAACAGGCTTCAAAAAGAATATCACCTGAACACCTTGCCGCTTCCGGGGATGGCAGGCCCTTGCCCTGCAATAGGATATGGGAAAAAAGATGTTGGAAATACCATAGAAGCAAAAGCATTGAACCAGTCTGGTGTTTATTATATTTTTGGTGTAAAAGCCATGCTTAAAAATCATCTGTTTATCGCAAAATGGGGATTTGCAAAAGCATCCCTCATGAACATGAAATGCCCCTCAAATATCAGCAACCTCGGATTTACCCTGAATGCATGCAAAGAGTATGAACATGCCATTGCCATCCTTAACTATGCAAAAACACTCGACCCGGCAGACAGCTCAATCTATGTAAACCTGGCCTATAGCTATCGGAAACTTCACCGGTATAATGAAGCCATTAATGAAATGATGATTGCGGTTTCCTTTCAGCCGGGACTGAAAAAATACAAAGAAATACTCGATGAACTGAAAAAATTAAAAAAAGAGGAGAAAAAGTACCAGATTATCGGTAAACAAAAAAAAAATACGGCCTCCGGGCTTGAAGATGCGCTGGATCTGCTGGAAGACAGAAAAGCAGAAGAACTCAATAAGGAGCCTCAATATGTATTTAACCCGTCATTTCCCTCAAATAACGGTTCAAGCCTGGATAACCGGAACTGGAGAAATGAAGTGATAGATATGGTTCACTCCTATGATACCTCTGCTTTCGCGGGTGAAGGTGATGCCGTTTGCGGCTATTTTAAAAAGCAGGCATATCTACTGGTCAGGATGGGTGACGGGCTAGTTGAAAAAGCAGGGGGGTCTCCACCCGGAGGAAACCCCATAGAAAAATTCATTTCTACCGGCCTTGCCCATATGCAGAAAAGAAAAGATGTCGTAGCAAAGATTGATTCCAAGTCATATAATAACCGGTTGGACCTGATCAAAGACTTTGCCTCAATCGGGGCACTTGAAACCGCCAATATATTTTATGGTATTGCAGGCGAGATGTATGAAATGTGCGGAAAGATAGAAGCAGACCCGGATATGGATCGATTTTTGGATAACCTTATCAATGAGCGAATAAAATCGGATAAGGACTTTTTTAAGAACCTGGACAAAGAGAAATTTTCCAAGCCTGTGTGTACATACAAGATCTGCATCTCAAGAGGAGGCCAGGGTTCCACTAAGATCAGTATCACAGATCCCTGGTTTGACACTGAAATCCGACTTCATCCCACTAACATTTATAAATATCAGTTGAAGGTATCAAAGGGAGGTAACCTTTTTAAAAAAACCATTGGAAACATTGCCAGCGGCAGTCTTTCATGCAGTACCTATCTCGAATGGAAATTTGGAAGGGGGATGTCGGCTGGCACGGAACTTAATATCGGTGGTGCTGCCGGCAAATATGTTACGACCAAAGCTGGAAAACCCATATCTCTTGTAAAATACTCTCTTGAAAACTGAGCCCTGGGCTCGACGGCTTGAATCTTCAAATAATCCGGTAATGCCGGGGGGGCTACCCTCAAACGGGAACTGCTGAGAATATACCTGTTTATATGAAAGTCTTTGCAAACCAAAACTGCGACTTTCATGTTTTGTCGTGGGCAGACCAAGGATGAAATATCAAGTCTGCCTGTGGCAGTTATTTGGTGGATGTTAAAAAAGTTCTAAGATTTATGCTTTTATTTGTGATACCAACCTTTTTCCGGATACTTTTGCGGTAAAATTCAATGGTTTTACCGGACAAATTCAGAATCCGGGCTATCTCCTTGGTTGTCTTGCCGAATTTCACAAGGTTGGCAACCTGGATTTCAGATGGAGTCAGGCTTAAAAATTCAAGGGAAAGCTTATGCAAAAACGGTGCGACAATGTCGTTTAAACTTGATTCAATAATATCCAGACATCCCTTTTGCCTATCATTGAGCCTGTAATCCCTTATCCTCTCGATATAAGGGATTACAAGTTCCCTCACGTTTAACAGCATTCTTTCTTCAAGAATGGTTTTATCTTCTTCTCTTTTCTTTAGCAGCACCCTTAAAGCCGTATTTACTTCTTCAAGGCTTTTTGTTTTATTTTCAAGTTCCCTGGTTCTCTGCCTGACTCTAAGCTCCAGCAGGTTTTTTTCTTTTTTCTGTTTCGAAATATCCGTGATAACGGCAAAACTGCCCTTAAAATTACCCTGGGAGTCAAAATAAGGGGTGGGGGTCATAATCGTATGAAGTTCAGACCCGTCTTTTTTTATCCAGACGATTTCATAAGGATCGCTCTCCCCCTTTTTCCTCTTTTCAAGTTGTTTAAAAAGGATTGCTTTGTTTTCGTCATCCAGGAATTGATCGACTTTTTTGCCTATAATTTCGTCATTTGAGCGTCCCCACATCTGACCAAGCATCTCATTTGCATAGGTTGTTATCATGTTTTCATCAATTTCACTTAAGCCGTCACCCATGGTTTCAACAAGGGTTCTGTACCTTTGTTCACTTGTCGATAAGGCTTTTTCCCTGTCAGGCTTTTGTTTGATGATCCACCCCTTTAAAAATCATTCTATTTTCTTGCCGGCTGTTTTCTCAATAACAGATATAATCCAGTTGGCAAGGGTTTTTTTATTAATTTTTTTAATCTGTTTCCTGATATGCTTCAAATCAAGCTCTGCCCTGGCCATTGTCTTATGCCCCCCGGCAGAGCCAAACATGGAAAAGGCTTCTTTTGCCGTATTTCCCGCACCTTTTCTCAGGCCGTCATTTCGTATGATAATGACCAGTTTCTTTTCATATACACCTGAAATAATGCTCCAGTTTACCCTTGCGATGGTCAGGAAAAAATCTGCTGCAACCACAAGCTTATCAGGCTGGGTGATATTGCCTGCATGGAAAAAAAAACGATTGTTAATAATTTTTCTTTGTTTTATGGCATACCCTAAAAAATCAAGATCTTCCTGTGTTAATATCGCCCTTTCAACCTTGATTACAATATTATTATCAGCAAATTTATAAAGGTATTGGAATGCCCTGATATCTTTCAGGGTTGACTGGCGTGTGAAATCCGAAGTATCTGTTTTAATTCCCAGCATAAGTGCCGCAGCAAGCCTTGAAGAAGGTTTTACCTTTTTCGACTTTAAATATTCCGTCATAATGGTTGAACAAGCACCGTAATCCGGTCGGATATCAACATATTTTGCCTTATCGCAGGTCAAGGGATGATGATCAATAATGGCATCATAGTCAAATTCATGAAAGCGTTCATTATGGTCCGGCTGGGAGTCAACCACCACAAACATGTCAAAATCATCTTTTTTTATATCATCAAGTTTAACAAGGCCGGCTCCCGTAAATTCGATCATTGCAAGGTTATCCGGCCGGCTTATCTTGTTAAAATAAGCAATGGATACTTCTTGCACCTTCCTCCACAAAAGCCTTTTAACCGCCATGGCACTGGCAATGGAATCAGGGTCGGCATTGATCACGACAAGGACCCTGGAACTGCATGAAAAAAGGGTTAAGAACCGGTTTGACTTTTCCAGATTACTCATGTGCTGGTTTCCTTTTATTCGTGCTGAAAAAAAGCGTAAGCGTAATAAAAGAATATCCAATAATGGCAAGGATTGCAAACCCGCCGTAAAAAACACCCAGAGGGGCAAGAACAATGGCCGTCAGCCAGTGAATAAAAATTACTGATAAAGAATGCAGTTTTATGGGAAAATCATCAAACCTGCATATAACCGACAGGCCGCAGAGGTTCCAGCCGTATAGGGACGCAAATACATGCATATGAAGCAGCCATTTTGTCTTTTGGGGATCATACCCCTGGGACATCTGTATGAATATGTATGCAATGCCTGTTATGGCTGTAAAAATAAGGAATACGATTCCTGAAGTTAAAAAAAGTTTCTGCTGAATATTATCTGCAAATTTCAAATAAAGGTAGAACACGGTGATCACTGCCATAAAAAGTGCAAAAGTTACAAAAATCTGGGGGATAAACCTCTCAAATAAAATAAACCCGAAAAAAATGATCACCCCTAAGGTAATGGTCCAGAAACAAACTTCCATAAGCACCTTTACAGACGACCCTTCAATTTTTTTGAGCATGGAAAAAACAATGGAAAGCGTAATCAATGACAATGGAAAAGAAAACCCTAGGAAAAACGTGTTAAGGGTCAGCTTTTCCATGGTCACAAGCTTGAAATATTCGTTATTCAAAATAACAATGGACGCCATAAAAATACCTATGGAAAGACACAGGAGTGATGCCTGGTGAAATTTATCCGATACAGGTTCTTTGGGCTTAAAAAAAAGTATGGGGAAAAAAGAAAATTTTTCAATCCTGATTTTTTCCACCAGCACGAACAGCAAAATTGAAATAATAAGGGTTACAGGATAAATTTTAAAAAAGGCTGAAAATGCATAAATCAGGGAGCCTGCGAAAAAAAGCTTGACGGTTCCGGATATTTTTACCCGGCCCTGTGTGTAATATAAAAGTATGGTGCCACCGGTGCAAAGGTTAAAAAGAAAGATATGAAGTCTTTCAAAACTATAATTGTCACAAGGGAAATAAATATGAACAAACCCGAAAATAAGAGCTACAATCATTAAAACTGAAAATAGAATTCTTAATTTGATACTCATTTTAAGGGCCACCTTAAATTATTTTTATATTAAAACTTTATATTTTTTATCATTAACGTCCAAGCATGTCTTTTAATGCAAAAAAAAGTGTTTCATGCTGAAACGAAAACCCGTTGTCCAAAAGCTTTCCAGGCCTTACCCTGGCACTGGCTAAAAGAGTTTCTTTGCCCATTTGTCCCCACAAGGCCAGGGCCAGGAGTTCAGGAAGACGGAAAAACACCTTTTTGGAAAAAACCCTGGCCAATGTTTTTGAGAATTCAAGGTTTGTAACAGGATTGGGGCCTGTCAGGTTAACAGGGCCTTTGATTTTATCATTGTTTAAAATATGCAGAATGCCTGACAATGCATCGTCCATACTGATCCAGCTCATATATTGCCTGCCATGGGAAAGTCTTACACCACATCCTGCCCTGAAAGGCCGTTCCATCCTTTTAAGGGCACCGCCGGCAGGAGTAAGCACAACACCTGTCCTGAGCTGAACAGTCCTGATCCCGGAGTTTTGTGCATCAACCGAGGCATCTTCCCATAACTTACATACTTTTGAAATAAAATATTCCCCCATATCATCTGTCTCGATTAAGACCTTATCTTTTCTTTCTCCATAAAATCCTATGGCAGAAGAAGAAATAAAGACCAGGGGTTTTGGGTCAAGCCCTGCTATTTTCCTTGCAAGAAAACGGGTTGGAATTATCCTTGAGTCAATAATCCGTTTCTTTTGTTTTGCCGTCCATCGTCCCCTTGAAATATCAATGCCGTTTAAATTTATCACAGCATCAATAGGTCCTGCCTTGTCAAGATCAAGAGTATCATTGTACGGATCCCAGAACAATTCGTCACTTGAAAGGTCTGAGGTTTTCCTGACAAGCCGGATCACCTTGTGGCCCAAGGTCCGCAAGAAGGGGACCAGTATGCTTCCTATGGTTCCACTGGCACCTGAAACAAGGATTCTCTTATTTTTTGTTTTGCCTGCATTATGTTCCAGGTCATACTTTAACACCCTGTGCCTGTAACTGAACATTCTTTCAAACTCTTTTAATGCAAAAAAATAAAAAGGCCGGCTCAAAAACCCGAGGGGCAATTTAAACTCGACCTTGTCTTCCATGATTGAAGAAGCTCTGCCATCCGGTATAAAATTGTGGGTATGTTCCCATTTGGCAAACGGCCCTTTAACCTGCCTGTCTTTAAAAAACTTATTTTCCTGGTAATCTGTATGCTCTGCCTCCCAGGTCATGGGTATATTAAAAATACGCAGTCTGAATACGACTTTTACTCCCTTTTGAATGCCACGGCCTTTATGGTCGATCATTTTCAAGGGCGCCCATGGCGGTGTCAGCCTTGATATGGCCCCTTTGCTTTCATGCCATGCAAAAACCTTTTCAACGGGCACATTAATTTTTGTTCTTTTTATATAAACATTATGATTCATAATTTTACTTTTTATGAATAAATGATTCATTGATTTTAAGCATCTTATATTATAATAATAATCTTCAAGTTAAAACCCTTTTTCCCAGGAAAAAACACTCGGATTTCAAGGCACACTCTTTGCATATATCGAGGGTACTAAAAAAGGGTTTTATAAACTGTTTTGCTTGATTAATTTTCAATCAGGGAGGTATAAATTAAATGTATAAACCCATTGAAATAGCGGATGGGATATATTCTGTCGGATGCCGTGACTGGGATATAAGGGATTTCCATGGCTATTCCACTTATGAAGGTACAACCTATAATGCATTCCTTGTACTTGGTGAAAAAAATATTCTCATTGATACGGTAAAAGAAAAATTTTCAGATGAACTGATTTCCAATATCAGCAGGATTATTGATCCGGAAAAAATTGATATGCTTATCAGCAATCATACGGAAATGGACCATTCCGGGGGTATCCCGAAACTCATGCAGTTAATTGGGAAAGACAAACCCGTATATTGCTCAAAGATGGGGGCAAAGAACCTGAAAAGCCATTTTCACTGCGACTTTAATTTTAAGGTTGTGGGCAGCGGAGATGAGCTTAAAGCAGGGAACAGGACATTTTCTTTTCTTGAGACAAGAATGCTTCACTGGCCGGACAGCATGTTCACCTATCTTGTGGATGATGCTATCTTGTTTTCCAGTGATGCCTTTGGGCAGCACTATGCCGGAGACAAGTTTTTTGATGATGAAATAGGAGATGAAATCATCCCCCATGCAAGAAAATATTATGCCAATATTCTTCTTCACTTTTCACCAAGGGTTCAGACGCTTTTAAAAGATGTTGCAAAAATGAATCTGAAGATTAACATGATTTGCCCGGACCATGGGATCCTCTGGCGGGACAACCCGTCAAAAATCATTGAGGCCTATGACAAATGGTCCCGGCAGGAACCGGAAAACAAGGTTGTTGTCATCTTTGATTCCATGTGGGACAGTACAACCAAGATGGCCCGGTCAATTACCAGCGGCATTGAATCTGAAGATGTGAATGTAAGGCTGATGAACACAAGGAAATGGCATAGAAGTGATATCATGACGGAAATTATTGAAGCAGGCGCCATTGCTGTGGGTTCCCCGACACTGAACAACAGCATTTTCCCCGTGATCGCAGATGTCATGACATACATCAAGGGCTTAAGACCACAGAATAAAATTGCAGCTGCATTTGGTTCTTACGGATGGAGCGGGGAAGCAGTAAAAATTCTTAATAAGGATTTTTCTGAAATGAAACTGGATATTATTGACGATGGTGTTAAAGTACAATACGTTCCGGATGAAGCGGACCTGAACAGGTGCTTTGAACTGGGCGTAAAAATAGCTAGAACCTTAAAGGAAAGGTTATCTTAAAAAGAAGATAACCCGGAGGGAAAAATGCCTAACGATTTTAATGCAAATGATATTTTTGAAATGGCAGTGAAAATTGAACAAAATGGAGCAATATTTTACAGGAACGCTGCAAAACAGGTTAAGGGGGAACAGCATAAAGAATTTCTCCTAGGGCTTGCGAAAATGGAAGACAATCATGAAACAACCTTTGCCAATATGCAAAAAGGATTAAAAGATCAGGAATCATTTTCAACAACCTTTGACCCGGATGATGAAAATGCCCTTTATCTAAAAGCTCTGGCTGACACAAGGATTTTTTTTAAAAAAGAGCAACCCGGTAAAAGCTTAAAAAGTATATTGGGCTGTGCCATTCAGGCAGAGAAAGATTCCATTGCATTTTATCTTGGAATAAAAGAACTGGTTCCGCCAAAGCTTGGTCAATCAAAAATTGACGATATCATCAAGGAAGAAATGAGCCATATCAGGCTTCTTGCAGGGAAATTAACAGAATACTATTAATTTTTTTTAAAATCAAATTTTAAAAGCCCTGCAGCGCTTCAGGTTTTATCAGCGCTACAGGGCTTTTCTTTATCCGTTATCGGAATCAGGTACTGAATCACGCTAGGATTTCCAAAGGCCGTGAAGGTTGCAATAAGCCCTTGCCACAACTTTTGCAGCACCGGTTTTAAACTCTGCTTCCGGCGTACTTGCTGGTGTCAGTATTTTTCTTTGTACAAACATATTATCTTCCAAAGCAAGTTCAATCCACTCTATCCAGTGATCACTGCCCATGGGATGGGCAACGCTGCCAACCTTAACCAAGTATCCGCCTTCAATCTTTTCAATTACCGGCACATGTTTTTCCAGTGCCGCATCCACAGTGTTTTCAACCAGACGGTCCATTGCCTGGCCGCAACACATGACCGGTGGTTTTTCCCCATGAAGGACCTGTACTATATTCCCACATTTAGCGCATTTATAAATACCAAATTGTTCAGCCATTGTTTTTTTCTCCTTTTTTATGTTTAGTTATTGTTTTAACAGGCAAAAATAAAATTTAGAATCCAAAAATCTTAAACTGGATATCAAATCAAGCTAGAGCCTTAAATGCCATTCACAAAGAATTTTCCATAAATATTTCAGGTTGATTGCCTGCTAAAACCCCGGTGAAAATCTTTTTTGCCAGTTTGTCTTCATCATGGGTGGCCGCCTTGAAAATAGAGGCCATTTGATAATAAACCTCATGATGCGATTTCATGGCGTAATACAAATTGGGTGTTTTGGCAGTTTCCTTTTTCTTTCCAATAACAGGTTCAGCCATTTTTTATCCCTCCTGGATTTTTTATTATGTCCTTATTATATAAATCAGTATTGAGCAAACATCATACCAATTGAATAAAAATTCATGCGATTCATGTGAAAAACTCCCTGGCTCACTGAATCGCAACATTTGACAAATGCGATAAATAATACAAAAAGGCGCAAGAGACATTCATGTCTCAGATAATCGTATCAGCGATCTGCAATGAACAATACAAATATGTACCAAATAAAATAAAAACTAAAATATTGAAAATAAAAATCGGACTTGAGATCCTGAAAAGGTATACTATCAGAAAAACAATTATCTTTTCAAGCCTTTATTTAAAATTTTTAATTATTTATCGCGCTTTCAAAAAGCGCATGGCAAAACCCAGGAATCCTTACTCACACAATTCTATTAACTGAATCATCTTTTCCATGTGTTCTTTTTCAACCTGGGCAAGTGTGTAGAACATTTCTTTTAAACTTTCTTCCTTAAAATTTTCAGCCATGTTTTTATATAAATCATAGGCTGAAAATTCCAGATCAATGGCAAAATCTACGATATCAATAGTATTTGATATATCAGAAAAAAATTTTCCTGCCTCTTTCAAGGATTTTCCGCCT
Source organism: Deltaproteobacteria bacterium (assembly GCA_013151635.1). Taxonomy (GTDB): domain Bacteria; phylum Desulfobacterota; class Desulfobacteria; order Desulfobacterales; family Desulfobacteraceae; genus Desulfobacula. Next base: position 27,749 of record JAADHV010000103.1, on the reverse strand, counting down.
TCTATAATATCGCCCTTGCAGGAATTAAAGAACAGGTCAAACTCCATTTCAATATCATTTCTTTTTTTCATCTTATTATAAATGGCCTTGGCATGGGATATTTCGTCCTTTGCCATATTTTTCATCACATGGTAAAGTTCAGATCCTTTAAATTGGTCTTTTACGTGTGTATAAAAATAAAAGGCTCCTTTTTCAAGATCAATGGATTTCTCCATGATACCTGCCGGGGTAATGTCTGCAGGAAAAAGGTCAACCCGGGGCATGTCATTTATAATCTTCCCCGAGTATTCAAGCATGCCTCCTTTGAGATGATACAATTTTTTTTCATCATACCCGGCTTCTGCCACAAATATGGCAGCAACCTTTGAGCGGCCCCCGCTCCTGCAATAAAAAATCAATTTCCTGTCGTCATCAAATACAAACGGATCAAATTGAATTTCAGCCAGGGGAATATTCTCAGCACCGGGTATATGATCCAGACGATATTCATTTTGCTGTCTTACATCAATAATAAGGTATTCCTCTTCGGTTTTGTCTTTTATAAAGCGTTGTAATATTTTAGCACTCAACTCCTTAACCATGACGCGCCCTCCTTATTCTACCGATGGCTCAACCTTTTTGTAATGCTTTTCCCGTATTCCCGGGCAGCCTGGATACCGCCCTCTATCCAGCTTGCCTTGAGCATCAAGGGGCCTGATACCATTTTCATACTATAAATATTCTCCATTGTCTCAAATATTCTTCCCGGTGCCTCACCACTCCAGCCATAGGCCCCAAAAGCACCACCGGGTTTACCTTTAAGCTCTGCCCTTTCTGCTAAAAACAAAATCTGTTTCATGGATGTTATCATTTCTCCGTGATAAGTAGCAGAACCAAATGCATATCCGTCATACCCTTTTAAATCGTCTTCATTTTTTATTTCGCTTGTTTTTTTAACTTCAGCCTCATGTCCTGAAATCCGGACACCTTCTGCTATCAATTCCGCGATGGATTTTGTTTCGTCAGTCCTTGATGCGTAAACAATTAATACTTTACTCATTTTCCCCCCTTTTGTTTAATTGGATTTAAATATAATCCTTGAATCAGCCATCTTGATGTTTCTGGTTCCGGTCATAAACATGGCTTTTTTCAATGTTTTCTTGATATGCTCAAGATGCAGTCTCACCCCAAGTGTTCCTGCGCCCACAGCCGCCCTTATAATATCCCTTCCTAAAAGGACTGCATCAGCACCCAGGGCCAGCATTTTCAACACATCGTATCCTGTCCTTACGCCGCCATCCGCTGTAATCGTAACAGAATCCCCGAGTTTCTTTCTGATCAAAGGCAGCATTACGGCAACACCGGGGGTTGAATCCAGCACACGGCCCCCGTGGTTGGATACAGCAATGACAGAAGCTCCTGCATCTGCACATTTTTGCGCTTCGTCAGGGAGCATTATGCCCTTTGCAATAAAAGGAAGTTTAGTAAAATTCACCAGTTCTTCAATCTCTCTTGCACTTTTTTTAAACACTGGTTGTCCGTGCAGGGCCATAATGGTTGAACCGCAGCCATCCAGATCCACACCAACTGCTTTGCAGCCAAGATTTTCAGCTTTTTCAATCAAATTTTTCAATACATCCTGCGACCGTGGTTTGAATATGGGTATACCGTATCCCCCGCAGGCTTTCATGGCATTCAGTGACGGGTTATCCTCTTGAGTATAAAACCATGTGTCTCCCCTGAGTCCTATGGTGCCCGCCTCTTTTGATCCTTTTAACACAGATGTGCAGAACATTGTTTCATCCAGAGCATCATTATACTTCTGGGCTCCTGCCGTGGATGCGGCCAGTACGGGAAAATCAAGATCAATACCAATAAAAGAACAGGAAGTATCCGGTTCAAAATGGTCCCCTAAAACAGACATGTTCAATTGAATATCTGCAAGAGCCTTGGTATTTGCCCTGAAAGACCGCCCCTGCCCTGCCCCGCCAAGCCCTATGGGTTTTCCATAAGCCTCTCTCTGACAGATTTTATCAAAATTCCCGTCACAGGAAGGATATGCGGCGCAGATCCCTTTAAGTTTTTTCCTGGCCAGATCCCTGACCTGTTCAAGGGATTTCGGGACTTCCTTCATATTTAGGATCATTCTATCGTCTGCATGGCAGATTTCACATGTACCGGGTTTATTTTCACTTGTTAATACTTCATGGCAAACAGAACAATACCACTGGTTCATTTATTTTCTCCTTTTTTGAATTTGAGACTCTGTAAAGGATACCATTCATTCCTGTTTTAGCAAAGCTGTATTCAAAATGAAGTTTAACTTTAAACTTGCAAATCTGGCATAAATCGTGCAAAGTTTAGTATTCAGTATTCAAAAGTTTCCTGGACCAAGTTTTTTTAATACTTATGCCATCAAAGGAGAAAAAAATGGCAAAGGACAAAACAACATTATATGCATTAAGCACATGCAGCCACTGCAAATCAACCAAAAGACTCCTGTCCGAATGTAATGTGGAATATGAGTATATTGAGGTGGATGACCTGGAGGGGCAAGAAAGGAAAGCCATTCTGGCAGATATTAAAGAGCTGAATCCCCGCTGTTCTTTTCCCACCATTAAAATTAACGATATTGTTATTGTAGGATATAAAGAAAAACAAATAAAGGAGGCTTTGGGGATTAAAAATGAAACCTGAACAACTATATGCAGCGCTAAAAAAATCCCAGGAGGCAAAAGGGATATATTTTAATAAGGACAACGATCTTGTAATGGAGCTTCTTGAATCCCTTCTCTTGAATAAAGAACGGTATGGATATATGGCCTGCCCGTGCAGGCTCGCATGCAGCAACCGGGAACAGGACAAAGACATTATCTGTCCTTGTGAATACAGGGAAGCTGATCTGGAAGAATTCGGGGCCTGCTTCTGCGGTCTTTATATTTCCAAGGGTCTTCATAACAACGAAATCGTATCGGAATATGTCCCGGAAAGAAGGCCCCCTGAAAAAATATTTTAAAGGAGAGACTCATGAACGATTGTACATTATCTGTCATAAATACCGGCCTTCGTGGTGTTGATGTAGCAAGCTCTAAAATCTGTGATGTCCGGGGAAAAGAGGGAAAGCTTATCTACCGCGGATTTTTGATTGAAGATCTTGCCAGGAACGCAAGTTTTGAAGAGGTCAGTTTCCTTTTATTGTATGAAAGGCTTCCCAAAAAACAGGAGTTGGAAAACTTCAGCCAGAGCCTTAAACAAAAACGGAATATACCGGAAAATATTTTTTCGTTTCTTAAAACACTGCCTTTTGATATGAACCCCATGGATGTCCTGCAAATGGCGACACCTTTATTGATGCAAAACGATCATAAAGTCTCCGAACCAGGAATTGAAAACACACTTTGCAGCGCTGAAAACCTAATCTCAGGAATGGCCTCTATTACGGCTGCATGGGACCGGATCAGGAACAAAAAGGAGCCTGTTCCACCGGATAATAATTTAAACCATGCCGCAAATTTCCTTTACATGCTGAATGGTAAAATACCCGATGATGAAACAGCTCGTTTTTTTGATACAAGCCTTGTCCTGCACGCAGAACACTCGTTTAATGCATCAACTTTTACGGCACGGCAGGTGGCATCAACAAGGGCCCATATTTATGCTGCCGTTTCTTCTGCCATAGGTTCTCTTTCAGGCGCCCTTCATGGTGGTGCCAATGTGAGGGTCATGGAAATGTTAAAGGAAATCGGATCTGTCGACAGGATTGATGCATACATTGATAATCTGTTAAGCTCGGGTGGATTGATAATGGGACTTGGGCACGCAGTTTACCAGACTGACGATCCCAGGGCCATAATCATTGCCCCCATGAGCAAGCGAATGGGGCAGATCGCAAATCAAACCCTTTGGTATGAGCTTACAAGGGAACTTGAGAAAAAAGGCAAGGCTGCCTTTAAAGCCAAAAAGCAAAGAGATATATTTTGTAATGTGGATTTTTTCAGTGCATCCCTTTTTTACGCCATGGGAATTGCCACTGATCTTTTCTCGCCCCTGTTTGCCATTTCAAGGGTAAGCGGCTGGTCAGCCCATGTAATTGAAGAACAATTTGCCATGGCAGCCCCGAAGCCTTCGCTTTACAGGCCAGGGGCAGAATATGTCGGCGACTATTGCGGGCCTGATGAATGCGTGTTTACAGATATGGATGACCGGTAACAATAAAAAGGATTATTTAAATGAAAGTTTGGCAATGCAGTGTCTGCAAATATATTCACACAGGAGACACACCACCTGCAAAATGCCCGGTTTGCGGGGCGGATGCAAGCAGGTTTGTGGAGATTGATGAGGCTTCCATCCCTGAAAAAATACCCGGGAAAAAAAATCCGACCAAACCAGCTTCAACAGGGAAGACCGTAACAGCCAAACCCGCTCTCTGCCCCGGTGGAGAAAAAAAAACACCCACACACCCACCTGCCAGGACCGGTTTTGAAAAAATCAAATCATTGCTGGTCAAACACCATGCCCACCCGGTTTCCGTGCATACACCGAACGGGATACTTCCGGCTTCTGTCATTCTCTGGCTTGCGGCCCTGATGTTCAGCTCTGATATTTTTGCCAAAACAGCATTGCAGCATTGATTAACCAGGTCTTTGTCATCATTGCCCTTCCTTTTGTGATTTTTACGGGTGTTCTGGAATGGAAAAAAAAATATAATGGTACCCTGACACTGATTTTCAAATTAAAAATCCTGGCAGCCGCCCTGACCACGGTTTCATGCGCGATAAGCCTTGTCTGGTACCTGGCAGACCCCAAAATTTTATCATCGCCCAAAGCCTGGGTATTTATCCTGATAAACGTCATTATGCTGGCAGCTGCCGGTGTTGCAGGTCATATCGGGGGAAAACTTGTATTTAAAGACTAAGACTCACCATCAGATTTCTATTGTTATGCCTACAGGGCAATGATCTGATCCAAATACATCATTATCGATAAAGGCTTGTTTGACAATGCCTTTATCGATAAGGTCTTTTGTTACAAAAAAATAATCAATACGCCAGCCTGCATTGTTTTTTCTTGCGTTAAACCGGTATGACCACCAGGAATACTTAACTTCTTCAGGATAAAAATGCCTGAATGTATCCACATAGCCCATGTCAACCATCCGGTCCAGGACATCTCTTTCAATTCTTAAAAAACCTGACCGTTTGGAATTAGGCACTGGGTTTTTCAAATCAATTTCATTATGGGCCGTATTAAAATCACCGGTAATAATAAGGCTTTTTCCCCTGGCCTTCAAAGTATCTGCATAGGTTAAAAAAAAATCATAAAAATCAAGTTTATACTTAAGCCGCTCATCGCTCATCTGACCGTTTGGAAAATAAATATTAAATAATATAAAATCATCATAATCAAGCTGTATGATTCGACCCTCACTGTCAAATTCAGGTCTGAGAAACGATGTCTTAACTTTGCAGGGCTCGGGTTTTGAATAGGCCGCAACCCCGCTGTATCCTTTTTTTTCAGTTGAATAAGCCCAGAACGATTCATAAAAATGAAGTTCGATCATCTCATTGGTTCGCTGGTGTTTCTGGAGTTTTGTTTCCTGGAGAAGAAGGATATCAGGATCAAGGTTACAAATAATCTTTGCAAAACCTTTTTTCATCACTGCCCGTAACCCGTTTACATTCCATGATATTATTTTTAATTTTTTTTTACCAGGCATAAGCTTTCCAATTTTTTTTATTTTCCCTGTCTCATGATACAAGTATGTATCGACACACAGCTGCCACAATCATGACCGCTGCAACATAATCCTTGCATCAGCTATGACGCACCGGTCTTTTGTACAGATCACAGGATTTAAATCAACTGATTCAATATCATCTTCCATTTCCATGATAAGACAAGAGAAACCGACCATCAAATGTGTAAGTTTCTCCATATTCACCCCGGGCCTGCCCCTGTAGCCTTTTACAATCTCTTTTGCCTTAAGGGATTCCACCATTGAATAAACATCACCCGGCTTTAAAGGAGCCATCCTGATAGCAGTATCATTGTAAATTTCAACAGATGTGCCTCCAATGCCAAGGACTGTAACGGCACCGAACTGGTAATCATTTTTCGCCCCGATGATAAGCTCAATACCCTTAATCATCTGTTCAACAAGGATATTTTCACACCCTTCAAGCTTTTGCAGTCTTGCCATTTCAATTTTAAGCTGCCCGCTTGAAAAAATCCCCGTAACAACTGCATCATGCTCTGTTTTATGAAGAATTTTTTTTGACACGGCTTTTGCAACAACAGGACCACCTGATTTTTTAAAAAAGCGGTCTGCCTCCTCAAAGGAATTAGTCAGAACAAAATCCGGGATATCAAGCCCCTGCAATTTCATTAATGCCTTTACATCCGGTTCCAATACCCACCCTGACAGTTTACTTTTTTCCATGATTTCTTTGATGTTTTTCTTTAACATGGCCTGCACCTCTTTAATGCCTTTGCCATCAGGACTGCCCCCTCCACAGAGGAGGCCACAGGAATATTATTAAGTTCAAACCCCTCTATGATGATTTTATATTTATCTTCATTAGGGACATAGGCAATCATTGGCTTGTCTTCATTTCTTGCCACCTGGCTTAATTTTGCCCCGATATCGGTTGATACTCCAGGCGAATAAGGAATCAGCAGGGCCAGGACACAGTCAATGTTTTTATCCCTTGATAAATACCTTGCCGTAGCCACGATATCGCTGTCCACCGAGCTTCCGGTAAGATCCAGGGGATTTTCAAGAGAAACAATGTCCCTGATTCCGGGCGATAACTTTCCCTTGATAATATCCATTGTTTCCTGATCTATGGCGGGTATTGATATACCGTACAGTTCGCAGGCATCAGCCGCGATAACACCATGTCCGCCGCTTAAAGAAATAATGCCTACATTTGCGTTAATTCCTTTGGGATAGCAGCTTAATGCCTCACAAAAAGAAGTCAGTTCATATTCATTATCTGCTTCAGCCACACAATATTGTTTCATAATCTCGGAAAAAACCCTGTAATCTCCTGCCAGGGAAGCTGTATGGCTTGAGACGGCCTCTATGCCTTTCCTGCTTTTGCCCGCCTTTAAAACAACCACAGGTTTAGAACATTGCTCGGCTTTTTGAATAAATTTCCGCCCTTCTTTTTTTTCAAAGCCTTCAATATAAAAAGTAATAACCTTTGTTGCCAAATCCCTGTCAAACCAGTCCAGCATATCTGTTTCCCTGATATGTGCCTTGTTTCCTATGCTGACAGCAAGCGATACACCAATCCCCTGGCCTGCAAATTTAACCATCTGGTCAACCAGAACTCCACCGCTCTGGCTTACAAAACCCACATTGCCTTTGTCCGGGCGGATAATCCTTTCACCCGGAAGGAAAAAAGTATCCACATAATCAGGAGCATATATCCCGAGACAATTGGGGCCGATAAAAGGGAAAGAAGCCTCTTTTGCAATATCAACAACCCTCTTTTGCAAATCAAAATTCCCTGATTCGGAAAACCCGCCGGAAATGATCACAGCCCCGCCAACTCCTTTTTTAATACATTGCTCAACTACCTTTGGGACATGCTCCGCGCGAACTGCAATGACTGCCATATCAATATCTTCCTGAATATGGCCGACACTTTTATAAAGTATTTCCCGATTAAGAATCCCCCCTTTTGGATTCACCGGGAATGTTTTCACAGGATATCGCAGGTGATTTTTATTATAGATCACGTTAGCCGGATGATTATCCTGGGATGTGGACACTCCGATAACTGCCATTGTCGATGGTCTGAAAAGATTTTTTAAATCCACTTTTCTTCCTTATCGTCACACACTGTTCTTTATATTTTAGAAAAGACTTTTAAAACACTATGGGAAAAAACAAGCAAGGGCTGATAATTTGACTGTCAACCCTTTATTATAACAAAAATTAATTGTCCTGATCAGCCAGATAATCATCATACATGGATTCCAGAGCAAGCTTATGTTTTGATTCTTCCTGGACAAGAATCATAAACACTTTTCTGGTTTTTTCATTATCTGTCTGATCTGCAAGCATTGAATAAAGCTTAACCGCTTTTTCTTCTCTTTTCATGGCAATTTTAAGGATTTCAGGCATGGGCATACCCTCTTCATACTCTATATCCGACATATAATCACTGATTTTAAGATCTACAATTTCTTTAAACTCGTAGGAATCAATTTTTTCTTTATTACCGGACATATCTGAAAGAAGCTCAACATGTTTTTGTTCTTCTTTTGCAAATCTCTTAAATGTTTCTTTAAGAGACGTCCTGGTTGCTTCTTCAGCTAAAGAAGAATAAAATTCAACAGCTTCTTTTTCGCCGTTTATGGCAAATTCCAATATTTCATCAATTGATCCGAATTCCATGTTTTCTCTCCTCGATTGTTTAATGTTTTTAATTATTTTTATTTTGTAAATAAATTATTAAAATGCAAATTATATACCATATCCATGAAAATTTAAATACCATTTATATATGCAAATCCCTTCGATTTTCAATTAAAAATTTATCTTCCAAGAAGGTTCTCAAGCGCTAAATCAACATTTGAAAATAAAAATGGGTATCCTGCGCCCATGAGATTTTCAGGGATTGCCCTTTGACTTTGCAAAAGGGCTGAACCAAGTTCCCCCATTACTGTCTTTACAAGAAAGGACGGGGCAGGCATAAATGCAGGTCTGTGTAACACACGGCCTAAAGCTCCGGCAAATTCCTTCTGGCGGACAGGTCTTGGCCCTGTGAAATTAAAGACGCCATCAAGGCCGTCATTTTCAACAATGAATTCAATCGCTTTTTCAAGGTCTTTGACATGTATCCATGGGAACCAGTGAAGGCCGGTCCCCAAGGGACCGCCTGCAAATAATTTAAAGGCAGGAATCATCAAAGGCAAGGCGCCTTTATTTCCAAGCACAACACCAAAGCGCATGACAGAGACACTGGTTCCTTTTGCTACAGCTCTTAACCCTTCTGTTTCCCAAGCCTTGCAGACATCAGCGAGGAATCCCTTTCCCGGCGTTCGTGTTTCGGTTAACAAGTCATCTTTGCAATCTCCATAAATCCCTGCGGCAGAGGCGGTTAAAAGCTTTTGTGTCTTCCCTTTTTCAATGGCATTGACAATATTCCTGGTTGTCAATATCCGGGAATCATAAATGGCCTTTTTGTATTTTTTCGTCCAATACCGGAAAATATTCCGACCTGCCAGATTGATAATAATGTTAGCATCGTCAACACATTCCTGCCAGTTTCCTTCAATTGCTGTGTCAGCACTTACCCAGTCAAATTCCCGGAACTTTTTTGAAAGCGGATGGATTAAAGATGTTCCGGTGCCGGTTACATGGTATCCTTTTAATAAAAAAAGCCTGGCAAGTCTTTCTCCTATAAAACCTGAAGCACCTGTGATCAGTATTCTTTTCATAATGATTTATCCATTTTTTCACTTGATGGGTTAAATTGAAGGATAAGCACCCTTTTTTAATTATCAACTTCCAATAAAATACCCCTGGGCCTTTTCTTGGATTTTCCTTTATGATATATCCTTATTAAGGGAAAACAGGATATAAACATCTTGCAAGGCAGGGAAAAATGTCACCGGAAGTATTAAAAATGCAGGCCTTATATAAAAGCCTGTTTGAAAATTCTTATTCAATCATGCTGATCATAAATCCTGAAACCGGTGCTATTCTTGATGCCAACAGGGCCGCACAAAAATTTTATCAATATTCAAGAAAAGAATTGCTCCGTAAAAATATCTCAGGAATTAATACCCTTTCAAAAAAAGACATAAAAAAAGAAATGCGGGATGCCAAGCTTGAGAAGCGTAACTATTTTAATTTTTGCCACAGGTTGAAAAGCGGTCAGGTTAGAGATGTTGAGGTTTACAGCGGTCTAATTGAATTTGGAAACAACAGGTTTCTTTATTCCATCATTCATGACATAAGCGAAAAAAAACTTGCCAAAAAAACACTGCAGGAAAATGAAAGTACCATACGGGCAATGATCAATGCCACAAACAGCCTGGTCTACCTTTTTGACATCAAAGGGGATATTATCGACCTTAATGCTCCGGGAGCAATGCTGTTTGAGAAAAGCCCCGATGAAATGACGACAGGTAAAAATTTTAAAATATTTCTTAGTGAAAATGATCTTTCAATGCTTACATTACTTGTGAATGAAGTAATTACAACTCAAAATCCCATTAATTACCAGAAGGACCGTGACGGGCGGCACTATGATATCAACCTGCACCCGGTTTTTAATAAATCAGGTCGAGTGGATAGAATTTGTGCATTTGCCAATGATATTACCGATTTAAAAAAAACCGAAAAAGCATTTGCAGCAATAGAGACAGCCGGCGGGATCTGCCATGAGATGAACCAGCCGTTACAGGTCATTCTCGGCAACCTGGAACTTCTCAAACTGCACATAGAAAAAGATGATCCAAATATAAATTTTATCAACATTATATTATCCCAGACAGAAAAGCTTGGAATAATAACAAAAAAGCTTTCCAATATTACCCGGTATAAAACAAAGGAATACATAAAAGGGACCATCTTTGATATAGACAGGTCATCGGAAATCAATTAAATATCAACTTTCAATTTTCTTTTTAAGCTCTCCCAATAATTTTTCATAAGTATCTTTCTGCAGGATCTGGTCAAACTGGGACCGGTAATTTCCAACCAGGCTGACGCCTTCTATCACAATATCATATACCATCCAGGAGCCATCCTTTGTTTTATACATTCGATAATCAATGGGAATGTCAACTGAATCCGTAATGATTTTAGTATAAACCTGGGCTTTCTTTTTTTTCACAAATTCTTTAACATAAACCACTTTTTCACTGGTATAGGCTTCCATCTTGGATATATAAGTTTGTTCAAGAAGTTTTCCAAAAAGCCCAATAAAGATTTTCTTTTCTTCTTTACTTCTTTTTCTCCAGTGCCTTGCAAGGCTCAATTGTGACATCTTGGCAAAACTGAATCTTTCATGGATTACTCTGCGAAGGGATGCCCTTCTTGCTTTTGTATGTTCTTCTCCTTTCAGGGATTGATCCTGCAATATTTCAAGGACTTGATCAATGGTCAGTTTCAACTGGTCCCGGGCAGGTGACGCCAAAGCATCTTGTGCAGAAAAAAACACACAGGCCGAAAAAAAAATAAGGACAAGAACAGCAATTTTAGATTGTTTCATTGATACCTCCCTGTAGTACATCCAATCTTTTAACGTTCGCACAATTTTTTATATGCATCATCTGCATTTGTTTTTATATTGAACACGTTATCCAGCTTTGTAAGGCAAAGAGCATTCAAAACATTTTCACCCAATCCTGTCAATATAAATTGTCTGTCATCTTTCCTGCTCCATTGAAGGCCTTCCACAAGAGTTGCAATACCGGAACTGTCCATGAATGAAACCCCCTTAAGATTGACAATAATACCTTTAACTTCTTTTTCAAAAAAAGGAAGCAGCTTGTCACGCAAACTTGGTGATGTGAACATATCAACTTCGCCTTCAACGGTGATGACACCGATGTTTTCTTTTTCTTTGCTTTTAATTTTAAAACTCATAGGCCTGTTATTTTTCAAAAATATATTTACTGACTAATTCTTCCAGGCTGATGGCAGACTCTGTATCCATCAAAGAGTCCTTATCTTGCAATATTTCATCAGAACCGCCTGGTGACAACTTGACAAACTTGTCTCCTATAATTCCTTTTGTACGAATGGAAGCAATGGTATCATCTGTAATTTTTGTTCCCTTTTTTATTTCCATTTGTACAAGGGCTTCATCATCTTCCAGGGTAATTTTTTTAACCTTACCCACAGGCACACCTGCAATTTCAACAGATGCTGCCACCTCAAGTCCTTCTATGGAACCGAACCTTGCATCAATAGTATAAGAATCCGACCCGAAAAGATCAACATTGCCAAGGTTAACGGATAAATATACCAGGCAGGCTATGCCCACCATCATGAAAATACCTACGGATATTTCTGTTTTTCTTCCATACATGATAATTAATTTAAATCCTATAGTAATAAAGATGTCAAGATATAATCCACAATAAGGATTGAAAGCGAAGTCAAAACCACCGCATTGGTGGTTGCGCGGCTCACACCTTCCGTAGTAGGTTCGGCTGTAAAACCCATAAACGATGATATCCAGGTTATTAAAAGTCCGAAACAAAGGGATTTTAAAATTCCCCCGTAAATATCTGTAAACGTGACGGCTGTCACCATTTTGCCAAGATAAGCACCTTCACTGACCCCTAGAAGTTTCACCCCGACAAGGTATCCGCCGGCAATGCCGACAAGATCAAAAAAGGCCGTCAAAAGAGGCAAAGAAAGAATTCCTGCAAAAATTTTAGGACTTATCACATATTTAAGCGGATCAATGGCCATCATTTCAAGGGCCGGAAACTGGTCCGTAATTTTCATGATGCCTATTTCCGCTGTAATGGCTGAGCCTGCCCTCCCGGTTACCATGAGAGCACAAAGCACCGGCCCGAGTTCCCTTATGATAGAAAGGGAGACCATGATGCCAAGGGCAGCATCCGCTCCAAACTGGCTCAGCGAGTAATACCCCTGAATGCCGAGAACCATGCCGGTAAAAAGGGCGGTCACAAAAACAATCAAAAATGATTTTGATCCGATAAATTCAATTTCTTTGACAAGCCGCTTTATCCTTAACGGCAGGGAAAATGCCTGGAAAATAGAAGTGAACAAAAAAATTCCACTCCTGCCAAGAATCTGAAGGCGATTTAAAGTAAAACGGCCAAGTGATGCTGCAATCTCCAAATTTACAACGCTCCTTTAGTCAAACAAAATCTCATCTAAATAGTTCTTATCCGTACGGGTAAAGGGGATGGGGCCTTCTGGCTCCCCGTTGATAAATTGTTTCACCCTTAAATCATCGCTGTTTCTTATTTCTTCCACAGTGCCTTCTGCAATAATATCACCGTAAAAAAGAATGATAATATTATCGGCAATTTTAAAGCTGGATTCAATATCATGGGAAACCACCACGGATGTAATATTCAAAGCCTGGTTAAAATCCTTGATAAGCTTACCAATCACACCGGTTGAAATAGGGTCAAGGCCGGAGGTAGGCTCATCATAAAATATGATTTTAGGGTCCATCACAATGGCCCTTGCAAGCCCTACCCTTTTCATCATACCACCTGACAGCTGGGAGGGCATGAGATCCTCAGTCCCTCTTAACCCGACCATTTCAAGTTTCATCGTTACAATTGTTTTAATAATATTATCGGCAATTTTTGTGTGTTCACGCAAAGGGAATGCTATATTTTCAAAGATATTCAGGTAATTGAAAAGAGCGGAACCCTGGAACAGCATGCCCATTTTTTTCCTGAGCTTATATAATTTTTTTTTCCCAAGGGATGTCAAGTCCATGCCTTCAAAATACACAGCCCCTGAATCAGGTTTTTCAAGCCCTGTAATCTGCCTTAAAAGGGTACTCTTCCCGGAACCGCTTCCCCCGAGAATAACAGTGATTTTTCCTTTTTTGAAATGACAATTCAAATGGTTTGATGCTGTGACATTGCCATATCTTTTTACAAGATTTTCTACTTTAATCATAGGTTGAGTCTGTCACTTGTCTGTTTTTTTGATATTGATAATAAATAGCTTACCCTATTTGCCGTGTCAACGATAATTACAAAGATTGACAAAGCCTTAAAGGCTTTATATAAAAATCATGATATGGCAGCAGATAAGAATATAGCCCAATTTATGATTACGGATCATTCATCAGACCTTAAAGCCTGTATCAATAAAGTTGAACGTTTGTCCAACTGCATTGAAATAGCCAATTTAATCAACTCTGAACTTTCCATTGGAAAACTTCTTTCCAATGTAATGGGGGCAACAAAAAAAGCCTTTGGAGCCGATGCGGTCAGCATGCTTCTATTAGATGAAAAAACAGGAGATCTGACATTCCAGATTGCCCTTGGGGATGTCGGCGATGAAATCAAGGAAATATACAGGTTGAAAAAAGGGCATGGAATTGCAGGGCTGGTTGCCGGGACAGGAATACCCCTCAACATTAAGGATGCATACCTTCATCCGGAATTTTCCCCTGAATGGGATAGGAAAACAAATTACCGTACACGCGCCATGCTGTGTGTGCCGCTTAAGGTCCGGGGTGAAATAATCGGCATTATCCAGGTAATTAACAAACTTGCCAACCCTTTTTTCTTTTCTGATGAAGAACTTGAGATGCTGATTACCATCAGCAGCAGTGCTGCTGTGGCCATTGACACCGCCAAAATGCATAAAATCATTTTGCAGAAAGAAACTCTTGAAAGGGATTTAAAGCTTGCCAAGGAAGTTCAGGAAAGCTTTTTGCCAAAAGAGCTTCCCTTGGTGGATAAATACAGGTTTGCCGCATTAAACCAGCCTGCCCTTGAAATCGGGGGTGATTTTTACAATTTTTTCCGGTTGCCCTCAAATAAGCTTGGAATTGTCCTTGGTGATGTTTCAGGCAAAGGAATCTCAGCTTCTCTTTTTATGGCAAGGCTGACCAGTGATCTGCAATATTATACCCTTTTATATCCCGACCCCGGGGAACTTGTAACCCAGATGAACAAGGTTCTTTGTGAAAGGGCAAAAAGGGGCATGTTCGTAACCCTTGTATACATGCTTCTGGATACGGTTGAAGACCGGATAAGGATAGCCAATGCAGGTCATATGTCCCCTGTCTGTTCAAATGACAAGGGTGTAAGTCTTTTGGGCCATGACAGCAAAAAGGGCCCGCCGCTTGGCATTATACCGGATGTTGAATATGAACAGGAAATATTTAAACTTGAAAAAAATTCAAGCGTCACTATTTATACCGACGGCGTTATTGAAGCAAAAAACGCTGATGGAGAATTATTCGGGATTAAAAGGCTTTTAAAAGAGATTGAAACCCGGCCCAACGACCCGGATTTAATTGTTAAAGGCATCACTGGCAAAGTTGACAAATTTACAGTCACGGAAGGCAGAAGCGATGATTTAACCCTGCTGGTATTCAGCACGGATTAATATTATGGAATTAAAGCCTGTTCATCTATGCGTAAGCTCGCATCCTGAGAACCTGAAATGTATCAGGAGTGCAATGGCAGATATAGCTTCAAAAGCCGGTATTTCAAAAGAAGTTGCCGGAAACATCATTCTTGCTGTTGATGAGGCCTGCTCCAACATAATAAGACACGGCTATAAAAATGACTATAACCGTAAAATTGATGTATGCTTTAACCTTATGACAAATCTTCTTACCATCTCAATTATTGACAGCGGTATCAGATTTGATATCAACTCGATTGAGCCAAGAGACACCAGCCAGCTTAAACCAGGGGGACTTGGCCTCTATATTATCAAACAGGTTATGGATATAGTTGAATACAGCCGCACCCGGGAAGGATTCAATAAAATAAAAATGGTAAAGAAACTTAATTGTTGAAAAAAAAAGCAAAATTAAAAATCCCGATATTTATTAAGCTGATAGTTTTTTCATGCCTGCTGGTAATTGCCATCACATCATCCATCGGGTTTATAGTATTAAATGTCCAGAAAAAGCAATTTAAAAACCAGTTGATTACTTTTGGGGAAAGCCTTTTGCATATCATGGCCAAAAATGCCCCAGACAAACTTCTGGCTGAAGAAGATCTTGCATTGTTTCAACTGGTAAAAAATATTTCGGAGAATGAGCAGATAGCCTGGGCCAGCATTGCCAACCAGAAAAACATAATTGTTGCCCACAGTGATCTTGATAAGGTAAACAAGACCTATAAACCGCCAAAAGGCCTTTTGGAAATAAGCACAAACCCACAGGGCGTTATTCTCAGCACATTTGAGATTAATGGGGAAAAATTTTTATTCCTGGAAAAACCCCTGGAATATCAAAATGTTGACATTGGAAATGCCCGTATTGTCATTTCTCAAAACATCATTGAAAAAAATATCGCCCAGTCTAAAAAATATATCCTGATATCATTCATTGTGATTATTTTCCTGGCACTCCTGTTGAGCCTGGGTTTCAGTGTTTATTTCTCACACCCCATTAACAAATTAAAAAAGAGCGTGGAAATATTCGGCAAAGGGGATTACAGGCAAAAGGCAGCCATCAGCCGCAATGATGAGATAGGCGAGCTTGCAGATGCGTTTAACCAAATGGCAATGGATATTGAGCTAAAGGAAAAAATAAAAGATTCGTTTGGCCGGTATGTTGCCCCCGAGATTGTTGATATGATCCTTGCAAACCCTTCAGGCCACTGGATGAAAGCCTCTTTAAAAGAGGCCACGGTATTATTCACGGATATCAGGGGATTTACAGCCCTTTCAGAAGACAAGGCGCCTGAAGATATTGTTGACATGCTCAATAAACATTTCACACAGATAACTGATATTATCATTCGCCATGGCGGGCATATTGACAAATTTGTCGGGGATGCTGCCATGGCTATCTTCGGCATTACAAAAAAGGATCCTGATCATGCAAAGGATGCCGTGAAAGCAGCGCTTGAGATTATGGATCTCATAGAAACCCTTGCAAATAAAAATACAGCCCCTGCATTAAGAATAGGAATTGGTATCAACACAGGAGAAATGGTCTCAGGCAACCTTGGTTCCAAAAAGAAAATGGAATACACGGTAATTGGCGACAATGTCAATATTGCATCCAGGCTGACCTCCCTTGCCGGCCCCGGCGAAATCCTGATAAGCAGGGGAACATATGATATGCTGAACAAATCCGGCAATTTTAAATTCAAGGAAAAAGGTTTAATACCCATTAAAGGCCGGAAAATTAAAATCCAGGTTTTTAAACTTATTTTTCCCGGTAAAAAAAGGTCTGAGTCTGAAACTTTAAGACAATAATATACATCATGAGAACAAATACATTTTTGAAAATAAGCAATAGACACAAAAGCTTTTGTATTGCCATACTGGTCTGCTTTTTCTTTGCGGGCTGTGCAAGCCCCCGGAAAAAACCCACGATACCCATGAAAGAAGAAAAAATACATATAAAAGCCAGGAAGCCCCTGAAAGCTGTGCACAACCAGGATATTCAAAAATATATCTGGCATATCATAAAAAAAGGTGAAACC
Organism: Deltaproteobacteria bacterium; assembly: GCA_013151635.1. Classification (GTDB taxonomy): domain Bacteria; phylum Desulfobacterota; class Desulfobacteria; order Desulfobacterales; family Desulfobacteraceae; genus Desulfobacula. The sequence continues at coordinate 10,619 of JAADHV010000103.1, read as the reverse complement.
CTTTCGAAAATCTCAAAAACCTTTTATGGCAATTTCAATCAATCATCCATCATTGCCAGGATGAATAATATCAAAGACGCTGCCCGCATTCGTGCAGGCATGAAAATCAAGATACCAGAGCTGAAAAAATATCCTTTTATCAAACAGGCAGGAAACGATGGACAGGATACAAATACATCAATGAAGCCGGAAAAAAAGGCAGACCCGAAAAACAAGGATTCAATGGCCAACATTTCCAAGACTCACTACCAGCTTGGATTAGAAGCTTTCAAAAAGAGAAAATTTCTTGATGCCATTGAAAATTTCCAGACAGCTTTGACTTTTAATAAAAATTGTTCCCCGTGTAAAAACATGATTACAAAAAGCCGGAATCTTTATAAAGAACGCCATTACAAATCCGGCATGAAACTATATGACGAACAAAACCTGAATCTGGCTATTTTGGAATGGGAACTTGTTCAAAAAATGGACCCGGAATATAAAAAGATTACAGAATTATTAAATCAGGCAAAAACCATTCAAAAAAATATCAAAGCAATCAAGCAATCAGAATAATTTTTTTTAAAAACAATTATTCCCCGGACAAGACCATAAATGTCAGGTCATCCGACTGAGGCTCCAGATGCGATTTGCAACGGTCTTTTATCCAGGCTATCTGATCTTCAAGCGGCATTGTTCCTGACTGGACAAGCCACCTTAAAAAACCTTTTAATCCAAGTTCACGGCCAATGTCTTTTTTTTCACCTTTTTTTAACCGCCCTTCTGTAAACCCGTCCGTATAAAGATACAAGCGGCTGTTTTTTATGGAAAACAGTCTTGCAGGATGCATTACTCCAGGAAGTACTCCCAAGGGGGGATCAGCAGGCTCGATTTTTGTAATTTTCCTGTCGTCCACTATAAATGGCGGCAGGTGCCCCACATTGACAATATTCAGGTCATTGGTTGCAGGATCCAGCCAGCCCCCGACAAATGTGACAAACATACCCCTGACCGCAGTTTCACAAAGCTCATTATTCATTAACTGGGCAATCGTGCTTATATCATCAACCACTTTGCATAAACACCTGAAAAGGGATATGGCTTTTGCCATAAGCAATGCTGCTGATGTTCCTTTACCTGATACATCCCCGAGGCAGAAACAAATGGTACCGTCTTCTTTGGTAAAATAATCATAGAAATCACCTGACAAATGGAAAGCCGGAATATTAAACGCCCCGACCTGATGAATCCTTCCGATATCAGGTTGAAGGCTTTTTTGAATTTCCCTTGCAATATCAAGTTCCGCTTCCAGCCTGGCTGCGTATTCATCCCTCTGTTTTAATGAATTCTGCAACTGCCAGGTAAGTTCCTGGTAACTTATATTATCTTCAACCAGTTTTCTATTGGCCTGCCCCATCACTGTTTCAAAATCAACCTGGGAGTCAACAGGGATATTCAATGTATCAGACATTTCTTTAACCCGGATCGGCAGCAAGGATAAAAGAGAGTCCACTTTATCACCTGTTAAGGCAAAAAGCATTTTGGATTTCTTCTTAAGCGCGGTCATGGCCCCTGATTTATCATGGCAGGTATAAAAAGCATTGCATAAATCAGACAAATGCATGATTCCGGCCAGGACAGACGGCTTTTTTGACCGGCCATAGTTTAAGATTTTATTTTTATTAAAGGACAAATGATGATAACCTATTGCCAGGGTATAGGATTCAGGCAGGTTCCATTTTCCGGCCAGCAACGCCCCGACACTGTCATGGGTGGTATGGAATAATTCTTCCTCCATTTCATAACGGCGCCAGGGAAGATTTGATCTTAGCAATGGCCATCTGTCAACTTTTTCAGGCTCCATAAAAAAAAGAACCATCAAGCCGATATCCTGTAGCATTCCGGCGGTAAAAGCTTCTTCAGCCGGCCCATTCAAAAGGCAGGCAAGCTGCTTTGCTGCAACCCCTCTTCGAATTGAGTCTTCCCAAAAAATATCGATATCAAAACCCGGGATCTCTTTTTTTGAAAGAGCTTCTTTCACAGCAAAACATAACACCAGGTTTCTAAGGCTAGAAAGACCCATGGCAACCACAGCACCGGAGATAGTTTTTACCTTTTGGCGAAGCCCGAAAAAAGCCGAATTGACAATCCCAAGAAGCTGGGCTGTTAATGCAGGGTTTACAGATATCAACCGGGTCAACATATCTATTCTGGTATCGTCACGCAATGAGTACTGAATCAATTGCATGGCCTGTTTGCCGGGGGCTGGCAAATCTTCAGGCTCAAGATCATGATAAAAAGCCTGCACCATCAGAACACACTATAACAATTCAGGGTATTAACAAAAATATGGGACTCCAATAGAACCTCCGATATCAATGATTTGGACTTTCCTGGTTTCTATTTTTAGTTAAACTGATTGAGTAAGTCAAGAAAACAAAAGAAAGAAATGATTAATCATTAAGGTTTTTTTTCACTCCCTCCCCCAAGGTATCAAAACAGCACTTCTCCCCAACGAAGTATGTCGCGTTTGTGCAATATTCCATATATATTAAAAATTTTTCAAGAGGCCATTTTTTAAAATATATGGAAATGGCTTTGAGAGCATACAGGATTGAAAGAGTTGCCAATCCTGGCGGGTATGGGAAAAGAACCGGCGATTCAAATGGTCGCATAACTGCAACTATTTCCTTATCTTTTAAATGTCCGAATAAATCATATTATCATATAACACATTAAAATTATTAAATTATTATCCAAAATCATACTTATTAACTTTCATGGCACATGGCTTGCAATTTTTATAAATTATAAAAATGACACATAAACCAAAAAAACAAAGGAGATAAAACATATATGATTAATATACTTCTGGTAAGCCCTGAAAAAAGCACTTTCAAAGAACTTGAAACAGCATTCCAGGAAAAAAAAATAACTGCTAAATGGACGGATTCCGCTCAAAACGCCCTTTTAATGTTTTCAAAGGAAAAATTTGACCTTTTCATAACCCATGAACACCTGACGGACATGACAGGCAGGGAGCTTATTGAAAAAGCCCTTGTTAAAAATGCCATGATGAACAGTGTGGCAGCAAGCACATTATCCCACGATGATTTTCATAAAGCCTATGAAGGGCTGGGCGTTCTCATGCAATTTCCTCCGGCACCCGGTAAAGAGCATGTTCAAAATCTTTTGAACCATTTGAACCGGATCACCTTGATTGCAGGACAACAGGATAAATCGAGAGGAGAACAGGACTGATGATTATCAGTGTTGCAAGCGGTAAGGGAGGAACAGGGAAAACAACTGTCTCAACCAACCTTGCACGCTCTATAGATCAAAAGGTACAAGTTTTCGACTGTGATGTTGAAGAACCTGATTCACATCTTTTTTTAAATCCGGTAATAGAAAAAAAAGAATCGGTTATCGCTCCTGTTCCCGAAATTGACCTTGAAAAATGCAGTTTTTGTAAAAAATGCATGAATATTTGCAGGTTTGGTGCTATTGCTGTTTTAAAAAAAGATGTCCTTTGTTTTGAGAACCTTTGCCATTCCTGTGGCGGCTGTTTTGAAGTCTGCCCTGAAAATGCTGTCATGGAAAAAGAACGATCCTTAGGTGAAGTTGAGCATGGGTCGTCAAATGGTATCTCTTTTATCCATGGCCGACTTGATATCAGCCAGGTGATGGTTCCCCCGATTATTAAAAAAATACGATCCTATACCAACCCGGATATTGTCACAATCATTGATGCGCCCCCGGGGACATCGTGTCCTGTAATTGCAGCAATGAATAAAGCTGATTTTATCCTCCTGGTAACAGAGCCGACACCTTTTGGACTCCATGATCTGAAACTTGCCGTTGAAACCGTAAGAATTCTTGGCATACCCCACGGGCTTGTCATCAACAGGGCAGGCCTGGGCAATGATGATGTAAAAATTTATTCAGAAAAAGAAAACCTGCCCATATTAATGGAAATCCCTTTTGATAAAAAAATTGCCAAAATTTATTCTAAAGGCCAGATGGTTGTCGAGCAACTCCCTGAATATAAAGAAAAATTTCAGAACTTGTTTAACAAAATTTCGCAATTGGTGGAAAAAGGGAGACAAGAAAAATGAGAGAACTTGTTATTTTAAGTGGAAAAGGAGGTACAGGGAAAACAAGCATTACCTCCGCTTTTGCCTCCCTGGCTGAAAACATGGTGATGTGTGATGCTGATGTTGATGCAGCAGACCTTCACCTGATTTTAAAACCTGATTTTAAAGTATCATCAAATTTTAAAGGTGGTTATGAAGCAGTGATCAACCCTGATAAATGCACTGGGTGCGGTCGATGTATCGAGATCTGCAAGTTCGATGCTGTCAAGGAACTATTTGAAATTGATCCCATTGAATGCGAAGGATGCGGGGTCTGTGTTGATCTATGCCCTGAACAGGCCATTGATTTCCCGGAAAAGCTTTGCGGCCAATGGTACATTTCGAATACAAGATTTGGCCCCATGGTCCATGCAAGACTTGGCATTGCCCAGGAAAATTCAGGAAAACTTGTTTCCCTTGTACGGCAGGAAGCAAAAAAAATTGCAGAAAAAGGAAATTTTGATCTGATTTTAACAGACGGCCCTCCGGGCATAGGGTGCCCGGTTATTGCTTCCATCGGTCAGGCAACAGCCATCCTGATCATTGCAGAACCAACAGTTTCAGGGCTCCATGATATGGAAAGAGTGGGACAGCTTTCAAAGCGTTTTAACATTCCTGCCATGGTTTGTATCAACAAGTTTGATCTAAACTTAGATCAAACAAAAAAAATTGAAGAGTTTGCAAAAAAAACTCATATTGCCGTTGTTGGCAGAATCCATTTTGATAGGACCTTTACCGAGTCCATGGTACAGGAAAAAAATATTTTTGAATACAACCCGGATTCACAGACCGGTATTGAAGTGAGGCAAGTTTGGGATAAGATTTTATCCTTCCCTTTGTTTAATACCCCTGTGGCCAATAATATACTACAACATTTATAGGAGTTATGAAGTTATGAAAAACGGAAGGATAGCAATACCTTCAAACGGCCAGGGCGGACTTGACGGAACAAGATCCGGCCATTTCGGACATTGTGACGTATTCACTCTGGTTGACGTGGAAGACAGTGAAATTAAAGACGTATCAATTCTCCGAAACCAGGAACATGTCCAGGGCGGTTGTATGGTCCCGGTTAACCTTTTATCTGAAAACAGGGTAAATGCACTGGTTGTGGGCGGTATTGGCATGCGGCCCTTGATGGGTTTCAGGCAGGTGGGTATTGACGTGTACCATGATGACCAGCGCCCCGGGATAGGAACTGTAGTAAAGGATCTTATTGCTGGCAACCTGGCCCGGATCAGTAATGATCAGGTCTGCGGCGGGGGCGGCGGACAGATGTAATAAAGCAGTAAAGGAGAAGGTTAAAATGAAAATAGCTGTCACTTCACAGGGTGATACACTGGATTCCCAGATCGATCCAAGATTTGGAAGAGCAGCTTTTATCCTGGTCGTAGATACTGAAACGCTTGAATTTGAAGCATTTGATAATAATGAAAACAAAAATGCTTTCAAGGGTGCCGGTATCCAGGCTGCGGCAATGATAAATGACAAGGAAGCCAAAGTGCTGCTGACAGGGTTTTGTGGCCCGAATGCCTTTAAAACCCTGGAAGCGGCCGGTGTAAAAGTTGCAAATGATCAAAGCGGCCGGATAATTGATGTGGTTCAGAAGTTTAAGCAGGGCAATGTTATTTTTGCCGATGGTGCCAACAAGGACAGCCACTGGTAATCCATTAAAGTGCGAATAAAACCACCCTGGCGAAACAGATAATTGCCTGTTCACATGCCAGGGTGCGCCCTTTAACCTTAAATTACCATTCATTCCTATCATAACTTATGAAAAAATCACTCCTTTTAATTGATCCGTATAACTGCTACCTTAAAAAAATATAATTAATACTGACGAAAAAGGGGTAAAATTATCATGCAATTTGAAGAAATTATTATTGAAACAAGTGAAAACCATGTCGCATCAATTACTCTAAACCGCCCTGAAAGTATGAACACCTTCAGTACCTGTATGTCCCGGGAGCTTAATCAGGCACTAGGGGAGCTTGATTCTGACCCATCTGTCAGGGTAATTCTTTTAAAAGGTGCGGGCAAAGCGTTTTGTGCCGGGATTGATGTAAATGAACTTGAGGGTAAAACAGCAATTGAATACCGTGAATGGATTGAAAAAATGGAACGGCCCCTTGTTACCATTTCAAAATTAAAGACCCCTGTTATTGCACAGCTTCACGGGGTTGCAGCTGCGAACGGGATGGGGCTGATCGCTGCCGCAGACCTTGTTATTGCTGCGGATAATTCACGCATGGGCCTTACCGCGATCAATGTCGGACTCAACTGTGTCGGCCCCGTCATTCCTGTAGCAAGATGTGTGGGCCGGAAAAAGGCGTTGGAACTCTTGCTCTATGGAAAGTTAATCAAGGCAAATGAAGCACTATCGCTTGGTTTAATCAATAAAATCGTTCCCAAAAATGAATTAGACTCAAAAGCGGTTCAATGGGCAGGGGAACTTGCCCAAAAAAGCCCCATTGCCGTCCAGATTGCAAAAACCGCCTTTTACCATTCCCAGGATATGCATTATGAAGACCAGTTTGCCTATATGAATGAAGCCTTTGCAAGGCTTTGCACGACAAATGATGCAAAAGAAGGTGTTAATGCATTTTTTGAAAGACGGAATCCTTTGTGGCAGGAAAAATAATTTTCGGGTGAAGATACTGTGAATAAAATAAAAGATCAGCCTGTGAATCAAACCGGCATTATAAATGAAATTTTAAAAGGGATCGTGGACAGGGTAACCTTTCATAACCCTGATAACGGATGGTCAATCCTGAGACTGATACCCTTTAATAATCCTCATGGCCAGGAAACCGTGATTGTGCATCAGACAAAAGTCTTTGCCGGTGCTACAATGGAGTTTCAAGGGTCATGGACGTTTCACCCCAAATACGGCCGCCAGTTCCAGGCAAGCCTTGCAAAAGAAAAAAAACCTGCTACAACGGCTGCACTGGAAAAATATCTTGGATCAGGGCTTATAAAAGGTGTCGGCCCCAAAACCGCAAAAAAAATTGTCCGGCATTTTAACCGGCAAACGCTTGATATATTTGAAAAAAACATCGAACGGCTTACTGAAGTTCCAGGGATCGCCCATAAAAAACTTGATATGATAAGCAGGGCCTGGACAGAACATAAGGCGATCCGGGAAGTCATGATGTTTTTGCAATCCCATGGCATAAGCACTTTGTTTGCTGTCAGGATTTATAAAGAATACGGCGATGAAGCCATAAGGATTGTCACTGAAGATCCTTACCGGCTGGCAAATGATTTTTATGGGATAGGCTTCTTCTCTGCTGATAAAGTCGCATTAAGCATCGGGCTTGAGCCTGACAGCCAACAAAGAATCATGGCAGGAATAAAGCATGTGCTTGCTGCGAGCAGAAACTTCGGCCATTGTTATCTGACAGCCACCCAAATCAACGAACAGGTCAAAGAATTACTGCAATTGGATTTAACAGGCAGACTGTCTTGCCTGTTAAAGAATATGGAAACAGAAGAACTTCTGATGGTTCGTCATCTTGGACTTCAGGACGGCACTTTTGAACAATGCTATTATTCAAAATCTTTATACTTTGATGAACTCTATGTTGCAAAAAGGCTTTCTGATATCGGTGATCCACCGGAAGTTGAAAAGGCAAGGGTTGAGCGCTGGATAACTTTATACTGCAAAGCAAAAAATATTTCTTTAAGCGATGAACAGGCAGATGCTGCAAAAGGCATTGTCTGCAAAAAATTTTCAATTCTTACAGGTGGGCCGGGATGCGGGAAAACAACGACCACTCTTGTAATTGTTAAATTAATTGAAGCCATGGGTCTAAAGGTTGTTTTAGCCGCGCCCACAGGAAGGGCTGCTCAACGTATGACTGATGTTATAGGGAAAGAATCCAGAACAATTCACAGGCTGCTGGGCTGGCAGGGCGGCAAATTCAAAAAAGATGAACAAACGCCTTTAAAAACAAATTTTTTAATCGTTGATGAATGCTCCATGCTTGATATCAACTTAACGGCATCATTGCTTAAGGCCGTTCCTGAAAATGCCCAGGTTCTATTCATTGGAGATTCCGACCAGTTGCCGTCAGTTGGGGCAGGCAATGTTTTAAAAGATATTATTTCATCAGGGGTTGTTCCCTTATTTAAACTGACCAAGATATTCAGGCAGGCAAAAGAATCCATGATCATTAAATATGCCCATAAGATTAATAAAGGGGAAATACCCTGGATTCAATCACCATTTAAAAGCCCTGGAATATGGCAGGATAAAACCGATTGCCTGTTCCTTGATTCGGATGAAGCAACCAAAGAGCAGATAAATTTTATCGCGAAAGTAAAAAAATTTTATGATCTGAAACTTCCTGAACTGGAAAACAATATACCAAGAAAACCTGACCAGTCTGATTTTTTTGAATTCCGGGCCCGGGAACCTGTGGTGCCTTATGAAACAGAGATAACAATCCCCAAAAAATTTCAATATGTGGACCTGGAAAAAGTTTATAAAGCTGAAACAAAGGTCGAAGAATTACTTTCTATTGTGAAAAAAATTCATCCATGGTCTTCTTTGCATTACGGATTTTCAGCTTTGGATATTGTGAAAAAACTTTACCGGGAATGGATACCTAAATATTTTGGAAACAAGGAAATACAGATCCTTTCTCCAATGACAAGAGGAAGCCTTGGAACCATCAGTTTAAACAAAGTGATCCAGGAAGTTTCAAATCCCTGTGCCAGGGGCAAACGGCAATTAAAGGTTGGGGAAAGGGTTTTCAGAGTTGGAGACAGGGTCATTCACAGACGCAATAATTATGACTTAGGCGTATTTAACGGTGATATCGGCATTATAAAAGATATTGATACTGTTAATTTGACCTGTTCGGTTGCTTTCTACCCTGATAACAGGCAGGTCCATTATAAGCAAAATGATACCATGGAACTTGATCTGGCCTATGCCATAACCATACACAAATCCCAGGGCAGTGAATTCGAAATTGTAATCATTCCGGTCCTCACCCAGCATTTTAAAATGCTTTTCAGGAACTTGATTTATACCGGCATTACAAGGGCAAAAAAGCTGGCAGTCTTTGTCGGCACAAGAAGAGCCCTTGCAATGGCAGTTAAGAATCAAGATATCAATAAAAGGCAGACAGCTTTGTCGGAATTATTGATTTCTTGATTTTTAAAGAGGACAGGACCCTTTTCCTGCCCCATGATTTTTTATGATAAATTTTAAAATATTGCTAAAATCAGGGGTTTTCCCTGATTGATTTTTCCATATCTCTCTTATATAGTCACAGATATCTTGGACTGCGATGCAATAACCGACAGGGCGGAGCTGTGCAAAACACCCGCTAATTAGAGGGTGTTTAATGCTGCCGCCAGAAACAGGTTGTGTCAGACGTTCTGAACATAAAACAAAGCTGCAATCATATTTTCAATAAAATATCAGCAAAAAAAATGGTGCCTGGATCAAAAAACAGACAAAAAATGTTGGAGAAATCTTCAATTGACGATAATAAAACGTTGAGTCATGAATAGACTGATCAATAGACCCTTAAAAAGATTGAGTTTATTATAAGATTATTGACCCGGTACATAATCTGTCTTTCCACCCGGAACACAATATCATGGACATCAATGTATGAGTACCTGTCAGAAAACCAGGTACATCCTTTGTACCGGGCTCTTGTCGGGAAAAGAGTGCCATCATGAGCAATGATATTGAACGAAATCATTTTAAGCTGAAGATATCACACATGAAAAATTTGATTGTACAGACCTCCACCAAGCCTGTCCTTAAAATTGGAGAAGGTTCCCTTGGTGGGGATATCACCATAAATTCCTGCATAGGTTCGGTAGGCTCTGCCCCGGTCATGGTCCCTCAAAACCTCAAGAAATTTGTCCATGTTTTGATGTCGGTCAATATACCGGAACATTTCAAGCAAAAAAAGAGAGACAGGATCATAGGCAGGCGGACTTTTAATGCTGTAGCACGAAGCACACAGGGACCTGACAAAGGAAAAATCAATTAGAGAAGTGATCATGTTTGCAAATCCGCCTTGGATATATCTCTATTAGGCGAGATCCTTACAAACCGTTTCTTAAACGTGTAATTTGAAAGAAGAACAAGGCAAGGAAAAAGAATATTATTGGCTACTGAGAGTTTAACATTAATTTTATTGAGTTTTTTACTGACACTGCTGATATTGAATTTATCAAGAGGTGTCATCTTGGTGTTGCCTTCAGGTTATCAACAGCTTTTTAAAGTTTTTTTTGAGGGGATAAAGGTAAACATCCTTGATTTTACCATGCTTCAAATGCTTATGGCCTTTTTTAGACGTACCTTTTGTTTCTCCTACCTGTATCCAGTTGGAAGCCTTGTAGCACGTACCTTTAAACCGGTCTTGCTCAACAAATGTCTCCAGCAAATACAGTGGATAATTGTAGACATTAAGCCAGTCAGAAGAGATTCTTTTTATATTCATGGCCATAACTTTGGAAGCAAGACACTTCACCGTC
>JAADHV010000083.1 GCA_013151635.1 Deltaproteobacteria bacterium | reverse complement strand
AATACCTGGGTCACCTTGCAGGAATGCCGCTGGATGACCCAAGAGTAAATGTCAAAAAAAAAGATGTGGCAAAAATCATCATGAAAAAAAAGCTTGCCTGGGATGCCATAATTCTTGATGTTGACAACGGCCCTCAAGGGCTTACCCGGACCGCCAATAATCGCCTTTACAGCATATCCGGCCTAAAAACAGCTTTTGGGGCTCTGCGTCCCGGAGGAATTTTGGCCGTATGGTCTTCCCGGCCGGATGAGTCATTCACACACCGCCTGAACCTGTGCGGGTTCCGGACTGAAACTAGAACCGTCCGGGCCCGTAGGCCCGGGAAGGGCAGCAGGCATACAATCTGGCTTGCAGGTAAAGGTTCATGTCCCATTTTTTGCCAGCAACAGGCATGATGTTATAGAAACAGCACTGTTGAATCCCGAAATAGATTTTGCACCGCAGCCAAAGACTATTTTTCTGCCCCGGCGTATTTAATTTTATACAACTTCAATATGCCAGGGTTCAAATCTTACACCAAGATTGTTATTACGTTCATATCTGAATTTTAAGTACCCAAGATCGGTCAGTTTTTTATACACATCGGTTTTGGTAAACTTTTCTGTAAAATTATAGATTCCATATCCTTTTTTTCCCACATCAAAATCCCCCACGCCATGGAAGGAATAACCGGGCGGTGCAAGGGATCTGGAAGCCATGGAAAGGTTGCCGCGGCTTTTCTTTGCCTTGTTTAAAAACAGCAGGAATTGTTTCATGACACTGCGGACCCCTGATGTCAGGATCACATCGTCACCGACTTCTTTTTTAATCCTGCCGTACATCTCAACAGGTTTTCCGCGGTAAAGATAATTGCCGGTATAATGAATTTTTTGCACCTTTTTTTTTATGATCTTTCCTGTAATGGATTTAATTGGTTTTTCGCCCAGAAACCCATACTCATTTACCCGGGAGTAAAAAATCATTTCCAGGAAATCAAGTTCCTTTTTTGAAAATGCACCAACGGCTGAATAGGATTTTCCAATCTTCAGGGCATCATCAAAATTTAAAAGGCAGAAATTTCCATGCCCTACGGTCTTCTGCATTTTTTTCAGGCGGGCAAGAGATGCATCCAGGACAGGGAGTAGTTTTTTATCAAGGAAAATATCTTCGGCATACACTTTGTTAAAAAGGCGTTTTTTTATCAATCTGTCTTTAATATGGTAATCAAAATCTTCGGCATGGTCTTTTGCAGGCAGGATGGTTTTTGCAAATGAAAGGGGCAGGGTCATATTTGCCGTGGTAAAAAGGAAAGCCGCTTGTTTTAAAAAGGTTCTTCTATGCATGTGTCAAAATTTTCAAGACAATTTATGGTTAAGTATCCTTGGCTTAAAAAAATAATATACTTTTTCAACAGGTTCAAGTTAAAATTTAAAAAAAGACTGAAGCCGGGCATTGCCCGGATTTGGCGGGGAAGATTCCTGAAAATCGATATCGGCATATAAGTCTTGTTTTTTTTTAAATCTGTAATACTATTCAACGCCATGTTAACCTGAATCAATTTTTTAAAGGAAAAAATGAAACCTGTTTGCTTATTTTACGGATCAAATCCTGATTCCAACCCTGAATTTGCCAAAATTGCAACAAAACTTGAAAAGGCCGGGAAAATTTTTTTTCAAACCTTTGGAGGGCCAAAGCTTTTTGGGAAAGATTTTTGTGCCGGTGCAAAACCTGGCTCTGGAAAAGGCCTGTTTGAAAAATTCATAAAAAAATGCGGGTATGAAAACAATGCACCAGGTTTTTTTAAGGAACTTTTTTCCAGGATAGGCCATGAAAAAGGCAAGGAAATCCTTGTCAACGGTATAATTGTCCCCAAGCTCTATTTGTACGATCTTCTTGGGATTGTCATGCCGGGGGACAATCTTTATTCAATAAAATCGGTTGATATGCTTAATAAAAAAGCCTTTGTCAGGACCAGGGATGAATTAAAAATGCAGGAGGTGCTGGATAAATTTCCTGTCCGGCTTTCCGACCATGTTATCAGGCAGTCCCTTGTGTCATCAGGGGTTTCAAAACAATACCTGCCGTTTATAGAAGAGCTTGATCCCACAGGGCATATAATCACATTTGACGGGCATTTTAAAAAGGGCGTGTTAGAGCAGATGTATCAAAATCGCGTGATTTTTCTTTTAGATATGCGCTGCCCTGTTTATTGCAGGTTCTGCTTTAGAAAGCATAAAAGCACAAGAAAAGAAAAGAGTCCGGAACCAAAGGATGTAAAGGCTGCTGCCGCGCATGTCAAAAATCATTCATCAATCAAGGAAGTACTTATCACGGGCGGGGAACCCCTGCTGAATAAACCCAGCCTTGAAACCGCCATAAATTCTTTAATGAAGATCAGCCATGTTGAGACTATCCGTATTGCCACAAGATCCATAGCTTATTATCCCGGGCTTTTTTTAAAAAACCACAGGGCATATATAAAGTATCTTTTAGAAAAAAATGCCCAGTGCCTTGATCATGGCAAGCGCATAGAGATAGGGGTTCATTTTGTCCACCCGGATGAGATTTCTATTCAAAGCCTTGATATCATTTCACAATTTGTTAAGAATGGAATCCAGGTCTATGTGCAGACACCTTTTCTAAACAGGTTGAACACCAATGGAAAAACTCTTGGCAGGCTGTTTATGCTTTTAAGGCAGGCCGGTGCAAAGATTTATTATATTTTCACCCCTTGCAGCCCCATTCACGGGACAAGGGAATTCTGGTCACCCATTTCCCAGGCTTTTGAAGCATTAAAATACCTGAGAGCAAATTTTTCCGACCGGTGTATTCCTAAATTATGTACAGCAACCCCCCTTGGAAAAATAGAATGGCACACCAGCGGCTGGGCAGTGGAAAAGGATAAGAAAGACGAAAGCTACACCTGGATAAGAACTCCCTATACAAAGGAGTATTTTAAACATTTCATTCCTGATATTAAAAATATGCCTGATTTAAGGGTGAACCATGAAGGAACCCTTGATGCAAGGTTCAGACTTGACATGGGAGATGATGCCCTTTTTGCGAAAAAAAGACCCCGGGCTGAAAAAAGTGGCCGAAAGCCTGAGATTTCTATAAAAGGATTTAAGGCTGTCCGTTCCTTTCTTTTTTCATATTACACTTTAACTCCTTCCATTGGCAGGACACCTTCAAAATTGATTTCAAGAGTACATAAAACCAGAATTGAAATGGATGTAAGCGCGGGCAGAGATGAGTTGGAATATATTAAATGCAACCCTGACATCACTGATGTGGTTATTAGCGGGAACGGTCTTTTGTCATGCATGAGCAAACTTGATAAACTTGTTGGGAACTTGAAAACAATTTCTCATATCACCTGCATCCGGCTTTGCTGCAGGCAGTTTAATAATTGTCCGGAATTTTTTACAGACGGCTTGGTTCAAGCCATGTCTTTATGGTGCGATTTTTCCATTGGCAGTCCTGTAAGAATTGAGATTGAAACATGGTTTTGCCATCCTGATGAAATACAGGGTATCCATGGCAAAATTGCCGGACGCTTTGTTGAAAAGGGAGTCAATATTTATGCCAATGTTCCAATTATTGAAGGGCTGAACGATGATCCCAAAACCATGGTAAAACTTGCCAACAGGCTCAGGCAGGAGAAAATAGAGTTCCACCAGATTTACGTGTCAGGCCTTGAAATCCAGGAAAAATTCAATGGCGCATATCCTGCTGATCCCCAGAAAGTCATTGATATTGCATCTCAAGTTCGAAAGGACTGCTCGGGAAGACAGATCCCCTTGTACATTGTTCAAACTTCTTTGGGCGAGGTTGATTTCGGGCTGAATTGCTTTTTATAAACAGCATAATAAGTAACAGGGATCACTAAAAGTGTAAACAGGGTGGATGCCAAAAGCCCGAAGATCAATGCCCAGGCCAGTCCTGAAAAAACAGGGTCAAGGGTGATGGGAAAGGCACCGATGGCAGTGGTCAAAGCCGTTAATAAAATCGGCCTCATCCTTACAACACCACTTTTTAAAATAGCTTCCTTGAATGTTTCTCCTTTTTTCACGGCATCCTGGATAAATTCGATCAGGACAAGAGAGTTCCGGATCACGATACCGCCAAGGGCAATCATCCCGATCATGCTTGTGGCTGTAAAAAAGACAGGGTCACTGAATCCGCCGGCACTCTTTGTAAAAAGGTTTAAAATAAAAAATCCCGGCATTATCCCCAGGATTGTTAAGGGTATGGCCATCATGATCAACATCGGCATAAAATAGGAGCCGGTATTGATAACAAGGATAAAATAGATGCCAAGAAGGGCCGCGGCAAAAGCAAGACCCATATCACGAAAGACCCGCAATGTGATTTTCCATTCACCTTCCCCGGCCCAGTTAACCCTGATACCGCTTTTTGCCGGGTGTTCCTTAAGTGTTTTCATTATATCAAGGACAGCTTCTCCAGGCGCCCTGCCGACCATTTCTCCTGTTACATAAACAACAGGGGCCAGGTTTTTATGGTAAACAGGTTTGTCATTCTTTGTTTTAACCACACGGACAAGCTCGGCCAGAGGGATCATTTTGCCCAGGGAAGACCTTATGGGAATGTGCGAAATGGATATCATGTCAGATCGTTTGTCCCTTGGCAGGATTACTTTAATCCATAAGGGGTTTCTTTCCCGGGCCAGATGGAGGCTTGCCGGGGTAATGCCTCCCACGGCACTTTTAAGGGCATTAAGAATGGTTTTTGTATCAATGCCGTGCAAAGCAGCTTTTTCCCTGTCAACAATGATGTCCATTCTCCGGCTGTTTTTTTCCGTCATGATTTTTACATCTGAAACATTGGGTTCATGCTCCATAACGGTTTTAACATATTCTGCACCATCAAGCAGTTCTTTGTATGTTTTATCGGGATCACCGTAAATTTCAGCCACAAGGGTGGACAGGACAGGCGGTCCGGGCGGCACTTCCACAAGCTGGATCTGTGCATGGTTTTTGGTTGCAATTTTTTCAAGATCTTTTCGGATGCGCAGGAGGATGGTATGGCTTTGCTGCTGCCTTTTTGATTTGCGGGCCAGGTTGATCCTGATATCTGCAAGGTGGCTGCCTTTGCGGATGAAATAATGACGGACCATGCCGTTAAAATCCATGGGGGATGATATCCCGGTAAAAGACACAATGTTTGTAATTTCATTTACCGTTGAAAGGTAATGTTCAAAGTCCCGGACGACCCGGTCCGTATGTTCAAGGGACGTGCCTTCCGGCATATCAATTACAATCTGGAATTCGTTTTTATTGTCAAAGGGCAGCAATTTCAGCGGTACAAATCTGAAGATCGCCAGGGAGCATGAGCCGATCAAAAGGGCCACGATTACAATAAATAATAAAACCCTTAAATACCGCTTGTTTAAAAAAGGTGTAAGGACAGCTTTATAAAATTTTGCCAGGTATTGTTTTGATTCTTTTTTGTTTGTCTTATACCGGACATCTTTTAACAGCTTATGGGATATCCATGGAACAATGGTGAGGGCACATATGGTTGAAAAACTGACAGTCAAGGGCACGTTGATTGCCATGGGGGCCATGTAGGGCCCCATCATGCCGGTAATAAAAAAAAGAGGCGCAAAGCAGACTATAATGGCTATGGTTGACATGATGACAGGCGGCAGCACTTCCTGGACAGCATAAAGGGTGGCCTCAAAAGGCATGAGGATCTTTGCCTTGATATGCCGCTGTATATTATCCACATTTGTGATGGGGTCATCCACCACAAGTCCCAGGGAAAGAATCAGGGCAAAAAGTGTGACCCTGTTGATGGTGTATCCGAGAATATAATTCGTAAAAAGGGCAAGGGAAAATGATATGGGAACCGCAATGGCAACAACGATAGCTTCCCGCCATCCAAGCGTGAATGCAAGAAGGATAACCACGGAAATAATGGCAAACACAAGCGAGTTTAACAGTTCATTGACCTTGCCCTGTGCGGTTTTCCCATAGTTCCTGGTGACTTCAATATGAATGCCGTCAGGGATAATGGTGCCCTTAAGTTTTTCAACTTCATCAAGCAGAGATTTTGCCACCTGAACGGCATTGGTCCCTCTTTTTTTTGAAAATGCCAGGGTAACGCATGGAAAAGACAATGGTTTGTCAGATTTAATGTTATGGCTTTTTTTATAAAAATTGGAAAAACTGATCCTGGTGTAGGAATCCGCCTCTTCTGGGCCGTCAATAATGGTTGCCACATCTTCAAGAAAGACGGGCTTTGATTGTCTGCCTGATATTACAAGGCCTTTTACTTCATCCACGGAGCTTAAAAACGAACTGCTGGTAATGGTTATCCTGTTGTTGTTTTTATTAAATGCTCCTGCCTGGGTTGAAACATCAGCCCCCTGGAGTGCTTTCTTAATATCCTGAATTGAAACTCCAAAACCCTTCATCCGCAAAGGGTCTATCTCAACCCTGATTTCTCTTTTCCTGCCACCGTAAATAGATGATCTTGAAATATTTTCAAGTTTTGACAGCCTTGCAATTAATTCTTCTCCCACTCTTTTAAGCTCATAATCACTATACCGGTCGGAATAAAGGCTTAAATTTAAGATGGGAACATCATCTATTTCAATGGGTTTGATCAGCCATTTGGTTACGATAGGCGGCACCCTGTCAAGGTTCATCCGTATCTTATTGTTCAGCTTTACAATGGAGTCTTCCCTGTTTTCTCCTACAAAAAAACGGACTGTTACAATAGCTTTTTCCCTTGTGGACATGGAATATACATATTCAACCCCGTCAATTTCCCAGAGCATTTTTTCAAGGGGGGTTGCCACAAGTTTTTCAATCTCTTCCGGGCTTGCACCGGGTGCCTCAACATAGATATCTGCCATGGGGACAACGATCTGGGGTTCTTCTTCTTTCGGGGTCATGTATATGCTGAATGCCCCGAGACACAAAGAAATTATGATCAGCATGACAGACAGCTGGGAGGAGAGAAAAAGCCTTACAATACGGGTAATAACGGAATTTTTTTTTTCAGGCATTTATCATTTGTATCCTATGGTTTCATTTCCTGTAAGCCCTGCCAGCACTTCAACCTTTTTACCAAATTTTTTTCCCGTTTTGATATAGACCAACTGCCAGGCATTATTTTTTTTAACATGGGCAAGTTCAAGCTGGCCCACTTTAATTACGGCTTCTATCGGTATAAGAAGGGTTTTTTCTTTTTCAACCGGTATAAGAAGTCGTCCAAACATTCCAGGATAAATACCCGGTGTATCAGGCAAAGATGCTTTGACAAGGAAGGTCCGGGTGGACGGGTCTGCATAGGGGATTATTTCCTCTATTTCGGACAGGACGGTTTTTTTTATGGTTTCAATTCTGACCTTGTAATCATGTCCTAGGACCACCCTTGACATCATACCTTCTCTTACATTGGCCTCAAGCCTTAGAGAGCCGCTTGTCTGGATCATTAAAAGCGGCTTTCCGGGGACTGCAAGATCTCCCGGGTCAATCATCCTTTTTATCACAACCCCTGTGGCAGGAGAAGTAATCCTGGTATAACCAAGCCCGATCCCGGCTTCTTTTACAATTTCCCGGGACTGCCTGATGGAAGCCCTGGCAGACAATTGTGCTTCCCTGGATTTTTCAAGCCTTGCTTTTGCCTGGAGATATTTTGCCTTGTCAATTTCAAGCCTTTGAGACGGTACGATATCTGATTTAAAAAGTTTTTTTGTTCTTTCGTAAGCTGCTTTTGCCTGGTCAAGACCGGCCTTTGCCTCGTCCACGGATTTAAAGGTTTGCTGCAGAGCGTTTTTTGCAACGCTCAGCCCTTCCTTTGCCTGTTTGAGCTGGGTTGTGAGCTGCCTTGCATCAAGCCGGATGAGAACCTGTCCTTTTTTTACTCTTGTTCCCGGCACACAGGATACCTTTATCACCTGTGCGCTTACCTGGGATTCAATCACGGATTCAGTCAAAGGCCGGACAGTGCCGACAGCCTCATACATTCTTGTGACTTCGGATTTTTCCACCAACGCAGTATGCCCGGGGGCAGCAATTTTCTTTTGGGTATTATTTTTTGAAAATCCCGGCGGTATTTTATCATTCTCACATGCAGAAAAAATGGGCACCATTGATAATACTAATACAAAAAAGAAAAATTTTTTCATGGGATAGCTCTTTTTATTATTGTTACCTGTAATCTTTATAATTGATATTATATCTTGCCGCTCTATAAGAAAATTTTCTTACCGTAATTCCAATCAGCTTTGCCGCCTTATTAATATTCCCGTTAGTGTTTTTTAAAGAATCCATAAGGATTTCTTTTTCAAGGCGGGTCACAGCATCTTCTATGGACAAAGGAAGGCTTTTGGATTTTGTTCCGGTCTGAAGGGTGGGCGGCAGGTGATAACTGTGGATGGCCCCTTCATTACAGAGGATGACCGCTCTTTCAATACAGTTTTCAAGCTCCCTTACATTTCCGGGCCAGTGGTATTCCATCATCATGTCAATGGCCGGGGTGGTGATCCGTTTAATATTTTTTCCATGCCCTTTCCTGTATTTTTCAAGAAAGTGGTCGGCCAGCAGGATAATATCTGTTTTCCTCATTCTAAGGCTTGGAATATAAATGGGAAATACATTCAGCCTGAAATAAAGATCGTCCCTGAATTTGCCCTGTTGAACCATTTCTTCAAGATTTGAATTAGTGGCGGCAACAATTCTGACATCGGTTTTAATGGGTTTGTATCCACCAACCCTTTCAAACTCCTTTTCCTGGAGAACCCTTAAGAGCTTTACCTGGGCACTAAGGTCCATGTTTCCGATTTCGTCTAAAAAAATGGTTCCTTTGTTTGCTATTTCAAACTTGCCTTTTTTCATGTTGGAAGCCCCGGTAAACGCCCCTTTTTCATGACCGAACAATTCGCTTTCAATAAGGTTTTCAGGTATGGCGGCGCAATTTATTTTAATAAAGGGCATTTTGTTCCTGTCGCTGTTATAATGAAGGGAATTTGCCACAAGCTCTTTTCCCGTGCCGCTTTCTCCCCTTATAAGAACAGTTGCGGATGAGGAAGATACCTGGGAGATCATTTGAAGCACTTCCCTCATTTTGTTTGAATTTCCAATGATATTGGTAAAGCTATACCTGTTTTCAAGCGCTGATTTCAGGCGGATATTTTCTGTTTTAAGCTGCTCTTTTTCAACCCGGATAGTTTCAATATTGATGACATGATGGGCAATCATGGCTGCGACAACCGATAAGAGTTTTTCTCCTTTTTCAAGAGATTTTTTACCCTCAAAAGGGCGGTCCGCACTGATTGCGCCAACTATCCTGTTGTCCTTTTTTATGGGAACGCAGATAAAAGAGTAGTCCTGGCCTTCTATACGCTCCCTTGAATGGGTTTTATCCAGGAATAAGGGCTCCTCGCTTATCCGCCGGACAACAGCCGGCTCTCCTTTTTGAATAACTCTTCCTATAATGCCTTCCCCTGGAAGATATTTGATTTTACGGGTGGTATCTTCAGAAATGCCATGGGCCATTTCAATCCTGATTTCACCGGTTTCAGAGTTGATCAGGAAGATTATGCCCCTGACCAGGTTCAAGGATTCAGACAGTACACTTAAAACCTTGAACAATGATTTTTTCATGTCCATATACTGGTTCAGCGCTTCACTTATTTCATACAAAAGGGAGACTTCTTCAAAAGATTTCATTCTTGGTATTCCAAATAATTATTCATATAATAATTGCTTTCATACTACTACTGTTGTTATAATTTATAAATACACATTGGAATAGTATTGCATAAAATCTGATTCCATAACAAGGCATAATGCTTTGCCAGGGCGAAAAATGAACAATGAAATTGAAAAAAAACAAAAATACCAGGGTCCGGGATGCAAATAAAACCCTTGAAGTTTTGTTTGAAATCTCTGAAGCTGTAACAACGACACTAAACCTTGATGAGTTATACAGGGCTATCCACAAGTCCCTTGGAAAAATTCTGAACGTTGATAATTTTTATATTGCACTTCACCATGGAAAAAAAGATTCTATCACTTTTCCTTATCATGTGGATGAAAAGGACGATAATCCCGAGGAAATTTTTAATTTCAGTAAAACCGCATCCCTGACAGGAAGAATC
Organism: Deltaproteobacteria bacterium; assembly: GCA_013151635.1. GTDB lineage: Bacteria > Desulfobacterota > Desulfobacteria > Desulfobacterales > Desulfobacteraceae > Desulfobacula. The sequence goes on along the minus strand of JAADHV010000083.1, from coordinate 16,131 downwards.
ATTAAAGCCAGGAAACCCTTGATTTTTTTTGAACAGGATATTATTGATTTTGCAAAAGTGCAGAAGCAAAAAACCATTGGAACCATCTGTAAGATATGGCTTGGCGCACCTTTAATCATTAAAAACAGGGTAATAGGTGTCATTGCCATACAGAGTTTTAACTCCCCGGATGATTATAAAATTGAAGACCTTAATCTTTTAAATACCATTTCCCAGCATATTGCCCTTGCCATTGAACGGAAAGAATCAGAAGAAGCATTAAAAGAGCAGCAAAAAATTCTTAAAAAAATCGTGGAATCATCTCCTGTGGGGATTTGCCTTGTGGAAAACAGGATTTTCAAATGGGTGAATAATGAAATGCTTAATATGTTCGGATATGAGAAAAAAGAAGATTTTGAAAATACTGATGTGCGCATGATTTATAGCTCAGAGGCTGATTATAAAAAGGCTGGAAAAATTATCTACCAGGACTTAAAGGATAAGGGTAAGTCTGATTTTGATTTTGACCTGAAAAGAAAAGACGGCACCCTTTTTAAAGCCCATGTCATCATGACAAGTTCCGGCGCTGAAAATCCCATTGAAAGCACAATAGTGACCCTTGCAGATATTTCCCAGCGGGAGCTTGCCCAAAAGGAAAAGCTGGAAAGGGAAAAGCTTCAAGGTGTTCTTGAAATGGCAGGAGCTGTCTGTCATGAAATAAATCAGCCTTTGCAGACCATTCTTGGTTATTCAACCTTATACCAGGACAATGAGGCCATATCTTTCCGGGAATTAAATAATATTAAGAACCAGGCAACCAGGATCGGTAACATCACAAAAAGACTTTCCAATATTACCCGGTATAAAACCATGAATTATCCCGGGGACACCAAGATAGTTGATATCTGGAACTCAAGCCATGATGCTTCTTAAAAACAGGATTTGGTATTAAAAAATCAGATATCGTTGCTTCTCCAATCAGCGCATCATCCAGTGCAAGAATTGCTGCGCTCCCGGAATTCTCCTTGAAAAAATAAAATATTAATGAAACAATAATAAATTTTTTAGTATGACTTAAATTTATGATAAATAACAGGTTTGCCATGGGTAAAAGCCAATCCGAAAACACAAAAAAGAAAAGGGATCCTGGAAAAACCATAGAAGTTTTATTTAAAATATCTGAAGCGGTCAGCAATACCAGGAACCTTGATGAGCTTTATAAAGTAATTCATGAAAGCCTTGATGAAATTCTCAATGTTGATAATTTTTTTATTGCTCTTCATAATAAAAAAAGGGATTCTATAATTTTCCCATATCATGTGGACGAAAAAGACGAAATTCCTGAAGAAATCTTTAATTTCAGTAAAACAGCATCGTCTACCGGTATGGTCATTAAAAACAGAAAGCCTATGATTTTTTATGAAAAGGATATCATCCGGCTTGCCGGCCAGTTTAAGCAGAAAACAATTGGAACTGTCAGCAAAATCTGGCTGGGAGCCCCGCTGGTTATAGATGACAGGGTAAAAGGCGCCATTGTTATTCAAAGTTACAAATCCCCAACCGCCTATGAAAAAAATGATCTGGATCTCTTAAATTCGGTTTCCCAGCATATTGCACTTGCCATTGAACGAAAAGAGTCGGATGAAAAGCTGGCGGAACAGAGAAAAATTCTTGAAAAAATCCTGGAATCGTCCCCTGTAGGGATCGCCCTTGTTAAGAACCGGGTTTTTAAATGGGTGAACAATGAAATGGTTAAAATGTTCGGATATCAATCAAAGTCGGAGCTTGAGAATCAAAGCACCAGGATTATCTATTATGACATAGATGATTACGATATTGCCGGGAAAAAAATATATAACAGCATTACCACACGCGGTACAGCAGATTATGAAAGTAAACTGGTTAAAAAGGACAAGACCCTTTTCCCTGCCCATATAAGGCTTAACAGTGACAATATATCCGATCCAATGGCATGGACTATTGCAACATTTACAGATATTTCCCAGAGAAAAGCTGTTGAAAAAGAAAAGTATGAAAGGGAAAGACTTCAGGGGGTTCTTGAGATGGCAGGAGCAGTCTGCCATGAGATTAATCAGCCTTTGCAGGCAATCCTTGGATATTCTGAATTATTGCTGATGGGATCAGATTCGGATAATAATATCAAGTCCATAAAATTCCAGGCAACCAGGCTTGGAAGAATAACAAGAAAATTATCCAATATTACCCATTATCGTACGGTTGATTATCCCGGAAATACTAAAATTGTTGACATCTGGGGTGCCGGAGATACGGAGCATTGAAAAAATAAATATCAAGTTTGTTTGAAACGAGGTTTCTTTCCCACCACGGCTGTTTTCTTTTCCGTATGATTTTCAGATGGGTTGGATTGGCCAGCGGGATTTTGATTTTTCCCGCTTTGGGATTGCTATGGGCAGGATATTTTAACTACCGCTATATTGCCCCCTCCCCTGGGATATTTCACAGTTTCCTCCCTGGTATTGGGCGGTTTGCTTATTATACGTTTTTTTTACTCATGACCTGCTGTTCATACCACGGTTTAGGGTAGTGTCTCCGAAGATATGCTTCTCCTTTTCAAGTCCCCAATAGTACTGATTTTTTCTGCTCACCAAGGGGCAGGCCCGGTTCAAATGCACCATGAACAAGAAGCACCTCCGGCATATCCAGGTAAAAGGGATAGCATTGAATGATATCGATAAATTCCCCAGGCGTAAAATGATCGTGTGTAATCTGTTGCGCTATGCCCGGTTAAATGACGCGGTCATGGGAGAGGATGTGTTTATGTTCGTGATTACCCAATATGGAATAAGCGTTGGGGGTGGAATTAAAAAATTCGATTACCTTCAATGGCTCTGGACCCCGATCAACAAGCTCTGTATGAGTTCATCGCAGCAGCCATGGATATCTCCAATAATCAACCGTTTCATGTGTTACCTATAATGGTGCGATACATTTATCCGGTGTTGAACTTAGATAATCCCGGAGCCTTGATACGAACAACTCACAAAATGTATAGACCTGCCTTGAACGTTTCCAATGACCTGAAGCTCTTTCAAGTAAATTAATGATTTCGCGCCAATATTTTCTGCCAAAAGAAATGCACCGCAATCCGTCCTATGTGGGGGGATGGAGCCAAACTCAGCCGGATGTTCAAAAAAGCCGTAAGGCGGTATGCCAAATGTAATGGGAAGATATCCTTCTTTGCAAAACATGGTTAATTGTTCAAGATGGTCTCCATGCCCTATTTTCACACCGCCATGTTTTGCCAGAAGGACAGACATGGGAATGAAAACTCTGCAAGTTCATGACGATTAAATTGAAAGCCGGTATTCATTTTTCAGATATATAGCTACCCAGCCTATGAATAAAAGGTTAATGAATCATAGGTAATATTGCTGATTTAGTCTAGAAAAAAGTGAGTATTCTTAAATATGCTCTTACCTCATGCCTGTCAGTCTAAGGCCAATACCGGCAACAGCACCGATTACTCCCGCTCCTGTTCCACCGTGTTCCGATAAATGGATTCCGGCTTTATTAGCGATATCATATGCATCGGATGGAGTACCTCTGATTTTGCTTTACGGCCAAAGGAGAATGCCGTTGATGGCTTGATCGGGGCAGCCCTTTATGAGCGGCCCATGCCGGATTTCTTATATCCGCCGAATGGGGCATGAACAGGGTACGCATGGTAGCAATTACACCAAACACGACCCGTTTCGATACCATGAGAAAATGTTTGCATTTGATGTACATCGCGTGTCCAAACACCGGCACCAAGACCATATAACGTATCATTCGCAATTTCTAAGGCTTCGGAACGGATGACTGCCGAAGTAACGAAAGTGATCGATTGTCAGCGGGATATCTGCCGCCAGAGTTTCCCTAACGGCTTTGCCGTTATTCCAGGTTTCTGCTATAGCGAGTTTCTCAAGGTTTGCTTCAATACTGATATTATCCAATTCTAACCAATACTTTCGATAATGCAAATTTTTTTCTTGATTTATCCCTTCACTGCGTTCTGTTTCTTTATGGGGGTTAAAAAAAAAGGGGGGGGTTCTATTGGGTTTTATATCATAGTTTTGCTTGTTAGATTAGATTCTTGTATCTCCTGCATTATTCAGTACAACATGATTTGCATTGGCTTGATATGAATGCCGCGGGTACGATTTCAGCAAATCAACAAATTACCAAGCCTGGCATGCAAAACACATATCTGATCAAATCCCTTGTGGAAGAAGCCATTAATTCAAGCCAGCTGGAAGGAGCTTCGACAACCAGGCCTGTAGCAAAGGAGATGATCCGGCAGGGAAGAAATCCAAAAGATAAAAGTGAGCAGATGATTCTGAATAATTATCATGCCATGCAATTCATCAGAGACTTCAAAGATGACGAGCTAACTCCTTCTTTTCTCTTTGAACTCCACAGAATTCTGGCAGAAAAAACATTAGATGATCCTGATAAGACAGGTATTTTGAGATCAATAGGAGATGATGTTTATGTGACGGACAGAACCAGTTCAAGTGTATTGCATCGTCCGCCCCATGCAGCGGAGTTGGACCAAAGAATAGAATCCCTGTGCCAGTTTGCCAATTGTGCTTCTGATAAAGGGTTTATCCATCCGGTAATTCGAGCCATTATCCTTCATTTCATACTTGCTTATGATCATCCCTTTGTTGATGGGAACGACAGAACGGCAAGGGCATTATTTTACTGGTCCATGATAACTCAGGGGTATTGGTTGACAGAATTCATCTCTATTTCCCGAATTATAAAACTCGCACCAGTGCAATATGGACGAGCATTTCTGTATACTGAAACAGATGACAATGATCTTACCTATTTTATCATTCATCAACTTGAAGTGATTAAAAAAGCTATAGAAGACCTACACTCTTATCTTGAAAAAAAGACAAAAGATATAGAATATGCACAGGAAACTCTTCGGGATGCCAAACATATGGGTGGAAAATTAAATTTTCGGCAGTTAGCCCTGCTCCACCACGCTCTAAAACATCCCAGGTTTATATATAACATCAATGAACATCGCAATTCTCATGGGATTACTTATGAAACAGCAAGAAAGGACCTGTTGCATATGTCGGATAGCCTCAATTTACTGAACAAATTAAAGGATGGCAGATCCTTTATATTTATTTCACCTTCAGATCTTGAAGAACGGCTCAAAAAGAGCTAAATTCAAAAGTTTCATTCCATATACTTGATCACAAAGGATAACAAAAGGGATCTGCCAGGCTGGGTTAAGAGAAGAACCTGCAAGCCCACAGCGTTTATGTTGATGAGGTGTAGAATGTCAGTTTTAAATTCATAAACCTGTTTTTTATCTGGGTGCATAGATGATAATCAACGATTTTGCCACCCCGTCGATACCGCGCAGGGCATGGGGGATACTGGAGTCAAAGTAAATACTGTCACCTTTTTCCAGCATATGTGTTTGTTCAGCGCTTTTAAATTCCACTATACCTTCTAAAACAAAATGAAATTCTTCCCCCTTATGGTCATTATAAAGAAGTTCTTCATCTTTTCTTGGCTCTATCTCTACCATGAACGGCTCCATGTGTTTCCCCACCATAGGGTATGCAAGAGATTCCCATCGATACCCCACTTTGGACTCATTTTTATGATGAAACAATTTTTTAACACCATACCGCTCATGTTTTTTAACAACAACAATCTTGTCCCCCATTTCATGGTCACGGAAAAAATGACTGATCTTTACCCCCAGGGCGGTTGAAATCTTAATCAATGTGGCAATGGGAGGGGCTGCAATATTGTTTTCAATCTGTGAGAGCAAAGGTTTTGAAAGCCCGGTCAGATCCGAGACTTCCTGAAGTGTAAAAGCTCTGTGCTTTCGAAGGTTTCTTATTTTGTTACCAAGGTTGAGTGCGGCAACTTCCTCTTTCACTTTATTTTCCATCTGAGGTGACATATTTTTTATTCGCTTCCTTTTCTAATGTTTCAGGTCTGTTTTTTAAAAATATTTAAAAAAAGAAAAAAAAGTTTAGCATGATGGAACATTGAGATCAAGATAATAAAATTACCCGGGGACTCAGAATTTATCCTGAGGATATGGCATTTAAAAGATTAAAAATGTTTATCTCTTTTTCGAGCTGGCTTGAGACATTCCTTTTAATATTACCGGAAAATTCCAATGCCTTTTTTAAGACTGCTGTTTCAAATGTAAAATCTTTGATTTTTGTATTAAGGTAATTTAACAGGCCGATCAAAAACCTATTGTTCCGGTGTAACTCCATGGAAATGATTTCAATATCCCCTAAAATTGAGGAGGCCAGCAGGTTGTCCTTCATAATCCGGCGGATTCCAGGACTTTTTCCGCAGCTTTTAATAATTATATTCAGCTTTTTAATATGGTCAAACACGTCATCAATATCATTTTGCAGTTCCAGTCTGTGGGAGGCTTTGTCTCTTATATAATTCAAAAGAAGGGTATCAATCTTTTTTAATTCCTGGCCAAGATCGAAAATATAAACAAGAAAGTTATGAAGAATAACAGAATACCTGCGGTTGAATTGAACATCAATATTCCGGCCTTTTTTATTAAATTGTATTTTCAAAGTTTCAAGGATTTCATAAAAATCCCTTTTAAATAAGGGGGAAAGGGATTCTCCAAGATATGATTTTTCCCTGGAATAAACATCTTGAATTTTAAGTGCATTTTTTAATTTATACTTTCTAAGACAGGAAACAAAAGAGCTTGCAAAACCGGTCAGTTTTGATATCCGGTTAGGCTTGATCACCACCCGCCTCGGATATCCGCTGTTGTCTTCACCGATATGGTGGTTCATGGCCGCATTTAAAATATCCTCATGAAACCAGGGTTTTAACAGGTGGAACCCTAACTGCGTATGGATCTGTATGTTTTTAAGATCGTTAATTGAAAACCTGCCCGGGGCCATGTCATGGTATTTCGGGTCAAGATATAAAAACCCGATATCGTGGAGAATACCTGCGATAAAGCAATTTTCAATATCGTTTTTCTTATCGGTGAGCCTGGATTCAATAACATAGTTAAGAATACCCGTTCTCAGCATATCCATGTATTTCCTGGGGTTCTGCATTTTTAAAACAGCCAGTTGATTCAGGATAACCCTTTCTTGTCTTAAGGAATATAAAAATCTTTTAAACGCGCATTTTATCCCGGAAAAATCAACCAGGCTGCCCTTAAAAAAAGTTTCTCCCACCATATTTATATCTAAAATCAGATCTTCCGCGGTTAAAGGTTTATTGAGTACAAGATATGACTCTATGGGATTTTTTAAATTGATCTTTATAATTTGAGAAAGTGTTTTTTTTGTAAGGGTTTTATTTTTTAAAAATGCTTTTTCGTCAATGCTTTTATCCCTGTCATGCCTTAATATTTCCTTTGACACAAGTTTTGAATAATTAAGGCTGGAATAATGATACGTTGCCTTAAGAAGCCAGCGTTTGTGCTTCTGGTATTGACGAATAATCTGATCTGACTCTTCAACATCTGATATAAGATGCCCGGTCCTTTTTTTTTGTGATACTATGTATTGGTCCTTCATATGATATAACAGTGCTCCAAAACCAGTCTGTCTCCAAATACCCGGTGGTCTGTCCGAAAAATCCTGCTTAAAAAGGAACCCACAACAATTACTACAACAAATATCGCATACTGTGAAACCTCAGGAAGTATTTATTCCACAAAAAAAAGAATGAGTCAACATACATTGAAAATGTATATCGCAAGATATATTATAGATTTTTATCCGATCTTTTAAAAAAATGCAATAAATGAGAAAAACCATGAGAATTTTTAAAGAATTCATCATACCTGCGGGGCTGATTCCTGCACTTCCGCTGCTTGGGGTAATACTTAAAGGACAGGCTGTTATGCCATATCTTGTATTTCCCCCCAAGCCCGTAATCACATCACATGCCCCCTTTTCCCCACCCGTATTCACGGCCACGGCCTGTTTCATTGCTTTAGCCTTCCTGCCCCTGCTGAAAAAGGGCATGACCCGTAAAGAAAAAACCAAGCCTGAAGCAAGAGGACGATTTCCTTTATGGGGATATGTTTCTTTTGCAGGCCTTTTCTTTTTCTGGGTGATGGCATGGACCAGGTTTGACTGGTTTAAACCTTTCCAGGCCCATACCTTCTTTCCCCTGTGGTTGTGCTGGATTATAAGTGTCAATGCAATTATCTACCGGTCAAAAACTCAGTGCCCCATGTTTAATACCCCGTCAAAATTTTTATTTCTATTCATGGTCAGCTCCCTATTCTGGTGGGCATTTGAATTTTTGAACCGGTTTGTGGGCAACTGGTATTATACAGGGAGCCAGTATCCGGGCCTTGAGTATTTTCTTCTGGCCACCCTGAGTTTTTCAACAGTCCTGCCAGCCGTGGAAAGCATGAAAGCATACCTGTTGACCTTTGCCTGGTTTAAAAACAGGTTTAAACATGCCCGGCCCCTCCATGGGACGGGTTCCAGATCCTTTGGCCTTCTTATGGTGGCTTCTTCCGGTGTTCTTCTCAGCCTTGTCGGCATTTTTCCAGAAATTTTATTTTTCACAGTCTGGCTCTGCCCTCTTTTTCTTCTAATTGGGTTCAGGATATTATCAGGGCGGCACCATATATTATCCGGGGCGGAAAACGGTGATTATACCATGGTCGCGGCCTATGCCGCAGCCGGTTTGATCTGCGGATTTTTCTGGGAAATGTTCAACATGTACAGCCTTGCCAGATGGCAATATTCCATTCCATATGTAGATATTCTTCATGTTTTTGAAATGCCGCTGCTCGGGTATGCAGGCTATCTGCCATTCGGGCTTGAATGCGCAGTGATAATTGAATTAATCATGGGCAAGCCTTCTTAATATCGCTGAAATCCCAACTTCTCAAAAGTGTTCTTGAAAAAAAATATATGTACATAATTTTATATTTCGCCTATCTTCTTCTAAAGATGAACGTATAAATAATTTAAAATGGGAAAAGATCATGAAAATTTTTAAAGGACCCATCATTACCTGTGATGAAGACGATACGGTTCATAAGTATCTTGTCGAAGATAACAAGAAAATTGTTTTTACCGGTGATGTCCTTCCTGAAAAATATATGGAAAAAAGGATAATCGATCTTGGTAATAAAGCGCTTATCCCAAGCTTTTCGGATTCCCATCTTCATTTTTCTTCGTATGCACTCTTTTCTTCCACCCTTGATGTGAGAGATGCAAAGAATTTTCAAGACCTTTCCAATATTATTAAATGCTATATAGAAAAATCAAAGTGCAAAATTGTCCTGGGCTTTGGAATCTCTGCCCACCATGTTGAAGAAAAGCGCCTGGTCACAAGGGAAGAACTGGACCTGATCGAGAACAGAAAACCTGTTATGCTTATAAAATATGACGGGCATGCAAGTGTGGTCAACACGGCCATGCTTAAAATCCTGCCACCTAAAATTAAAAAATTGCGCGGCTATAATGATGACACGGGCCAACTCTTCCAGGAAGCATTTTTTGCAGCCACAGATCATATTACATCCAAGGTTTCTGTTGTTTCTTTATTAAACCATATGCTAAAAACCGTGGATAAAATGGCTGAAAAAGGAATCGGCCTTGTACATCCGGCTGAAGGTGTTGGTTTTCCTCTGGATCTGGATGTTGATCTTGTAAGGTTCATGGCAGGGGGCCTTGCCAACCCGTTTAATTTCAGGGTGTTTTTCCAGACCATGGACATTAAAAAGGTTTTAAAAAGGAAACTTCCTCGAATTGGCGGGTGTTTTGCAACAGCCCTTGACGGATGCTTTGGATCACTTGATGCTGCCCTTAATACCCCTTATCAAAATGATACAAAAAACAAAGGTATTTTGTTTTATACAGATGATCAGGTCATAAATTTTGTAAAAAAAGCTAATGATAAAAACCTGCAGGTTCAGCTGCATGCAATAGGCGATGCCGCATTTGACCAGGCAACCAAAGCATTTGAAACAGCTTTGAAAAGCAATTTCAGAAAAGACCACCGCCACAGTATTATCCATGGCTCGCTTGTCACGCCAAAAGGGCTTGAAAAATGTGCCAGATACAATATCGGTATTGCGGCCCAGCCCTCGCTGCTCCGCTTAAGCCTTGAACCCCTCTCGTATTTAAGCAAAATCCTTGGTAAAAGGGCCTTGGATATTTCTCCTTTCAGGACCATGCTTGATATGGGTATTCATATTTCAGGCGGCTCTGATGCACCGGTTACCCTGCCTGATCCTGTTTTTGGAATTTACTGCGCCTGCAATCACTATAATGAATCCCAGTCTGTTTCAGTAATGGAAGCCATTAAAATGTTTACTTATGAAACAGCCTTTACATGCTTTGATGATGAAAAAACAGGCTCTCTTGAACCTGGGAAAAAAGCCGATATGGTGGTGCTTGATAAAAATCCTCTGACCATGAAAAAAGAAGATCTTGCCGGTTTGAAAACCAGAACCCTTTATCTTGAAGGCAAAGAATATCAAAAAGGCCAGGGCCTTTCAAGCCTTTTATGGAATGGTATTTTCAGGCGGAGAACCTGATTCTTTTATATGAAATAATTCTTTGGCCTTTTGTTTTAGAACCTTGCCCATGGTATTTTTTGGAATATTATTAGTAAATTTGATTTCTTTAGGGCATTTCCAGTCATGCAGCTCTTTTTTGCAAACTGCTTTTATATAGGATTCACTTACGTCATACCCTGGCAGTTTTTCAACCAGGGCTGCAACTTTTTCGCCCCATGTATCATCGGGCAAACCCACAACTGATGATTCTTTCACCCCTTCTATCTGGTTGATAACTGTTTCCACCTCTTTGGCGGAAACATTTTCTCCACCAGTGATAATAATGTGCTTTATCCTGTCTGTGATATAGTAATAACCTTCTTTGTCTTTTCTTCCAAGATCACCTGTTTTAAACCATCCATCTTTAAATGCAGCCTTTGTTTCAGCAGGTTTTTCCCAATAACCTTTTGTTATGGAAAGACTTTTCAGCCAGATTTCTCCGACTTTCCCCTTTTTCACGTCTCCCAGGGTTTCAGTATCCACAATTCTTACTTCCACCCCTTTAAGGGGAAGCCCTATGCTGCCGGGTTTCTTCCTGCCATTAAGCGGGTTTGAAAAATTCATCCCGGTTTCCGACATGCCTTCCCTTTCCACAGGTTCTTTTTTAAATACCTGCTTTATCCTGTAAAACTCTTTTTCCAAAAGAGGTGCGGAACCGGAAGTCAGAAGCCGGATATGGCTAAAATCAACTTTTTGTTCTCCTATAAAATCCAATAATTTTGTATACATAGCAGGGACTGCCATAAAAACGCTGCAAGTTTCCCTACCCTTTTTTGACGACAATATTTGAACAACCGCCCCAGGTGTAAAACAATCCATCATAAGAACATGGGCACCTGACAATAGGGCTGTATGGAGGGCAAAGCAAAGCCCGTGGATATGAAACAGGGGAAGAGCATGGCAAAAAACGTCATCCCTGGAAATTTTCCAGGCCAGAATAATATTTCTGGCATCTAAAATAAGGTTTCCATGGGTAAGGACAGCGCCTTTTGGATTCCCGGTTGTTCCTGATGTGTAAATAATAAGGGCGGGGTCATTTTTAAAAACTTTTTTTTCAGGAAAAGGCAAAGTTTCAGACCTGAAAAATTTAATCTCTTTGTAGGAAAGATTTGTCGGTATTTCAAGGATGGCTATTTGAGGATTAATCCTTCTTATCAGCTCTTTTTTACCAGGACCCGCCATTATCAATTCAGCCTTTGAATCTTTCAGCAGGTAATCAAGCTCGTTTTTCTTGAACCCGGGGTTCAGGGGCACTGCAATAACACCTTTTTTAAAAAGGGCAAGACCGGCCACAACAGTTATAATGGATTTTTCAAGCAGCAAAATAACCCGGTCGCCTTTTTCAAGATTATATGCAGACAAAAAATTTGCAAACAGGATAATATCCTTTTGCAAGGCATCATAGGTCAACTCGGTTTCAATATTTCCATTACGAAAAAATGTAATTGCTTTTTTATTGCCTGATATTTTAAAAACACCTTCAAATAAATCGCTCAATGATTCTTCCGGCATTTTGATTTCTCCATTGTAATTTACAAGATACAGGCATGCTATTACATCCTATATTCTAATGCCAGGAAAATAAACAAGACTGATACCCGAAGATTTTTTTATGTTGACTTTTTATGCGGGAAGGTAAGTTTTGGACTGGTATTAATTTTTGAGGACAACTCTATTGTTCTTGCCAGGAATTTTTCCATTTCCTCGGACTTGACAGGGTTTGCCGGCGGTGATCTATACTTGAGCGGATCCACGAGCCTTCCGTTTTTCTTCATGCGAAAATCCAGATGGGGCCCTGTTGCATATCCTGTCATCCCCACAAACCCGATCACATCACCCTGGATCACTCTTTTGCTTTTTTTCATGCCTTTGGCAAACCTGCTCATATGGTTATACCCTGTGGTATATCCGTTGTAGTGGCGGATGTTAATAAAATTTCCCATGCCCTTGCTGTAACCAATCTTTGTTATAACACCGTCGCCAACCGTTTTTATCCGTGTACCCTCGGGGGCGGCATAATCCACTCCGGGATGAGGCCTATACACTTTGAAAATAGGATGAAGCCTTCTTTTGGTAAACCTGGATGAAATTCTTGAATATGCCAAAGGTGCTTTTAAGAATGCTTTTTGAAGAGAATTACCTTTCTCATCAAAATATCCTGATACACCGTTTGAATTTTTATGTAAAAAAGCTTTAAAGAGTGTTCCGTTATTTTTAAAAAAAGCTGCCTGGATCTTTCCATAACCTGAAAGCTTTCCATTGCGATATCTTTTTTCAACAAGAACCTTGAACTGGTCCCCGGGCTTTATATCCCTTATGAAATCAATGTCCCATGCAAAGATATCAGACAGTTTCCATGCAAGCTCGCTTCTCTCTCCTGATTTCCTTACAGCCTCAAAAAGGCTGGATATAATTGTAGAAGATACAACCTCAAGGTCTATATCGTATTTAATTGGTGCCTTGGTGATAAAAAAATTATCATTTTCCTTTTGCACCACCAGACGGTATTCTTTGTCAATTTCATATTCAAACCCTATAAGGTTATTCTCCTGCAAAATAATCTTATAGGCTTGGCCTTTCCTGATACGGGCCAAGGAAAATATATCCGAACTTCCAAGGTTTATCCTGTATATGGTTTTTAAGGGAAGATATTTATTCAACAAGGAGGATGCAGTGTCTCCCCTTTTTACAACCCCTTTTACAATTCGAATATCCGGCATGGCAGTTAAAGAGGCTTTTATATTTTTGCCTGAATTTGAAGCAAAAATTATGTTTAGTCCCGGGATAAAAGAGATACCAGCAAATAACATTATAAAAATAAAACATTTTTTAAGCATATTCCCTTTCCATTTATGAATATGTTTCATGCCAAATTATTTTTGGCACCATATATAAACACAAGCCTTTAGTAAAGCTTATTTTCAAGTTTTATGCCAGGCTTGCATATTATGGGAAAAGGCTTTTGAATGGGTCGCAGGTGACAAGTTCCTGTAATTTTTAAAAATAATTTTATTTAATTAATTGATTTTATTTAGACAATAGCGACTGGATTTAATTGATAATAGCGATATAAAATTTAAACCGGGTCGAAAATTACATTCCGGCCCGGTTTAAATAGTTCTTATATGTTTAAAACATTATTTTTCTTCTTTGCCGACATCCGACATCATTTTAAACATGGTGTATTTATCTTTTACTTCTTTTTCAATTTTTGCCCTCAGGCGTTTGGATTCTTCTGGAAAGCTTTTTTCAAGGGCCGCAAACCTGGTTTCTCCGCCAAGAAATTCCTGCAAGGTTCCATCAGGCTCTTTTGAATCAAAAATAAACGGATTTTTTCCTTCCTTGATTAATTCGGGGTTGTACCTGTAAAGCGGCCAGTAACCTGATTCAACAGCCAGTTTTTCCTCAAACTGGGATTTACCCATGCCTTTTCTTATGCCCTGGTTAATACATGGGGCATAGCAGATAATCAAAGATGGTCCGGGATATTTCTCCGCTTCAACAATGGCTTTCAAGGTCTGGTTCTTGTTGGCACCCATGGCGATTGATGCAACATATACATACCCGTAACTCATGATCATCCGGCCAAGATCTTTTTTGCCGATCTTTTTACCTGAAGCTGCATATTTTGCAATGGCTCCTGTAGGAGTTGCCTTTGAAGACTGGCCCCCTGTATTGGAATAAACTTCCGTATCCATAACCATGATATTTATATTTTCACCTGATGCAAGAACATGATCCAGGCCGCCGAATCCAATATCATAAGCCCAGCCGTCACCGCCAAAAACCCAGTGGGATTTTTTCACAAACATGTCTTTTTCTTCATAGATTTCTTCGAGAATACCGCAGGTTTCATCTTTTAGCAGGGTTTTTAAAGCAAAAGCATATTTTTTGGATTCTTCTGCATCATCTTTTCCGGCAAGCCAGCCGCCCAAGGCGTCTTCAAGTTCTGGTGAAAGTTCCGTTTTAAGGGCCTTCTCAACCTTTGAGGCCAGGATATTTCTCCTTGTGGTCGTTGCCAGCATCATTCCATACCCGAATTCCGCCCCATCTTCAAAAAGGGAGCTTGCCCATGCCGGGCCTTCACCGTCTGCATTGGTGCAATAAGGGGTTGAAGGCGCTGATCCCCCCCAGATGGACGAACAGCCAGTGGCATTTGCAATGGTCATTCTTTCGCCAAAAAGCTGGGTTAAAAGTTTCGCATAAGGGGTTTCGCCACATCCTGCACATGCACCGGAGAACTCAAGAAGAGGTTGAAAAAGTTGACTTCCCTTAACTGTCTCCCTTTTCAGGATACCTGTTTTAAAGGAAATGGTTTTGGAAAACCTGTGATTTTCAACCTCGGGATCAAGCTGGGTTTCAAGGGGTTTCATCTCAAGGGCCGGTGTTTTGGCAAGACAGATATCAGCACAGTTTCCACAACCCTGGCAGTCCAGCGGGTTAATCTGGATTCTGAATTTAAATTCGTCCATCCCTTTTCCCTTGCCGTCAATCATAACAAAATTTTCAGGGGCATTTTCTAATTCTTCACTGGTTGCAACAATGGGGATAATGGCTGCATGGGGGCATACAAAAGCACACTGGTTGCATTGAATGCAATTTTCAGGAACCCATTCAGGAACATTAATGGCAACCCCTCTTTTTTCATACTGGGCGGTTCCCTGTTCAAAAACACCATCCGGTGCAAATACGCTTACCGGAAGATCGTCTCCGCCCTGGGCAGAAATCTTTTTCATAACATTATCCACAAACGGTGTGGTCGCTTCAGAAGCCGTTTCCTTTGTTACACCCTCTTTCCATGATTCCGGAATATTAATTTCAACAAGGTTGTCAAGGGTTTTATCAACCGCTTCAATATTCATTGAAACAATTTTTTCGCCCTTTTTACCAAACTTGGCTTTAATATCTTCCTTGAGAAGACTTATGGCTTTTTCAACCTGGAGGACATTGGCAAGCTTAAAAAAGCATGTCTGCATGATCATGTTGATCCTGCCGCCAAGGCCTGCTTCACCGGCAATTTTAACTGCATCAATATTAAAAAACTTAAGCTTTTTATCATAAATGGTCTTCCTGACACTGCCCGGGATATGTTTTTCCATATCTTCAACAGACCAGGGTGAATTTAAAAGAAAGGTCCCACCCTCTTTTATTCCCTTTAAGATATCATAAATTTCAACATAATTGGATTTATGGCAGGCAACAAAGTCAGAATTGTCAATCAGGTATGTTGACAGGATAGGTACATCACCAAACCTTAAATGAGAAACAGTCAAGCCACCTGATTTTTTCGAGTCATAGGCAAAATACCCTTGGGCATACTTGTCTGTGTTATCACCTATAATGGCAATGGCACTCTGGTTTGCACCAACAGTTCCGTCTGCTCCAAGGCCCCAGAATTTTGCGGCAATAGTTCCTTCGGGTGCCGGGTTAAAGCCTGTTTTAACTTCAAGGGATGTATGTGTGACATCATCAACAATACCAACAGTGAAATGATTTTTCGGCTGAATGGATTTCATGTTGGTAAAAACAGCCTTGATCATATTCGGATTAAACTC
>JAADHV010000076.1 GCA_013151635.1 Deltaproteobacteria bacterium | reverse complement strand
ATGGGAGACTGTGTGGGAGAGTAGAACGCTGCCAGATTATTCTCATAAAAGCCCTGACCGTTATTGCAAACGGTCAGGGCTTTTTGTGTTTTTGCAGTATATTGCAGGGTTTGACATAGTAAAATTTTTTATCAAGACTAAACAATGGCAGATGCATTTTTTTCAAAATATCGAAATTTAATTTGTCAAGTACTGCCATGATAGTGTATGTTGAATTTATTCTTGGAGAATTAACATTATTATAAATTTTTTTTAAGATATTCTTATGATTAAAGTTCTGGATCTGTACACCCGGAATGAATCTGAAAAAGCCCATGGCAAAATGACTGAATTTGAAACCATTCGGGGAAAAATGTTTTAACCTGTTAGATGAGATTTATGTCATATGATAGAACGTATAGACTGGCATGATTCTTTTAATGTCGGTGTAAAAATAGTTGACATTCAGCATCAAAAATTATTTTCATTGATCAATGAACTCATAGTTCAAACATCATCGGAACAGCAAAAAGGAATCATTGAAAAAGTGCTGGACGATTTGATGGATTATACTGATTACCATTTTAAAACCGAAGAAAAGTTATTTAAAGTCCATCCGGGCTTTAAAAAACACAAAGTTGTTCACCAGAGCTTTATTGAAAAGGTGTCCGGTTTCGTATCTGTGTTTAAAGCAGGGAATAAAGATTTCAAGCCTGCAATTGTGGGTTTTCTTGTTGATTGGATTAAAAAACATGTCCTGGATATGGATAAGGCTTATTTTCAGGAACTGGGATACTCCTTTAATGAAGAAGTGACTGAATCAAAGGATATCCAAACCCGGCCATTGATTTGTGAAAAAGTACTGGTAGTGGATGATTCACCAGAGCAAAGATTTCTTTTGAAAACCGTGCTTGAGCAGGAATGTTATAAGGTTGTGGAAGCTGAAAGCGGGGTTGGGGCCTTAGCAGTCTGCCAGGAAAATTCAGATATACGGATTGTCATTACCGATATTAACATGCCTGGAATGGATGGATTCGAATTGATTTCAACCCTGCGCAAGCAGCAGGTGCGTTACGTCTATATTATAGTTGTCACAGCCCAGGATGACAAAGAAACTGTAATTAAAGCACTTTCCAGTGGAGCGGATGATTTTTTATCAAAACCTGTTTTTCCCCATGAGCTTAGCCTGCGTATCCAGGCCGGCCAACAACTGCTCAAGCTTGAGAGCCAGGATGAACTTATTTTTTCTTTGGCAAAACTGTCTGATTACCGGAGCCTGGAAACGGGCCGACATCTTGAAAGAGTCCGGCAATACACCCTTGAGATCGCCAGGTATCTGGTCCGGCACTATCCTGAAAAAGGTATCAAAAATCAAATGGCAGATGAAATTTCAAGAGTGAGCCCTCTCCATGATATTGGCAAGGTTGCCATTAGTGACCGGATTTTGAAAAAGCCGGGGCGCCTCACCAATGAAGAGTTTGACATCATGAAAGAGCATTCCAGAATCGGTGGGGATCTGATCAGTGATATTTATCTTAAAACCGGATCTCCAAGTCTTCGTATCGCCTTTGAGCTGACCATGTATCATCATGAAAAATGGGATGGTACCGGGTATCCGGCAGGGTTGTCCGGCAATGGAATCCCTGTTGCGGCAAGGGTAATGGCCATGGCTGATGTGTATGATGCCTTGACAACCGAGCGTGTTTATAAAAAAGCGTTCAGTCATGAAAAAGCAAGACAAATCATTGTGGAAGGAAAAGGAAAACATTTTGATCCGGATTTAGTGGACATCTTTCTTGCATTGGAAAAAAGATTTGTCAAGTTTAAGAAAGAATTAAATGATAAATAAATTTTATTAACCTTAAGGCAAGGTGGTAATAAAAAATGGGTGATCAATCCAATCCCCATCATCTGGTTCTAGGAAAGTTGAATGATTTTTTGACCGGAATAGTTATACCAGACACTCTTGATGAAAGATACCGGCAGAAAATAGCTAAAAAGCTTGTATCAGGCTGCGGGTTTAAAAAAAATGATATTAAAAATAATATAAATCTTAAGGTTGCTGCAGGCAATAGAAAGGCTGCAATAAAAGTTGATTTCCTTGTTAAATACCGTGAAAAAATTATTATAATTATTAAATTTGCGCCTGGTTCCCTTGTCACCAGGAGGCTTTCCACTCTTGCATTATCAAGAATAATTAAACCTTACCAGATTCCGATTGTTATTATCACCAATGGAGAGGATGCTGAGATCATGGATGGAAGCTCAGGAAAGGTCATTGCAACCGGGCTTGAAAATTTGCCAGGCAAAGAGCATATAAAGGAGAATATGGACTCTTTTTTATTTAATACGATTGAAAAACTTAAATTTGACCAGGCATCAAGGATTGCTTACGCATGCGAGATAGACGGAGCCTGCCCCTGTGATTCGGATGTGTGTATTATTGAATAAGATTTTGAAAATAATGTAGAGCAGCACCCTATTTGCCGAGTGTTTTTTTAAGGTAATACCCTGTGTAGGATTTATTATTTTGTATGATCTTTTCCGGCGTGCCAAGTGCAATAATATGGCCTCCTTTTTCTCCGCCTTCCGGGCCAAGATCAATTATATGGTCCGCACATTTTATAACATCAAGGTTGTGTTCTATCACGACCACAGTATTTCCTGAATCCACAAGTTTGTTTAAGACAAATAATAATTTATTAATATCATCCGAATGGAGCCCTGTTGTGGGTTCGTCCAATATATAGATGGTTTTTCCTGTTCCCTTTTTTGATAATTCCTTTGCTAATTTGATTCTTTGAGCTTCACCCCCTGACAGGGTCGTGGCAGCCTGGCCCAGTTTTATATACCCAAGACCGACCTCCTGGAGCGTCTCAAGCCTGGGCCTGACAGATGAGATATTTTCAAAGAAACGGACCGACTGGTTGATGGTCATATCCAGAACTTCGGCAATGTTTTTTCCTTTATATTTTATATCAAGGGTTTCTCTATTGTATCGATTGCCTTTGCAGACATCGCAGGCCACATAGACATCCGGTAAAAAATGCATTTCAATTTTAATAATACCGTCACCGGCACATGCTTCACACCTGCCGCCTTTAACATTAAAACTGAACCGCCCTGGTTTGTAGCCCCTTTTTTTTGAATCCCGGGTTTTGGAAAAAAGTTCCCTTATATGGTTAAAAACCTGGGTATAAGTGCCGGGGTTACTCCTGGGTGTTTTCCCGATGGGAGACTGGTCAATATGAACTACTTTATCAAGATATTCAATGCCTTTGATTTTCTTATAACTGCCGGTACCTTTTCTGGAGCGGTTGATTCTGTTTGCTAAAACCTGATAAAGCGTGGATAAAACAAGGGTTGATTTTCCTGATCCTGACACTCCTGTTACACAGGTAAAGCATCCAAGAGGAAATGATACATCAATGTTCTTAAGATTATTTGAATTTGCCTCATAAATGGTTAATGATTTTCCTATGCCCTTTCTTCTTGTTACAGGGATTTTAATGCATTTTCTGCCGGACAGATAAAGGCCGGTCAATGAGGTTTTATTTTTGATAAGCTCTTCAGGCGGGCCTGAAAAAACAACTTCACCGCCATTCACTCCTGCCCCGGGGCCGATATCGATCACATGGTCCGAGGATCGAATAGTTTCTTCATCATGTTCAACAACCAGTACTGTATTGCCAAGATTTTTAAGGTTCATCAAGGTTGTCAAAAGCCTTGCATTGTCTTTTTGATGAAGGCCAATGCTTGGCTCATCCAGGACATAAAGAACCCCTGTCAGTCTGGAGCCGATCTGGGTTGCAAGGCGGATTCTCTGTGATTCTCCTCCGGACAGGGTCGCAGCAGATCTTTCAAGGGTAAGGTATTCCAGCCCGACATTTTGCAGAAAACCAAGCCGTCCCGTGAGTTCTTTGATAATTCTATCAGCAATAATTTGATCTTTGTCATTAAGCTCCAAGGATGAGATATATTGAATAGAATCTTGTATGGAAAGAGAAGTGATCTCCCGGATTGTTTTGTCACCGACCCTGACAGAGCCGGATGCCTTATTAAGCCGTGATCCGTTGCAAAAAGAACATGTTTTAAAATTCATGAATTTTTTTATTTCTTCCCGCATATAACCGGAGTCTGTTTCATGGTAACGTCTTTTCAGGTTCGGAATCACGCCTTCAAAGCTTTTTTTATAAACGATTTTTTTATCCATTCTTTCAACATAGAATGATATTTCTTCTTTGCCGGAACCATGGAGTAAAACCCGTTGAAATTCAGGCGATAATTTTTTAAACGGCTTATAAATATCTTCTTTATAATGGGTAACAAGGGCATCAAGAAACTCCATGAACTGGACCGAATCCCTGTTTTCCCACGGGACTATCGCGCCCTGCCTTAAGGAAAGCCTTTGATCCGGGACAATCAGATCAGGATCAAACTGGGTAACTGACCCTAAACCGTCACATTTGGGGCAGGCCCCCTGGGGCGAGTTAAACGAGAAAGACGAAGGTGTGAATTCAGGATAACTGATCTTGCACTTTGCACAGGAAGCTTTTTCACTGAAAAGAGTTTCCTTATTCAGGGTCAAGTCAAGTATGGTTACAACTCCATTCGATAATGAAAGAGCAAGTTCCAGGGAGTCTGCAAGGCGTTCTTTAATTTTGTCTTTAATAATCAGGCGATCCACAACAGCATCAATTGTATGTTTCTTGTTCTTTTCAAGTGGTGACAGGTCGTCAATTAAATAGATTTCATTATCAACCCTGACCCTTGCAAATCCATCTTTTTTGATTTTTGAAAAAAGTTTCTCATGGGAGCCCTTTTGCCCTGTTATCAAAGGGGCCAGAATTATTATTTTTGATTTTTCATCAACCTGCATTACCCTGTCGGTTATCTGGTCAATTGACATGGAAGAAATGGGCAGGCCGCATTTATAACAATAAGATTTTCCTATCCTGGCAAATAACAGCCGGAGATAATCATAAATTTCCGTGACTGTACCAACCGTTGACCTGGGGTTGTGGCTGACGGATTTTTGTTCAATGGATATGGCAGGGCTAAGACCCATTATGGAATCCACGTCAGGTTTGTCCATCTGCCCTAAAAATTGTCTGGCATAGGTAGAAAGGGACTCAACATATCGTCGCTGGCCTTCGGCATACAATGTGTCAAAAGCAAGGGTCGATTTTCCTGATCCGGAAAGCCCTGTTACGACTGTCAGGCTGTTTCTGGGTATTTTAACATTAATATTTTTAAGATTATGTTCCCTTGCCCCTTCAATTATGATCTGGTCTGTATCCATATTATCAATCTGAATTTTTCTTTGTTTTTTTATTGTTGGCCTGGAACGCTGCCATTTTAATTGCCTCGGTCAGGCTTGATGAATCTGCAATTCCCTTCCAGGCAATATCATAGGCTGTTCCGTGATCCACAGAAGTCCTTATGATTTCAAGGCCGATTGTTGTGTTTACGCCGTCATTAAAATGGGTGAGCTTAAATGGAATAAGACCCTGATCATGATACATGCAGATAACAGCATCATATTTCCCTTTTAAGGCCTGATAAAAAACAGTATCAGGCGGAAACGGGCCAGAAGCCTTAAAACCCTGTTTTTTTGCAAGCATGACAGCGGGGGCTATGATGTCCTCTTCCTCCCGCCCGAACATGGATGCCTCGCCTGCATGGGGATTTAGCCCTGCAACAGCTATCTTAGGCATTTTAACACCAAACAGTTCTTTTAAGGATGTATGGGTTAATTTTATTTTTTTGATAATATCTTCCATGTTAAGACTATCAGCTACCTGTGACAAGGGAATATGAATGGTGACAAGAATCACCTTTAGCTTATTGCCTGCAAGCATCATGGCATAATCTTTTGTTTTAGTCCTGTGTGCCAGCAATTCTGTATGTCCGTGGAATCTTGAGCCTGCAAGTTTTAAGGCCGTTTTTGTGATGGGGCAGGTCGCAAGGCCCTTGATGCGGTCTTCTAAAGCAAGATCAATTCCTTTAATAATATAGTTTTGCATGGCTGTTCCGGTTTCACAGGTTGGCGTTAAAATACCGGAACAGTCCAGATCAAGATTTGAGATGTCCATGATATCCAGTGTATTAATGTGGTACCTGCCATGTTCAGGTCCATTTATAATGTTTATATCATGATTGAAGTTTAAAAGTTTCAAAGCTTGTTTTATAATATTTGAATCCCCGATAATAAGAGGTTTGCACAAAGTATAAAGCCCGGGATCGCTTAAAGCTTTCACAAGTATCTCAGGGCCTATACCTACAGGGTCTCCCATGGTAATGCCGATTACAGGAAGGGAATTTGGCAGGTTCATAAAAATACCTGTATTAAAAAGGTTAATTGATTAAAAATATAGAGCAATATACTATTGGAAAATGAAAGTGTAAATATAATTTGTGTTAGAAAATTGTGAAACTATAGTAAAATTCAGGTTAAAAAAAAACAGGTGATTTTTTATTTAATTTGGAGCAATTAAAAGAAAAATGAAGGAAACAAGAGCAAATTTATTTTTTAAAGAACTATAAATTCACCTTGAAATGTTAAAATCCCTTGGAAAAAGAAATAGTTGTCGAAGTTGCTGTAATTTTTAGAAAAAATTTTGTTTCACAGAAAAAATTTAATAAAATCAAATAATTAAAAAATTATGCCAACTAAAAATTAAATATGGAGACTTCAGTTCTTATCTGATTTGACCAATAAAAGATATTCCAATAAAAAAACAGATACTTTTTTTAAATGTCAGTATTATTCGTCAGTAATTGTGAAATTTGCTTTATAAACCAGTGTTTCAATTCAAATTTGGAAGAAAGAGGGCTTTTTTTAAGAAAAATATGGAATCGTTCTGGGAAGAAGTAAAATGCCAAATCAAAAAGACATTACCCGACCATAGTTACAGGATGTGGATAGACCCGGTTAAGCTTCTTGAGTATGATAATCATCATATTAAGCTGTCCAGCCCTAATGATTACTTTATCAAACGGCTGAAAGATAATTATGTCCCGATATTTAAAGAGGAGTTTTCAAAATTAGGCATTACTGATATTGATATAAAATTCAAAGTATCTTCCAAAAGAAAATCAGGCCCACAGGAAAAAAATAAAAAAAACGGGGTATATCCTGCGATTTCATTACAGCCTGAAAAGCCTATGCAAATGGATCTGCCAGGCCTTAATATGAGATTTAACAGCGGGAGGATGTTTAAAAAAGGGTTTACATTTGATGATTTTGTTGTGGGAGATAATTCAAGCTTTGCGTATTCTGCATCCTTATCCCTTGCTAAGGGAAAAATTAATGGCACAAGCATTCTATATCTTCTTGCTAAAACCGGCCTTGGAAAAAGCCATTTATCCCAGGCCGTAGGACATCATATTATTACAAACTGTCTTTCAAAAAGGGTTTATTATATTACAGCAGAAGATTTTACCAATGAAATGATATTTTCTTTGAGGAACAATACCATAGAGCAGTTTAAAAAGAAGTACAGGAAAAAATGTGATGTGTTGATTTTAGAGGATATTCATTTTATATCAGGAAAAGATGCAACTCAAAAAGAGCTTGCCATTACATTGGATTATCTCCTGGAAGCTGATAAAAAGATTATTTTTTCAGGATGCGAGCTCCCCGATGAAATCCCGAAACTCAATGACCAGTTAAGATCGCGCTTGAGTCTCGGGCTTGTCACTGAAATCGGCGTGCCTGATTATGGAACGCGGGTCAGGATATTAAAAAAGAAATCCAAAGCATTTGGATATGAAATTCCAAATCATGTAACAGAGTACATTGCCCAGGAGTTATGCGACGATGTCCGGCAGCTTGAAAGCGGTCTTTTCGGTGTGGCTGCGAAAGGGCAGTTAATGGGATATAGCATTGATATTGAACTTGCTGAAAGTGTTCTATCAAATATTACAAATGCTAAGAAAAGAATTACAATTGAATCAATTAAAAAGCTTGTCTGTAAAGAGTATTCAATCTCTGAAAAAGATATTGTTTCTGCTTCCAGAAAAAAAAGAATTGTAAAACCAAGGCAAATGGCCATTTTTCTTTCTAAAAAATATACGGACCAGCCCGTTAAAAAGATCGGTAACAGCTTTAATAAATACCATGCAACAGCAATATATGCCATAAATGCAATTGAAAGAGAATTAAAACAGAAAACAGCTCTATATGAACAGGTAAACTATCTTTCTAAAAAAATCGAAACAGGTAAACTTTAAATGGGACTTTCAGGTTCTGTTTTCAGACATCTTCAAAAGATATCAGGAAAAGATAACGTCACAAGGGATAAAGAAGAACTTGTGTGTTACTCTTATGACGCCACAGGAGATTTATATCTTCCGGATGCCGTTATATTCCCTGGGTCAGAAAACGAAATTTCAAAAATTTTAAACCTGGCATCAAAAGAAAATTTAATTGTGGTACCCCGCGGGGCAGGTTCAGGAATGACCGGGGGTGCTGTTCCGGTTAACGGCGGGCTTGTAATCGTTACAAGCCGCATGAACAATATTATTAAAATTGATAAAAATAATTTTTTCATAAAGGTCCAGCCAGGAGTCATTGTATCTGATATCCACAAAAGCGTGGAAGAAAAAGGCTTGTTTTACCCGCCGGATCCTGCAAGTTCATCTGTTTGTACTATCGGGGGAAATGTGGGGGAATGTGCTGGTGGGCCAAGGGCGGTTAAATACGGGGTCACACGGGATTATGTCCTGGGATTGAATGCGGTTCTCCCTTCGGGAAAACTTATTAAAACAGGTGTTACAACGGCAAAAGGGGTTGCAGGGTATGATTTGACCCGCCTTATTGTCGGGTCTGAAGGTACCTTGGCAGTTGTGACGGAAATTACATTAAAACTTTTACCCAAGCCTGAATCCGTTAAAACAATGGCTGTGTTTTTTGACAGTTTGCAAAAAGCTGCTGTTACCGTGTCCGGAATCATGAGGAATGCGGTTGTCCCAAGGTGTGTGGAATACCTTGATGAAGCCTGTCTTCATCTTGTAAAAGACCATCTTAAGTTTGATTTGCCTGAAAACAGCAAGGCTTTGTTGATAATAGAACTGGATGGAGATACCATGGGGGTTGAAAAAGATGCCATGAATATTGAAAAATTGTGTTTATCTCATCAAGCCCTGAATGTCATTATTGCAAAAGATCAAACCCATGCACAAAAATTGTGGGATGCAAGAAAAGCCTTATCTCCCGTGCTTTATAAAATTGCTACCAACAAGATTAACGAAGATATTGTCGTTCCCATTGATAAAATTCCTGATTTAGTTCAGGCAACTCAAAAGATTCAAAAGATATCCGGTTTAAATGTGGTCTGTTTCGGCCATGCAGGGGATGGAAACATCCACTGCAATATAATGTATAATAAAGCTGATAAAAATGAATCGGAAAGGGCAGAAAGAGCGGTTGATGAACTTTTTAAGGTGGTTTTAAGTCTTGGTGGGACTATCACAGGAGAGCACGGGATCGGCATGACTAAAATGAAATACCTGCCCCATGAAATCGGCCAGGCCCAGATTGACCTTATGAAAGGAATTAAAAAGGTATTTGATCCTGAAAATATATTGAATCCCGGCAAGATTTTTAAAATTGAATGAAAAAAATAACAGCCGGGAATTCTTGAATCCTGGTAGTTCCAACGGAAAATTTATTGAAGTTTTATCGCATATTGATTGTGGATTAACAGTTTTTCCAAAACATCAATTTTTGGATTCTTATTATACAGGATGCAGCATTTTATAGAAATCGAACAATATTTTGAGCAAAGCTTGTTTTCTTTATTAAAATCCCCAAAGCAATCCGGGACATCTAAAGAATCTTTCTTAAGCGAATTATTTATAACAATCTGATCCAGCTGTTTAATTTCCATATTCATTCCATTATCAGGTTATTTTTTCCTTATTTAGTGGAAAAAAGGCTGTTGGTCAATACCTAATTTTTTTTTATTGATATCATTGATTCCAGTCTTTCAACCAATGGTTTCAGGCTTTGTTTTTGAATCGCAGAAATAGGGATTCCTTTTTTTAACAACCATTTGTCTTCAAAAGAATTAAGGTCAATTCGATCTGTTTTATTAAAGACATAGACCATAGGAATTTTGTCTAGTTTCATGTTTTTCAGGATCTTTTCAACAGATTCTTTTTGCTGCTGGTACCTGGGATTGCTTATGTCTACCACATGCAGGATAATATCAGCATCGGCAAGTTCCTCCAGAGTTGCATGAAATGCCTCCATCAACTCTTTGGGAAGATCCTGGATAAAACCGACAGTATCTGTGATAATGACTTCGGTGTCCCTTGGAAATCTCAATCGCCTGCTGGAAGGATCAAGGGTTGCAAACAATCGATTGGCTGCAATAATTTTGCTTTGAGTCAGCGTATTCAAAAGAGTTGACTTGCCGGCATTTGTATATCCTACAATTGAAATAATGGGCAAATCCTTTTGTTTACGCCTGGATTTTTGTTGATGGCGCTGCTTACGGATTTTGACAATTTCTTTTTTAAGGCGGTTGATCTTTTCCCTGACCCTTCTTCTATTGATTTCAAGTTTTGTCTCTCCTGGCCCTCTGCCTCCGATTCCACCCGTCAACCGTGACATGGCCGTGTTTTTAGTAATGAGCCGCGGCAAAAGATACTCCATCTGGGCCAGTTCAACCTGGAATTTACCTTCCCTTGACTTTGCCTGTTTGGCAAATATGTCAAGGATCAGCTGGGTTCTGTCAATAACTTTCATTTCAACAAAATCAGTGATGGAACGAATCTGGGATGCTGATAATTCCCTGTCAAATACAAGCATGGTTGCATAGTTTTGAATGGCCTTGATAATAAGGCTTGAAAGTTTTCCTTTACCCACAACAAATTTCGGGTCAATGGTTTTCCTTCTTTGGATGGCTGTTCCAACCACATTGATATGGCTTGTTTTACAAAGCTCTTTTAATTCTTCCATGGAAGCCCGGGCTTGTTTTGTATTTAAAGTTGTTGCATTTATCAAAAACGCATTTTCTTTTCCTGATTCAGGCTTATATAAAGAATTCTTCCTTGTAAGCTCTGTTTCAAGGGCAAGAATCTGGGCCAGGCAATCAGTTCCGGGTTCTTGAATGGTGGCAGGTTCAAGCATCTGGTAGGGAGCTGAATTTTCATCTGGCAGGATATGGCCGGAATAGACGGGCCCTGGTTTGCCATCAGGTTCTATGCAGACAGCCGTGATATAGTCCAGACGTAGAATAGCAAGGTCTGTCAGATCATCCCTTGTCAGAGGTTCGTCTTTTAAATGAGTATGAAGCAATCGAAGGCCCTTGAGCCTGCCGGGAAGAGCCATATATCCTGAAGTTACAGGAATGACAATCCTGTGAGGTTCTCCTACAATTACATAAATGACCTTACCGTTCCGGTCAATGAGAAGACCTATCTGCCGTCTGATGCCATGGGATAATTCAACCAGGAATTGTCCAAGTTCCGGGTCAATAATATATTCAGGCGGTGTGTTGTAATTATAGAGAGTTTTTATTTTTTTAATCTGGGTGTTTTTAAGGCCGGAAATGTTGCCGAGAAGTTTTTTTTTCATTCAAATTCCTGGTATGACTGAGGCGACAGCTCCTCAAACCTGGTATACTGTCCAAGAAAATGCATAAAGGCCGTGCCCGTAGCCCCGTTTCTGTTTTTAGCAACTATGATTTCGGCTGTCCCTTTTTTGGGGTTGTCAGGTTCTTTGTTATAG
This sequence comes from Deltaproteobacteria bacterium, assembly GCA_013151635.1. Taxonomy (GTDB): domain Bacteria; phylum Desulfobacterota; class Desulfobacteria; order Desulfobacterales; family Desulfobacteraceae; genus Desulfobacula. The sequence continues at coordinate 14,904 of JAADHV010000076.1, read as the reverse complement.
ACCTCATCCCGGTAAATAAATGCGACAATATCTGCATCCTGTTCAAGGGCTCCTGACTCACGAAGGTCAGACAGCATGGGGCGTTTATCCGAGCGTTGCTCCAGCATACGGTTTAGCTGGGACAATGCCATTACAGGAACGTCAAGCTCTTTGGCAAGGGCTTTCAGGGATCTTGAAATTTCAGCTATTTCAAGATCCCTTCTATCAGTCCTGAAAGGTGGTTTCATCAGTTGAAGGTAATCAATTATTATCAGGCCAAGCTCATTGTGCTTTTGATAAAGTTTTCTTGCCTTTGCTCTTATTTCCATTGCAGTAATATTGGGCGTATCATCAATAAAAATAGGCAATTCATTTAAAATGCCGGCCGCATCTGTTGCATTCTGCCAGTCCTCCTGGCTTATAAAGCCTGTTCTAAGCCTGTTTGAATCTATGCGTGCCTCAGAGGTAAGGAGCCTCATGGAAAGCTGTTCATTGGACATTTCAAGTGAAAATACAGCAACGGGTTTGCGTTCATCAACAGCCACATTCCTGGCAATGTTTAAAGCAAAAGCGGTTTTTCCCATACTGGGTCTTGCGGCAAGTATAATCAGATCGGAATTCTGCAATCCTGATGTTATATTGTTTAATTTTACATATCCTGTGGAAAGCCCTGAAAGGCCGCCGTCTTTTCCCTGCTGTTCTTCAAGTTTATCAATATTTAAATTGATAAGCTCACCAAGGGTTTGAAAGGAGCGCTGCGATTTTTTTTCTGAAATATTAAAAATCGAGGTTTCAGCAAAATCAATAATATCTGCAAAGTCTCCTTTATCTTTCAGGCACCTTTCAATAATGCTTGAAGAAGCAGAGATCAATTGCCGCAAAGAAGCTTTGCCCCTAATTATTTTTGCATAATGAACAGCGTTTACAGCCACAGGGGCTGCATCGGAAATGGCTGCAAGATAAGCAGCCCCGCCAATACTTTCAAGCTCTTCTTTTTCCTTTAACCGGTTGGCAACCGTAACAAGGTCTGCCGGCTCCTGTTTCATGGCAAGTTCGATAATCACCGTGAATATTTTTTTATGGGCTCCTTTGTAGAAGTCGTCCGGGGAAAGAATATCTATGATATCGTGAAGGCTGTCATTATTTATAAATATAGCGCTTAATATTGATTCTTCCGCATCAATATCGTGTGGCGGCGTTTTGTTTAAGAGCGGGTCTGTGTCTATTTTATTTTTTCGGGGCACAATATATTTTTAAAAGGTGCATCCGGGAAAATTAAAAAATATTCCCGGATGCTGATAAAAGATTATTTTTCTTCTTTTTTTTCAGCAATGACATTCACAGTAATTTCAGGCTCGACATCCTTGTAAAGACGGATGGGCACCTTGTACTCACCTATTTCTTTTATAGGTTCGGCAAGCAGGATGGAACGACGTTCCAGCAATATGTCCTGGCTGTTTAAAGACTCTTTAATGTCATGGGTAGTTACTGATCCGTAAAGACGGGTATCTTCATGGACTTTGGCTTTAATTGTACATACAATGGTTTTGACTTTATCAGCCATTTCTTCAGCAATTTTTCTTTCTTTGGCAATCTGAAGCTCAAGTTTTGCTTTTGCCTGTTCCATGACTTTTCTATTCTGGGGTGTGGCAAGAATAGCTTTGCCCTGAGGCAGAAGATAGTTGCGGCCAAACCCTGGTGCCACATCACATTCTGTCCCTGCGATGCCTATCGTGTCAATGGTTTCTTTTAATATAATTCTCATTTAAACCTCCAAAAAGGTTCAGCCGCTTTTTTTACAGCTGACTTTTAGTTTATTTTTTATCACGTAGCCGTATCAAGTTTTCTAAAATTTATCCAGGTGTCAAACAATCCGAATCCGATGACAAGGAACATAAAAAAAGGTTGAATTGCAATTAAGACATAAAAAAAAAATTTTAATGCAAAAGGGGCATTTTTTTTTTGGAAAAAAAATGATACCACAGCAATTCCCTGGAAAAAATATACAAACATTAAAATGATCAAGCCGTTTACAGCAAAGAATTTTAACGTGCCTACGGGTAAAAATATTAAAATGGATAATGCAATCACACCAAATACCAAATGATCGGGTGCTTTCCATTGATTTAAATTTTCAATACTCTTGACAATGATTCCTTTTTTCAATAATAGCCTTTTTATTAATAAAATATTCAGCCATACCATTGACAGGTATGAATTAATAAAGATTCCCGGAAAAATAATAACAAACATTGAGCTTGCTTTTTTAAGCACCTGCTGATCAACTTTCATTTCCGGGTAAAGCTTTGCGGATTCTGAAAAAAGTTGGGATGACAAGGCATTATATCTGGAAACATAATTTGAAATTATATGCTCAATCCCCTGGCCGGAACTTAAAGAATAAATGATAAAAACAGCAAGGCAGGTTCCAAGCACTGCAAAGCATGTGTATAGCATTATTTTCTCAACACTTAAGTGTTTTTCTATAAATTCACCAAGGAAAAAACCTGTCATCAATAAAGAACCAAAGTAGAGCGTATTAAATGCAAGATTACTGGTAAATACAATAAGTACAGCCAAACTTGCCGCCATGACAATGCCGCCGCCGTTTCTTCCAGTCTTAAGCCTGTAAAAAAGAACAGGCAGAGGAAGGAACATCCAGGCAAAAATGCCGATTAAAGGCACGATATACATGATTGCAATGATCAGCATGCATAAAAGGATACCGGTTAAAATATCCTTAATTGTACTATGTTGTATTAGTGAACCTGCCACCTGCATTACTCCTGAAAACTAAACCTTAATACATGGGTCTGCCAACAAAAGGCAGCAGAGCTATCTGGCGGGATCGCTTTATTGCAACTGTGAGCTGGCGCTGGTGTTTGGCACAGGTGCCGGTGATCCTTCTGGGGATTATTTTCCCGCGCTCTGTTATGAATTGTCTAAGTGCTTTGGGAGTTTTATAGTTTATTTCAAGATCCTTATCCACACAGAACCTGCATATTTTGCGACGTTGGTAAAACCTGTTTTTACCGCCGCTTCTTTGATTTCTACGGTTATTATACATTGTCATTTCCCTCCGGTCTTAATTATTCCGTTTCTTTTTCGGTTTTCTCAACTTTTTCATCTTCAGCAGAAGCCTTTTCTTCAACAACCTCATCCCCGGCAATTTCTTTATCAGCAGGTTCTTTGTCTTTTTTATCGGCCTCTTCGGATTGGTCCTGGGCCTTTTGGGCTTCAATTTCAAGTTGTTGCACCGTCACATCATCGGAAAGCTGGAGTGTCATGAATTTTAACACATCATCACTGAGGCGGAAGTTCCTTTCCAGCTCATTTATAAGATCGCCGGTTCCGCCATAGGTGACACAGGCATAATGACCACGTAATTTTTTCTTGATTTCATAGGCAAGCTTTTTGTTGCCCCATTCATCAAAATCTAAAAGGATACCGTTTTCTTTGGCAATGATATTTCTGATTTTATCAAACAGGTTTAAACGAGTTTGTTCCTGAAGATCAGGATCAGAAATAAAAACAGTTTCATATTTCCTCATTTTTTCTCCTTACGGATAATAAAGCCCTGGCAATCAGCCAGAGCAAGGATTGATGCAAAAAAACAACACCCGACCGTCAGGTATTGTTCAAAAACTATTTTGTATATCATTTATACTCATATGGGTCAATGTTTATCTTGCCATCTGAACAATTTTCATTGCCAGGACCTGGGCAGCGTCTATGGTATTAAGGGGCAGGGGGGTATCAAGTGCGCTGAGCTCAGTGCAGGCAACGACGGCAGATATTGCCCCTTTAGCCTGAAGGTTTTTACATGCTTTTTTATAATTTTCACATACCTTGGAACCAGTATCCCCTTTCTTAACTGCCTTGATCACTTTGAAAAGAGATTCCTGGTGCTCAGGATCAGGCCATATGTCTTTTATGTTTAATTTTTTAAACCTGCTCGTATAAAGGCCTGTCATGGCAACAGCAGGAGAGGCCAAGATACCTATTTTGTCCTGGTCCGGAAAATTTTTTTTCACATGACAGGCCACAAGATCAATCATATGAATGACCGGGATGTTTACAGCATCCCGGACCGCATTATAATAATAATGGGCCGTGTTACAGGCAATCACGAGAAAGTCTGCCCCAAAGGTCTCAAGCCTCCTGCCCATGTCGGCCATACAGGGCCCGGGGTCTTCTCCGTCTCCTTCAATAATGGCTTTGATCCTGGAAGGAACCTTGGGATTGTTATCCACAATGCAGTGAATATGGTCTATATCATCCAGTGCAGGTGTAAGGCGAATAATACGCTGCATGAGATCCACCGTAGCTTCAGGGCCCATGCCTCCCAGTATGCCGACTGTTTTGTCTGTCATTTTTTTATTCCTTTACTTTTGGGGAGCTTTGAAAAAAGACTGCTTTAAAAAAAAATGATTATTGCCTGAAAGTGTCCATGTATGCATACAGTGCAGGAGATCCGCCGGTATGCAGGAACATCACATTAGACCCTTTGGGAAAGTGATTGTTGCGGACAAGATCAATCAGTCCGGCTGCCGCTTTGCCGGAATACACAGGGTCCAGAAGTATGGCTTCTGTCCTGGCAAAAAGTTTCACAGCTTCAACCATGGAATCGGTTGGCAGCGAATAACCAGGGCCCACATATTGATCAAAGCAGACTATTTCTTCACGGTTTATACCACCTCGTACCTCAAGCCTTTCTGCAGTTTCCACGGCCAGTTCGTAAACGATTTCTTCCTGAACATCTTTTGTCCTGGATACATTAATGCCGCTTATGGGGATGTTCCCGTTTACACCGGCCATGCCGGCAACCATGCCTGCATGGGTTCCGGCAGAGCCTGAAGGAACAACTATGTGATTGATGACAAGGCGCATGTCATTGAGCTGGGTCATGGTCTCTTCGGCACAAACCGCATATCCTGTGGCACCGATGGGATTGGATGCGCCACCGGGAATGATATAGGGTTTTTTACCGGCAGCAGAAAGTTCATCTGCTTTTTTTCCCATCTCAGCCGTCATGTCGGAACCACCCGCAACAACACCAATACTTTTGACGTCAAGAAGCTCAAAGAGAAAATTGTTGCCGCTTGCTTCCTGCTTGTATGATCCCTTGACACGTTCTTCAAGGATGAGGTGACAGTCAAGGCCCTCTTTGGCAGACCAGGCTGCGGTCAGTCTTGCATGGTTTGACTGCACGGCACCACAGGTAATAATGGTATTTGCTTTTTTTGCAAGGGCATCGGCAATACAGAATTCAAGTTTTCTGGTTTTATTTCCGCCGCCGGCTCCCGGAAGCAAATCATCACGTTTGACAAAAAGGTTAACACCAGCACCAAGCGCTTTACTCAAAGACGGTAAAGATTCAATGGGTGTGGAACCTTGAAGATAGTTTCTTCTGGGAAATTTTGTAAAATTCATGGGGTATCCTTTCTATATTTAATTCATTATAATTGAAAAACAGTTTCTGCTTCAATCTTTGCGCCTGACGGAAGGGCGGTCAAACGATTTCAAGAGGATAAGATCATAGGATGAAATTATCCTGAACTGTGTCAATTTGTGATTTGGAAAGATATTTTTTTGCATATTCAAGACAGGTGCCGGAACGAATGAAAATTTGTATGATCTTGTTGTCGAGCAGCATGCTTTCTCCCATACCTTCAAGAACCTTGATTGTCCGGGTTAAACTCATGGGTTCTTTATACGGTCTGTCTTGAGCTGACAGGGCTTCGAAAATGTCAGCAATGGCCAGGATTCTTGCCTGGATATTCAGGCTTTTTCCGTTAAGGTTCAGAGGATACCCTGAACCATCAAGTTTTTCATGGTGAGCCCCCGCAATAGAGGGGATATTGGATAGTTTTTTAGGCCAGGGAAGTTTGCTTAATATTTTTTTGGTTAAATTAGCGTGGTTGTTGACAATTTCTCTTTCCCTTGATGTTAATGTGCCTTTTAATATACATAGGTTCTCAAATTCGTCTTCACTAAGATACGGGTAATGCCGGCCGGAAATATTGCACGATTTTTCATAAATACCTTCAAGGCTGTCAATAAGACTTTGGCCTATAGCCTTTTTGCTTGAATTGATGTCTGAAAGTATTTCAAATTCTTTTTCCAGTATATCAATTTGTTTATCTAGGATATTATCGATCTTGAAAATTTCTTTTTGTTTTGCGGTTTGATCGAAAAGAGCCAGTTTTTTTTGTGCTGCAACAAGTTTTTGATTTGTTTTAAATAATTCCCACCTTGTTTCAACCATCTCAATCCTGTCATAAACGGTTTCAAGCCTTGATGATTTGCCGATTATATGGTCAGGGGTTGTTATTTTGCCTGTGTCATGCATAAGTGACGCTATCCTGAGCTCGTCCATCTGGTCATAGGAAAGGCATACTTTCTCAAATAAGGAGGTGTCCTGGTTTACAGCCCGGGCTATCATCATGCTAAGTTCTGTTACCCGCTGGATATGGCCGCCGGTATGCTTTGATTTTTCATCTATTGATACTGCAATAGCTTTGATAAATGCCTCGAAAAGTTTTTTCATTTCAAGGATAAGAGTCTGCTGGGTCAAAATTACAGAGGCCTGGCTGGCCAGAGCTGCCGCCTTTTCCTGGTCATCTTTGCTAAAGGGAATAGTCTTATTGGAAAAAAGATCTTTTGAATTAATTAGCTGAAGAATCCCGATAATATCATCTTCATGGTTTTTCATGGGAATGACGATCATTGATTTGCTTTTGTAATGCAAGGCCTCATCAAATTTTTTAGTTCCTTTAAACTGGAATTTTTCTGCTTTGTAAACATCTTTGATATTTACAATTTTCCCTGTATGGAACACATATGAGGATGCATTGGAAAGATTCGGTGTATTGTCATTGTTGTATAGCGGCACACAGGGAAGATCTATTGAACTCCCGCCTTTATTGATTTTTAACGATTCGTTATGGACAACATGAAATACTAAATTCCGGGTTTTATGATCAACAAGATAGAGGGTCCCGCCATCTGCCTTTGTAAATCTTCTGGCAATGGAGAGGATCATTTCAAGAAGTACGCTGATGTCCTTTCCGGTCCCGAGAGCCTTGCCGATGGCAGTCAATTCAGATATCTCCCTTGCCTGTTCCTCAAGAAAAGGGCAAAGTTCACCAAGAATATTTTCAATCAGGACATTGATTCTGGAATTTTTGGAAAATTTTTTTTTGGCAGCCATTTTAGACCCTTAAATATTTTAACAATGATTTGACCAAGGATTATTGAAAATAGCAAGAATTAAAAAATGAAACAAGAAAAGAACAATCCAAAGGGCAAAATTATCTTGATTTTCTTGCTATTTACCTTTGATTGTGGCATTTATTAAAATCCAAATAAAAAAATAGTAATTCTTTTATATATAAAGAAGTTTTCACGAAGGAGCAGGTGTAATGGAACAGCGGTATCACCCTGAATTGGTAGAGCCTAAATGGCAGGCATACTGGAAAAAAAATCAAGTTTTCAAAGTCACGGAAGATTCATCAAAAGAAAAATATTATCTCTTGGAAATGTTTCCTTATCCTTCCGGCAAAATACATATCGGCCATGTCCGCAATTATACTATTGGTGATGTAGTTGTCAGGTATAAAAGGATGAAAGGCTTTAATGTCATCCATCCCATGGGCTGGGATGCTTTTGGCATGCCTGCTGAAAATGCGGCCATTGATAATAACACACATCCTGCTGCCTGGACATATGATAATATAAGGGCCATGCGTGAGCAGCTTAAAAGGATGGGATTCTCCTATGACTGGGACCGCGAGATAGCTACCTGCCGGCCGGAATATTATAAATGGGAGCAATGGCTTTTTTTAAAAATGCTGGAAAAAGGCATGGCTTACCGGAAAGAATCCTATGTCAACTGGTGTGAGAAGTGCCAGACTGTTCTTGCCAATGAGCAGGTCGAACAGGATAAATGCTGGAGATGTTCCCAAACGGTTCACCAAAAAAAGTTGTGGCAGTGGTTTTTCAAAATTACAGATTATGCCCGGGATCTTCTTGTCCATTGTGATGAACTGCCGGGATGGCCTGATAAAGTAACTGTTATGCAGAAAAACTGGATCGGAAGAAGTGTCGGGTCTGAGTTAAAATTTAAAATTGATGGCAGAAACGATGATATAACGGTTTTTACAACAAGACCGGATACGGTTTTTGGTGCGACTTTTATGTGTATTGCCCCGGAGCATCCGATGGTGGAAAGCCTTTCAAAAGGAACCTCAAAAGAAGCTGAAGTAGCAGCTTTTGTTCAAAAGGTATCAAGCCAGGAAAGATCAGCAGAAGGCCTGGAAAAATATGAAAAAGAGGGAGTTTTCACAGGCGCTTTTTGTATTAATCCTGCAACCCTGGAGAAAATTCCGGTTTATACTGCTAATTTTGTTTTAATGGGATATGGAACAGGGGCCATAATGTCAGTCCCTGCCGGTGACCAGAGGGATTTTGACTTTGCCAGGAAATATGGGCTTGAAATCAGGGTAGTGGTACAGCCCGAAGGTGAAAACTTTGACGGAAATACCATGAAAGAAGCTTACACCGGAGAAGGACTTATGGTAAATTCCGGTGAATTTAACGGGCTGGACAGCAAAAAGGCCATGGATGCAATAACTGGCTGGCTGGAAAAAAAGGGCAGGGGAAAGAAAACCGTTTCCTATAGATTAAGAGACTGGGGAATTTCAAGACAAAGGTATTGGGGAGCCCCGATCCCTGTTATCCACTGCCCGGATTGCGGTGTTGTCCCTGTGCCTGAAGCTGACCTTCCCATAAAACTTCCTGAAGATGCAAACCTTCTTGAAAAAGGGGGCTCTCCTCTGCCCGGCCTTGATTATTTTGCAAAGGCCACATGTCCTGAATGCGGCAGGAAGGATGCAAAAAGAGATACTGATACCATGGATACTTTTGTTGAATCTTCGTGGTATTATTTAAGATATTGCTCTCCACGGTATGACGGCGGCATGTTTGATCCTGAGGCTGTAAAATACTGGGCACCTGTTGACCAGTACATAGGTGGTGTAGAGCATGCAGTGCTTCATTTATTATATTCAAGGTATTTTATGCGGGTGCTGAATACCCTTGGGATGATCGATTTTAAAGAACCTTTTACAAGACTGCTCACCCAGGGTATGGTCTGCAAAGAGACCATGACCTGCCCTGAACACGGATACCTCTACCCTGAAGAAGCAGTGAGAAACGATGAAGGAAAGCTTTCCTGTACAAGATGTAAAAGCCACGTGGAAGTAGGCAGGGTCATTAAAATGTCTAAATCCAAGAAAAATGTAGTTGATCCCAATGAACTTCTTGAAAAATACGGGGCAGATGTGACCCGGTTGTTCTCTTTGTTTGCAGCTCCCCCTGAAAGGGATCTTGAATGGAGTGAGGATGGGGTGGAAGGAAGCAACAGGTTCGTAAACAGGGTCTTTCGCCTGGCCCTGGAATGCATGGAAAAATTCAACAATACCATGTTCGCCACAGGAGCTTTTACAGGCAGTGCTTTTGAGCTTGAATCAGCAAAGGCAAAAGAACTTTATATCAAAGCAAACCAGACCATTAAAAAAGTCACGGATGATATTGATAAAAGCTTTCATTTCAATACAGCCATTTCTGCTGTTATGGAACTTGTAAATGCCCTGTACGCTATTGATCTTGATTCTGCGGACGATGAGTTGAAAAAGGTGATCCTGTTCAGCCTTGAGAACATTATTTTATTATTGTCTCCCATTCTTCCGCATTTTTGTGAAGAACTTTTTGAAAAACTGGGCAAAAAAGGTTCAATACTTGAGCAGCCCTGGCCGGAATACCGGGAAGACTGCCTTGAAACAGATGAAGTCCTTGTTGTTGTCCAGGTAAACGGGAAGCTCCGGTCAAAATTTACAATTGGTGCGCAAACTAATGAGGCAAAGATTAAAGAAACAGCACTTGCTGATAAAAAGATTAAAAAACATATAGGCGATAAAGACCCGAAAAAGGTCATTATCATCAGGAAAAAACAAACTCTTGTAAATATTGTGGTTTAATATGAAAAATTTAAAATGGCTTTTATCTGTTTGTGTGTTGGTATTTATGTTTTTAGCCTCCTGCGGCTACCACTTTGAAGGCGGCGGATATATTAAAAACGATGTAACGCGTGTTGCAGTTGATGCCTTGAAAAATAAAAGTTCTGAAACAGGGGCGGGTATCACATTTACCAACGCCCTGATACGGGAGATAATTCAAAAGACCGATACGAAAGTGGTGGATGAATCCCATGCAAGTGCCGTGCTTAAGGGGAAAGTCAATGCTATCACGTTTGCCACCTTATCTCGTTCAACCACGGAATCCGTGATAGCAAGAAGGGTCACAGCCTCTGTTGATTTGAAACTTATCGGCAGGGACGGGAAAACGATCTGGTCTGTCAGGAATTTTACTTCATACGAAGACTACAATGTGTCTGAAGACATGATCACTGATGAAACCAATAGAAAAGAGGCTGTAGATAAAATAGCCACAAGAATTGCTGAAAAATTAATCAGCAAGATGCTGATTAATTTCTAAGTCCGGAATTAATAAAGACAGGATTTACATTGTAAGTTCCAAGTAAATCCTGTCTTAAAATTGTATAAATAAAGAAATAAAACGTGAGTGCCTAAGCGTTCATGAACTTAAACAGCCTTGAAATTTTTCTGGAAGCAGTTTTTTTATGGATAACGCCCTTTTTAGCGGCTTTGTGAATCGCAGATTGAGTTTTTCTCAGGATTTCATCTTTATTGTCACTGCCTTCTTCTTTTGCAGCGCGAACTTTTTTTTCCAGGTTCTTGAGAGTGGTTTTTACAGATTTATTTCTAAGCCGTCTTACCTGACTCTGTTTTGCACGTTTTTTTGCAGATTTATGGTTAGCCAACTTGGTCTAGCTCCTTGTATAAGTGTATTAAATTTAAAATTAAGCCATATTTCAAATTCAGAAGCGTATACGGTTTATTGATTTTTGTCAAGGAAAACTTGTGAGAAAAATACTTAAAACAACTGCATTGATCAGCATTTTAACCTTCACCAGCCGGGTACTCGGAGTTGTCAGGGATGCACTTATTGCCATGTATTTCGGGACATCTTCCCAAAGTGATGCATTTTTTATCGCCTTCCGGCCCTTTGACCTTGTCAGAAAACTGTTTTCCGATGGTATTTTAAGTATGGCATTTGTGCCGGTCTTTGCTAAAACCATGGAAAAACAGGGGAAGTCAAAGGCTGTTGCCATGGTTTTTTCATTTTTCTGCTTTCTTTCCCTTACAGGTATTATCATATTACTTGCCGGGATCTATTTTGCCCCTGTTATTGTAAAGCTTATTGCTCCCGGATTTATCGGGGATTCATACAGATCCGGACTTGCAATCGTATTGTTAAAGATTATGCTGCCATATCTATGGCTGGTTTTTATTACAGCTCTTTGTATGGGCGTGTTGAATTCCATGGGAAATTTCGGCGTTCCTGCCGCAGCACCTGCTGTTTTTAATCTTGTTGTAATTTTATTTACCATTATTATCTCGAATCATTTTAAAATTCCCATAACAGGTCTGGCTTTGGGAGTTACAATAGGCGGTGTTCTCCAGCTTGCGGTCCAGGTACCTGTTATGGTCCGCCTGGGGATGTTAAACCCGTGTTTTTTTCAATTTTTTCATCCTGGTGTTTTAAAGGTTATGAAAATAATGATACCCTGCATGATCGGGGCTGCTTCTTACCAGATTAATATCATGGTTGCTTCATTTTTTGCCTCAAAACTGGATGAAGGCAGTGTCTCTTTTATTTATTATGCAGACAGGCTTGTACAATTTCCCTTGGCACTTTTTGCGGTTTCCGTTTCCACGGCTTTATTGCCCGAGCTTTCAAGAAAAGCGGTTTCAGGTAAACTGGATGAAATTGCGAAATTTTTTTCAGACGGGGTAAAGCTTGTGCTTTTTATCACCATCCCTGCAATGGCAGGGTTGATGGCACTGGATGAGAAAATTGTAGCCTTTTTATTCGGGCATGGAGCTTTTAGTGCCCTTGCCATTAAACAGACGGCAGAATGCCTGGTTATATTAAGCTCAGGCCTGTGGGCATTTACAGGCACAAGATTGTTCGTCACGCTTTATTATGCCTTATCCATAATAAGAGTCCCTTTTTATTCAGGTGTTATTGCCACAGGGCTTAATCTGGTCTTCTGTTGGATGTCTGTTGGAATTCTCGGGCTCAAAGGCCTTGTGTTGTCTGTTTCCCTGTCTGCCATGATCGGTTTTGTTTTTTTGTTTGTCAATATTCCGGGGGCTATGAAAATTGATAAATTTGAAATCATTGTTTCTGCTTGCAGATCACTTTTTTTATCTGTTATAATGTTTTTTCTTGTAAGACAGGCGGCAGATTTTATACTTGCAAAAGGGCATGATAAGTTTTGGTCTGCAGCAGGTGTGCTTGGCTGCATAGGTTTTGGAATGATATTTTACCTGGGTGTAAATATGCTTATAAAAAGCCCTGAACTGAAGATGCTAAAAAAAAGGCGCAGTTAAAGAATAGATTATGACCGTGATAGAAAAAACAGGCCTTTATGCCTCCATATTCATCATCCTTTTTTTGTTATGCCTTATTGCCTTTTCAAAAAATGGTATTTTAGATTATAAAGCCTTAAAAGAAAAGGAAACAGCTGTTTTAGAAGAAACCCGGATCGTTGATCTTGCAAATCAAAAGCTGGAAAATGAAATTAAAAGTTTAAAAATTGATATGGAATATATAAAACATGTGGCAAAGCATGAACAGGATATGGCTGAAGAAGATGAACTCATTTTCAAAGACAGATCAGAAAATAAAAGGGACACGCCATGACTCATGAATTTAAAACACTTGAACTTGCAAGGACCTATGAAAGTCAGGGCTATCTTCAGGATGCCCTGGAAATTTATTCATCCCTGAACACCGGTAAAGCCCCGGATGAGGTCAAGGCGGGGTTAAAGCGTATTGAAAAAAGACTAAAAGATAAAGGAAAAGACACTCGCAAAGAAGAAAATATATCCCGGCTTTTTGAAAAATGGCTGATGTTGATGGTTTTAAAACAACGTCTTGATAATTTTAAGAAAATAAAAGCCAGGCTCTTATAACAATGGCTTTAAAAGATATAAAAGGCGCTTTTATCCTTCTTGTGTCTGCTTTAATAACAGCTTTTTTGTATAATTATTTTTCCCCTTTCGGCATTGCGATTTTTGGCCGGTGGGATGAATCAAAAGGGGTTGTAACAGCAATTTCCAAAACTGATCCTGTCAATACTTCAATTGAAATTTATGATCCTGAAGCCGTAAATCTGATTGTAAAAAATAAAAAAAGAATTATTCTGGATGTAAGGCCCCGCGAGGTTTATGATCAGGGGCATCTGCCCCATGCCTTGTCTTTTCCCCTGATGGATTTTGATGATGATGTGGCAAACATTCTTGGCTCGATAAACAGGAACTCTGCCATTCTTGTTTATTGTTCAAGTGCTGAATGTACAGACAGCCATACCTTTGCCGGGCGTTTGAAAAATTTGAGATATACTGATGTCAAAGTGTTCTCAGGCGGGTTCAGACAATGGCAGGAAAAGGGGTATAAAATAGAAAAAAATGGAGAATAAGTATACACCGGCCCTTGTTTTGATTATCAAGCTGGTTCTTGGAATAACCTTTATCTATGCCAGCTACCATAAGATCGCAGACCCTGCAAGATTTGCTAAAACCCTGTATGGATATGCAATTTTTCCCGGATTCAGTATCAATATACTGGCCATTACCATTCCGTTTATAGAACTTGTGGCAGGATTCAGCCTGATTTTTGGGCTGTACCCCCGCCCGGCACTTTTGATTATCAATATTTTGCTTTCAGGATTTATTCTTATAATTGGATTTAACCTTTTGCGCGGACATAATTTTGATTGCGGATGCTTTTCATTTTCAAGCAATTCCGGGGTATTATCAAATATTAATTTATTGATAAGGGATTTTTTATTACTGGTTTCAGGAATCTATATGTTTAAAAAAACTACTGCATCCTGACAATGCGAAACCCAAGGCTGTTTCTTCTTGCGCTTGGTTTGTACAAGCTCCTGTAAGCAGACCGTTGATATTTACTTGTCTGATACCATCCCCCGCCCCGGACAATTTTATGTTTTCCTGTTTTACTTAAAGGGTCGATAATATTGTCTTTATAGGTATCGGTCACCACGCCTACCTTGGCTTTCCATATGTCCCGCCATTTACATGAGTCAAGAACCCATTCTTGTACATTACCGTACATGTCGTAAAGGCCCCATTTATTAGGAGCTTTTGTTTTAACAGGATGGGGTTTGAAATCCCTTGCAGGGTTTTGGAGCCCTGAATTGTAGCAATACCATGCCATATTCACAATGGCAGGTTCTGGTTTATTACATGAAAATGTTGTAACAGGGCCATTAGCAAAAGCAGATGTGGATCCTGCCCGGCTTGCATATTCCCATTCTGCTTCAGTCGGGAGGCGGTATTTTAAAGTTCCTTCCCACTTATTCAATACCCGTATGAATTCCATGGCTTCGTTCCAGGAAATAGTATCAACAGGATAGTTTTTCCCCAGCTTTGAAAAGGAAGAAGGATTAAATCCAACAAGTTTTTCCCATTGCCCCTGGGTAACTTCTGTCTCACCCATATAAAAGCTTTTGGAAATGATAACCCTGTGGCGTTTCTCATTCCACTGGCGCCCTTTTTCCGTTTTAGGGCTTCCCATTAAAAAATTCCCACTGGGAATCAGGACGAACCGCATTCCAAGTTTATTTTTAAAGATATTTGTCTGTGCAAAAAGGGGATGGTGAAAAACAAATAAAATAAAAAAAGCTGTGACAATCAATTTAATATAATGTTTCATGGAATTAATCCTAATTTATGGAATCAAAACAGTATT
>JAADHV010000074.1 GCA_013151635.1 Deltaproteobacteria bacterium | reverse complement strand
AATATTTTTGTATTGTTCAGCTCATAATAATATCTGGCAAGGCCTTTGGACAGAATATACAGTTTTTCAACCCTTGTGGTTTCCTGTTCAAGAAGTATTGTATTTTTCCTGACTTTTTTATAGGAAAATGCTTCAGCCAGTTTTTTTTGTTCTTCTTTTGATAAGCTTGAAAATGGATAAATGCCTGATCCTTTTTTCAAAATTTTTCCTTTTTAAAAAAAGTTATGAAGCTTTTGGGGTAAAGACGTTGTGGGCCGGCAGGAATATATCTTTTGAAATTTCCATATATTTGATTTTATAGAACCCAAAAAGCTTTGCGATTAGAATGGTCGGAAATGCCCGGGATCTTGTATTAAAATATTTTACCTCATCGTTATAAGTTCTTCTTGCCATGAAAAGATTATCCTGGGCTGAACTGAATTGCTGCCTTAGACCCCGTAACCTGCCGGCATATTTTTTGTCAAGACAAGTTTCCAATTGAGTCAAAGTATCTTTAAGGCGCAAAGTAAGTTTAATCTGGGAATTTTCAAATTCTGTCACAAAGGCGGTATTGAGAAGTTTTTCCCTTGCAATCACCTGCTGTAAAACCATGTCGGCTTTTTTTGCCGCCTGGTTTATTCCCGGCAAAGATGTTATGCCATCACAGTTTTTTTCCATTTCAACAAGCCCTGGTAATAAATCCAGCCTTTCCCGGCAGGCATCAGTAAGAAATGACTTTGAGGTTTTAATCCTGCTCTGGGATCTCCAGAAACTGGTATACCCACCCAGAAGAACACAAAATAAAACGATTCCCAAAAAAATAGACCAGAATGCAGTGAATTTCAACCATTGACCGGACATAGCGTGCTCCTTTTCATTGTTAAATGTGATGTTTAAACAAGTATCATTTAAATAACAAGCGGATCAACAACATTTTTTTACTGGAAACTAATATTTCAACCGGGCATAATAGGTCTTTTTGGATGCTTTAACAGCATCTTTAAGAGTAAGTATCCCGTTACTGTTTAAAATAGGGAGCAGTTTTAAAAAAATTTCCGCAGTGGCAATGGCATCTCCAAGGGCTGTGTGCCTGCCGATGATATTAACCCCTAAGCGTTTTGCAATATTTTCCATATCATGCTGCTCATGGATGGGATGCAGGATTGCGGACAATAAAAGGGTATCGAGTACAGGGTTTGAAAATTTTATATGGGTGGTCTTTTCTTTCATTTTAAGCATTTTCATGTCAAAGGCAATATTATGCCCTAAAAGTACAGTGTCACGGGTATAGTTTTTAAATATGGGAAGAATATTTTCTATATCCGGCTTTCCTTTAAGCATTTCATAGTTTATGCCGTGGATTTTATAGGATTCAATTGGAATATCCCGTTTAGGATCAATAAATTCTTCAAAAATATCCTGATATGCAATTCTCTTATTAACAATCCTCACAGCCCCTATTGAAATTATTTCATCCCCGCCTTCAGGACTAAGCCCTGTGGTTTCAGTATCAAAAACCGTATAAATAATGTCTTTTAGATTTAATTCCAGTAAATCAAGGTTTTCATCCTTAAGGTCAAAAAGATTAAAATCATAGAACTCGGGCCGGCTTGCCGTTATTACAGCAGGCCTGTTTTCTTTGATACGGGAGGATTTTATCTGGGTTTTTGCTTTAATCCTGACATGTGAGCAGGTTTTGTCTTTTTTTGAAATAATTTCAAATTCAGCCCTGTTCAGTTTTAAAACATATCCAAAGCAAGGCAGCCCCCTTATCTTTTTTGCGGTCATGTTTTCAATTAGTACGCTGCTTGCTGTATTTCCCTGCCATTTTATATCAAACAGGATTTCACCATTGATTGTTGAAATTTTGAGATCAAATTTTTTTTGTAAAGTAAGTTCTGATAAATTTACCACAAGAAAAACAAATACTATGGTAAAAGAATAGGTGTCGGCCAGGATTCTTGTGTCATGGTCAATATTCAATAAATTAATACTTATTCCATTTTCAAGCTTTAGCCTTTTTTGTATTGAAGAAAGGAAATCTATTAAAACAAGTGCTGTTAAAGGCAGTTTTTTTATACTTGTATCAAGAATGAGATTTGACATCCCATGGTATTTTTTTAAAGTATTCTCGTCCAGGATTTTTTTAAAGGACAACAGGGCCTGATCAATATTTTCATACCGTTTGATATCATCCGACACATCCTGGAACGTTATGATAAAACCTGTCATCTGGTTATCAAGATCAAGTACCGGTATAGTTTCAATGCTGACCAGCCTGCCTGTATAAATCGGGGTGATAAAATAAGAGGCCACACTTTTGTTATCATGGCTCAGCCTTTCTTCAATTTCCTTTATCGCATGTGCAATAAGATCTTTTTCGATTATATGGAAGATGGATCTGCCAAGGCCTATAAAATATTCGGCCCTATTTGAATGGGTGTCCTGGGTAAACAGTTTTTTTGCAAGAGAATTAAACAATAAAATCCTTCCGCTCTTATTGCAGATAATGACCCCCTGGGGAAGTTCAGCCATAATTGCTGCAAGAAGGTTCCTTTCTTTTTCAGTTTCTTTTCTTGCAATAAGTATCTGCTCGGTAATATTTTTATTCAGGTTTTCAAATATATCTGCAAAATCATTGATAACAGATGATAATTTTTTTATATCTTGATTCCCTGTGACGGCTAACCTGTGGGAAGGGTTGGACGAGTATATCATGACGGCTTCGGTGCATATTTTTTTCAATGGTTTGACATAGATGAGAAATATGATTTCAAGCCCTGAAAATATTACAAAAATAATAAGAAAAAAAATACTTGCAATATATAAAGGATGATCGAAGGCTATGGAAACAAGAATTTGGGTTTGTTCTTTATTTAATGACTGCTTAAAAAAGAATAGAATGCAAGAGACGACAGCTATTGTTGCAAACAGCATGAAAAAGACAAATTTCCAGAATCGGTTGGTTTGCGTCATTTAATCCAGAGACAACAAGAATTCTATGATAAAAAAAATTATCATAGAATTCTTGTTTCGGGTTTTAAGGTTAATTAATAAAGATTATCCCCACCATCCCCAGCCAAAACTGGCCACGAAAAGGATGCAAAAGATAATTGTTGCGATCAGGTATTTATCTTCTTTGGCCATTGTATGTTCTCCTTATGTGAATAGTAAAAAAAATCAATCGGCCTCTTTGGTTACATCCATGAGTTCCACATCGGCACGTCTGATTTGTTCTTCAGTTGTGGTGGACATTTCCGCTTTAAAGCAAAGAGCCCACATCATCACGATTCCAACGATCCACCATGCAATCTGCCATGACCATGTTGCAGGAAACCCGCAAAAAGTAAATGCCGTGTTGCCAAGAAGGACACCAGGACCAAGCGCCAGTAAGTACCATACGGGAACCAGTATTTTCATCCTGGAACGCCAGACTTTACCCTTTTCACTTGGAGCGTCAATGCTGTTAAGCCATTCTCTGACTTCTTTCTGCCTGGCATCGGTTTCTTCTGTGTTTTTGAATCCAAGTCCGCGGCAGCCATATGCCACAACAGCGCCTGCAAAAAGACCCCAGAATGCAGTATGCATTGATAATGGGTATTTCCAGACAAAATAGGTCAACATGTTTACAATAATACCGACAAACAGACCTAATGCCGCACCAATGCTTGGAAATTTAAATCCCCAGTGAACACCGACAAGCATAAGGTACATAATGGTTCCAAAGGTTGTTGCAAATCCGCCGATCATAACAATGGCATCAGATGATGTAAGACTTACCACAACAGCGGCCAGGGTTAACAGTGTGGCCATAATGCGGTTTGTCCAGATCTGTTCGGAATGGCTGCCTTTCTGGCCCCTCACG
This sequence comes from Deltaproteobacteria bacterium, assembly GCA_013151635.1. Taxonomy (GTDB): domain Bacteria; phylum Desulfobacterota; class Desulfobacteria; order Desulfobacterales; family Desulfobacteraceae; genus Desulfobacula. Next base: position 132,975 of record JAADHV010000074.1, on the reverse strand, counting down.
TATCTCCACCAGACATCCCTCTGGATAATGGTACCGCCGGTACCAATATAAGGTGCTGCCGTGGAGTGAATGGCTGCGATGGCACCAAGGAAAACAAGGCCGAGCACAGGCCCTGGTAAAAATTTAGTCATGAGTTTAGGTACGACATCACCGTTGTTGGCTATAACCATATGGCCTGCAAGTTGGAGTATTTTAGCTCCCATTCCCTGGAAAGCTGAAAAGAAAAACAAACATACGCCGACAACAAATGTTGACATGAAAACCTGTTGCCATGCAAGCGGCTTAGGAGATTTGATTCCAAAGTTCCATAAAATAAATGCCGGGGATGCCTGGATACCCATGAGAGCAAACATATAGGTCAGGATCATGACCGCAGTCCAGCCCCCGCCGATACCAAAATGAATCAGCCTCGGCACCTTGGTATATTTTTCATCAAGGTTTGCGAGAGATGTTGACATGCCGGACCATCCGCCTATTGCGCTTGATTTAACAACATAAAATCCCAGCAGGATAATACCGCTGACAAGCAGCAGGAATTGAAGAACCCCGACCCATGTGCTTGCCTTAAGACCACCTGTTACAACATAAAACCATACAATAAAGGCCATGATTATCAGGCCGGCTGTCGGGGGAACCCCTGCCACCCAGTAAAACAGCTTTGATGCTGCAATAAGCTGGATACCTGAATAAAATATTGAGTATAAAAGTGCTGCAAGAACAGTCAGCCACCGGACAGCTTCATTATTATAATAATAAGCAAACATGTCACCAGGTGTGATGAACCCGTAGCGTTTACCCATGAGCCAGTTTCTTTTGGCAAAGAATGCTCCGGTAATTGGAATGGTTAAGACATAGAATGATGCATATGCATACACCAGTCCCACCTTCCAGATCAAACCGGGATGCCCTACAAATGTCCACCCGGAAAATGAGGCAGCCGTTGCTGCCATCAAAAATGCAATAAAGGGAATGGAACGACCTGCAATTCCATAACCGGATGCGGTTTTTTCACTAAAAAATCCTTTTAATCCCCACCAGAAACAATAAATAATGTATATCCCCAGTAAGATATAAACCCACATCTTTGGACTCATATTAAATTTCCTCCTGTTTCATTGTACATTTCGGGTTGATCGGATCACTCACATGATTATCAGATAAAAGAGGATAATCAGGGCATACCGCACCACCTCCTTTCTTATGGATCATTTTATTTGTATTGTTTGGTTTCATAAAAAATTATGCTTTGCTGCCATATCCGATTTTTCCTAATGATTCTTCAATTTCATCCAGGGTAGTGTAATCATCAATGGTAGCAGGAACCTTATAGTCCTTTTTATCTGCAATGGAGCGCATGGTGCCCCTTAAGATTTTCCCGGATCTTGTCTTGGGAAGCCTTTTTACAATTGTTGCGGTTTTAAATGCGGCAACCGGGCCTATTTTGGTTCTGACAAGATTAATTACTTCTTTGACAACCTCGTCATTATCTCTGTCGACGCCAGCATTTAAGACCATCATTCCCAAAGGTATCTGCCCTTTGAGTTGATCGGCAACACCCATTACAGCACATTCTGCCACATCCGGGTGTTCTGCAATCACTTCCTCCATGGCACCGGTGGAAAGCCTGTGGCCTGCCACATTGATAATATCGTCTGTTCTTGCCATGACAAAGACATAACCGTCATCATCAATAAACCCTGCGTCAGCGGTTTCATAAAATCCTGGAAATTCGCTGAGGTAAGAATCAATATACCGTTGGTCATTCTGCCAGAGAGTTGGCAATGTTCCGGGAGGCAGCGGCAGTTTAGCAACAATGGCACCAATGTCCCCTGGTTCGACAGGATGCCCGTCGTCACCCAGTACAGCCAGATTCCACCCCGGAGCTGACTTCGTGGGAGAGCCCGGTTTAATTTTGAACCTATGCAGCCCGACACAATTGGCAGCAATTGCCCAGCCTGTTTCTGTCTGCCACCAGTGATCAATCACAGGTACTTTAAGGGCATTTTCAGCCCAGGTCAATGTATCAGGATCAAGCCTTTCTCCTGCAAGGAACAGGTAGTTAAAGCAGGACAAATCAAAATCCCTCATCATCTGGGCTGTGGGATCTTCTCTTTTTATGGCCCTGAACGCAGTCGGAGCTGTGAAAAGAGTTTTGACCTTGTGCTGGGAAATAATCCTCCAGAACACGGACGCATCCGGGGTCCCCACAGGTTTCCCTTCAAAAATAATGGTGGTACACCCTTTAAAAAGAGGGCCGTAGACAATATATGAATGGCCCACGACCCATCCTATATCAGAGGCTGCCCAGTATACATCGCCTTTATCAACCCCGTAGATTGTATCCATTGTCCATTTTAAAGCCACCATGTGGCCGCCGTTATCCCTTACAACCCCTTTGGGCTCCCCGGTTGTGCCGGAGGTATAAAGGATGTACAGAGGATCGGTTGCTTTTACGGGGACACAATCTTGCGGACTTGCTGCTGCCATTTCCTCATTCCAGTCAAAGTCCCTGCCGTCCAGCATCCCGGCATTTGCCTGGGGTCTCTGGAAAATGATGCAGGCATCGGGTTTTGCATCAGACAATTCAATGGCCTCGTCTAAAAGCGGCTTATATTCAATGACCTTTTTCACCTCAATACCGCAGGAGGCAGATACAATAACTTTGGGTTTGGCGTCATTAATACGGGTGGCAAGCTCATTGGCGGCAAACCCGCCAAATACCACGGAATGAACAGCACCTATCCTGGCACAGGCCAGCATTGCAAAAACAGCCTCGGGGATCATTGGCATGTAAATAATAACCCTGTCCCCTTTGCCAACGCCTTTTGATGTTAAAACCCCGGCAAATTTTGCAACAATATTCTTCAGCTCGAAATAGGTATATTTTTTGACCGTATCTGTTACAGGGCTGTCATAAATAATGGCATTTTGATCCCCTATGCCGTTATCCACATGAAGATCAACCGCATTGTAGCAGGTATTTGTTTCCCCGCCCGTGAACCAGCGATAGAAAGGCTTGTTTGAATCATCCAGAACTTTATCCCATTTTTTGTACCAGTGGCAGTCTTCAGCGATTGAGCCCCAGAAGCCGTCAGGATCATTTATGGATTGTTCATAAGCTTGAGCATACAAATTGGACATAGAATAAAACCTCCCAAAAATTTCAGCGGATGAACGGTTTATTTTTCAACCATATTTTTGATTTCTTCTACAATTTCAGGATTGGCAAGTGTCATTACATTGCCTACATCCCCTTTATTGGAAATCGCACCTAAGACCCTTCTCATGATTTTTCCCGACCTTGTTTTCGGCATGTCGGGAACCAGCCAGACTTTTCTGGGTTTGGCGATTTTACCGATCTGGTCACAGACTGCATCTGATATTTTCTGTGCCAGTTCATCTGTTGCTTCATAACCCGGTTTTAAAGAAACATAGAGATCGGGTTCCTTGCCTTTGATTTCATGGGCAACCGGTACAACGGCAGCTTCTGCAACTTCTTCCACAACCAGGGATGCAGATTCAATCTCTTTGGTTCCGAGCCTGTGGCCGGACACATTGATAACATCGTCAATCCTGCCAAGAATCCTATAGTAGCCGTCTTCTGAAACCGTTGCTGCATCGCCGGTCAGATACGGCCAGTCTTTCCAGTCTTTGCTGTTGGTGTCAGTGCAGTATCTTGCGAAATAGGTCTCAACAAACCTGTCCCTGTCACCCCAGATGGTCTGGAACATTCCCGGCCAGGGGTTCTTAATACAGATATTACCTGCAATACCAGGTTCGGAAACTTCATTGCCGTCGTCATCAAGAATAATCGGGTGGATGCCGGGAACACCGGGGCCCGCACTTCCGGGTTTCATGGGATTGATAGCCGGTACGGTACTGCAGAGGAATCCGCCTGTTTCCGTCTGCCACCATGTATCAACAATAATGGCTTCCCCTTTGCCGACGGCAGATTCATACCATTTCCAGACTTCAGGTTCAATGGGCTCGCCCACGGTTGTCATGTGTTTGAAATGATAGGTGTATTTTGCAGGTTCATCAGGTCCGATTTTTCTTAGCGCCCTGATTGCAGTGGGTGCGGTATGGAAGATGTTGACATCAAGATCCTGGGCAATCCTCCAGGATCTTCCCGCATCCGGGTAGGTTGGGACTCCTTCATAAATCACGGATGAGGCACAAAGGGCAAGAGGACCATACACTATAAACGAATGGCCTGTGATCCATCCGATATCGGCCATACACCAGTAAACATCCTCAGGATGGATATCCTGGATATATTTGGACATGGCCGTCACATAGGCAAGGTATCCGCCTGTGCTGTGCTGGCAGCCTTTGGGTTTGCCCGTAGTGCCGCTGGTGTACATTAAAAACAGAGGGTCTTCAGAAAGCATCTGTTCGGGTTCAACTCTTGCACCATAATAATCTTTTAATTTTTCATTAACAAAATAATCTCTTCCTTCAACCATTGGGGTATCTGAGGAATATTTGCCGGGATACCTTTGCCATACAAGCACCTTATCTACTGTCTGGCCCTTTTCTGCAGCTATCTTAACAGCTTCATCAGCATTGATCTTATGATTGAGAAGCTTGCCGCTTCTATAATAAGCATCCATGACAATCAACACCCTGGATTGGGAATCGACAATCCTGTCTGCACTGGCGCTTGGGGCAAATCCGCCAAAAACCACGGAATGGATAACTCCCAGTCTTGCGCAGGCAAGCATGGTAACAGGAAGGTCTGCCGACATGGGCATATGGATGGTGACCCTGTCACCTCTTTTCAGACCTGCAAAATCACGTAACAAGGCTGCAAATTCATTTACCCTTACATAAAGTTCCTGGTAAGTAATATGTTCTACTCTTTCTTCTTCCAGTTCGGAAACAAAATGTATGGCTGTCTTGTTCTTATTATCTTTCAGATGGCGGTCAATACAATTATAGCTTGCGTTAATTTTACCGCCTTTAAACCATTTGTAACAGGGCGCATCACTGGTATCTAAAACTTCATCCCAATATTTATACCAGGTAAGAAGTTCTGCAAATTCCGTGTAATAATCCGGAAAATTTTTAAGGCTGAACCTGTCAAAAATTTCCTCATCACTAAGGTTAGCTTGAGCAATAAATTTTGTGGATGGATAATAATAGTCTTCTTCTTTCCAGTGGACTGCTATCTGGGCCTCTGTAGTTTCAACGACTTCTTTTTTGCTCATTAATTATCTCCTTTGGATTTATATTTGGTTTAATTGTTTAATTTTTTAAAAATCGAAATAAAACAATAGATAGGGTACCACCTCCCTTTTTTTCATAAAATAAAAACGGTATTAAAAAAACAAATTTTATATTTCACAACTTAAAAAAAATGCTCAAAGCAGCTTAGCTTTTCCCGCTTCAGGTCAAGTACAGGCAACGTACCAAATGAGAAGAAAATCGCAGTCATTTAGTGAATCCGATTTATGTCGTATTTATGAATTATTAAGAACTAAAGCGTAAGTCAACAAAAAAATCAGTTTTTTTTCAATAAAATTGAGGATAAAATTATATAAAAATTCAAAATATCTAAACCTGTTTGTAAGTAAACAGTGTTAACCGGCTATAATCTTTCGGAATAAGGGATTTAAACATTGTTTGATATATCTAAACAAAGGGATTTTTTCAAAGAAAATTGATTATTTTGTAAAAACTTTAATATATATTTAGCTGAATTTCTTGCAGGCAGGGCTTCTGGGAAGTGTAATTACTCAATTGTTTCGCACAGGATTAATAATAATTTTTTATTGCATGATAAATAAGTTTGAGTTTATAGTGGTTTCTTTAAAACGGATTGATTTAAAATAAAGTGAACATAAGAAAGGATATAGGAATGAAAAACCCTGTTGATAATTATTGGAAGATTAAACTGGAATCTTTAAAACTAAACCTGGAGAAGAATAATTTTAAAGTATTTATAGCCGGGAATGCAGAGGAAGCAAAGGATATTGCCGTTAACGACATTATCCCCGGACTTGGAGTTAACAGCGTTTCCTGGGGCGGTTCAATGTCTTTTGTCAGTACAGGTCTTTTCCATGAATTAAAGGATAATCCTGATATTGAGATTCTCAATACATTTGATAAAGCCCTTTCAAAAGAAGAAATGATGGATTTAAGAAGGCGCTCTTTAATGGTGGATCTGTTTATTACCGGTACCAACGCAGTTACAAAAGACGGCTGCCTTGTTAATCTTGATATGATAGGAAACAGGGTGGCTGCGATAATGTGGGGCCCGAAAAACGTTTTACTAGTTGTGGGGAGGAATAAACTATGTGGAAGCCTTGAAGATGCCATGGCAAGAGTGAAAAATTATGCAGCCCCTGTGAATGCCATGAATCTTGGCAAGAAAACACCCTGCTGTAAAACCGGTACCTGTCACGACTGCACCAGTCCTGACAGGATTTGCAATTACTGGACAATTATTGAAAAAAGTTTTGTTAAAAACAGGATAAAAATTATTCTTGTAAATGAGGATCTGGGGTTTTAAATTATGCAGAAAATTATGGTTTTTCAGCAGAACGGGTCCGGGAAGAGTAAAATTGCGGGTATCAATAAATTCGGGAGCCGGCATTTTTTTATCAAAACCTTTGATATTGACGAAGCCCTGCCGCCTGTGATTGATGACACATCCCAATATCTTCCTGGTACGATTGATGCCGATATTGTGCTTGATTATTTAAAACACCGGGATCTTTCCGATGATTTAAGCCTTTTGTGCAAAAAGTTTGATATCCCGGTTATTGCATCAGGAAAAAAAATTACAACCGGTGCTGCCATCTGTCCACCCACATGATGTACTCTTTCAAGGCAGGTCTGTCTTGGAGAATATGGAGAAATTTTCGGGTCGCCGGAAATCGAGGTGGTGACAGAAAATGACAGGGTTGCTGAAATCAAGGTGTTAAAGGGGGCTCCCTGCGGTGCAACATGGAACGCTGCCCGAAAAATAAAAAATATGCCCATAAAAGAGGCATTGACAAGATTCGGGCTTGAGGTCCAGTTTTTTTGTACGGCAGATCCTGCATCCTGGGACCCGCTCTGGGGTAAAAGCCCGGTTCATCTTGCAGCAGACATCCATACGGCTGTCTTTAAGGCCGGGTTAAAGAAAAAAAAAGAACAGACGTGAGCTCTATGTTTGATTTAAGGTTTAATTATTCCATTTTGGGACTCATATGCAAACCATCAGAAGCAGGTTGATCATTATTTTTTTTGTCTGTCTTTCATTTACGGGGGGGCTGACAGTCTTTTACTATTATAATATTTTTATTCTGGAAAAAAAATTATTACTCATAGAACAATTTGACGATCTCAAGGACAATATCCTGGAGTTACGACGGTATGAGAAAAATTATTTTCTCACTGGTAAATCCGTCCATCTGGAACAAATGGACCACTATCTTTTAAAAACTGAGGCCTCATTTTTGAGGCTGGGGAAAAAAATAAAGGGTATTTTGCCCTTGCCAGAATTGGAAGATTGTTCAGCAGCATTAAGAAAATACCGCAGGATTCTGAAAAATAAAAACAGCATTGGCGATAAGGATGGCCCCAAAGCTGCGGAGCTTCGATCCAACGGAACGATTTTGACAAGTTTCAGCGAAAGACTGATCATAGAAAAACGCAGCCGGGTGACACGGGTGTTAAGGCAGATGCTTTTGCTTCCTCTGGCTTTCAGCGCAGGTTTTATTCTCCTGGTGATATTTGTAATGCACATGACCAGGGAAGATGTTTTAAAGCCGCTGTCATTAATACAGAATGCTGCCGAGAATGCGCGTAAAGGTGTCTTTGAACCCATTGACCATGCAGTACAGAAGAAAAATGAGGTATCCCAGTGTATTGCGGCTTTTAATAAAATGGTCGTGGAAATTGATGCAGGACAGGAACAATTGCTCCAGTCGCGCAAGATGGCATCCATTGGAACCTTTACCTCGGGAATTGCCCATGAATTGAACAATCCCATTAATAATATTTCCCTGATCGTGGATTCCCTGCTTGAAGACGGGGCGAGCCTGTCAGCAAAAGAGTGCCGGGAATTATACAAAGATCTGATGGATCAGGCTGACCGTTCAAGTGGAATTGTGAAGAACCTGCTTGAGTTTTCCAGGACAGACCAGGACCAGTTTGAAAATATTTCCATGAAAGAAATGATTGAAAAAACCCGGCGGCTGCTTAAAAATGAACTGAGTATCAAAGGGGTGAAATTCCATGCCCGGATTCAGGAGAACCTGCCAAAACTGTGGATTGACAAAAGCCGGTTGCAGCAGGCATTAGTCAACCTTTTGCTTAATAGTATCCATGCCATGCCTGATGGCGGTGATTTAACCGTCATAATTGAGGTTGATCCGGGCTCGGAGAATCTCAGAATTGATGTTAAGGACACGGGAACAGGTATCCCCAAAGGCCAGCTTGATTCGATTTTTGATCCTTTTTTTACCACGAAAAAAGAAGGTGAAGGAACAGGACTTGGCCTTTCTGTTACATATAATATTATTAAGCGCCATAACGGAAAGATATCGGTTGAAAGTATGCCTGGCAAGGGGACTTGTTTTTCTATTTTCCTTCCTGTAAAAGTTTAAGCATGAATCCAAGAAAAAATATCAGCCCGGTTAATGTTGCTGTTATTGACGATGAACCCATTGCCTGCCGGGAAATCAAAAAAGGGCTTGCAAGGAGAACCGATTTTAATATCGAGACTTTTTTAGACGGGGAATCAGCCCTTAAAAGAATGGAAACAGCTTTGTTCGACCTGGTTTTATGTGATTTAAGACTGCCCGGAATGGACGGGATGGAAGTCCTTTATACCATAAAAAAACGGTTTCCCCAGACCCGGGTGATTATTATTACCGCCTATGGATCAGTGGATCTTGCCATTCGTGCCATTCAGGCAGGTGCTTTTCATTTTGTTGTCAAACCCGTTAAAATTGAGGAATTGGCAGGGCTTTGCACACGGGCTCTTGAAACAATCCGCCTGGTCAGGGAAACACAGGCTTTAAAGAAAGCACTTTTCAACCAGTCCCGGCAGCAGTATCTTATCGGCCACTCCCCGGCCATTCAGGACGTGCTGGCCCTGGTAAAAAAGGTCTGTTCTTTGAACTGCAATATCCTGGTCCAGGGAGAAAGCGGCACAGGTAAGGAACTTGTGGCCCGGGCGCTTCATTTTTTAGGGATAAGAAGAGAAGAGCCGTTTATTGCCTTCAGTTGCGGCGGATTTACAGATGAGCTTATCGCCAATGAGCTTTTCGGGCACGAGAAAGGTGCGTTCACAGGTGCTGTGGACACCAAGATCGGACTTCTGGAATCAGCAGACAAAGGCACTGTATTTTTAGATGAGATCGCCTTGATGCCACTGAATATGCAGATGAAACTTTTAAGGTTTGTCCAGGAGCGCTGCCTGATCCGGGTGGGAGGAGTCAAATCCTTCCCGGTGGATGTCCGCTTGATTGCAGCGGGGAACCATGACCTCAAGCAGGAAGTCGAGTCAAAAAATTTCAGGGAAGATCTTTATTACCGGCTTAAAGTAGTGTCCATTACCCTTCCGCCGCTTCGGGACAGAAAAGAAGACATCCCTTTATTGATCCAGCATTTTTTAAAGCGGTATAATAAATTGTTTAACAAACACGTCGCAGGTGTGGACCAGGAAACAATGGAAATATTAGGGCAATATCCTTTTCCCGGTAATGTAAGGGAGCTTGAAAATATTATTGAACGGGGTGTTGCCCTTTCAGACAAACCTGTTATCGGTTGCGAAGACCTCCCGGGCGATATTCTGGAATTGTCCATTACCAGCCTTGAGGATACAAGCTGGAAATCCTTAGAGGAGATGGAAAAAGAATATATCCGGAAAGTGCTGATCCAAACCGGTCGTCATAAGGGCCGGGCTTCTGAAGTTTTAAAAATTCCCCGTACCACTTTATGGCGAAAGATGAAGCGCTTTAATCTTGATTGATTTTTATGTTTCAAATTGAAAAATTCATGTAATCTCCTGGTAATGCCACGCTGTCATCATTGTTCCTGACGGTTATTAAAATTTTTGATTTAATTTTGTTTCAATATGAATCAAAATTAAATTGCCATTTTTTTATATAAACTGCAATTCACTGGAATTATTGTGTTTTTTTAAAGTGGCATGAATATTGTAGTGTTATCGGAGCAAAATATATATTTAAACCAAAGGGGAAAAAGTTGGTGAATACGGAAAACATACTCGTTCCATTTGGAAGACACAGTTCGGATTTGAAATCATTATATCATGCCTTTGCCCTGGGTGAACGGATCAGGGCAAAGATTTTTGTTCTTTTCTTCAAAGGTGAAGACTTAAACCCCCAACAGATGACACCACTTGAGAACGCCTGTCTTGAGATGATCCGCAGTGCCTGTGAAGAAGGAATATCAGTATCGTTTCATATAGCAAATGATGAATTTGAGGAGGAACTTCTCAATATCATAAAAACAGAACATATTGATCTGATCGTGGTAAGTGCCGGGGATATTGAGATGGAATCAGCCGTCAAAGATATTAGCCCGAAAGTATCCATTCAGATTATTAAAGTAAAGGGAAAAAATAATATTAATTCTATTTAACAAAGGTGAAAAACTATGCCGATTGTATTGATATCTAGTTCGCCCCATGGTTCTGGCCGGGAACTGGCCCAGAACCTGGCAGAAAAAACAGGCTGGACTCTTTACAGCCGTGACCAGGTGGTGGAAAAGGCCTATGAAACAGGAATACGCTTAAGCCGCCTTGAAACCTCCATTATCAAGTCTCCTGTTATCCGTGAAAATCTGGCCAGGGAAAGAGACCTGTACCTGGCCCTGGTGGCCAAAACTATTTGTGAAACAGCAACTGACGGTAATTTGATTTATCATGGCCGGGCAGGGCATCTGATTGCCCCCGGTATCCCGGGTGTATTAAGGGTCGGCCTTGGAAGCACCCTGGAAATGCGTATTGACAGGGTCATGAAACAGCTTAATCTTCCGCAGGAAAAAGCAAGGGAATACTTAGAGAAACTGGATGAAGATATCGAAAAATGGATACGTTATATCCATCGTGAAACTTCCCGGAATGCTCTTGCATACGATTTGTTTTTGAATTTACAGCACATGACCCTTGAAAATGCTTCCACTATTCTCTATGAAACAGCAATACTTAAGGACTTCAGGCTGACACTTGAAGGCAGGAACAAACTGGATGACAAATGCCTTGCTGCAAATGCTAAAATACACCTTGCCCGGAACCCTGAGACATCAGGGATGGATTTGGGTATCCGGGCGGTTAACGGGGCTGTAACCGTCACCTATATGCCGCGGCAGGAAGTTTCTGCCGCCAGTATTTCCAAGGCCCTCCGGGGGCTTAAAGGGTGCCGGGAAAATATTTGCACCATGGCGGAAACAAATATACTTTGGATACAGGAATCCTTTGACCCCAAGGGGGAAAATTTTGACCAGGTCACCCAGCTTGCCAAACGGTGGGGGGCTGCAATCGAGCTTTTACGGCTGGACTCAGAGGGTAAAGAAATTTTCTTAAACCATGGTCTGGAAAACAGTCAAAGTGGCCCGCGATCTTCCCAGATGGATACCGGTGGAGTAGAGGACGATGATATAGACACAGGTTACGAAGATAAAGGGCTTTCAGAAACCGTGGAAGAATTAGTGGCCATCGGACGGTCTGCAGGTGGATTTTCCATATCCGGCGCTGCCCGGGAGGTAATTGATGCGGTCAAGGATAACAACAACTATTCCCTGATAATTCTTGGGAATCTTTTTCTTTCAAAAGGCCATGAGACCTCCACAAGATTAACCAGGGAGCTTGGCCTGGAATTGAAAGAAAAGCTCAAAGCGCCTGTTATTACATCAGGTGAACTTCACTCCCGTTTCCTTTTCGGGAAAAAACAGGCATTTAAACTACTTGGCTATGTGCTGGCCACTTTTTTAATCTACTGGCTGGTTTTTAGTTTCCAGGACCCTATTTTAAATATCCTGGGCGGTGAACTTCATTCAAAGTTTAAATGGGCGGCTTCCATCGGGATTGCACTTTTTGTTCCTGTGGTGGCCTATGTGTACAGTACTGTAACCGGGCTGGTTCTCAAAATCGTTGATATTGATTAGACAATTAAAAGAGAGGATTTCATGGAACATCTTATAGTGAATTTTATACATATTGATATGAGTACGGCACTGCAGATCGTCTTGCTGGGCTTTATCGGAGGGGTATTAAGCGGGTTTATCGGAAGCGGCGGAGCGTTTTTCATGACACCCGGCATGATGAACCTGGGGGTTGAGGGGGTTATTGCGGTTGCCAGTAATATCACCCATAAATTCGGAAAAGCCATGGTGGGCTCCCATAAGCATGGCGAGGCCGGGAATGTTGACAAGAAACTGGCTTTATATGTTCTTGTTTCAGCCGTTATAGGTATCCAGTTGGCAGTTTTTATCAACAGCCTGCTGTTCAAGGGCGGGACCGGTCATGGGGCCTCCAAGGGCGCTGGTGCCAACCTTTATATCAGTCTAGTGTTTACCTTGATTTTATCTGTTGTGGCTTTGTCCATGCTGCGGGATGTCCTTAAAAACAGGGGAAAAGGGGACGATGATTCCGGGCCGTCCCGACAGATTGCCGATGCCCTTGCCAGATTGAATCTTCCCCCCATGATCCATTTTAAGGTTGCCGATGTCAAGGTCAGCCTGTGGATTCTGCTGTTGGTGGGTATTGCAACGGGTTATCTTGCCGGAACCATTGGCGTCGGCGGATTTATCGGCGTTCCTGCCATGATTTATGTTTTTGGTGTGCCAACTGCTGTGGCTGCCGGAACAGAGCTTTATCTTGCCATGTTTATGGGTGCCTACGGGGCATTGAGTTACGCTTTCCAGGGGTTTGTGGATATCCGGTTGACCATGTTGATGTATCTTGGTTCCCTTGTCGGGATTTATCTGGGCGTTTACGGGGTAAAAGTAGTAAATGAACGGTATATCCGCATGGTGACAAGCCTGATCATTCTTTTATGCGTAATTTCAAGGGCCATTGCCATTCCCATGTACCTGCGCCAGTTAGGGCTTATTGATATGGATCCCGGGCTGGATGTTTATTTTAATAATATCAGTAAATTTTTTCTTTTTGCCAGCGGCATTTCAGGAACACTGCTTATTTTAATCAATGTGGTCCGGTCCTACCGCCAGCGGCGGAAAATACAAAAGAGTATTCGGGTGGTCAAGTCATCATCTTCCAAACTAAGCTTAGGGGTAGAATAGAGAAAGGGGGCAAACCGTGCCAATGAAAATACTTGTTCTGGATGACGAAAAAATTGTGGGGGAGCGGCTTAAAGCTTCCCTGGAAAAGGATGGTCATGCACTTGAAACATTTATTAATCCGGTTGCAGCCCTGGACCGGATCAGGGAAAAAGCCTTTGATGTGGTGATTACGGATATCCGGATGGATGACATGGACGGTATACAGATTTTAGAAGCGGTCAGAAAAAAAGCTGAAAAAACAAAGGTGATTATGATTACAGGATATGCCACTTTGGAAGTTGCAAGGGAGTCTTTGACCAAAGGAGCTTTTGATTTTATCGCAAAACCGTTCAAGTTAAAGGAAATTCGCGGGGCCATTCAAAAGGCTGAAGATGCATTACAGGCAGAAAAAAATTAAAATTCCCCACTTGAACAAAAAACAGGAGAATGTTGATCATGCAAGAGGTATTGATTTCATTGCAGGCAGATCTGGCATCCGGCATTGCCATCCGTTATGCCTGCCAGTTGGAAAAATCAGCCAGGTTTAATATGAACGCGATTCATATTCCTGATATGGATGAAAAGGGACATTCACCCGGCAGCGGATGGGTGCATCAGACATGGGAAAACGCTGTCATCCAGCAGGCCAGGAAGAAAATTGCCCAACTGGTTAAAGAAGATCTTTTCTATTGTTATCTTACCCGGAATCCCAAGATTGTTCCAGGGGAAAAAGAACAGGTGCTTTTAGATGAAATGCGGCAGAAAAATTATGATTTTTTCATTGAAGGGCTCCTTCATTCATTTGAACCGGACAGGTTTTTTCAAAGACTTGATTCCAGGCTATACAGGGGCCTTGCCTGCCCTGTACTCATGGTCCAGAACCTGACTGATCTGGAAAAGGGAATACAGATTGTCGGGACCCGGGAAACTGTTTTTTCAGTATTGCCATGGTATTTTAAGCTTTTAAAAAGCCTGCCGGAAAAACCTGATATTCTTTTGTGTCATTTTGAAGCCCCAGGGGGAAAAGCAAGCTTTATTGAAAATGACACCACCCTGATTTCAGGCATTGAAGACAGGTTTTTAAAACATGGGAAAAAGCCTGGCAGGATCAGGACGGTAAAAGGGTCTCCCAACGAGCTGGGTCTTCTTGTCCGGGATCATGCGCTTATCGCGTCTGTCCTTCCCCAAAGCCGCAGCAGCATGGCAAGTATGCTAAGCATGTCTCCCTGTCCTATCCTGTTGTGCCCGGAATCTAAAATTGATTAAATTTATGAGGTAAATATGAGAATTCTTTTTGCAGCAGATGAAAACCCTTACAGTGCAGATGCATTACTCCAGGTGGCACGGCTTGGAGAAAACACATGGGCTGATATCACGCTTTTAGGGGTTTCAAGTCGATCAAGGACCATGGACGGTAAGGCAGACGCTTTGATTAAAGCCTATCATCAAAAGCTTCTGGGATATTTTGATTCAAACACGTCCCCTTATTTCCAGGTAAAGCCTGGTGCCGGCGGAAAAGGCGGTATTCACAAACAGATTATCACCCGGGTAAGAAAAGGCAACCCTGCCAAAGAAATACTTGAAGAAGCTAAAAACCAGGAAAGTGACCTTATTGCTGTTGCATGCAGCAATAAGGAGGATTATGCATGGGAGGGCGCCGGGAATGTTCCTTTAAAAGTGGCAAGGGATGCTGCCTGTTCAGTCCTTGTCATAAAAGAGGATAAAAAAATCAATAAGGTCCTGTGCTGTCTTGATCATGACAATATCAGCCAGGAATCCCTGGAAATGATCAGCCAGATGGTCACACTTTTTAAGGCTGATCTGGAAATTGTGGTATTAAAGGATAGTGATGATGTGCAGGAAAGAATTGAAAAAAAGCTGTCCTGGCTGATTAATTATTACTCGGCCAGGAGTATTTTTCCCTGTATTGAGCTTGTAAAATTGTCTCATCTTGAAACATTTATTTCCCAGCAGGCCAGATGGGGACTTATGGCCATGTGGATGGGGAAAAAATCGATTCTGGAAAGAGTGTTTCCCAGTAATAAGGTGTCAAGGCTTTTAAAGGCAAATGAATCTTCAGTATTATTGTTGAGATAAGACTTTTGCAGTTTGCAATTTATTATAGTTAATATCTTATCTCAAAGTCTTTGTATTCAGACAGCTTTTTTATCTTTTCGGCCAGTACGTGGTCAACCCTTGCTGCACCGGGCCCTTTACGGCACCAGTCCGTCATCTGGCTGACGGCCTTTGCCTGGCCTTGAAACACAGCCTCCACACAGCCGTTGGGCAGATTTTTGACATATCCTTTTATGTCAAGCCTGTCTGCCTCATCTTTGGTGTGGGCCCGGTAAAAAACGCCCTGGACCCTACCGCTTATAATGACCTTGATCTTTGTATTATCTTCCATTTGGTTTTCCCCTATGGGTTATCCCCGGTTTAATGATGCTTTTTTAATTATATCATCACCAAATTTTTCCGATATTGAATCTATGGCTGAATCTACGGATTCCCATTGCTTTGCCTGCTTGTTTGTGTCTGGTATCAACTGCATCTGTACAGGGGTATTTTTATCTTTGAGTGAAGTGACCCCAACACCCACTAGCCTTATTTTCTTTTTTAACCGGATTTTTTTAAAAAGGGCAAGTGCTTCATTAAAGATGGCAGACGATGAGCAAATTGAATCGGCAAGTTTTTTACTCCGGGTGATTTGAGAAAAATCAGAAAACTTAAGCTTAATAAATACATTCTTGCACACAAGATTTTTTTTTCTTAAATCCTTTCCAACACTTTGAGATCTATCAAGTATCATGTCTTTTACCGTTTCAAAATCAAAGATGTCTTTTGGCAGCGTTGTTTCGCTGGAAATGGATTTTCTTATATTATTTGTTTCAACCTTTGACAGATCAATGCCCTTTGAAAGTTCCATAAGCTTTTGCCCCATTTTACCAAATTTTCTGGTTAATATCGGGAGGGTATATTTATTTATATCACCCAGGGTTTTTATCTTAAGTTTTTCCATATGTTTCATTGTATTTTTTCCAACTCCCGGCACTTTTTGGATGGGCAGAGAAAAAATGAAATCTTTAACATTGGATTTTGTAATAATTGTCAATCCGTCCGGTTTGTTCATGTCAGATGCAATTTTTGATAAAAATTTTACAGGTGCAATCCCGATTGAACTTGTTAAAGAAAGGTCCGTATATATTTTTCTTTTTATTGCACGGGCCATCTCTTCAGGTGAACCGAAAAGCCTTTCACAACCTTTAATATCAACATATGCCTCGTCTATTGAAACCTGCTCCACCAGGGGGGAAAAATGAAACAGGATCGCCATGATTTTTTTAGAAGCAGCTCTGTATTTTTTTATATTTGCAGGAACAATGACAAGCTTGCCACACTTTTTTTTTGCCATAAATACCGGCATGGCTGATCTGATCCCGAATTTTCTTGCTTCATAACTTGCTGTTGACACCACGCTTCTTTTTGAATTGCCAGAAACAATGACGGGTCTGTTTTTTAAGGCCGGGTTGTCCCTTTGTTCAACAGCCGCAAAAAATGCGTCCATGTCAATGTGCAATATCATCTTTTTGCATCTCAAGAACATATTTGTGGATCAGCTCATGCTGTTCCAAAGGGCATTGTTCAAAAATACAGTGACAGATATCATTATTATCTATTTTTAATATTCTCAGGCCGGCATAAAATGTTGAATTTCCATTAAAATTTGGGATATCAAGGGTGAAATTGATAAAATCATAATCAAACTGGTTAAAACCTTTATTATAAAATGCCATGCCCCCGGCACTGATATTGAGGATCAACAGTTTTTCCCCCTTGAATTGGATCGTAAACCCCTGCCCCTCTTTAAAATGGTACCGGAAGGTCTTTCTCTGGTTCTTTGAATCAAGGCTTATTTCGTCACTTGCCGGTTTCTTTTTTTTCCAGAACAAATTCAACCCTCCTGTTTTGCGCTCTGTTTTTTTCAGAAGTGTTAGGCACCAGGGGCATGACATCTCCATATCCTGTGGCAGTAAGCCTTTGGGGCAAAACCCCTTTTGAAACAAGATATTTTAAAACTGTGGTGGCACGAACAGCCGACAGCTCCCAGTTGGAAGGGAAAATCGGTGTGGATATGGGGATATTATCCGTATGCCCTTTAATATTAATATTATATTCAGGATAATCCTTAAGGATTTGAATGATTTCATCAAAAATTGAGATTGCTTTTTTATCCAAAGAGGCTGAGCCTGAATGGAACAATGCTTTTCCTTTAATGGTGATAATAATTTTACCACCCAGGATTCTTGTTGATATGTTTTTCTTCTGGCTGCTTGATCGTGCAAATTCAGTGATACTTTTAAACAAAGATTTTTCTCTGGAATGAAGGCCTGTGATATCCTCAATCGTGATTTTTTTGTCGGCGTTTCCGGGGATTTCCATAAGTTCCATCAAACCGATGAGTTTTTTATTTTTTTCCACCTGGACCTTTACAGTTTCAACGGCATGCCTGTATTTTTCTTTTTCAAAAAAGGCAAGGGTGTACAAAAGGACAAAAAAGACAAGCAGGATGGTCATGAGATCGGCATAGGTGACAAGCCATGTCGCATCATCGTCATAGGTGATAAAAGTATTATTATATGTGTTGTCCCTCATTTTTCCTGCTTTAAATTCATTTTTGCCACGGGTTTGCGTAATTTTGAGGAGATAAAACTGGAAAGCTTTTCATATATAATGACAGGGTTGTTGTTGTTTATAATTGAAATGGCGCCTTCCCTTTTGATTTCAAGATTGATAATTTCAATAACGGTTCTTGATCTGAGTTTTCCTGCAATGGGCAGGAAAAATAAGGTTGACAATAAAGAACCGTAAAATGTGGTAAGAAGGGCCACAGCCATTGCGGGCCCGATATTGGACGGGTCCTGGAGCCGGCTCAGCATTTGTACAAGCCCGATTAAAGTCCCGAGCATTCCAAAGGCCGGGGCATATAATCCCATTTTCCTGAATACGTCCTGGACAATGAAATGTCTCATCTGAAGCGACTGTATTTCCGTTGTCAGGGCGGCCCGGATGACTTCCTCTGAGGAACCGTCTGCCAGGAGGCCGCAGGCCTTTTTTAAAAAAAGGGAATCGGTTTTGATTTTACTAAGCTCAAGAAGGCCCTGGCGCCGGCTGATATGACTTAGCTTGATCATGGTTGCCACAGCATCATTGGGGTCATCCTTGGCTTTTGAAAAAACAAAATATGCAGCCTTAAAGGCAGCCACGACATCACTGAACTGAAATGTAATCAATGTTGTAGCAATTGTCCCGCCGAATACTATCATAAGGCCCTGGATGTTAAAAAAATTATGAAGGTCTCCACCTAAATAGATGGCACTGATGATTAACGAAAGGCCTGAAATAATACCAATAAAAGATGCAATATCCATATTAAACTATTTTATCCTTTAAAAAAATAACAAAAGCCTCTTAAAACGAATATGATTATGCTTTTAAACCCATGCTATATGATAATATTTAAGTGGTCAAGATTTACTTGCCATGGAGCCTGCCCGTGCTTTTTTATATAATAGTTCAGGCTTGCCTGCAAAAGAAAAGTTGATTATCAAGTCTTTAATCTGGTAAGGTTTTGTATTATTTTTTGAAAATAAAATGAATAAAAGATCAATTTTATGCACCGGAGAGAAAATGAAATTAAAAACAATTATGCTCGGCCTGGTATTGGTGCTTTGCTTCTTTATTACAGGCTGCGGGAACAATGATACAAAAAAAAACAATGAAAAAAAAGACCGCCTGGAATCAAAAAGTCTTGTTACCCCTGATAATGAAAATAAATATGCTGTTTTACCTGATGGCATTAAATGGCTTACAAATGATTCTGATCCTGTTTTCTCATCTAATAAGGCACAAAAGGGCGGAATCCTTCATTCTGCCATTACAAGTTTTCCCATGACATTCCGGGTTGTCGGACCGGATTCAAACGGCTCGTTTCGAAGTGCTATTCTCGATAACCAGTTGTCATTGATCAATATTCATCCTAATACAGATAATATTATTCCTGAACTTGCTACACACTGGGCATTTGGCAATGATAAGAAAACCATGTATTTCAAACTGGATAAAGATGCAAGATGGTCGGACGGCAAGCCTGTGACCGCATGGGATTATGTCTATACTTTGAAATTTATGCGCTCCGAACATATCATTGCACCCTGGTATAATGATTATTACAAAAAAGAAATAGAAAAAGTCATTGTTTATGATAATTATACAATCGGGGTAAAAAGCACCAAAGCCGTGCCTGACCTTTACCTGAAATTAGGGATTTCACCCACCCCGGAACATTATTTCGGAAACCTTGATAATACTTTTGTTGAAAACTACAACTGGAAGATTGTTCCCAATACCGGGGCCTACCAGATCAGCAAATTTAAAAAAGGAAAGTTTATTAAATTCAAAAGGAAAAAAGACTGGTGGGCAAAGGATAAAAAATATATGAAGAACCGTTTCAATGTGGATTATGTGGTTTTTGATGTTATCCGGGATTACAATCTTCAATGGGAATATTTTAAAAAAGGCAAACTTGATGCGTTTGGCCTGACCATTCCTAAATACTGGCACGATAAATCAAACATCTCTTTGTTTAAAAAAGGGTATATTAATAAAATATGGTTTTTTAACGACCATGAAAGATCAGCACGGGGAATGTGGCTTAACCAGGACAAGGAAATTTTCAAAGACAGGCGGGTCTGTTATGCATTTGCCCATGCCATGAACATAGAAAAAGTCATAAACAAGGTATTGAGAAAAGATTATTTCCGGCTTAGCCAGGCCTTTTCCGGGTATGGGCGCTATTCTGATTACACTATAAAACCAAGGACCTATGATATTAAAAAAGTAGAAACTTTAATGAGGTCTGCGGGTTTTACAAGGGGGATTGATGGTATCTGGCAAAAGGATGGAAAAAGATTTTCCGTCAAGGTCACTTATAGTTTTGAAGAACATACTCCAAGGCTTGTGGTGCTGAAAGAAGATGCATTAAAGGCCGGGGTTGAGCTGGTACTTGACAGACTGGATTCAACGGCAATGTTTAAAAAAATCTTGGAAAAAAAACATGATGTGGCCTGGATGGGATGGAGCACAAACATAAGGCCGTCATATTGGCAGGGTTGGCATTCCGATAATGCCCATAAGCCCCAGACCAATAACATCACCAATACGGATGATCCAAAGCTTGACAAACTGATCGATAAATACAGGGCAAGCCTGGATGAAAAAGACAGGATTGAATTATCAAAAAAAATTCAGCGTGCGATCCATGACACCGGGGCTTTTGTACCCACTTTCATGATTCCTTATATCAGGCTTGGGTATTGGAGATGGCTTGAATTACCTGAGTTTCACGGAACAAAGCGGTCTGACAGTTTGTTTGACCCTTTTTCAACCACAACAGGAGGTCTTTTCTGGATTGACGCAAAAAAAAAGGATGAAACCTTAAATGCCATGAAACTGGGTAAAGTTTTCAAACCGGTTGTTATTGTGGATAAACAGTTCAAGGTGGAGTAAAAAATTTTGGTTGACAAGATTGTATTAGATGTCAGTGATCTTAGAATTGACTTTCATACTGAGCAGGGAAAAATAAGGGCTGTCGACCAGGTGGATTTTCAGCTTAAAAAGGGTAGAATCCTTGGCATTGCAGGGGAGTCAGGGTGCGGTAAAAGTGTTACCGCACTCAGTATCATGAGGCTTTTACCAAAGCCGGTTTCAAGGATTGTTAAGGGCCGGGCTTTATATAATGACCAAAATATTTATGACCTGCCTGTAAGCGACATGCGCAGTATCAGGGGTAAAAAAATTTCCATGATTTTTCAAGAGCCAATGACAGCTCTGAACCCGGTCCATGGTATAGGCAAACAATTGATTGAAATTTATAAGCTTCATTTCCCTGGATTGTCATATCGTGAAATGGCGGCAGCTTCATTAAAAATGCTGAGAAAAGTCGGTATTCCCGACCCTGATAAAGTCATGAAAAAATACCCCCACCATCTTTCAGGAGGTATGAGGCAAAGAATCATGATTGCCATGTCGCTTGCATGTGAGCCGGATATACTTATTGCAGATGAGCCCACAACTGCCCTTGATGTAACTGTCCAGGCCCAGATCCTGGATTTAATAAGATCTTTTCAGGCAAAATCCAATATGTCCGTGATTTTAATCACCCATGATCTGGGGGTCATAGCAGAAAATTGTGACGATGTTGTTGTCATGTATGCAGGAAGGATTGCTGAAAAAGCAGATGCACTGACTTTGTTTAAATATCCAAGACATCCCTACACAATAGGATTGTTAAAATCAATCCCTTCCCTTGCAGGGGAACCTAAAACCATTCTCCCGACGATAAAGGGTAATGTCCCGTCATTACAGGATATGCCGGACGGCTGCAGGTTTGCATCAAGGTGCCCTGTGGCTGAGGAAATCTGCAAAAAAAAAGTCCCGGGGCAGCGAAGTATGGGACATAATCATACAGCCGCTTGTCATTTGGCGGATACAAAGTTTTTTGAAAAAAAAGGTTTTATTTAAAATAATCCTTGATTTTTTATTTCAAAGTAAATAATAATCAACGAAAGCCTTATGGAGAAGGGCTTAGCAGTTTCGTTCTAAAGGGAAGACCCATCTGTTAGAGTGGCAAGACCTGAAGTTTGAAACTATCATTATTTATTTTAATTAAGGAGAAAGTCACAATGGCAAATGGGATTGTAAAATGGTTCAATGATTCAAAAGGCTACGGTTTTATTGAGCAGGAAGATGGACCGGATGTATTTGTTCATCATTCAGGCATTAATTCAACCGGCTTTAAATCGCTTAACGAAGGCGATAAGGTTACTTTTGATGTGGAAGACGGACAAAAAGGACCTGCAGCAGTTAATGTAACGGTTCAATAATTTTTTTAAAGGGTTTTTTGTTGGTTGACATTTTTTGGTTATCAATAGGGGACCCTTTTTTTCTGTTCAAAAAGAATACCCTGTTTTTTTTAAAAACATACCTTGTCCGGCCTGACAGATCCGATTTAGGTTTATATGGCGATTCTTGAAGTAAAAAATCTTAAAAAATATTTTCCGGTTACAGGCGGCATTTTTTTAAGGCGTACTGGCTTTGTATATGCACTCGATGATGTGTCTTTTATTGTAAATAAAGGAGAGACCCTTGGCATCGTCGGTGAATCAGGATGCGGTAAAACCACCCTTGGAAGATGTATAATGGGGCTTTATGACCCAACGGATGGAAAGGTCATTATAAATGGCCGGGATGTTTCCTGCCTTAATTCACACAAGAGAAAAGAATTATCATTAAATTTGCAGATGATTTTTCAGGATCCTTTTGAGTCCTTGGACCCAAGGCAGACAATTAAAGAAATCCTGGAAGAAAAATATTTGATCCATGGTAAAAGAATTGGAAATCTTGTTCCGGAAATTTCAGATTTGATCAAAAGGGTTGGTCTTTTGCCTGACACACTTTCTAAATTCCCCCACGAATTTTCAGGCGGCCAGCGCCAGAGAATAGGGATAGCAAGGGCCATAAGCCTTGAACCTGAAATTATTATCTGCGATGAACCTGTTTCCGCACTGGATGTTTCAGTCCAGTCCAAAATTTTAAACCTTTTGCTGGAACTGCAAAGGATTCTGGGATTGACCTATATTTTTATTTCCCATGATTTATCTGTTGTAAAACATGTCTCAGACAGGATCGCTGTCATGTATCTTGGTAAAATTGTTGAAATCGCAAATGCAAATGATATCTATAACAACGGGCAGCACCCATATACCCATGCGCTTTTGTCGTCTATTCCCGTACCCGATCCCGAATCCCGCCGCAAAAGGATTGTCCTTAAAGGAGAAGTGCCTTCTGTGGAGAACCCGCCTTTAGGATGCAGGTTCAATACCAGATGTGAGCAGGCTCAAAATATTTGTCATGAAAAAGAGCCCTCGCTCTTTAAAAATGCAAAGGATCCCGGCCATTTAACAGCCTGCCATCTTTTCTTTTGATTACCCCGAACAAATATCCGGGCGGGAATTTGAATTTTCTTGCACAAAACAAATTGTAGTGCTACTTATACTAATTTTGTTGGAAGACTTGTTTTTGAGCTAAAATCAGGGGGTAATTTTATAAATTGACAGATTTTTTTAAAAAAGGTTCTGTTTTTCTGGTTTTTATATACATGGCTGTGTATCTTACGGGCTGTGGCGAACCTGAAAAGGAAAAAGCCCCAAGTTTTCTAATAAAAACTTCATCCATGATCATTACCGCCCGGGAATTTTCAGAGGAACTTGATATGAAAAGGGCGGCATATCCATATAATATTAAAGAAAACCTGGCAGAATATAATAAAATGGTAATTGATCTTGCCAAAACACTTTCAGAAGAGATCATTCTTCTTAGTGCTGCGGCCCAAAAGGGCGTGATTGTCACAGATAAGGAGGTTTCGATTGCCGAGAATGAATTCAGAAAGGATTATCCCGGTGACAGTTTTGACCAGATTATGTTAGAAAATGCCATATCATATTCTTTTTGGAAAAAACGGTTTAAAAAAAATATGATCATGGATAAATTCATTGATCGGGAACTCAAACAAAAGATCGAAATTACATCCCGTGATATTATTGAGTTTTACAAAAAAAACAGTATGAAAGACCCCCACGATCCCTACCATCGAGCTGCTGCCTTAAAAAAGATTGAAAATGAAAAAGAACTGGTATCAAACCTTCGCATGCAAAAGACCCAGGATCATTATGATGAATGGATACAAAAGCTTGGGAAAGACTATCCTGTTGAAATCAATAAGGAAA
The DNA here is from genome assembly GCA_013151635.1 of Deltaproteobacteria bacterium. Lineage (GTDB taxonomy): Bacteria > Desulfobacterota > Desulfobacteria > Desulfobacterales > Desulfobacteraceae > Desulfobacula. The sequence continues at coordinate 108,889 of JAADHV010000074.1, read as the reverse complement.
AACTGAAAAGTTTTTTAATTGGCATTAAAAAAATTAAGGGAAGTAAAAATGAAAAAGAAAATTAATCTGCTTATTTTTTCTTTGATGATAATAAATTTTAGCTTTTGCCGGCCGGCGGCAGCATCAGACATTGTGGACAGGGTCGTTGCCATTGTGAATGATGATATTGTCACCCTGGTTCAACTCAATAAAGAGACCATGCCGTATAGAAACGATATCGAGTCTTCCGGGTATCCGGCCGGGAAGAAGAAACAGATGTTAAAGCAAATAAGCAAGAAGGTGCTTGATGTCTTGATTGACAGGTCTTTAACCCAGCAGGAAGCAAAAAGATATCATATCACAGTATCTGACACTGAGATCAATAATGCGCTGGAAAATATAAGGAAAGCCAAATCTTTGAACCGGGAAGAGTTCAAGAATGCTTTAAAAGAGGAAGGCCTGACCTTAGCAGAATACCGTGAAAATATTAAAAAACAGATATTGCAATCCAGGTTGATAAATTACTCTGTAAAATCAAAAGTAATTATCACGGACATTGACATCAAAAAACAATATAAAGCTGATTTTAAAAAATATTCCGGCAGGAAAAAATATCATTTAAGAAATATCCTCATGGATAATGAGGATGAAATTAAAGAAATTAAAAAGAAACTGGACAGGAAAAAGAAATTCATAACCCTTGCAAAAAAATATTCAATGTCACCTAATGCATCAGACGGAGGTGACCTTGGGATGTTTGACATCAATAATTTCTCTGCAAGTATTAAAAACAGTATTTCAAAACTCAAGAAGGGTGATTATACGAACGTCATCTCAACCCCAAATGGTTTCCAGATTTTTTATGTGGAAGATATAGTTCTGGAAGGTAAAAAAACATATGAACAGGCCTATAATGAAATTCATGAAAAATTATACCGCAAAAAGGTCAAGAAAAAATTTGAAGCCTGGCTTAAAGCATTAAAGAAAAAGGCAAGTATAAAAATTATGTTTTGATCATAGCTTTTTGTTTTGTAAGATAGAGGAAGACCATGCGCAATGAACAGATAAAAATCCTGACTGCCAGTTTAACAAGGTTGCTGCGACGCGGCGCAACCAAGCACTTGTTGAATATCATTACAAAAACCCATATGGCAGATCTTTCCATAGCCTTTAAGGAGCTGTCTCCTGATAACCGGGAAAAGCTTTTCAAACTTATGGATGACCCTGAGCAAATCGGTCTTCTTTTTTCTTTGCTGGATGAAAATCTTTTCCTTGAGTTTGTAAAGCATGTTGAATTCAAAAAACTTGTGACAATATTTGATAAAATGCCTTCAGATGACGCGGCCTCTCTTTTAACTCTTCTGGATGAAAAACTTTCAGACCAGATTCTTTCGAAAATGCAGGAAGAAGAGTCGGATAATGTCGAGCAGCTCATGAGCTACGGGGAAGATACTGCGGGCAGTCTTATGGTGACCGATTTTGTGGCATTAGAAGAGGATGTTGTGGCAAAACAGGTCATTGAAGCATTACAGAACAAGTACCTGGATGTTGAAATGCCTTTTTATATTTATGTAGTGGATAAGTATGGAAAACTTGTCGGGGTCAGTTCTTTAAGGCAGCTCGTTGTTGTTCATCCTGAAAAGCCGTTAAAAGAGTTTATGGCAAAAGATCTTGTCTGTGTAAAACCATATACGGACAGGGAAGAAGTGGCAAGGCTTGTATCAAGGTATGACTATCTTGCAGTTCCTGTCGTGGATGATGATAACAAAATAGTTGGAATTGTAACCGTTGATGATGTAATAGACATCCTTCATGAAGCTGCAACCGAAGATATATTGAAGATGGCTGGTGTGGGTGAAGAATATATTGAAACCCAGACTGTTGTCAAAAGAGCGCAAATGCGTCTGCCCTGGTTGTTTGCAAGTTTTTTAGGAGGGGTGGCCTCCTTTTTTATCATTGGAGGATTTGAGGAAAGCCTTATAAAATTTACCAGTCTGGCCGCATTTATACCTGTCATTTCCGGGATGGGGGGCAATATCGGCACCCAGAGTTCAGCAATCACAGTTCGTGGTATTGGCACAGGGAGGATCAATCTTCAGGATTTTGCCAAAGTGGTTTCAAAAGAACTTGCAGTAGGTCTTATTTTAGGTCTTGTTTACGGTCTTTTCGTTGGAATTATAGCAAAATTCAGTTTTGAAACAAATTCATTCCCCATGGCCTTACCAATTGCTGTCGGGCTCGCTATTTTAACTTCCATGTCACTTGCCGCTCTTTTGGGGGCAATGTTCCCGCTTGTTTTTGAAAGGTTTAATATTGACCCTGCCGTTGCCTCCGGCCCTTTTGTTACAACTTCAGTTGATATCGTCAGTATCTATTGCTATTTTATGATAGCAAATTTTCTGCTTGGTATTTAGGAATGCTGCAATAAATGCCCGGTTTCAGTACAGATGCAATATTGTTGAGAAAAATTGAATATGGTGATCATGATTTCATTATAAGTTTCCTGACTGAATCCAAAGGAAAAATTTCGGTGATTGCCAAAAATGCGAAAAAGAGCGTTAAGAGGTTTTCAGGGGCGCTTGATCTTTTTTCTGTTAATCATATCAATTGCACGTTTCCTAAAAAAAAAAAAAATGGCCTCATCATACTTTCATGGGCAGACCTTGAAAACGGGTTTGTTAATATAAGGTATGATGTATTTAAAACCGCTTATGCAAGTTTCTGGGTGGAATTGATTCATTACTGGCTTGAGGAAAATAAAGTCCAACCTGAGTTATATGCTCTTTTGTTATTTTCCCTTAACGCCTTAAATACGGGAAGTCTTTCCAAAGAAGTGCTGAGCCTTCTTTTCCAGATAAGATTTATGAGTATATCAGGGTTTTCTCCAAATATTGAATATTGCGGTATATGCAAAACATCAGTTGACCGGATCGAGCAGAAAAATTTAAGATTTGATTTTAGGGAAGGCCGGATCATCTGTTCAAATTGTGTTAAAAACAAATCCCAATATGGAATGACAGTTTCAAAAGGTACTTTAAAGCAGCTCTTCTGGATAAATAACAGTGATATATACAGGGCTGACAGGATCAGGTTCTCAAGCTTTGCCATAAAAGAGGGGGAAAACCTTTTGGAAGCCTTTATCCCGTTTCATATGGGAAGGGATTTTAAAAGCCTGCAATTCCTTAGACGTCTACGGCTGGAAAAATGAATTTAGAAAAAATACTTGAACATGAAAAAATAATTATATCTGTCCCATGCAGGGTGGATTTTGGCGGTACACTGGATATCAGCACGTTTCATCTGCCTTTGAGCCATCTGTCTCCTTCCAGCTTTAACATGGCACTTAACTTAAGAACAAGAGTCTGCCTTTCCCCCTGGCAGAAAGGATATGTCAAGGTATCATCAAAAGGGTTTAAACCTGCGGTTTTTAAAAAGGATGAATCACCGTTTAATCATCCCATGGGGCTGATGTTTGCATGTGCAAAGTATTTTGATGCCCATGGCGTCCATATCAGGATCGAATCGGCTTCGCCGCCAAAAAGTGCCATGGGAGGGTCTTCTTCCGCAGCAGTTGCCATTGTCGCGGCATTTTATAAAGTGGTTGGCAAGCAAATAGACAAGGAAGAGATTGCCTGGCTTGCCCATTATATCGAGGCAAGCGTAGCAGGGATTCCCTGTGGTATTCAAGACCAGCTTGCAGCAGCTTTCGGAGGGGTGAATCAATGGTTCTGGACAATGGGGAAGATTTCTCCTGAATTCACTAAAGTTCCTGTTTTTGAGTCTGAAGACGAAATTGATAAGTTTAATTCAAATATTCTTGTTGCCTATTGCGGAATTCCTCATGTTTCAAAGGACATTAATAAACAATGGGTTGAGTCCTTTATCAGCGGCTCAACAAGACTGGTTTTTGAAAAAATTGCAGGTCTGACAAAAGAATTTTCAAAAGCCGTAAAAACCTGGAATTTCAGGAGGGCCGCCGACCTTATGAACCAGGAAACAAAATTGAGGCTTGATATGACACCTGACGTGCTTGACAATACCGGGAAAAAGTTGTTTGAAAAGGCTGTGGAGTGTGATTGTGGCGCAAGATTCACCGGTGCAGGGGGAGGCGGCTGTCTCTGGGCAATCGGAGAATCATCTGACATGGATAAGTTAAGAAACTTCTGGCAGGAAATAATCGGGATAGTTAAAGGCGCAAAAATCCTTGATACGAAAATTGAGAATAAAGGTATTCTAATACTTTAACCATAATTTTTTATTTAAAAAAATGGAGCAAAATGAATTTTCAAGATGTAATTTTAAACCTGAACAATTTCTGGGCTAAGCGGGGTTGTGTCCTCATACAATCCTATGACATGGAAGTGGGGGCAGGAACCTTTCATCCCACCACACTTTTAAAGGCGCTTGGACCCGAACCCTGGAAGGTTGCCTATGTGCAGCCATCAAGACGGCCGACAGACGGCCGGTATGGTGAGAACCCGAACAGGCTTCAGCATTATTATCAATACCAGGTGATCTTAAAACCATCTCCAGCCGATGTTCAGCAATTATACCTGGATTCCATGAAAACGCTTGGCGTGGATCCTCTTGAACATGATATCCGTTTTGTGGAGGATGACTGGGAATCACCGACGCTTGGGGCTTCCGGCCTTGGGTGGGAAGTCTGGCTGGATGGCATGGAGGTCACCCAGTTTACATATTTCCAGGTAACAGGAAGCATTGAAGTTAAACCTGTATCTGTTGAACTCACTTATGGCCTGGAGAGAATCTGCATGTATCTGCAGGGCGTGGATAATGTATTTGATCTCAAATGGAACAATGAAATTACTTACAGGGATGTCTATCACAGGCAGGAGGTTGAACAGTCAACATATAATTTTGAAATTGCTGATGTGGATATGCTGCTGGACCTTTTTAGAAAATATGAGGCAGAAGCCCATAGGATTATCAAACAAGGGCTTGTAATCCCGGCTTATGAGTATTGTTTGAAATGTTCCCATACTTTTAATCTCCTGGATGCGCGCGGTGCCATCAGTGTTACCCAGAGAACCGGGTATATTAAACGTATCAGGGATATTGCAAGGAAATGTTCAAGAACCTATGTTGCCCAAAGAGAAGAAATGGGCCATCCGTTGTTGAAAAATGGAGGGATAAATTAAAATGAATACGCTTTTAATTGAAATAGGAACAGAAGAGATCCCGGCCGGTTATATTATTCCTGCTTTGAATGCCTTTAAATTAAGGATTATAGCTTCCCTGGACAAATCAAGGATTAAACATGGAGACTCTGAAGTATTTGGAACGCCAAGACGCCTTGCCTTGATGATTAATGATGTTGCAGATATGCAGGATGCAAAGACCTCTACCATTACAGGCCCGCCTGAAAGAGTCGGGTTTGATGAGAACGGCAGGCCAACCCTTGCTGCTGAGAAATTTGCCGCCAAGGCCGGTGTTGCGCTTGACAGGATCAAGGTCACCGACATCAAAAAAGGGCGGTACCTTACTGCTGTCATAGAAGAAAAATGCGAGTCCTCGGTTTCTATCCTTGAAGGTATCCTGGAAAAAACAATTTTATCCATACCATTTCCCAAAAGCATGAGATGGGGAGACCTTTCCATCAGTTTTGCCCGCCCGATTATTTCGCTTGTGGGGCTTTTAGGAGAAAAGATCCTGGATTTCAAGGTTGGTAATATCAAATCATCTTCTCAAATTTTCGGGCATAAATTCATGTGTCCCGGGAAGTATAAAGTCGAGTCGGCAGACAGCTATATCGAGGTTGCCCAATCTGCCGGCGTTATACCGGATATTGAAAAAAGAAAGGCAATTTTAACAAAAGCCATTGAATCCCTGGCAAAAGAGCACCACTCAAAAATTCTTGAAGATGACGAGCTTGTCAATATAGTGACAAACCTTGTTGAATCACCTTTCCCTGTTGTTGGAAAGTTTGATGATGAATTCCTTGAAGTGCCGGATGAGGTTCTTATAACCGCCATGAGAGAACATCAGAAGTATTTTGCCCTGGTGGATGAAAAAGGCGGTTTAAAACCATTGTTCATAGCTGTTAACAATACAGAAGCAAAAGACATGCAGCTTGTGGCAAGGGGCCATGAAAAAGTGTTGCGGGCCCGTCTTTCCGATGCAAAATTCTTCTACGAAGTGGATCTTAAATCTTCATTGGACAAGTTCACAGGGAAACTTAAGAATGTAACCTTCCAGGAAAAACTTGGAACAGTTTATGATAAAACCCTCAGGATTGGAAAACTTGCCCGGTATCTTGCAGAAGAATCAGCCTATGAAGATAAAGAGAATCTAAAACTCAATCTTGATAGAGCATCTCAAATCTGCAAGGCAGACCTTGTGAGCCAGGTGGTAATAGAATTTACAAAGCTACAGGGAGTTATCGGCAGGGTTTATGCTCTTAAAGCCGGGGAGAAAGAGGATATTGCCTTTGCCGTTGAGCAGCATTACAGACCTGTCTATTCAGGTGGTAAACTGCCGGAAAACCCAACTGCCTGTCTTCTGGCTGTTGCTGACAAGTTAGATACCATTTGCGGGTGCTTTTCAGTTGGTTTGATACCAACAGGGGGCACAGACCCTTATGCCCTGAGGCGCCAGGGAATCGGCATTATTCAGATAATGCTGGAAGAAAATCTGGTATTTCCCTTAACATCCATGATTGACAAGGGCCTTGAGCCTTATATTGATGCCGGGGATAAAAAAGAAGAGATTTTCTTGAAAATCAAGGAATTTTTTAAAAACAGAATGGTCAATATCTTAACTGACAGGGGATTTTCAAAAGAAGCTGTAATCTCCGCACTAAGGGTTTCATTTGATAATCTTCCTGATGCTGCTTTAAGGATTAAAGCGCTTGATTCTTTAAGAAAAGAACCTGATTTTGATCCCCTTTCCATAACATTCAAGCGGGTTGAAAATATTTTAAAAAAAGCAAAAACAAAAGAACTGCCGTCTGTTGATGAATCCCTTTTTGAAGATCCTAGTGAAAAAGAATTATTCACTGCGGTTAATGAGGTTAAGCAATTGGTTAAAGGTTTGATTCGAAAAGGAGATTATGATAAAGCACTCTCTGGAATTGCGGGTTTAAGGCCCAAAGTGGATACTTTTTTTGAAGATGTAATGGTCATGGCAGATGATGAAAATATAAGGCTTAACAGGATTGGTTTGTTATCGGCCGTGTCTGGTTTGTTTAAAAATATTGCAGATTTCTCTATGATATAGAATCTGAGAGTCAGGGAGGGAAAATTTATGGCAGGATATGATCCTGAAAAGGATAAAAAACTTAAAGAATGGAAAAACGAAGAAACAGGGCTTCTTATTTCAATCCAGCAGTATGGGGACGGTGAACCAAAAGTCCAGCTTGGCCCTAGGATTCTGAAAAAAAAAGACGGGACTGACAGGGTGCCTTCCAAGGCAGGCCGGCTTTCCATTGAGGATATTGCATGGATTTATGATATCATAGATGAGGTAAAGGATGAATTATCCGACCTGGTCGGACCTGAGTAATGAATCCCAGGTACCCCCTTTGGGTGCAAGGGGGGCGCCTGATATTGGTCCTGTGGCTTTAATGGTAAGCTGCGAACCTGATATCAGGTTCATAAAATCAAGGGCTTCAGACTTTAAGGTTTCCCCTTTTTTTATGGGTACCCTTATCACACTAAAAGAGTATGATAAGGGTATTTCTATTGCAGGACCTTTTATCGGTGCCCCTTATGCTGCAATGCTGCTGGAATCATTAATTGCCAGGGGTGCCTTAAAAATTATTGTTCTTGGCTGGTGCGGTGCCTTGACGGATAAGTTAGAGATAGGAGATGTTATTCTTCCTGAAAATGCCTTTGTGGATGAGGGGACATCCTGCAATTATAAAATCCTTGATAATAAAATTCCCTGCTCAACGCCTGATATAAAATTTACAGACCGGCTATCAGACCACCTGGCCTCATGTGAAATTGGTTTTAAAAAAACAGGTATCTGGACCACGGATGCCATTTACAGGGAAACAAAAAATAAAATTAAATATTTCAGAAAACTTGGGGCCAGGGCAGTTGAGATGGAATGTTCAGCCCTTTTTTCTGTTGCCGGATATCGCAGGGTCAGTATTACAGGACTTCTTATTGTTTCTGACAGCCTGGCATCAAAAGACTGGAAGCCCGGGTTCAGGAAAAAGCAGTTTAAGCTTGCAAGGAAAAATGCTTGTGAAGCTGTTATGAGCTTTGCTAAAAAAATGTGTAAAAATGAATGAAAAAATAAAAAATAAGGCAAGACGGCTCCAAAAGGAATTAACTGATCACAGTTACCGGTACCATGTGCTGGATGATCCGGTTATTTCAGATGTTGAATATGACATGATGTTAAAAGAGCTCATTGAAATCGAAGAAGCATTTCCTGAATTTTCCAGGCCTGATTCTCCGACAAAAAGAATAGGGGCCCCGCCGCTTGCCGCATTTAAGCAGGCCACCCATTCAATCGCCATGCTAAGCCTTGATAATGCTTTCGATGATCATGATGTCTTTGATTTTCATAAAAGGAATGTCAAGAATTTAAATCATGAAAATATCTTATACACGGCTGAACCCAAGCTGGATGGTGTGGCAGTTGAATTGAAATACGAAAACGGAACCCTTGTACAGGCGACCACCAGGGGGGATGGAGTCACAGGTGAAGTAATAACAAAAAATGCAAGAACTATCCGGTCTGTCCCGTTAAAATTGCACAGAAGGAAAATTAAACTGCCTTCCCTGCTTGAAGTAAGGGGTGAGGTCATAATTACCCGGCCTGATTTTAATCGTTTGAACAAAGCCCGTATTGAAAATGAAGAGAGCATTTTTGCCAACCCGAGAAATGCTGCCGCAGGCTCGTTAAGGCAATTGGATTCCAGGATAACGGCAACAAGGCCGCTTGATATGTTTGTCTATGGTACGGGCCTTATAAAAGGGCTTTCCTTGCAGAGCCATTCACAGACCTTAGATGAGCTTAAAAAATTTGGTTTCCCTGTAAATCCTTACATAAAGACAGGTCTCTTAATAGAGGATGTTTTGAAATTTTATAAGGAACTTGAATCGTTAAGAGACAGTCTTTCCTATGAAATTGACGGCATGGTAATAAAGGTGGATCAACTTTCCTTTCAGCGTCAACTAGGTGAGAAGGTTAAAAGCCCCAGATGGGCGGTTGCCTATAAATTTCCTGCTGTGCAGAAAACAAGTGTTATCAGGGATATTATTGTACAGGTTGGAAGGACAGGGGCCTTAACCCCTGTTGCTATACTTGAACCTGTCAATATCGGCGGGGTTGTTGTTTCAAGGGCCACCCTGCATAATGAAGATGAAATAAAAAGAAAAGATATAAGGATAGGTGATAAGGCTCTAGTTGTAAGGGCAGGGGATGTCATACCCAAGGTGGTTAAAATTATCAGATCAGAAAGAACAGGAACCGAAGTCTTGTTTGAGATGCCGGACCATTGCCCGGTATGTAAGAGTAAAATTGAGAAAATCAAACAGGATAAGTCTTGTACCAATAAATGTGTCAATGCTTCCTGCCCGGCCCAGTTAAAAGAACGGATCAGGCATTTTGTTTCTAAAAAAGCGTTTGATATTGACGGGCTTGGAAAAAAGATTGTCGTTCAACTGGTGGATGAAAACATGGTGCAATCATTTGCAGACATTTTTTTATTGGAAAAAGACAAACTTGCAGGTCTTGACAGGATGGCACAAAAATCTGCAGCCAACCTGGTTCAGGCCATAGAAAGTTCAAAAAAGATTTCTCTAAAAAGGTTTTTATATGCACTTGGTATAGATCATACAGGAGAAAATGCTGCTAAATTAATCTCCCAAAGATTCTCAAACCTTGATGATGTCATGAATGCTTCTGGAGATATTCTGGAAGAAATCAAAGGGATTGGCCCTGAAACCGCATCAGCGGTCCGTAGTTTTTTTTCCAACCTTGAGAATAAAATAATTATTAAAAATATCATTGGATCGGGTGTCACCATTACAAGTGATCAACCTGTTATAACAGAATCCTCAGACAATCCTTTCCGGAACAAACGAATTGTCCTGACCGGCACTTTACAATCCATGCCGCGAAGCACGGCAAAAAAACTGCTTGAAAAACTCGGCGCAAATGTAACATCCGGTATCAGTGCAAAAACCGATTTCCTGATCGCAGGAGAAAAGTCCGGCTCCAAGGTTGAAAAAGCAAAGAAAAAAGGCGTTAAAATACTGGATGAAAAAAAATTTACTTTATTAGTTAAAGAATATGATGGATTTTGATAAACTGAACGCTGTTGATGAGGCCCATGGAAATTTTTTATTTATTTGCATTTTTTTAAAAAGTATTATACTCGGTAGTTAATTTAGAGGTAACGTACTGAAACCTGTAATATTTAACATTATTTTACTGCGGGATTCATATGAAAAGTCTAAAGACACCAATTATTGACAGCCATGCCCATTGCGGTATACAGGATAAGTCATTTGATCAATCCTTTGAATCTTATTTTTCATTTGTTCAAAATACGGATATTAGTGTTGTTGCTGCCTTTCCCCCGGTGATGGAAATTTATAACCGCTATGATTTTAATTTCAGGGACACAGACCAGTGGCGCCTAAAAAGAAAAAAGGCAAATGAATATCTTCTGAATATTAAAAATCCTTATCTTGAAGTAATTCCTTATTTTTTCATCTGGAATGATTTTGCCGTCAGCCAGTTAACTGGAAAACATAAAGGTATAAAATGGCACAGACACTCACTTGAACCGGTGTATCATTATGATTCAGACAGGTGCAGAAAAGCCATTAAAGAAATTAAAAAACGGAATATGCCGGTGGTTCTTGAAGAGGAACTTGGAAATACCATTAAATTCATTCACAAATATGCCAGGGGTGTAAGGGTGATCATACCTCATCTTGGTGGCCTTAACGGGGGGTATCGTGCCATTGCCGACAACGGTTTATGGGAAAATCCCTTTGTATATGCAGATACAGCCCTTGCATCGCCCCGTGAAATATCCGATTACATCCAAAATTACGGGCATGACCGTATTATGTTCGGATCGGATTTTCCCTTTGGGGATCCTGGATATGAATTGCAGAAAATAAAGGCCCTTGGCCTTGGCTTAAATATAGAAAAAGCGATTTTGTCTCAAAATATTTTGCATCTTTTGTCAGACAGCAATATTAAATAGTTCACTTGGGGAAATGACTACCAGGTACATATTTAAAAAAGCAAAAAAAATTTCACATCAGTTCAGCCGGGATGATAGAGCTGTTGTAAAAGCCCTTTGCTGTAAAATTAAAACTGCCCAGGGTGAATTGCTTCAGGCGGCTGAAAAAAATATGTTAAAATGCATACAGATCTGTAAAGGGATGTGCTGTAAAAATCTTGATATAGATTCTATTTTCAGTCAGTGGGATTTTATTTTTATTTTAAGTCTTTTGCCCCATCTTCAGGACGATATGGAAAAACGGCTTGAGTCTCACCTGTTTTTATTTTATGCTGATTGTCCCTTTCTTAAGGATAAGGACGGTCCATGCATGTTCCCTTCCGGTGTTAAAGCGCAAATCTGTATTATTACCTTCTGCGGGGATGACAAATTTTTGAAAAAATCTATTAAAAAGGTAAATTATCTTTTTTTCAAGCTGAGCCTGCTTGTCTTTTTTCTGCGCATGAAAAGCATTCTTGATAATCTGTTTTCCATTTTTATTCAAAAACAATGCAAATAAACATTTTTTGTGCCATGCCTGCTTTATAAGTGCAGGGATAGTTTCTTGTTATCAATTTCAATCGTTGTTTTTGAATATGTCAGTTTATTGATAATTTTTCCATCCTTAAAATGAATGACATCAACCCCTTTTCTGATTTCAGTCCTGTCTTCAAAACCAGGCTCAGCAGACGGCCATTCAAGAACCCATCGATAAAGAACTTTTTGATGAAGCTCATCAATAAATATTTCCTCTTCAAAAAACCTGAAGTTGCCGTGATTGTCAAACCATGGCTCCCAGGCTTTCCTAAGCGCTTTTTTCCCTTTTACATATGCACCGGTCCAGTTTTCAAAAAAAATATCATCATGGAAAAATGTCATAACCTTATTAAGGTCATGTTTGTCCCAGGCAAGGTTCCATCCATTGAACAGGCTTTTTATTTCTTTTCTTGAAAGTTTCATGATTTCTCCTTTACCCATTTGGTTGATTATATTGATAAATTATTTTAACACCGGAAAGGAGAAACCACCAGATGGAAATCTTAATTTAACTGAAAATACAATTTTAAATTATTAAGCCATGTCCATTTCTATGCGTTTGCTTAACACCATCACAGGATCATCATCATAACCGATAGTTTTATAAAAGTTTATGACCCGATCATTGGCTTTAGAGAAATGATTCCTTTTTCATCCATGGCATCATATTTTCGTATAGTCATCAAAGGCTTATCCCCTGTATTAATTCAGTCAAATAATGCATTAATAAAGAGTTTTGAATCAAAATCCTGAAGATCTTCGATTTGTTCACCCACACCGATATATTTTATCGGCAGTTTCATTGTGCTTGCAATGGCGGCTACAATACCGCCTTTGGCTGTCCCGTCAAGTTTTGTCAGCGCAATCTGGGTGATATTGACAGCTTCATTAAACAGGTTGGCCTGGGAAATTGCATTTTGTCCTGTTGTTGCATCTAAAACCATTAGGATATCATGGGGAGCGCCGGGCATTTTTTTATTAATGGAGCGCTTGATTTTTTTTAGTTCTTCCATCAGGTTTTTTTGTGTATGAAGCCTGCCGGCCGTATCGATTAAAACTATGTCAACCCCTCTTGCAAGTGATGCTTCAACACAGTCATAGGCAACGGCAGCAGGGTCTGCCCCTTCTTTATGCTTTACAATAGAAGCATTGGACCGGTCTGCCCAGATTTCGACCTGTTCAATGGCTGCGGCCCTGAATGTGTCGGCTGCTGCAATGAGTACTTTTTTCCCCTGGGATGTGAACTTCATGGCAAGCTTTCCCAGAGTCGTGGTTTTACCGGTTCCATTGACACCGACAACCATGATGACATGGGGTTTTGTGACCGCCACTTTATTTGCAGGGTCGGGACCTTCCGGGAAAAGTGCTGTTAATTCTTCTTTTAAGACCATTTTCAGTTCATCTGCATTGGAAAGTTTTCTGGCTTTTTTCTTTATTTTTTCCATCATCCCCATGGCGATATCAATTCCAAGATCCGATGTGATCAACAATTCTTCCAATTCTTCAAAAAGATCTTCATCAATGGCCTTGGTGGAAACAAAAAGTTCATTAATATCAGTGGTCAGAACCTGCCTTGTTTTTGACAATCCATTTTTCAGGCGCGAAAAGATTCCGTTTTCCTGTTCTTTTTGTTCTGTTTTCTTTTTTTTAAATAAATTAAACCCCAATTTAGACAACTCCTTAAAATTTATTTAGTTTGTATGACCTTTTACATTTTTTGGGAATCAGAATCAAGGATTGTAAATGAAAATTTGAATGAAATATTGACGCAACCTTTAATGTGTCATAGATATCCCTATTGATTTTAATTGAAGAGAAATATTTTATGATCGGAAAAATTAAAAGACAATGGTTCCTGCTTGGTCTTGTCCTTATATCCATGGCGGTCATTTTTGACCGGTCGGACACTCTTGCTGAATTCGGGATTATTTTAAAAAACAATCATGGCCCTGAAGTCATGATATTTTTAATTTTTGTTATTTCAGGCCTTTTAATAGAAAGCGATCAGATAAGAGCGGGGATTATAGATATTAAATCAACGCTTCTGGCATTGGGTGTTATTATTATCGCAGCACCGGTTGCAGCAGGTCTTCTCTGCCTTTTCCGGCTTGAAAGAGGGGTGGCCATAGGGCTTTTCATCGTTGCGGCAATGCCAACAACCCTGTCTTCCGGTGTTGTAATGACAAAAGAAGCAGGCGGTAATATGGCCCACGCACTTTTTGTAACAATATTATCGAATTTTATCAGTATCTTCACGATTCCTGTTGTCCTTTCAATGCTTGTTTCATTGCCGGGACTTGAAAATGAGCTTGTTATAGATAAGACCAGAATCATGATTAAGCTGAGTCTCCTTGTTGTCTTGCCTCTTCTTGTCGGGATGGGTTTAAAGGCCAGGATTTGTAATGCTGGTTTTTTGGGAAAACTCAAGTTGCAGACAGTCAATCAGTGGCTGATTCTCGGTATAGTTTTTATCTCCCTTGCCGGGGCAAAGCAGGCCCTTTTGGAAAATGGCACGGCTTTTTTTCATATTATAGGTCTTGTGTCTGTTTTCCATTTAATGCTCTTGGGGGTTTCCTTTTTGCTTGTTAAAGTTTTTGGTGTGGGAAAAGGCCGGTATGAAAGTGTGATTTTTATGGGATCGCAAAAGACCTTGCCATTGTCCGTCATGATTCAGACAGCCTATTTTAATGAATTTGGAATAGCTTTGCTTGTCTGTGTCATTCATCATATTGTTCATTTAATGATTGACGGATATTTAAGTGCAAAAATGAACAATAGCCTTTCTTCTTAAAAATTAACAATGAGACTTTACTTTCCGGTTGTCTATAGTTAAAAATAAGAATCATTGGATTAATGGCAAAAAAGGATATATTTTCTATGAGTTCTGTCCGGGAAGAAAAATTAATGACATTGCAGGATCAGGTAAAAAAACTTCTGTCTCAGAAAGATGTTTTGTTAAAAGAGCTTGATGGGGTTGAAGAGCGATTTGAAAAAATGAATAGATTGTATCGAAAATATATCCCTGTGATTATCGACTCTGTTGCAACGGGTGATAATTCATTTGCAAAAGGTTGCAAAAACCTGAGCGTGGCGCTGAAAAAAGGGGAATCCGAAGGCAAGATAGAATATATTTTTGAGAAATTAAAAACCGCCATGATAAAAGAGGATATCGGCCCTGTATCATGTCGGAAGAAAAAGGGACTTTTTTCTTCTTTGATAAAAGGTGGTTCGGAATCTTTTATAGATGAGTATAAGCAAAGTTACCATGATGTGGTGAATAATCTTAGGTCCAACCTGGACAAAAAATATGCTGCTAAACTTGATAATCTTACAGCCAGGATAAAAGCTGCGGAAGATACAAGTGATATCAGTGATATCAGGGAAAGCGTATTCAGCCTTGTTTTTGTTTATATTTCCGATACAAGCCAGGACAGGGAAAAGATCAGTGCCTTTGTCAGGGAAGTTGTCGGTAAAATACTTGATATAGAATCCAAACTTGCGACAACCTATCAGCAGACAGATTCCATGTTTCAATCCAATGACGGATTTGAATCGGTCTTGACTTTTGAAATGAAGGGACTCAAACAAACGTCAGATGTGGCATCAAGCCTTGACGAGTTGAAAATCCAGGTATCAAAAAGGCTGGCCTCCATTGAGAATGCCCTTGAGACAAAGCAGGCAAAAGACAGGGCCATCAAGGAAATTGCCAAAAAAAACAGGCACGCATTTAAATCCGGTTTTGTAAAATTGAAACAGGAACTTGATGATGCAACAAAGTATTCAGAAGAGCTTGAAAAAAAATTGAACCAGGACCAGTTAACAGGTGCTTATAACAGGCGGGCCTATGACAAAAGGATTGAAGATGAAATGGCAAGGTTCTTAAGGTATGGCACAAAGTTTTCACTGCTCTTAATTGATGCTGATAAATTTAAGTTGATAAACGACAATTATGGCCACTCCATTGGTGACAGATGTCTTAAAGAAATTATTAAGCGGAGCATTCCTTTGGTGAGAAAAAATGATATGCTTGCACGATATGGTGGAGAGGAGTTCACGGTGATTATGCCGGAGACTGACATTAAAGGAGCAAAAGAGGCGGCAGAAAAAATCAGGCAGACAATTGAAAAAATAGAATTTATTTATAAGAAAGACAAAGTTAAGGTGACCGTCAGTATTGGTATCTCACAATCCAGGGAAGGTGATGAAAATCATCAACAGATTTTTGAACGCGCTGATATTGCAGTTTACCAGGCCAAAGAAAGGGGAAGGAACAGGGTCCAGGTCAATTGATTTGAACAGATAACAGGAGCAGATATGGAAATAAAGACTTACAGATCACTTGAATTCTTATTGAATCACGCGAAAACAGGGCATGTAACCTCGGATGTAAACACTGAAACCATTGAAAGACGATCATTTTCCCCCAAGAAAATTAAGATTTTTTCATCAAGGTATACAAACCTTGAAAATTTGCCTGAACATAAATTTACAAGTGACAAGGAAGCACAAAAATTGCTTCCCGGTATTATAAATAATTTTGTTCAAAGGCTTGTACCGGGAGATGGTAAGTCCAGAAGCGCCCAAAGGGCATTTTCTATGCAGAGGAATATCGGTGTGGTTTTTTCAGGGGGCCCTGCGCCAGGCGGCCATAATGTGATCGCAGGCCTTTATGATGAGCTTAAAAAGTATAATCCTGAGTCCAAAATGTTTGGATTCCTTTTAGGGCCTGAGGGTTTACTTAAATCAAAATATGTCGAGATTACAAAAAGCCTTGTGGATGCATACCGGAATATGGGTGGGTTTTCCATGATCAGGACCGGGAGAACCAAAATAGATTCAAAAAATAAAATGGAATTATCATTAAAAACCTGTATGGAGCTGGAACTGGATGCCCTTGTGGTGATAGGAGGTGATGATTCAAATACCAATGCCGCCTTTCTTGCCCAGCATTTTAAAAGCACAGGTATCAAGGTCATAGGTGTCCCTAAAACAATTGACGGTGATATACAGGTGAAAACAGATAATAAGGAAACTCTTTGTGCCATATCATTTGGATATCATACTGCTGCAAGGGCTTTTTCACAGAGTATCAGTAACCTTACAACAGATGCAAGCTCGAACGTAAAATACTGGCACATATGCAAAGTTATGGGAAGGGTTGCAAGCCATTTGGCATTGGAATGTGCTTTCCAGACCCATGCCAACCTTTCCCTGATTGGAGAAGAACTAGCAGACTATACGGATCACCAGAGAATTGAAAGAGCCCGGGAAAACGGAACCATTGATTATACAGCGTACGGCATGACCCTTCGCCATTTGTCAAGGTTAATATGTGATACAATAGTGAAACGAGCTTCAAAGGGGAAGAATTTTGGCGTAATCATAATTCCGGAAGGTATTCTTGAGTTTGTCAATGAAATTCAGGTATTCATCATCAAACTGAGTAAAATTATTTCCGAGTATAACCATATTCATGACAATGATTTTCATACCTCGTTCCCTGTCCTGAATAACAAACTTGAATACTTGAAACGACTGGCCCGGGGCCTTGGAGATAAGGACAAATTTCCTATCTGGAATTTAAGGGATGATGATTTGTTTAACCAGCTGCCGTCTTTTTTTCAGGAAGGCCTGCTGCTGGAAAGGGATACCCATGGCAATTTCCAGTTTTCCCAGGTAAAAACAGAAAAAATTATCATGGATATGGTAAAAGAATACCTTGGCATACTAAAAGAACAGGGCAAGTATAAAATCGGTATTAAAAGATCCGATTACAATTCAATTATGGAAAACACCGGATTTATTCCGGGTAAATTAGCAAAAACAATATTTAAAAATCCTGATGATAAATACCTTATCATCAAAGAATCCATAATTTCTCTTAAAACACTGAAACAGGCATTGATCAACAGCAACTTAATCAGCCCGGACGATAAGGTGCCTGAGCCCATTGCCCTGATATTTAAAAAATCAGATCCTGAATTTAAAACACAAACTCATTTTTACGGTTATGACGGGAGGGGATCTGATCCCACCCATTTCGATTGTAATTATACCTACAACCTCGGAATGACGGTGTTTCACCTTATTGCAAATGGTGCAACCGGGCAAATGGCAGCCATAAAGAACCTTGAAAAAAAGTTTGATAAATGGGAACCCATTGGCATTCCCATAGCAAAACTGATGCGCCTTGAGGAAAGAAAAGGAAAACTCACTCTTGTGATTGAAAAAAGCCTTGTGGATTTGAATTCTAATGCCTTCAGGATCTTTAAGGCATTGAGAAACGAATGGCTTGCCGCAGAATCCAAAAAGGATCGGTACCGCCGTCCTGGACCGGTAAGGTTCACAGGAAATACAGAAGAAGACAGACCTATTACGTTAACACTGAATTCAATTTAAAATGAGAGCTAATTAATTTTTATTTTTACAATAATTGTGAATAAAAGTACATATTTTTGTCACTTATTTTCCTTAATTCATAAATCGTCACATGTCATAAAGATAAGCGTTTTTAATTAAAGCCCTTTGAATAAAGGAGATTTAGTTAAAAAAATATTTTACTGCTACGTCCTGGTATGTTCTTTGCTATAACTATTTTTAAACGAATCAAGATTGTTTTGAATAAAAGATTATAAATCCCTTTTTAAGGAGGGTTACATGAAAAGATACATAGTGCTTTTTGCAGTTTTTATACCAATTATTTTTTTCTACCCTGTATTTGCCCATGCAGATAAAATCGGTGCTTTTTTTGCCCAAAATCCTTTATCAGAACCCATGGCCCTTTTTGTTCTCGGTTCAGGATTGCTAATTGCCGCAGGCCTGACAAGAAGGCTTGCCAGAATATAACCTGTTTGTTTAAAAGCAAAAGAGGCTGGAAATTTTTTAGTTTCCCGCCTCTTTTTAATTTTATAGAGAAAATTTTTTATTGAAAGGTTTTGGGCTGGTAAGAACAAAGCGGTTCTTGTGCAAGAAAATTTCCGGTTGCTTCATAGGCACGGGCACGGCACCCGCCGCAAACCCTTTTATACTCACAAGCCCCGCATTTGCTTTCAAGATTATTAAAGTCTCTAAGCTTGTTAAAAACCTCGGAATTTTCCCAGACTTCTTTAAAGGTCTGGCGGGTAATGTCACCGCATTTAACATCCAGAAAACCACAGGTTTGAACTCTGCCCACATGGGAAATAAAACAAAAGCCTGTTCCGGCAAGACATCCCCTTGTAACAGCATCCAGTCCATGGGTTTCAAATGTCACTTTTTTCCCGTCTTTCCTGGCGCGCTGCCTCAATATCCTGTAATAGTGGGGTGCACAGGTAGCTTTAAGCTGAAGGCCTGTCTTTTCCCGTTGATCATAGAACCAGTTCAGGGTTTCTTCGTATTCTTCAGCATTGATTTCACTGTCCACAATATATTTTCCGCGTCCTGTTGGAACAAGAAGGAAAATATGATGGGCAACTGCCCCTAATTCTTCTGCAAGATCCAGAATTTTTGGTATTTGATCAAGATTGGTCTTGGTTATTGTGGTGTTGATTTGAAAGTCAATGCCGGCTTTTTTCGCAATTTTTATACCCCGGATGGAATTATCAAATGCATTTTCAAGCCCCCTGAAAGCATCATGGGTTTCAGGAGTTGACCCGTCAAGGCTGACACTGATTCTCCTGATACCGGATTCTTTCATCTTCAGGGCAATCTTGCGGGTTATTAAAGTCCCGTTTGGTGCCATAACCATGCGGAGCCCTAATCTGGTTCCAAACGCTGCGATATCAAAAATATCATCCCTTAAAAGCGGTTCTCCTCCGGTAAGGATAATAATGGGGTCACCAACCTGTTTGATCTGTTCCAGCAGTCTGAAAGAAGCCCGGGTGTCAAGTTCATTATCATAAGTATGGTTTTCTGCCACAGCCCTGCAGTGTTTGCAGGCAAGATTGCACCTTCGTGTGGTTTCCCAGGCAACAAGACGGATAGTATTTGCCCGGGGGTTATGGTCCTGTCCGTGGGGATGGCTCATTATTTATTCAGCTCCCTTGCAACATCAACAGCGGAATATGTTAAGATTAAATCCGCACCGGCTCTTTTAATGGACAAAAGGGTTTCCATGATGATTTTGTTTGCATCTACCCATCCCATCATTTCCCCGGCTTTCATTATGGAATATTCCCCGCTGACATTGTATGCTGCGATTGGAAGATCAATTTCCTGTTTCAACCGATAGATAATATCAAGATAGGACAGGGCAGGTTTTACCATTATGATATCAGCACCTTCCTCAACATCCATGAAGGCTTCCCTTATGGCTTCAATGGAATTTGCAGGGTCCATCTGGTAGGTTTTTCTGTCACCAAACCTTGGTGCAGATTCGGCTGCCTGTCTGAAAGGACCGTAAAACGCCGAGCTGTATTTAACAGCATATGACATTACGGGAACGTGAGAAAATCCTTCCTCATCAAGGGTTTGGCGTATCTCGCCCACCCGGCCGTCCATCATATCGGACGGAGCCACCATGTCCGCACCGGCCTTTGCATGTGAAAGAGCGGTTTTTGCAAGAAGATCAAGTGAGGCATCATTGTCAATAGTACCGTTTTCCACAACCCCGCAGTGGCCGTGGTCCATATAACCGCAAAGACAAACATCAGTTATGACAAGAATTTCAGGGACTTTTTCTTTAACTTCCTGCACAGTTTTTTGAACAATGGAGTCAGAAGCATAGGCCCTTGTTGCCAGCGGATCTTTTTTATCGGGGATGCCAAATAAAATAATGGCAGGAACACCTGCATCGCATGCCTTTTCTGCGGCCGTGACAATATGGTCGCAGGAAAGCTGGAAATGGCCGGGCATGGACTCAATGGGTTTTTTTTTGGCTTTTCCCTCTATGGCAAATAAAGGAAGTATAAGGTCGTCACAGGACAGCTTTGTTTCCCTTATCATTCTTCTGAAATTCTTGTTTGCTCTTAATCTTCGTCCGCGGGAATCGGGAAAAAGCATTATGACTCCTCCTTTTTGATCTCTTCGTCTGTCAGGTAACAGGCAGGATCACTGTCCCAAGGGTCGTTGGCAACAGATTCCGCGCGAGCCCGAAAGTTTCCGCCGCAGATATCAAGCCACTTGCATTTGGCACACCTGCCTTTAACATGTTTTTTCTTTTCCTTGAGTTTCATTAAAAAATCATTGTCAACATTGGTCCATATCCTGGAGAAGGGCGTATCTTTGATATTTCCCAGGCTCTTTTCACGCCAGAACTGGTCCGGGTGTACCTCACCGTCCCAGGAAATACATCCTATGCCCCGGCCTGAATTATTTCCTTCATTCATTTCAAGAAGTTCGAGAACTTCTGCAGCTCTCATGGGATCTTCCTTTAAAAGCCTCTGGTATACATAAGGGCCGTCAGCATGGTTATCAACAGTTAGGACTTCTTTTGCAAGGTTCCTGTCATGGAGATCTTTTGTCCTGTCCATGATAAGATCAAGAACTTTTCTTGTTTCTTCATGGGAGAGGTCTTCTTTGGCTATCTCAGAACCCCTGCCTGAATAGACCAGGTGATAAAAGCAGGCCCTGGGGATATTTTTTTCTTCAAGAAGATCAAAAATACCAGGGATATCTTTGACGTTTCTTTTATTGATGGTAAACCTTAACCCGACTTTGATGCCGGCCTCCTGGCAGTTTCTAATGGCTGCCATGGCCTTTTTGAAAGATCCTTTAACCCCCCTGAATTTATCATGGGTTTCTTTAAGACCGTCAAGGCTGATACCCACATAGGAAAGCCCGATTTCTTTTAAGGTACGGGCTTTTTCCTTTGTAATCAAGGTCCCGTTGGTGGAAATAACCGCCCGCATACCTTTGCTGACGGCATATTGTGCATATTCGACAAGTCTTGGGTGTACAAGGGGCTCCCCGCCTGAAAATAAGAGGACAGGCACGCCGAAATCAGCCAGGTCATCCATCATGGCAAGGCTTTGTTCATAGGTAAGCTCATTGTCATAGGAAATGTCTTCTGACCTGGCATAGCAGTGAACACATTTAAGATTGCACCGTCTTGTCATATTCCATACAACAACCGGTTTTTTATCTTTGGAAAATTGCAGAAGATGGGAGGGCAGCTTTCCTGAATGCCTTGAGTATCTTAATGCGTCTGATGGTTCTACGGTTGCACAATAAAGCTTTGAAATTCCAATCATGTTATCTCTTTCCTGATAAGATCGTTAAGGTAGGTTTCATGGTCTATTAAAGCTTTTTTAGATAGAAAAAACCTGTTTTTTCCTGTTTTTTCCCGGATAAGATTAAATCCGTCATAATAGCCGTCATAGATCTTTGATAAAATTTCTTCACTGGTTGCATTATGGTTTATAAATTGTTCAATCAGAAAATCAATGGCATCTTCTTCAAAAACAATGTTTAGAGCATAACTCTTTGATACTTCAAGCTCAATCTCTTTGATCGTATCATGAAATTTTTTGATTTGTTTTACTGCATCTTCGACTTCCATGACATTATTGCAAAAATAGAGGGCCACCATATTGCACCGGATTTCTGAAAGAGTCAGTCCGTGTTTTATGGAAAATGTCTTCCAGTTATCTTTAATATATTTTGAAATATAAGCTTTATGTTCAAGAAAGGCTTTTTCATAAAGCTTATTCCATTTTTCTTCGGCATTTTTGGATATAAGATCGCGAAGATGGGTTTGGGGGTCTTCCAGGACTTCTTTGCTGACAATAAATCGGGAAATATTTTGTGACGGAAGTTTTTCTTCAAAATCAAGCAAGGCATCTTCTACTGCACTCACGAGCCCCCTGGCACCGGTGTTTTCTTTCCCGGCCCTTTTTGCAAGGATTTTCAGTGCATCATCTGTAAAAATAATTTTTATTCCATATGCGTTAAAGTCCAGCCTTTTGCTCAAAATAACCGGGTTATTGGGCATTTTCAGGATAGAATAGAGATCTTCTTCACTAAGGGGTTCAAGTATGCATTTAACAGGGATTCTTCCGATGAATTCAGATTCAAAGCCGAAATTTACAAGGTCTTCTGTCTTGGTTTGTTGTAATAAGTCATTGTCCTTTTGAGATTTGATAAGTGTTGAGCCAAACCCGATGTTTTGTTTGGTCAACCGTCTTCTTATAACATCCGAAAGTCCGGAAAACGCACCGCTGACAATGAAAAGTATATTAGAAGTATTGACGCGGCGACTGCTTCTTTTCCCGGTTCTTTGATATGCTTCTAATTCCTGCATCATGGACACTGGGTCATGGGGAACTTTTAAGTCAACATCGGTTTCCTCCATGGGTTTTAAAAGAGCCCTCTGGACGCCGGTCCTTGACACCTGGGCACCAATCACATTGGGGCTTGCTGCAATTTTATCAATTTCATCAACATAAACAATACCGCACTGGGCAAGTTCAATATCATCGTTGGCTTCCTTGACAAGATCCCGGATCAAATCCTCGACATCTCCTCCAACATAACCTGTTTCGGAAAATTTTGTGGCATCTGCTTTTACAAACGGCACCCCGATTTTTTTTGCAATCAGCTTAACCAGGTAGGTTTTACCGATCCCGGTCGGGCCAAGCATTAAAATATTGGATTTTATGTTCCCCGTGATTTTGGACATCCCGGCGCCTGTGGCCTTAGAATATCTGATCCGGTTAAAGTGTGTGCATATTTTGGTTGACAGAACTGATTTTGCTTTTGTTTGTCTTACAACATACTGATCAAGGTAAGCAATAAGTTCTTCAGGCTTTATATTAAAATTGATAATTGCTTTTTTACCGTCCACAGCAGATTTGCCTAAGGCGGTTTCCTTTTGGGGAAGCACGGACGGGGTGATAATTTTTACATTGCCGCCGAATTTTTTATTTAAAAATTCACCAAGTTCTTTCTCTATTTTTTTTGGATCAGGGGATATTTCGTTATTTATTTTTTTTTTCATAGGCTAAATATAAACAAGATTAGAAATAATTCAAGATGAATCAGGATTCTTAAGTGTTTTTTCTTTATAAAGCCTGCATGGTTTGCCAGATGATTGAAACACGACAACACTTGGCAGCCTCTTGGTTTTAAAGCCCATGGCCCTGCAACCATTAGGGTGATGCGGATCCCATGTTACATAGAAGAATGTGCATTTGAAACAATCTCTCCTGTGAGCTTTTGCCATCCCGCACCTGAATATTTAATTAAATTAATAAAAAGCCACGAACAATTATTGCCCGTGGCTTTTATTATTTATGGTGCCGAAGGGGAGACTTGAACTCCCACGGGTCGCCCCACACGCCCCTCAAGCGTGCGTGTCTACCTATTCCACCACTTCGGCATTCTGTCTGTTTTTTTTTTAATATGTTACTTGGTCGTCTGCTCAATAGGTACAGTATTCTTCATTACCGAGGTTTCTGACTGATTGCCTGATAAATATGCCAGGGTCAGTGAGGTAGCCATGAAAATTACGGCAACCACGGTTGTGATTTTTGTCAATATGGTTGCAGGGCCTCCTGCACCAAAAAGTGTCTGGCCTGCACCGCCACCAAGAGAAACGCCCATTTCCGCACCTTTCCCGCTTTGGAGCAATACAATCAGAATAAGTAAGATGCAAACCGAAACATGTAATGCGACTATTAAATTTGTCATATCAATTATTTATTATACTTTATAATGTTAATAAACTTATTTGCATCAAGGCTTGCTCCACCAACCAGAGCCCCGTCCACATCCTCAATACCCATTAAATCTTTTGCATTCTCAGGTTTGACCGAGCCACCGTAAAGTATCCTTGTCCGGTGGGAAAAGTCCTTTGAAAATAATTTTTCAAGTAAGGAACGCAAATACTGATGAACCTCATTAACCTGGCCGGTATCGGCTGTTTTTCCCGTGCCAATGGCCCATACAGGCTCATAGGCAAGAACCAGATCGTCAAGCTCATCAAGACCAAAGCCTTTTAACCCATCTGACACCTGTTTGTCAAGTACTGTGAAGGTTTTTTCTTCATCTTTTTGTTTCCCGGTCTCACCAATACATAAAACAGGTTTTAACCCGGCTTCTATTGCAGATTTGATTTTTTTAAAAACCAGGGAATCAGTCTCACCAAAATACTGTCTTCTTTCCGAATGGCCTATGATGACATATTCCGCACCTGCAGCCTTAATCATATCTGCACTGACTTCACCAGTGAACGCGCCTTGTTTTTCAAAATATAGATTCTGTGCCCCTAATTTCACATCAGTGTCTTTAATAGATGCAGCAACAAGGGGAAGTGACAGATAGGTCGGCGCTATCATGACTTCGACATCCCGGACATCCGAACAAAGTCCGGCAAGTTCCATGGCTGTTTCTACTGCTTCCGGCCCTGTTTTATACATTTTCCAGTTGCCGGCAATTAAAGGGATTCTGCTCATTTTATGCCTCCGGATTGATTATAAGGATTTTCCAACCATCAGAGCAAGATCTATCATTCTGCTGGAATATCCTGTTTCATTATCGTACCATGAATAGATTTTTACCATGTTACCGTTAATTACATCAGTACACCCTGCATCAACAATAGAAGAAAGCGGGTTTGAGTTGAAATCAATGGAAACAAGGGGGACATCGCAATAACCTAATATACCCTTAAGATTTTCCTTGGATGCTTTCTCTAAAGCATTATTCACATCTTCTTTTTCAAGGCCGTTTTTTTGAGTTGTGACCACAAAATCCACCATGGAGACATTAGGGGTCGGCACGCGGACGGATAAGCCGTTGAGTTTTCCTTCAAGTTCAGGAAGCACAAGTGATACGGCTTTTGCAGCACCAGTGGTTGTCGGAATCATTGAAAGTCCTGCTGCCCTGGCTCTTCTCAGATCTTTATGGGGAAAATCAAGGATGCGCTGGTCACCTGTGTAGGCATGGATGGTTGTCATCATGCCTGCAATAATTCCGAAATTATCAAGCAGGACTTTTGCAACAGGAGCAAGGCAGTTGGTTGTACAGGATGCATTGGAAATGATGTTGTGGCAAGAAGGGTCATACATATCATGGTTAACCCCCATAACAATGGTAATATCCGGATTACTTGCAGGAGCCGAAATAAGAACTTTTTTAGCGCCTCCGTCAAAATGTTTGGACGCACTGTCATGGTCCCTGAAAAAACCGGTACACTCACAGACAATATCCACATCTGCATCCTTCCAGGGGATCTGCCCCGGGTCTTTAAAGGCTGTTACCTTGATTGTATGATCGTCAACAATAATTGAACCTTCGTTTGCAGACACTTTGTTGTTAAGGACTCCATGGACAGAGTCATATTCAAGAAGATGGGCTATGGTTTTTGTGTCTGTCAGGTCATTAACAGCAGTTACTTCTACATCAGGGTTGTTTAATGCTGCACGAAAGACCATCCTGCCGATTCTGCCAAACCCGTTAATCCCTAATTTGATAGTCATTTTCGTCCTCCTTATAATATAATTGGATAATAAAAGACTTTATACTCTTTTTGTTCCTTTTAAAATATCGCTGGCAAGGGATATGCTCCTTTTCCCATGCTCGACAAGGCTTGCTGTTAATGTCTCCATGTCCATTTTGGAGCGTGAATTAACAGCTTTTAAAAGGATAGGAAGATTCACGCCGGAAATCACTTCCACCCGGCCTTCTTCTAAAAAAGAGTAACTTATGTTTGAAGGAGTCCCGCCGAACATATCCGTTAAGATAATTACACCATTATCTGTTCTGGCTTTTGAGATTCCTTTCTTGATTTTTTTTCTTAAACTGTCAGGGTCTTCCTGAATATTAATCGAAACGGGAAGAAGATTATCAGGGCGGTTCCCTAAAATGAATTCAACCGTTTCAATCAGCGCACTTGCTAAGTTTGCATGGGTGACTACGAGTATACCTATCATATTTGTTTTGCATCCCTGTCAATATCCCTGTGGATCAGACCGGGATTCAGCCCTTTTTGATTAAGGTGTTCGAAAATGCTTCTTGCAATGGCCACGCTTCTGTGCCTGCCGCCTGTGCAACCAACTGCAAAAGTCAAGTATGCCTTATTTTCTCTTTTGTATAAAGGAATTAAAAAATCAAGAAGATTTAAATATTTTTTAAGAAAAACCCGGGTCTCCTTATTTGATAATACAAATTGCTTAACCCCATCGGATTCACCATCCTGGTCTTTGAGTTCCGGTATAAAGTACGGATTGGTTAAGAACCTCATGTCCATAACAAGATCGGCATCATTTGGGATCCCGTATTTAAAACCAAATGAGATGATATTGATTTTTGTAAGACTGATGGATTTATCACCGTCATTAACCAGGTCAAGAATCCGGGATTTAAGCTGGTGAACATTTAATTTCGTGGTGTTGATAATGTGCCGGGCGGTCTGTTTTACCGGCAGCATTATTTTTTTTTCCAGTTTAATACTGTCCAAAAGGGTTTTTTCGTTTGTGACAGGGTGCTGGCGCCTGGTCTGGCTATACCTGTTCAACAATGTGTCAACATCTGCCTCAAGAAATATAATCTGCGGTGATATGCCTGAATCCTCAATAGAGCTTATCCCCGGGAAATAACTGGATATAAAGTTTTTGCTTCTCATGTCCATCACAACCGCAAGCCCTCTTGCTTCAGGGTTTCCTTTTGAGGTAAGTTCCAGGAATTTGGGCAGAAGCTCCATTGGCATATTATCAATGCAATAAAAGGAGGCATCTTCAAATGCTTGAATGGCAGTTGTTTTTCCTGATCCGGAAAGCCCGGTTATGATATATAGCTTCTGCATTTTTACCTAAAAGTCTTCATCCTGCTCCATGATGATATCGTAAATCTCATCATGGGACTTTGCGGCTAATAACCCTTTTTTAAACCGGTCTATTTTCAAAAGTTTTGAAATCTGGGCTAAAACCTTAAGATGTCCGCCAGTGGAATCTTCAGAAGTCAGCAGCAGGAAAAAAATATGGACCGGCTTATTGTCAAGTGATTCATATTCAACACCCTTCCTGCTAAGGGCGAAACCAACAAGAATCGGTCCTACGGAATCAAGTTTTCCATGCGGGATGGCGATCCCTCCGCCAATACCCGTGCTGCCCAACTGCTCTCGTTCCATGAGAACACTGGCGATTTTTTTTGCAGATGCTTTTGTCGTTTTAGACACTGCATCTGCAAGTTCATCAATAACTCCCTTTTTATCGCGGGCTTTAAGGTCGGCAATAATAGAATTTTTATTAAGAACCTGGCTGATTTTCATTTAATGAATTATCCTCTGGGCTGGATTAATCCCAGCTTACCATTGTTGTGTTTATACAGGACATTGAGCTGCTGTGTCCGGGCATTGTTAAATACAAAAAATGATTGTCTGCCTGAATTTAATTCAATTGCAGCATCTTCAATATCCATGGGTTTATTGTCAATAGTTTCAATGATTATCTGCTCTGTCGCAGAATTATCTAAAAGCCCTTCCGGGTAACCTGATTGTTTGGATTCGTTTTTAATGCTCTGCTTATTCCCGGACATATGGCGTTTGATTTTTTCTTTGTTCTTATTGATCTGGGATTTTACTTTATCCATCAGTGTATCAATGGATGAATACATGCTCTCGGAATACTCCTTTGCATGAATTCTCAACCTGTCACAGGTAAGTGTAATCTCTGCTATATGTCTGATTTTTTCAACAGACAGCACGATATGTGCTTCAGCCGGGCTGTCCAGCATCTTATCAAATTTATCCAGCTTTTTTTGAACGTAAGATTTTAATGAGCTAGAGGTGTCAATTTTTTTAAAAGTAACAGTTGTTTGCATAAAAACCTCCCTAGAGCTGTTTACGTTTATTAGAAGGAAGTATGTTTAATACTTTCCTGTATTTTGCCACCGTTCTTCTGGCAATCTGAATATTTGAATCCTGAAGGATACTCGCTATTTTTTCATCACTAAACGGGTTTACAGGATCTTCTTTTCCTATCAACAGTCTTATTTTTTCCTTTACACTTGCTGATGCCATTGATTCACCGCCGGTTCGCTGGATTGAAGAGTTAAAAAAGTATTTCAATTCAAAAAGTCCCTGGGGGGTATAGGCATATTTATTGGTTGTTACACGGCTAATCGTGGATTCATGCATTTCAATATCTTCGGCAATGTCCTTTAGAATCAGCGGCCTTAGATATGCGATACCCTTTTCAAAAAATTCTTTCTGGAATTTTAAAATACTTTCCATGACAAGGTAAATTGTTTTCTGGCGTTGATGAATACTTTTAATAAGCCAGGAAGCAGACTGCATTTTTTCATTAAGGTAATTTTTGGCATCTTTTGATATCTTTTGGCCATTGGCAATAGCATTCATGTAAAACCGGTTTATTTTGAGTTTAGGAAGGCCATCATCATTCATGACAATTTTGAAACCGTCTTCCTGTTTGTAAACATAAATGTCCGGAGTGATATAGGCAGGCTCATCCGTTGAAAACTTGCGGCCTGGTTTGGGCTCAAGGCATTGGATGATTTTTACTGCGGCTCTTACGTCATCCAATGATATTTTCAATGCTTTTGCAATTTTTTTTGTATTCCTGTTTTCAAGATTTTTTAAATGGTTTTTTATGATTTCATCTATAACAGGATTATCAATTCCGAGCTGTTTAACCTGGATAAGCAAGGTCTCGCAAAGATTTCTTGCGCAGATACCGGGTGGATCAAAAGTCTGCAGTATTGAAAGAACATGTTCAACAAGTTCTATGTCCTGGCCGGAACTTTGAGCAATCTCTTCGATATCAGAGCAAAGATAACCGTCCCTGTTCAGATTGCCGATAATGATATGGCCTGTTTTTTCTTCTTCCCTGCTTAAGCCGTATAGCATTAACTGCCACTGAAGATGGTCATCCAGGGTCTTTTTGTCTGAAGTAAATGCTTCAAAATTGGGCGCCTGGATGTTTTCTGATTCCATATAGACCCTTCCTGTTGAATTATATTCATTAATATAATTTTCCCAGTCCGTGTCTGTCCTTACTTTTTCTTCAATGGTGACTTCTTTTACAGGGGTTTCTTTTTCAGGGGAACCTGTTTCACTTTCCTGTGCAGTAATTTTTTTATCAGACAGCTCTTCTGTCCCTGCTTCTTCCAGTGCGGGGTTTTGTTCCATTTCCTGTTGAATCATCTCTGCAAGCTCAATGCGGGATAATTGCAGGAGTTTGATTGCCTGCTGAAGCTGAGGCGTCATGACAAGTTGCTGAGTCAATATTAGACTTTGTTGTAATCCAAGTTCCATATTACAGTTTGAAATTTTCTCCTAAATAGATTTTTTTTGCTATTTTGCTTGAAATGATTTTATCCGGGCTTCCTGATTCAATTACTTTTCCCTGGTTCATAATATAAGCATTTTCACAAACCCCCAAGGTCTCCCTGACATTATGATCTGATATTAAAACCCCGATTCCTTTTTTAGTCAACTGGTAAATTATTTGCTGGATATCGATTACGGCTAAAGGGTCAATACCTGCAAATGGCTCGTCTAAAAGAATAAATAAGGGATCGGTTGCAAGGACTCTTGAAATCTCGAGCCGTCTTCTTTCTCCACCGGAGAGAGAATTGGCTTTCTGGCCGGCAAGATCGATTATTCCAAGTTCTTTCATAAGATCAATTGCTTTTTGTTCAATGTTAAAGCTATTTTTGGGCAAGACTTCAAGTATGGCTGTGATGTTTTGTTTCACCGTCAGTTTTTTAAAAATGCTTGATTCCTGGGGAAGGTATCCTATCCCTTTCCTGGCCCTGATATACATAGGGTCTCCCGTGATATCTTCTTTGTCCAGAAGAACCGTCCCGCCGTCGGGTCTGATCAGTCCCACCGTCATGTAGAATGTTGTTGTTTTTCCGGCACCGTTCGGTCCTAAAAGCCCGGTTACTTCCCCTTGCTTCACTGTAATGTTGACATTATCCGCAACTTTTTTGCCATCATATATTTTAGCAAGGTTTTTTAGTGAAAGTTGTGTCATTATTGTTTTTCAGTGATATTATCTTCAGGATTAAAAAGAGCTTCGACTCTTTTTGTGCCATCGCTTTCCACTATTACCTTATCCTGTTTTCTGAAAAGAGTAATTTTTTTTCCGGTTATAAAACTTGAACCTGTTATTAATTTCGGAGATCTGCCTGTGAGAATCAATATCTCGTCATCAGTTGTATATACCGCTTTATCAGCAAAGGCTTTTCGTTTCCCGGCCGTGTATTTTACGTTTCCGGTTGAAACGATCTTTTTTATATTGCTGTTAACATTACCGGTTTTGCTTTTATTTCCATTGGCAAAGTAAATTTTGATTGAATCTGCGAACACGATCGAGTCAAGTCTCGTGGCTTTGGCATTTCCGATAAATTCGATCATTGATGTGTCTTTCAGTGCAATCATTTTATCTGATTCAACATGGAGTGGGGCTTTATCCTGGTCATTTCCTGTTTGAGACCAGGCGGTCCCGGTTCCAAAAACAAGAGCAGAACCGATCAGGACAAGTAAAAGCTTAAAATATATTATTGTTTTATTGAATAACGAAGTTTTCACTGAAATTTCCTCTAACATGCCCTTTTAAAATTGTCATATTATCATTCAGCCTTGTTGTCATTGAATCAGCATCAATGACTGAATCCTGGTTTTCAAGCTTCACGTGAGTTTCGGAATATATTATATGTTCTTTTTTTCTATAATGCAACTTATCAGTTCTCAGAACGGAAAGTTCATACCTTACAATCACATTGTCTGAAAATACCATGTCATGGGTTTTTGTATTTAAAATGCCTTTTTTAGATGTCAGGCGAATTTTTTTATTGTCTTTTGTAAAAAAAATGATTGAGACATTAATCAGTACAGCCTTGTCTTCACCTTTTAAGAGAGTTGCAGAAGCTGCGGTCAACTCCCATTCTTTTATCCCGTTTTTTTTTGAAACCTGCTTTATAATATTTAGCTTCAAAGCGGCTTTAGTGTCTATTTTAACATCATTAATTGTCACAGATTCAGACAGGTAACGGTTAAAATAAAAGAAACCGCTTATGATGATAATCATCAATACCAGCAATCCTATCAAGGGAGCTGTCAGTTTTGGTTTTAAAGATTTCGTCATGACAGGTATTTATTAAGGATCTTGTCCCATAGCCCTTTTGCTTTGAGAATACTCTCGCATATTTCTCTTACAGCACCATGTCCCCCGTTCTGGTTTATCATGATGTCACAATGCTTTTTTACATCCAGGGAAGCATCTAAGACACAAAAAGAAACCCCAACCCTTTTCATGACAGGAAGATCAATCAGGTCGTCTCCTGCAAAAGCAATATCCATCAGCGCAATCCCTGTTTTTAAAACAATTTTTTCAAGAACCTGTGACTTGTCCTTGATACCTTCAAACAATAACAATATACCAAGGTTTTTACACCTGTATTCCAGGGCTTTTGATTTACGCCCGGTTATGATACCAACTTGAATTCCTGCATCCATTAAAAGCCTTAACCCAAGGCCGTCTTTTGAATTAAAACTTTTTATCTGTTCTCCCGAGTCAGAATATGTAATGGTTCCGTCGGTTAACACCCCGTCCACATCAAGTAACAAGAGTTTGATTTTTGCAAGTTTATCTTTCATAATTAAGTTATCCGACAGCTTTTTTTATGGCCATAAGGGTGGATAAAAGATTTTCCATATCGCTTAATGGTAAAGAATTGGGTCCGTCGCACAGGGCTTTTTCAGGTTCAGGGTGGGTTTCAATAAACAATCCGTCAGCACCTGCGGCAATTGCCGCCCGGGACAAAACCGGGATAAACTGCCTTTCACCTGCTGAAGAATTTTTTGCGCCCCCGGGGAGTTGAACACTGTGAGTCGCATCAAAGACAACAGGAACACCCAGGTCTTTAATTATGGGTATGGAACGGAAATCCACAACAAGGTTATTATATCCAAAAGAAGATCCCCGTTCGGTAATGCAGATATTTTTGTTGCCGGCTTCCTTTGCCTTGTTAAGAATATTATTACATTCCAAAGGTGATAAAAACTGGCCTTTTTTTATGTTAACGGGTTTGCCGGTATTGCAGGCACTCAAAATTAAATCGGTTTGCCTGCATAAAAATGCAGGAATTTGAATAATATCCAGGACTTTTGCAGCTTTTTGGGCCTGGTCTGGTAAATGAATGTCCGAAATAATGCGGATATTTAATTTATTCTTAATTGTGTTAAGAATGTTTAACCCGTCATTAAACCCGGGTCCTCTGAAAGAGTGAATAGATGTCCTGTTTGCTTTATCAAAGGAAGCCTTGAAAATAAAAGGAATACCAAGCCGGCCTGTAATCTTTTTTAAATGGCTTGCAATCTTAAAAGTGGTTTCCAGGTTTTCTATGACACAGGGGCCTGCGACAAGAAAAAAAACCGGGGTGGGCTTATTAATTAAATGAAAGAAAAAATTATCCATAAATGAATCCTGCAATAAATGTTTTTGAGGCCAAATTATATTTTGGAATACTAAAAGTCAAGAATGGAAAATTGCTTGATAAGTTCGACCATAGCTGCTATTTTACTGTAATTTTGATATGGCATATACTAACATCCTGAAAAGATAGGTATTATTGATGAAAAGAATTTTCTTTTTAGTTCTGATTTTTGCGGTTTTAATTCCGGTTGCATGGGTGCTTGTCTATAAGTTTGAAGGCAAAAAACCTGTTGTTGATGTCAAACTGCCTTCTTTATATTTAAAAAAATCCTATGAAATGTCCCTTGATGTATCAGACCGTAAAACAGGCCTTCGTAAAATTATAGTGTCGATAATGCAACAGGGAAAAGAAAAGATCCTGCTTGAAAAGAAATATAACCCCCCGGGCTTTTTAGCAATATTTCCAGACTCAAAGGAGCTGAAAGATTCTTTTATCATTCCCGTTCAATTCTGGAAATACGGGATGACTGACGGCGACGCAATTATCAGGGTAATGGTATCTGATTATTCATGGAGAGGATGGAACAAGGGCAATATTGCATATATTGAAAAAAAAGTGATAATTGATTCCAAACCACCAAAGGTCAGTATTTTAACCAAACGGCATAATATCGAACGGGGCGGCACTGCCCTTGTGATTTATAAACTTTTTGAGAAAAATATAAAAACCGGTGTCAAAGTAGGGGACAACTTTTTTCCAGGCTATTCAGGCCTTTTTAAAAATAAAGATATTTATGCGGCATTTTTCGCTTTAAGCGACATGCAGGGCCCCGGTACCCAGATATCCGTAATTGCTGAAGATATGGCAGGAAATATTACAAAAAGAGGATTCCATCACTATATAAGAGATAAAAATTTTAAAACAGATATTTTAAATATTTCCGATCGCTTTTTAAAACGGAAAATGCCTGATTTTGATATTGGCGCTAAAAACGGTTCTTTTAAGGATGCAGAAAATCCCCTGCTTGAAAAGTTTTTATATATTAATAGCGAGTTCAGAAAGGATAATGTTGAAACCGTATTAAGCATTCCTGAAATTACTGAAAATAAAATGTACTGGCAAGGCAGGTTCATGAGGCTTAAAGGTTCTGCAAGGAGATCAGGATTTGCCGACAGGCGAATTTATAAATATAAAGGCAAAGAGATTGACAGGGCAGTTCACATGGGAATTGATCTTGCTTCAACATCAAATGCTTCTGTGAAAGCTGCAAATTCGGGCAAGGTGATTTTTGCACAATTTGAGGGCATATTTGGCAATACAGTGATAATTGACCATGGATTCGGTCTTTGCAGCCTTTATGCCCATTTAAACCAGATCCTGGTCAACAAAGGAGACATTGTAAAAAAAGGTGACGGTATTGGCATAACTGGCATGACAGGCCTTGCAGGCGGGGATCACCTGCATTTTTCAATGATTGTTCATAATGTTTTTGTAAATCCAGTGGAATGGTGGGATGATTCATGGATTAAAAATAATATTACATCAAAAATTGATTTGGTTAAGAAAATGCCTTAATTTTTGATATCAAAGGTTTATTATGAGTGGTTTCAAAGTTAATAAAACAATAGAACAGATAAATAAGAAAATTGCTGATGGTGAAGCTGTAGTTGTTACAGCAGAAGAAATTGTCGATATTGCAGAAAAAGAGGGCATTGTTGAAGCTGCAAAAAAAATTGATGTGGTGACTACAGGAACATTTGCACCCATGTGTTCTTCCGGGGTGTTTATCAATATCGGCCAATCCAAACCGCTTGTCAGGACAACAAAGACCTGGTTTAACAATGTTCTGGCATATTCCGGCATAGCTGCGGTGGATTGTTATCTTGGTGCAACCCAGACATGTGAAGATGACCCTTTAAACAAGCGCCATCCAGGTGAATTTAATTATGGCGGCGGTCATGTGATCCAGGATCTGGTTGCGGGAAAACAAGTTCATATAAGAGCCACAAGTTATGGCACAGACTGTTATCCCAACAGGGAAATTGAAAAGATTGTTACATTAAAAGACCTGCCCAATGCCATGCTGTGCAACCCAAGGAATGCATATCAAAATTATAATTGTGCGATAAATAAATCCGATAAAATTAAATATACCTATATGGGTACATTAAAATCAGACGTGGGGAATGCCAATTATTCAACTTCAGGTGAGCTAAGCCCCCTGCTCAATGACCCGTATTTAAAAACCATTGGTGTGGGTACCAGGATTTTTTTAGGCGGGGCGCAAGGGTATGTGACCTGGACCGGTACCCAGCACAAGAAAGATGTGGAAAGGGGATTGAACGGTGTGCCGCTTGCACCGGCAGGGACACTTTCCGTTATCGGTGATTTAAAGGAAATGTCCCCCGAGTGGCTTGTCGGGCAAAGTATCCGGGGCTACGGATGTTCGCTGTCCGTTGGTTTTGGTATTCCGATCCCAATTTTAAATGAGGAAATTTTAAAATTCACATCTGTTTCAGATAAAGACCTGTTCACGCAGATTATTGATTACGGGCATGATTATCCCGAGGGTATTTCAAGATCTTATGGCCAGGTCAGTTATGCAGAATTGAAAAGCGGTTCGATCATGATCAAAGGTAAAAAAATTCCAACAGTGCCTTTATCCAGCATGGTAAAGGCACGAAAAATAGCAGATATCTTAAAAAAATCAATACTGAAGGCAAAGTTCTTTTTAACTCAACCTCAGCACATGTTCTTTTAGATTAAGCGACAAGGATATAAAATGGCAGAAAAGAAAAAAAAGAGTGCTTTGCGGGAAAATATCGAGGCCATTGTAATAGCAATTATTATTGCTATGTTTATTAGAACTTTTATTATCCAGGCATTCAAGATACCTTCCGGTTCCATGCTTCAAACCCTTCAAATCGGAGATCAGATTCTTGTTAATAAATTTATTTATGGAGTTAAAATTCCATTTACCGACGGAAAGACCCTGATCCAGGTGGAAAATCCCAAAAAGGGAGATATTGTTGTATTCAAGTTCCCTGAAGACCCTTCCAAGGACTTTATCAAAAGGGTTATTGCCACAGGGGGCGATACTTTGGAAATCCGTGAAAAGAAAATCTACGTAAATGGCAAACTGGTTGACGGCAAACCATATGCCGTTTATGGCGACAGCACAATATATCCGCCATATTACCCGGATCCTAATAAAGCAAGAAGGGATAATTTACAAAAGATCACTATCCCTGAAAATAAAATATTTGTAATGGGTGATAACAGGGACAATAGTTATGACTCAAGGTTCTGGGGGTTTGTTGATCTTACGGCGGTCAGGGGAAAGGCGATTATTATTTACTGGTCATGGAATAAAAACAAGTTTGGAGTCAGGTGGAACAGACTTGGCCACTTAATCAAATAAGGCAGCAACAATGCGGTTTGGAAAAAAAGATATCCTTGATATCAAATCTCTTGAAGCTCATGAAATTTCGCTGATCCTTGATACAGCCCAGGGAATGAAAGAAATTTCAGAACGCCCTGTAAAAAAAGTTCCCACATTAAGGGGTAAAACCATTGTTCTTTTTTTTCAGGAGCCTTCTACAAGGACAAAGCTTTCCTTTGACACGGCAGCAAAAAGGCTTTCAGCAGACAGTATTTCTCTTTCAAAGAGTTCTTCAAGTATTGTTAAAGGAGAAACCCTGATTGATACAGCCAAGAATCTTGAAGCAATGAACCCGGATGTGATTGTCTTGCGGCATTCATCTTCGGGAGCCCCTCATTTAATTGCCAGGCGTGTCAGTTCTTCTGTGATCAACGCAGGGGACGGAATACACGCACACCCGTCCCAGGCGCTTTTGGATATGATGAGCATCAGGGAAAAAAAAGGAAAAATTAAAGGACTGAATATTTCTATTATTGGTGATATTGCCCATTCAAGAGTTGCAAGGTCCGATATCACAGGGTTTTCTAAAATGGGGGCCAGTGTTTCCATTTGTGCGCCTCCAACCATGATCCCCATGGGAATAGAAAATTTGGGATGCAGAATATCCCCCAGTATTGAAACCTGTATCGAAGGGGCGGATGTCATCATGATGCTCAGGATTCAGAAAGAAAGGCAGGGAAACATACTTTTCCCGACGGAAAGGGAATATGCCGATCTTTTCGGGCTGAACAAAGCAAGACTTGGCCTTGCTAAAAAAGATGTCGTTATAATGCATCCAGGGCCCATGAACAGGGGAGTCGAAATATCAAACGATGTGGCAGACTCTGAGAATTCAATTATTTTAGAACAGGTCACTAACGGCGTTGCTTTGCGGATGGCATTATTTTATCTTGTTGCAGGAGGTAGCAGGCATGCGGATTCGGATTAAAGGGGCAAGGGTTATAGACCCTGGAAATTTTGATGATAAAAAAGATATAATCATTAAAAATCATTTAATTGAAGCCATTGTTGATCCGGAAGATAATAAAAGTTCAATAGATGTTGAAACCATTGATGCAAAAGGCATGATAGTTGTTCCAGGCTTGATTGATATCCATGTTCATTTAAGAGAGCCCGGCCACGAATATAAAGAGACCATTGAAACCGGGCTTAAAGCTGCAGCCAGAGGTGGGTTTACTGCAATATGCTCTATGCCCAATACAAATCCTGTAAACGATAACAGCCAGGTGACAAAGTTTATTATCAACCGGGCCAATGAGCTTGGACTTTCAAGAGTATATCCGGCAGGGGCCATAACTCAAGGCTCAGCAGGGAGAACCCTTGCTGAAATATATGACATGAAAAAGGCCGGCATTGTGGCTTGTACCGATGATGGGAAACCACTTGAAAATTCAAACCTTATGCGGCGGGCACTTGAATATTGCAAGGGCCTTAATATTCCGATCCTGGTACATGCTGAAGACATGAGCCTTGCGGATGGAGGCTCCATGAACGAAGGCCCTCCTGCTACACTTCTCGGAATAAAAGGCATTCCAAATGCAGCTGAGACCATTATGGTCGTACGGGACATCCTGCTTTCAGAACTTACAGGGGCACAGGTTCATTTTTGTCATATCAGTACAAAAGAATCAGTGGAAGCCATACGCCAGGCAAAAAAAAGAGGCGTAAACATAACCTGTGAAACAGCACCTCACTATTTCACCCTGACAGATGAAGATGCAAAAGACTATAATACAAATTTTAAAATGAACCCGCCTCTACGTTCCAAGGAAGATAAAAAAGCTGTAATACAAGGGCTTATTGATGGTACAATTGATTTGATTGCATCTGATCATGCACCCCACAGCAAGATAGAAAAAGACGTGGAATTTGACAGGGCGGCTTTTGGAATTGTCGGGCTGGAAACGTCATTGCCCCTGTCATTAAAACTTGTCCGGGACGGTTTTTTATCAATGCAGGACCTTGTAAATAAAATGGCAAAGAACCCTGGAAAACTTATCGGCATAAAAAATGATATTAATCCAGGAAATATTGCAGATTTAACCATTATTGACCTTGATGAAAGTTTTGAAATAAATCCAGAAACATTTAAATCAAAAAGTATAAATACACCTTTTGGAGGGTTTAAGGCCAGGGGCAATACGTTTTTAACAATGGTAAACGGGAAAGTCGTGTATTCGCGGTAATAGACCCTTCGGGAACAGGGAGGCCAACCATAACAATTTAAGAGATTGTAATGATGAATCAAATACATAGTATTCTTGTGGTCGATGATGAAACAAGCATGCGTGAGTTTCTTGATGTTTTATTATCCAAAGAAGGATATAAGGTGTCAAAAGCCAAAAACGGTAAACTTGCAGTAAAGATGATTCAAAAAAATGATTATGATCTGATCCTGTCTGATATCAGGCTGGGCGATATTACAGGCCTGGAAGTCTTAAAAGAGGCTAAAAAACAGAATCATGATACTATTGTCGTCATGATATCTGCTTATTCCACAACAGAAATAGCAGTCGAGGCCATGAACGAGGGTGCCTATGATTTTGTACCTAAACCCTTTGACAATATTGAATTAAAACAGACCATCCAACGGGCTCTTGAACTGAAAACCCTTGACCAGGAAAGAGAGACAACTTCATCAGAGCTGCGGGACAGTATCCATTTTAACAGGATCATCGGAAGAAGCCCTGGGATGCTGGCCATTTATAAAAGGGTGGAGCAGATTGGTCCCACAAAAACCAATGTTTTGATTACCGGCGAAAGCGGAACCGGAAAAGAATTGATTGCAAGAGCCATCCATGAAAATTCAGACCGGATGAAAAATCCCTTTGTGGTTGTAAATTGCGGTGGCATTCCGGATAGTTTAATAGAAAGTGAATTTTTCGGTCATGTCAAAGGCTCTTTTACAGGAGCTGTCAATGACAAGAAAGGGCTTTTTGAAGCTGCCAATCACGGGACAATTTTTTTAGATGAGATAGGTGAGCTTTCTCCTATTTTGCAGGTCAAGCTTTTGCGGGCCGTACAGGAGACTTCTTTTAAACCCGTGGGGGGGACAAAAGAAATTAATGTGGATGTCAGGATTATTTCCGCCACCAATAAAAAACTTGAACAGGAAGTCATTGAAGGAAATTTCAGGGAAGATCTTTTTTTCCGCCTAAACGTTATCCCTATCAAGGTCCCGCCATTAAGGGACAGGAAAGGCGATGTAGAGCTTTTATCCAAGCATTTTGCTGAAAAGTATTCCGAGAAAATGGGAAAAGATATTGTAAAGCTTTCTTCCTATGCCATTGATTTTTTAAATAAGTATAGTTTTCCCGGCAATGTAAGAGAGCTTGAAAACTTGATCGAACGAAGCGTGGCCCTTTCATCCACCAATATTATACTGCCCGAGAGCCTTACTATTTCCATGCATAAGAAAAGAAGATGGATTGAAGGCATCAGGGGCCAGAGATTCGACCTTGATGACGTTGAGCAGGGTGTTGACCTTGATGAAGTCCTGTCAACCATTGAGAGGGCCTATCTTAAAAAAGCCATGGAGATTGCCGGTGGCAATAAAAGCAAGGCGGCGGATTATTTGAACTTAAGCTTAAGATCCATGCGCTACCGCCTTGATAAAACAGATTATTCAGGTTGACTGATCAATTAATCCGCCTTTTTTATAAGCCATACGGAAAGGACTTCCCTGGTATTTTTGCCTTTTAAAATAATACCTAAAAAATCGCCTTTTTTAAATGAAGTAAATTTTGTAAAAATTGTATCAGGAGCATGGTAAGTCGTTGATGACGAAAGCTTGTATAAAACATCATCGACAACCAGATCTTTATTGGAAATCCTGTCAAGCCTGCCTGTCTGGTCAAAGACAAAAGGGTACCCTTTGTGTATTGGCTCTTCAGCAGCAGCCATTGCTGTAAAAATTAAGAGTAAAAAAGCCAGGGCGACCGTTCCAAACAAAAAACATCTGGATATTTTTTTCATATTTTTCTCCGGTAAAATCTTAGTTTTTAATTTCCCTCCAATAATAGAAACCGCCGTCGGCTTTTTCAAAAAGCCTTTCTGTTGTCCCTGCCGAACTGCTGAAAATTTTCATTTCAACCTGTTTGTTCGGCATGGTAATAATAATGGGCGGATGTAAAAGACCGTCATATCCTTTTCCGGTTGGAGGCACCAGGATCGTTTTTGTGGAATCATTGGGGTCTGTTATCGAAACCATATCATTTTTATCAATTACACCATCCATATTAATATCAAACTGGGGTGAATCAAGACGGCTGCCGTCACAGGCATCTATTTCATGAACCATGGATGTGCCGCCACCTGTACAGGGTGAGTCACTGGGAGTAAATGTTATGACAACAAGATGGCCGTCACGAATCATTACATCTTTAATTACCCGTTCACCGTCCAGAATGGAATCATTATTCTTGTCCATGGGCAGATCAAAATACCATCCGATATGGGTGCCTGAGGTAACACCGCCGCTGACATCAAGTTTGACCCAGTCTGCTGTATTATCACTTAATGTCCTGAGATAATGGTTAAAGAGGTATTGAAAATCAACCTGTGTCTGCTCAAGAAGAGTGGCCCCGGTCATTTTTGATAAAGTGTGGGCAGACTCGTCCCATTGCCCGACAGGAAATCCAGTGTCCCAGATACCATAAATTGTCTGCTGATCAATATTTGTTCTATCTGTTTCAGCAAGGAACTTACCCGTACCAAAAAGAACCATATAACCGTAATCTTCAGCGCAATGGTTCATTACATCCGGTGCAGATGTAATAGGCTGGTTCGGAGATGAAAAAAGCGGGGCAGGGGTGGTGCCGTCTGACTCAGTGTAGGCAACTTTCCAGTTTGCAGGATCTGTGGCTGTCAGGTCAAATTTCCACATATTGCCCAAAAGATCTCCGGCATAGGCATAATCTACTTTCCCATCATTGTTAATGTCAATGAGGGCAGGTGTTGACAGGCCATTGTTTCCTGCAACCCCGGTATCAATTTTTCTAATGAGTTCCCCTGTGTAAGCATTAAGTATATAAAGAATCGCACCGCCATTGACGGAATCATACCCGTTCCCGAAAATTGCTACCCAGTCGTGGTTGTTAGGGGCATTATCGGCTTTATAAGACTCAACAATAAAGATATCGCTGAAACTGTATCCCAAATCATCATCACTCGCAAAGACCGTACCCGCGGTTGTCAACTGAGGATATTCCCAGAGGACATCTATCCCGTCATTGTGGGCAGGGGTTGCCAGTTCGTCTTCAGAAAATGTGGTGCTGTCCTGATATAATATTTTGGTGATATCAAGGCAGAAATATCCCTTGCCACCCTTTTTAAGCCCTGCTGTTAAAAGAACTTTCTTGTTTGAATTAATTGTGATTGTCCGTGAAAAAGGAGTGGCGTCAACAAAAAATTTATGACTATAATCAACTGCTGTCAGATCTATTAAATGATCAAAAACAATATGGGGAATATAAGCAAATATTTCATCACCTGTCTTGGCATTAAAAGCGTGAAGCATCCCGTCGTTGCCACCTGTGAAAATAACGCCCGATTCTTCTCCATCTTCATCCACTAATGAATCCGTGTCATTATCCATGCTGTCACCTATGACCAGAAGCGGGGCTGAATGAACAATATCTCCAAGTTTTTTCTGTCGTGATCTAAAGCCTGTTACCTCTTTGCCTCTTAAATAATCGACCACATCGGGATTACTGTTTAGGGAAGTTTTCTGAAGATCAGTCAAGTTAGCATATCTGAAGCTTAAGATAGAATCATATCCATTATAGGTTACAATCCTTCGTCCTGTATCCCAGTCCTGTGACTGGAGCTTTTCAGAAGCATGCCAGAGAATTTGACTTGCTTCTGTTTTAATTTCCCCTGTGACAGGATCAATAGGATATGCAGTCACATCTCCTTCCCAGACCCCGGATGTGTAAGTGGACTGATACATGACAGATCCTGTATTCAGCTCATCACCGTTTACAGAAACAGAAGCGCCGGATGCAATCCTGGATGCAAGGTTTTCAAAAACAGAATTTAAGGAAGAGACAAGTTCCTCGGGATCATCAGCGCTGAAAAATTCTCCCCTGCCGTTTACTGCCGAATGCCAGAGGTCATCAATTTTCTGTGCATCGCCGCTATCCGGATTCGGCCAGGTCGGTTTGGGGGTGGCCGGATTTAAAAAATAAGGATCATCTTCATATGTGGGGTTGTCTGTGATTCCATTATTATCCATATCAGTCGGGTC
Source organism: Deltaproteobacteria bacterium (assembly GCA_013151635.1). Lineage (GTDB taxonomy): Bacteria > Desulfobacterota > Desulfobacteria > Desulfobacterales > Desulfobacteraceae > Desulfobacula. Next base: position 66,151 of record JAADHV010000074.1, on the reverse strand, counting down.
AATGGTTCCTGTCACACCAAAAGAGACTGAATATGTGACCATATGCTGGGTTTTTTTATCATCATAATTATTTGTGGGCAGATTGTCAGGCAAAGTGGCGGAAAGGTCCGTGTCATAATATTTCATGGCCATGTCAGCAAGTGTGTCTGAATACGTGTCGGCATAGGGAGCCCCGTTATCCCCGTCTTCATTCCCTATCCCCGGGTCACTGCCGTTGTAGTAGCCATCTGTCATCAAAACCGTAAACGTCTGCTGACAGGCCCCTCCACTTGCTTCATCCTTAAAAGGAGACGTGCCAAGGTTGCCGGTCAATCCGTCATCCTGGTCATAATACCGGCCTACATCTCTCAGCGCCGCCCGCAATGGTGTGCCGCCATTGGAATTAATCCCGTACAATAAATCCAAAAGCGTGTCTGTCTCATCAACGGTTACACCGCCGGATGTTTTTTCAAATTTTATAGCATCTGCACTGGCGACTTTACTGCTGCTGCCAATATTCTGAACGGTTACATATCCGGAAGATCCCGAATCAAATGTATAAGTACCCAAAAGCTGCCATTTAAATGCATCGGTCAGAACATCATGATCTTTTGTAACAGTTGATGTCCCGCCGCTATGATTAATTGTATACTGTGCCTGGGTTGTTCGACTGCCGGCATATCCCCACCAGGCATAGACATTGTAAGTGCCGGCAGAAAGGTATGGAGTCCATTTTGCCGTACCGGTATAGGAATAAAGCGAGCTGTCTTTATATTCCTGGCCATAGTTCTGAGCACTTGATTCACTCCAGGAACCGCTTTTAGTAAACCCGCTGTCTTTATTATCAATGATAATGGAATTTGATTCCACATTAATTGGCAAAACAGTCTGTCGAACTCCGCTGTTAATAGTATAAAACCCTGCATAAACCCAATCTAAATCTGTAATGGATTTTGAGACAGCAGCCTTGGCTGCGAGTTCTCTTCTCCTGTAATACGAGTACCAATTGGCAAAATTTTGAAGGTCTTCAGTATCTGTTTTATAAGTAAAATTAACCCCGTCCTCATCATAATTTTTGGGCTGAATGTCGTTTGGTACTCCATCGCTCCCCTGATCATCTTTGTTGTAAGCAAGAGGGGTTAACTCCAGTGATTCCACTTTATTATCATCCGGGCTGTCTACCTGGTAATAGAGCCTGTGGTCAAGAATACCATCAGCATCAGTATCTTCCCATGTCACAAGATAGACTTCAAGATTGTCAACCGCACCATCACTGTTTTTGTCATACCACGTGTAATAATGGGCATTTTTAATGGTAATATCTGTATCCGCAGTGGTAGTGGAGACAAACTTTATCGCATCTGCAACAGTTGTCCCACCGGTGCTGCCCGCATGGCGTTCTATAGTTACATTACCTGTATCATCAGAATCAAAATTATAAATTCCTAAAGATATCCATTCCCCGCAAACGCCTGATTCATTCTTTGTTACAGAAGAAGATTTCTGGTTCTTGAATATTGTAGTCGGACCTCCAATATGGTTAATGGTTATTTTTGCGTTGCTGTCACGGCTTGTATAGCAATTCCACCATGCGAACACCTCATAATTGCCTGTTGTGGGGATGTCAGGCGTAAAAACAGCCTGCCCCCCAATAGTACTTGTATATACAGAACTGTGCGTTGCCCCGGGATATGGCCATTCATTTTCAAACATTGATTCAGACCATGTGCCCGAAGGCGTTGTAAAAGCAGGGGCTCCGTCCAGATTATCAACTATGATCGGGGTTGCCACACTTATTGTCTTGTAAGTGCCATTCAATGTGATGGACGGGTCTCCAGTGCTGGTATGAATCGGGTTTGAATAAGGAGTCTTAAGACCTGCGTTATTCATTGAGTACGTGGTTGTGGCTGGCCAGGGGGTATACTTGGAGAGGGGGTTATAAAAAATTTTATTATATCCTGACCACTGGCTCTTCCATAAACCCCGGTCTGCATCTGACAGGACATCATCATATGATCCTGATGTATAGTTGTTGTCGCCCGGGTTAGGGAATAAATATTCATTATTTGAGAACACTCCATTGGACTCCTGTGTCATGAATTCCCAGTCCATGCTGCCAGAGTTATCAAGGATGAACATGATATTTGGAGGAGCTGCCTGTACTTTGGTATCCATTGGATCATCACTGATAGCGATGCAGAATCCCCGGGTGGAATAAAGGACAACAAATAAAGAGAGTATGATAAACCGCCATCTTGCAATAAAGTTAATAAAACTTTTTTTTTGAGTCATTTAACACCTCTCATAAACGTTTTGTATATCCTATTTTGATTCTGACCGTACTATTATTCTGGGTTGACTGTCCATAAAGATCAAAAAAATTCATTCTGCCGCCGGCACCGGTTCCGTCAACCTTTAATGAATGGCCTGAACCTAAAACTCCGGAAGGGATATCATTATCGACAACACCAAAGCTTGTATTGGCACCAAGCCCTGAAGTTTGTGTGAAAACACTATTAACATCAAATGTCCCTCCACTATCTAAAGGCAGGTCATTTTTATTGGCTTCCCATACCCAGGCAGATGTGAGATCATTTTGAGCAGCTTCTCTAGCCGCCCCTTCTGCCAGGTAGAAATTTTGTTTATAAATTTTTTCATTACCTGCAATATTGGTTTCAATGGTAGTTGTGTTGGTTGCGGCAATTCCGATAATTGTTAAAACCACTAAAAAAAGCATTGAAGCGATTAAAACAAATCCTTCCTCGTTTTTTAACATTGTAGCTGTCATATCTTAAACCCCCGGGTACATTATCTAACCCTTACAGTGTTCATGGTTATGGTTCTTGTCAGGCCGTAATCGGTTCCGGTAAGAGTCAGGGTAATGGTTTTTTCATTTGAAGTATTGTCTGTCACATTCCAGGTGACAGTATATCCGGATTCACCATCATCATCTGCTTCGTCTGTGACACCATCGCCATCATTATCAATGCCGTCACCTTCAGGGTTATGAGCCCCGGCTGTTAAATCAGGGTCAGTAAAGGGCAGATTTAAAAGATATTCAATATGATTGGATGCAGCTGTCGTTCTTTCAGTCAAATTGTTTGATTTTGCATTCCCGCGAATTGCCGAAGTCTGCAGGGCTGCAATGCTTAATAAACCAATTGATAAAACAGCCATGGCAATAAGGACTTCTATTAAACCGAATCCATCTTGATACTTTGCTTTTGGTTTTAATATAAAGGTTTTCATAATCCCAGATTCCGGCATTTAATAGTTTTACTTAAAAGTCTCATTCTTCTGCTATTGTTTGGTGTAATGACATATTTCCCGATAATATAGGTGTTGGTGTTATTAAAGCTTGGTTCCGGTTTATCGGTTTGTGCAAGTACCCAGATTCTGACAGCCCTTATATTACTGATGGCAACATTTGATGCAAGTGCGCTGCCCACAATGATTCCATTGCTTCCAGGCCCGCCCGGGCTGTCATTAACATCGATTACCCCGTCAAGATTGGTGTCAAGATTGGTGTCAAGGGCATTGTCTCCATTTGAATCAATGGCCCAGATAATTTGCTTTGTTGCACCGGGATTCACTGCGGTATAAGTATCGAGTTCACCATCAAGATCATCGTCAAACGCAAATGCAAGGCCAAAACCCAGAATATTTTCAGCTAAAAGCTGCCGCCCGCCGCCACTGTCTCTTGCCAGGTCAGTATTTCCGTCAGCAGGAGCTAAATCATATAACGAGTACTGAATGGTTTCGTCAGTATCAAGAACACCGTTATCACTGAAAGCGCCATTACCGAAATCGCCTGTCAGAGTAATGGAACTGTGTCCTGTCAGCCCGGTATCCACAACATTGGAAATATCTCTCGGACGGATATCCGTAATCCCAAAATTTCCGCTTAACTGGCTGTCATATCCCGCCATCCTGATATCATTGGCTAAAAGGAGCATTGATGCCCGCAATCCCTGCTGCATTGTAGCAACATCCTCCTGGATCAGATAGCTTTTCTGCTGTGAGTTGAATGTCTGATAAAGGGCAACCATTACTATGCTTGAAATTGAGATGGCAATAAGGAGTTCAATTATTGTAAAACCTTTGGATTTGTTTGAATTTAAAGTTATATGCATCATGGCCTAATTCCAATTGCCTGTATTAAACGGAAGACTTCCATTGTATTGTCTTATCCTGGCTGTGCCTGCAATACTGGTAGTGATTGCATAGCATACATTTTGATTTTCATTTTGGAGATAAACCGTTGCCGTATTTGAAGTTCCCCTTGTTCCAAATCCGATTGCAGCGGTTGGTGGAACGCTGAAAGCAGTACCATCCCATTTAGCCGTGGCATTTCCTGTACCAAAAGCCACACCGCTGTTATATGATGAAAGATCAACTCTGAATTCACCTGCCGTATATGCACCATCCTTTGTTGTATCAAAATAATAAAATCCGGGTGAATTCGTATAGTCAAATCTGAGCTGAATCGAAGAATTTTCTTTAATGGCCAGGCTTCTTGCTTTCTGCATATTTGACTGAAGATCGCTGACCGCAGACTTTAACCTGTATACCGGCAGCCATGCTTGAAATCTCGGTACTGCCACGGCAGACAGGATACCCATCATGGCAATTACAATCATAAGCTCTATTAACGTGAAACCTGGATTTATTTTCTTTTTTGTGTTTTTATTAAACATTTTTTTCGTTTCGCCCTGAGGATTGAATAGTTTACCTGATGATTTAAGTCAGGAAATCTTAAAAATGATAAAATATATCATTAATCCGGAGAACTGAAAAGTTAATTAAAATTATCACCGTTATACCGTTAGATATAAAAGCAAAAAAAGTGCCACAGGCAAGATATAGAATAAATAAACGGCAATATTTATTTCAACTTGCAATTTGCGCTGCCTGCATAAAATATGTTAATGCATTAACAAATGAAAAGATTTCAAGGATATCATTATCAATTGTATCAGCATGGTTCTTCGATTAAAAATGACAAAAATTGTTAGAGACAGACAAAAAAAATGCTAAAAAGACTGACAAATTTCAGGGATTTATTTTTTGTTTTTGTGTGGCGTGAATTACTGATCCGGTATAAACAGACTGCTATCGGGATGTTATGGGCATTAATTCAGCCCTTAAGCATGATGATCCTGTTTGTTGTTGTCTTCGGGTTGGTTTTGAATATAACTACCAACGGATGCCCAAGGGCTTTATTCTATTTTGCAGGACTTGTACCCTGGACTTTTTTTTCAGCCTCTGTCAACGCATCAATCAATTCTTTAACAGATCATAGAGATTTGATTACCAAAATTTATTTTCCAAGAGAAATAATTATTTTTTCCAGGATCAGTGTTTTTATCTCAGATTTTTTCATATCTATTGTGCTGCTTACAGGCATGCTTTTTTTCTACAAGATACCATTTACATTAAACTCCTTATGGGCAATTCCCTTGAGCGCCTTGTTGTTTTTATTTACGGCTTCCATATGCCTGCTGTTTGGTACAATCAATGTTTATTACAGGGATGTCAGGCTTGCATCAGGCTTCTTGCTGCAGGCGTGGTTCTTTGCATCTCCTGTATTTTATTCTATTGATACCGTAAGTTTAAAAATGAAATTCCTCCTTTTTTTAAACCCCTTAACTTATATTATTGAAAATTTTCGAAGAGTCCTGATTGAAGAAAGAGGGATTGTGCCCTGGCAGTTTGCTGTTGAAACAGGTTTTGTAATAGCTTTTTTTATTATTGCCTATAAATTCTTTATACATTTTGAAAGGTCTTTTGCCGATGTCATCTGATACTGCCATATGTTTTGACAAGGTCAGCAAGGTTTTTTCCAAGGGTCACAACCAGCATGGAACCCTGCGTGAAGGTATTATGTCCTTTTTTTCAGGGAAGGATAAACCAGGCCCTCTGAAAGACAATCAGTTCTTTGCAATAAAAAATCTTTCATTTTTAGTTCAAAAGGGTCAAAGCATAGGGCTGTACGGACCCAACGGCTCCGGGAAAAGCACCTTGCTCAAACTTGTTGCCAATGTTATTGCGCCAACCCGTGGGAAAGTCGGGGTAACCGGCCGCATTGCACCCTTGATAGAATTGGGGGCCGGATTTCATCCCGATCTGAATGGCCTTGAAAATATTTATATGAACGGCGCAATTCTGGGGATGACGATTGGTGAAATAAAATCAAAAACAGACCAAATTATTGAATATTCAGGACTGAGTGATTTTATTTCAACACCTGTTAAAAAATATTCTTCAGGAATGAATCTCAGACTCGGGTTTTCAATCGCAATTCATTCTGATGCCGATATCTACCTGATTGATGAAATTTTAGCAGTTGGAGACGAGGAATTTAAAATTAAATCTTTTAATTCCATAAAAGATTTACTGGAACAGAACAAAACACTTTTAATAGTCTCACATAGCATGGAAAGATTGTCGCAATTAACTGATAAAATAATATTTTTAAAAAAACAAGACTGAAACTGCAAAGGTTTTGATCTTTATCCATCGAATTCAAAGCATTTATCTTTTAGGGATCTGGTTGCCATGAAACCTTCTATCAAAATAACACCGTTATTTTTATACACAATGACTTCAGGTTTGGGGGACTTCATAGTGATGGGAGATCTGATCACCAAGATAAAGAAGAATTTTCCTGATGCAGGGAGTATCATTATCCATAAGAGCAACCCTCATATTCATCTGTGGCCTGATGCTGATATTAAAAAAATATTTTTTTCAATTTTCAGTTTTAAAGAGTTATGCTGTCTTGTCCGTACAATAAGGGGCTATAAAAAAAACAATTATACTATTTTCTGTTTACAGATGGCACCTGGTTCAATTCAGGGGTTCTTATTCTATAGTTTCTTAAAAAAAATGAATCTTGCAGATTATATTGTTGATTTTAATATAATAAATGCCGATATCATTACTCCTCCCAAAGGCGACTACATACTTGATTTGCATTTGAACCAATTGGCTGAGTTACTTAAAATAGAATTCCCGACAGATGATTATCAACTGGAATTACCGGTGAGTCGATCCGTAAGAGTGCATAAGGTTTTGAATAAAAAACGGTTGATCGGCCTGCATCCCTGGAGTCGAAGGGGTCATATTAAGAGCTTCATATGGCCTTTTGCAAAATGGCTGGTATTGGCCCGGAATCTTTTATCAGAGCATCCGGATATCAAGTTCGTTGTATTTGGAAAAGATAAAGGCTTTAATAAATTCAAAGATTATATTATAAAACACTGTAATAGAACTGTTACAGACAGGTTCTGTTTTTCTTATTCTAATTCCGTTCATGAGCTTATCAACACAATAGACAGATGTGATACAATTATCACTGTAAACACGGCAGTTGTGCATATCGGGTATGCTTTGAGAAAAGAGATGTTTATCCTCAACGGCCCCTCGCTTGATCTATGGGTACCAAAAAATGATAATATTTATGTGATAAGAGACAACCAGGCTTTGTTTCAGACATCTGATAAGTGGGAAAAAGATGAGTGTTTTGCTAGCCTTGACAGGATAAAAACAGACAATGTCCTCAGTGCCATTAACATGGCATGGGTAAACCATAGATCGCCTCATTGAATATAAAGATTTTTTATTAACTCAATTTATGCGTGCGTTATAGCTCATATAAATATTTTATGTTTTTATTGTGCTTATCAGTTTAATCAGCCGGTTGGCTGAATTTTCCCAGCTGAAGTTTTGGATCCGTTTGAGCCCGAGACGAGTATAATATTTTATGACATCATGATTAGTTATGATTTGAATAATACCGCTTGCTATTGACTCGGTATCGTTTGGGTCAATCAAAAGAGCAGCATTGCCGGCTACCTCGGGAATTGAGCTTGTATTTGCAGCTAATACCGGAGTGCCACAAGCCATGGCTTCAAGAACGGGAATGCCAAATCCTTCATAAAGTGAAGGATAGACAAAAAGATCTGCACTGCTGTACAAAGCTCTCAGCTCTTTATTGGACAGATAGGGAAGCAGGTGCAACCGATCGGAAATACCCAATTGCCCGGCTTTTTTTTGTATTTTTCTGTTTTCTGCCGGTGACCTTGGTCCTGCAATCACCAAGTGATGTGTGATGTTGTTTTTTATTCTGGAAATAGCTTTTAACAGCCGGGAAAAATTTTTTCTATGGTTGGCCGAACCGATGGCCAGAATATATGGCAAACCTTCAAGACCGAACCGGTCAAGGCTCTCAGGGTCAATTTCAGGAAAGAAATGAGCCTGACTATACGCCCCGTGAATAACATGAATTTTATTCTCATCAATACCGTAAAATGAGCATATGTCGTTTTTAGTGTGTTGTGAAACAGCGATTACGGCAGCAGCATTTTGTAGAATTCTGGGTAACCTGTATCGAAAGTTCCAAACAACAGGAGCGGGGGAATCGCCAGGAACGGCAATAGGGGTAAGATCATGTACGGTCACAAGATGAGGAACCGGGCAGTGCCGCATCCCTCCGGGGACAGGGGAGTAAAGGATATCGATTTTAGATTCGCGCAGTTGTTTTGGAAAAATGGTTTCCATCCAGAGAGGGCGGAGTAAATAGGCATAACGTTCTAAACCGGGCAGCCTTTGCAGCACCAGGTGCAATTGAGCAGGGTCTATGGAAAATTCATAGTCTCTGGAGGCCCAAATTTCAGTTTTTTTATGTATACGGATCAACGCATTTATCATATTACAGGTGTATATCCCAAGACCTGTGGGCTGGCTGCTGCCAAAAAATGTTGCATCAATTCCAAGTCGCATATTTTTTTTAATGAGCCATATAGGCTGTCCTTTAAGAGGGTTTAATTGAATATTGTCTAAATCACAGCCGGCACAGTGTGGATAGTAAGAACACTTAAGCCATGTTTTATTAAACAGGAACCCTTGTTAGATAAAGATTCCAGTTTTTTGAAAATTTGGCTCATATTCATGTGCATACCTTTTTATAAATATTGATTACACGCTGTGCGATGTCCGGCCATTGATATTGTTTGCTGATTTCAGAAGCCCGTTTTTTCAGGGCAATCAAACGTTGTTGATCATTAAGCAAAGATAAAATGGTTGATGCAAGATCATCTGATGAATTTGGATCAAAAAAAGCGCCGCCATCCTGGACCACCTCGGGAAGCGATGAACAATCGGAAACCACCGGTACTGCACCGCAGCTCATGGCCTCAAGCGCTGGCATGCCAAACCCTTCATACCAAGAAGGATAGACAAAAAGGTCACAGAGATTAAAAAGCGCATGTATGGTTTCATCCCTGGCATATCCAAGAAAACGAATCCGATTGTGAAGTCCTGTTTGTTCAGCATGATCCAGAATGTCCTGGTAAAGCCACCCATAGCCGCCGGCCAACAACAGATCACCGTCATATGTTTCACTCAGATGGCAAAAAGCGTCAATAAGGGTGATAATATTTTTTCGGGGTTCTATGGTGCCCACGTATAACAGAAACGGACGGCCGTCAGTGAAAGTTGCAACATGAGATTTGGCCTGTTCAAGTTCAGTGCCGGAAAACTGTCGGTAGGCACCACCCGCCGCATTGGGAATGGCAGTTATCTTGTCTGGATTTACGTTAAAGCGTTCAATTATTTCCTGTCGAACATAGTTTGACTTTGTAATGATGTGGTCGGCGGCAAGCAATTGAGGGATAGATCGGTTCACTTCACGTACATGCTCTTTAAGGTGCCATTGGGGGTGTGTTATGGGGGACAAGTCATGTATATCGGCAACAAGCCGGATTTTGGCTAACTGTTTTTTGAAATCCGGTAGAATTGAATGGCGTGTTTCATGATAAATTTGCAATTTACCGCTTTTGATTTCTTTTTTTATGCGGCGACGATGCAAGGCAACCAGCGGATAGAGAAAAAAATTATAAGTGGTGGCAGCAACACTGGCCGGATAGTAGTTGCCAAATTTTATTTTCAGTGGCTTGGAGATTTTTTTAAGCAGGTTATCTAAGTCTTCTATACCGATTCCCGACAAGGAGCTCTCTTCTTGTGACCGATGGGAGTAAGTCAGTTCTATTTCCGGATGCTGCTCCAGTTCTCTGCATAGATTATAAACATAAAATCCAATTCCCGTCTTTTCCCCTATCATAGGTGAAGAATTGATAAGAATACCAAGTGGCTCCATATGCCTCCCTGCAGCTTAGTCGGGTCAGTGGATAAAAATGAGTGGATCATGTTAACGTATTATATAACACCAGTCTTTGTTTATATGGAAGTCTTTGCAATCCAAATCAGGACTTTCATGTTTTGTTGTGGGCAAACTCTGGTGAAATACCAAGTCTGCCCGTGCAGTTATTTGAAGTTTTGATAGTGATACTTTAGAATAGAAATTTAGTTTTTGTCAAGTATGCTGACGGGTTAATCCTTTTGAATCAAAAACAGTGCACTTTATAATAATAATTCAGTATATTGATTGTTTCCTGATTATCGATTTTTAAGATAAGTGTGCATGAGCAACGGCAATCACTTCTTCCGGGGTGATTTGCACCATGCATCTGTAATTGTTAGGGCATGGCGGAGTCGTGCCAAATTTAGTGCAGGGACTGCATTCAAGGTTTTTATATATGGTGATATGTTGTTTGCCTGTTGGTGCCCATTTGGCTTTGATCCCGGAGCCAAACAAAGAAATTGTCGGCAATCCGCTCAATACCCCAAGGTGCAGCATTCCTGAATCAGTTGTTATTAATAATGAAGCTCTTTTGAAAAACCAGCTTGTTTGGAGAATGGATAATCTGGAACACATGTTAATAATTTTATTGGTTTTGCACATGGAAATAATCTTTTTGCATTGTCCTTTTTCTTTTTTGCTGCCCAGAAGGACGGAATGCCACCCATGGTCTGCAAGCCAGTCAATTACCTTTGCCCATCTTTCCTCAGGCCACAAACGTTCATCAATTGTTGCACCCGGGAAAAGACAGACAGCTTGTTTTCTTTTGAAATTTGGATTCTGATAATGGTCATGCTGTTTAAAATAAGGAAAGTTGAAATGAAAATTGTTATTAACCAAATACAGACTTGAAAAAAGTTTCCAGAACATCTTTGCTTCATAGCATTGATGGGTGTAATTTATACTTTTACTGTACATTTTTTCACGGCCGTTTGTTTTAAAGCCGATCTTGATATCTGCCCGCAAAAGCCTTGTAATGATTGCGGACAAAAAGTGCGATTGCTCTGTGTCAAAAACTGCATCATATTTTTTTTGAAAGACAGACAGCATGGATTTAAGATCCCTGTATGAAAATATCCGGTTGATAAATATAACGCTTTTAAACACACTTTTATTTCTTGGTTCACATAGGATGTCAATTGTCACATGAAATGAGGAGGCGATCTCTTTCAGAATCGGGAGCAGTAACAGGGCATCTCCCATTCCCCCTGGTCTTATAACCAGGATTTTTTTTAACGGTCCGGCTTTAAGGTCAGCTTTAAATGCTTTGGGAAATAATTTTAATAAAACAGGACCGGTGATACGATCAATTTGTTTTATGGCTTTAATGGTGTTCATCATGAATTCTAAATAACAATGAATAAATATAATTTAAATGTATTTGAACAATTTAAGATGTCAAAAGGTTTCATATAATCTAATAGATTACCAAAGCTAAAAATAATAAAAAAATCAATGTTGTCAGTAAGAGCTGCCCGTCTGAAAAAAGTGTTTTTATCGGATCACTTCCTTTTCCAAGGTCTGTAAGATAAATAAAACGAAAGATTCCATAAGCTGCCGGAATAACGGAATACATGACCAGTTCGCCGTGCTCGACAGCGTAAAGGGAGTAAACAACCAGGGTGATGCTGCCGCAGGCCCAAAGCATATTGTTTAAATAATTCAATGAATATCCAACCTGGCTTTTCCTGTGCATGACAGCCTCTTTTCTGCCAAGCTCCTTTAGTTCGTTCACCCGCTTTGCAATGGAAATCATCATGGCAATGAAAAATACCGTCAGAAATAACCAGTGTGAAATTTTAACATTGCAAACCGCACCTCCTGCCAGGACACGTAAAACAAATCCCAATGCAACCATATATATTTCAACTATGACAATTTGTTTTAAATAGAGGCTGTAATTTGCCGTGAGCAATGCATACGCACAAAGGTAATAAATAAATTTAACAGGCAAATCAAACCATGCGAGACAAAGTATGATTAAAAGAAAAACAGCTCCTGAAAAAAGAAGCGCTTTTTGTCCGGTTATATCGCCTGTACAAAACGGACGTTGTTTTTTGTTTGGATGAAATCTGTCATTATCCTTGTCAATCCAGTCATTCAAGATATATCCAAGACCTGATACCAGGCTGAAGACAAAAACCCCTGTGCAGGTAATATAAATTGAATGGTTAATGAGATTGCCGGAAAAAAATAAGGGTGCAAATAATAAAAGGTTTTTAATCCACTGGTAAGGGCGCAGCAAAATAATCAATTGCTTTAAATCTGATTTAACACTTTTTTTATTGCGGTTCATGCAGGTTTCTAAACTTTCAAAAATTATGACCATAATCTTAATTTAAAAAACACCTGACTCTATCATTATATAAAAGCGAATGAAAAGTGTTTTTCAAGATTTTTATATGGCAAATGTTTTCCTGTCCATCAAGAAGAACTGAAAAGGGTTTGCATTGACAAAATTTGGAAAAAAAAATCAAAAATTGTTACAAAATACAGCCGGTTTATACGATGGAAATTCAATTAAATATTTTTAAGTAGAAATATATTTAAAAATCAGTAAGTTAAGAAATATTTTCTTTTTTAAAGACAATGGCACTCTTCTTGAAGAATAAGAATTTTCAAAGATGATTTTTAAGATAAATCAAAAAAACAAATAACATAAACAATGGAGGTGACGAATGTTTAATTGGCTAAAAAAAAGAAGGAACCAGAAGGGTTTCACCCTGATCGAGCTGATGATCGTTATTGCAATCATTGGTATTCTGGCAGCGATTGCAATTCCACAGTTTACCAAGTACCGTGCAAGAGCATTTAACACTCAAGCTATCAGCGATGCCAGAAACATCAAAAATGAGGCAGGCGGGTATTATGCAGAATATGATCATTATCCGTTTTAATTTAAGAGTATGATTTTAAAAAAACACTTTTAAACCTTAATAATAGGAGTTATAAAATGAAAAAGATTTTTTATGCCATATGTTTGATAGCCTTAATCGCATCGCCTCTTTACGCGGCTCAATCAGGTTCATCAAGTGGTTCCATCACTCTGGATGATTCTACCGGCCTGGGCCCTGGTGTCAGCGGCATTGCAATATCTGCCAACAGTTATGCTAATTATTCCGGTGCGGCCACTGCAGGTGGGTATGCAGGCGCAGCCGGCCAGATCATGGCAGCCTGTGCGGCCAGTAGAAAAGCGGATAAAGCAGTGGCCATTTATGTGGCCGTAAGAGCCTCCATGGATCCTGTGGATGTAGATGACAATGGTGTATACCAGAGAGCCGCTAACGGTACTGCAATTTCTACAGGCACTGTTGATGGCTATCTTACCGGTGTTGCTTTTAAAACTGCCACAGGCTGGTTATTGAGAGGTGGGTCATCGCAATAATTTTCTGATAGCTTTTTAATAAATCATTAGGATAAATTACTGCCGGTCAGTAATTTATCCTATTTTATTATATTCTGAACCGGAAAGAAACGGGTGATCATGGAAGTTATCTTTAATAAGGTGAATAAAACATTTATTTCAAGCTTTACCCGGAAAAAGGTTCGCGCTGTTGCAGATTTGAACCTTTCGGTAAAAACAGGGGAAATTCTTGGGATTGTTGGCCCTAACGGGGCCGGAAAGAGTACTTTGCTGAAAATGCTTATGGGATTTATCAGGCATGATTCCGGAACTATTTTTATAGGTGAGAAATCCCCTTCTGATCCTGAAGCCAGGCTTCAAATTGGATACCTCCCTGAAAATCCTTATTATTATGATCATTTATCAGCTGAAGATCTTATGGTATTCAGCGCAACCACTTCCGGCATGGCAAAGCAGGATATTAAACATCGCATTGACACACTTTTAAAAACCATGAACCTTGAGCATGCCAGGAAACGGCGCTTGAGAACATATTCCAAGGGTATGATGCAGAGGGCCGGGATCTGTTTCGCACTGGTTCACGATCCTGATCTTATAATATTTGATGAGCCCATGTCCGGCCTGGATCCTTTAGGCAGGAAACTGGTTGTGGACATGGTTCTTGATTTGAAGAACAAGGGGAAAACCATCCTTTTTTGTTCCCATATCCTCAATGATGTTGAACGGCTGTGCGATCGCATGGCCATAATGGATAAGGGGTATTTAAAAAAGATCCTTTCCAGAAAAGAACTCATGGCAAAGTTGGATGTTCAAATGGCAAAGGCAGATGGAATAGAAACCAATATTCTTGAAAAGATTTTTTTAGATACCATTGGAAGGGAAGCGGACTATGAATAAAATAACTGCACTGGCCGTTCTCACATTTAAGGAAGGCATACGGGATCGTGCCCTGGCGGGTATTTTTATTATTGCCTTGATCATGCTTTTTGCCACAATTCTGTTTACCGGCCTGTTCGGACATGAACTAGGAAAGGTTCTGGTTGATTTGAATCTATCCACTATCGCTTTTGCCGGTTTATTGTTAACATTTTTTGTTAATATCAATTTAATGGCTAAGGATATTGACAAGAGAACAATTTATTGTGTTCTGTCAAAGCCCATTTCAAGGACCCAGTATATTCTGGGCAAATACTTAGGGCTGATGCTGATTGTTTTTGTGGCGCTTTTTTTCCTCTTGGTTTTCAGTGCCGGCATAATGTATTTTGTTAAATCCCTATATGCAAATATCTATTTTAAAGATTTTTCCTGGAGTTGTTATTTTCAGGCATATCTTTATGAAATGCTCATGTTTGCAGTACTGAACAGTGTCGTGATCTTTTTCAGTTCGATTTCATCCAGTTCGTTTTTAACCCTTCTTTTCTCATTGGCAACTTATATTACCGGTCAAACCATTGAAGAGGTTATGGAGTTCTTTAAAAAAGAAACTTTGGGTAAACAAATGTCAGAAATGAATCAATGGATAGTCGATATCGCCCAATATGTTTTTCCAAATTTTTCAGCATTTGACATTAAGACCCTTGCAAGTCATGGTAAACTGATGCCTTTTAGTCACACTGCAGCTCTTTTAAGTTACAGTGTTGTCTATACAATATTGCTTTTGTTTCTTGCTTCTTTGATTTTTAATAAACGGGAGATTAATTAATGGCAAAGGCTGTAAAGATTATAAGCCTGTTTTTAATCCTCTTTTTTTATTTAAATGTCTCTTTCCCAAATTTAAAACATGAACGAGAGTTGTTTCTGAAATATAATTTCATCGACTCCGCTCTTCCATCACAATTTATAAAGCCTCTCTCTCTTGAATTTGAGGGTCTTTGTTCAGACTTCCTGCTTTTTAAATTCATGACTTTCCTTGGCGGGAGAGTTGAAGACATGAAAAAAAATAATTCAAAATATCCAAAATACATATTTTCCGCCCTTGATACCATAACAGACCTTGATCCCTATTACTGGGATGCATATTATTTTGCACAAATGTTCCTTGCTTTCAATAACGATCCTGAAGGTGCCAATACTCTACTTGAAAAAGCGAGAAAATACAGAACGGATGATTATCGTCCACCCTATTACATTGGGTTTAATTATTTTTATTTTTTAAAGGATTTTAAAAAAGGCAGTCAATATTTAATGAAGGCATCAAGGCTCCCTGGAAGCCGTTACTATTTTGCAAATCTTGCAGCAAGACTTGCGGTTTATTCATTCCAGCACAGAGATGGCATAATTTTTTTAGAAGAAATGCTTAAAGAAACAACAGATAAGCGTGCAAAAAAGGAATTTCAATTAAGGATTACTACACTTGAAATCCTTGAAAACCTTGAAAACAAGGTTTCCGAATACCATAAGTTATTTGATATATATCCTGTTTCTTTGAAAGAACTTGTCAAAAATGGTTTGATTGATAAAATTCCTGATGATCCATATGGTGGTAAGTTTATCATTATGCAAAATGGCCGTGTATATACAACAAGCGATATGGTTATGAAAAGAAAAAAGAAATAACAAGTAAATGCCCCTTCACTATTTAACGGATTTTATTATTTGATTAGCCTTTTTGAAAAGCAATATATTGCCGTTCTTTTGATTATCGGGATATCACTGACCGTTTTTTATCCGACCTTAAATTCAAATGTAATTGATCTTGATGATACAACAATGATCCTGAATTTGAATAATCCTGATAACCATTATCCGGTTAAGGACTTATTCCGGCCACATGGTTTAGGAATATATTACCGTCCGTTATTGATGCTTTCGTTTATTGTTGACAGCAAGATATGGATGTATGAATTTTCCGGGTATCATCTGACAAATATTATTTTTCATCTGCTTAATGCCCTTGTCTTTTATTTTATTGCGCTTGCGTTTTTTAAAGGCAAACCCCGGTTTAGAATGGTTTCTTTTTTTCTGGCAATCGGTTTTGTATTAAACCCGTTAACAATTGAATCGGTTGCCTGGATATCAGGAAGGACGGATATTCTTTCTGCCTTTTTTTCTTTGATCGCATTTTTCTTTTATCTTTCCGGATTAAAATTCAAATCAGTATTTGTGTCTATATTTTTTCTTTCAGGACTCCTTGCCAAAGAAAATGCCATTTGTTTATTTCTAATAATTATTTTATGTGAATTTGCTTTTAATTATCCAGGCAAGGGAGTTAAATATTCAGCCGTTAGATCTCTGTCATGGGCCGGCATCCTTGCTGTTCCTCTATTCGCATATCTGTATTTAAGATTTGCAGGTTTTGGTTTAGTTCAGTTCCAGGAGCAGATTAATCCTGTTCCTGTCCAGGGACTGCACCTTAAGGAAGGAGTCTCTCTAAGTTCACAGATGATTTCAGGTTTTTTTACTTTACCAGCCGCGATCGCATTTTATTTGAAAAAACTTATTTATCCTTTCCCATTGAACTTTGCAATATCCCAGATAAATTTACCTTTATATTCAGTAGTTTTTGTTTTTATCGTGCTTGTTTGTACTGTGCTCGTCATAAAAAAAAAGTTTTATTATCCATTCTGGATATTATTGATGTGTATCTCTTTTTTGCCAGCTTTGCCCGTCGCGCTTGCCGATGTCGCATGGACAAGGTTTGCAGAGAGATATCTTTATCTATCGGTTCCATTAATATGCCTGTTTTCCGGGGATTTATTTTATAAAAATTGTTTAAGGTTTCCGGAAAAGGTGAGGGTAATTAAAACAATTGCTTTTTTAATATTGATATTTTTTTGTTTTGCTTCGATCCAGAGAGTCAATATCTGGCGGGACAGGAAAAGCCTTTGGGCAGATACTTTAAAAAAAAATCCGACCAATGGCAAAGTATTATATAAATACGGATCTGTCCTTGGTGGCAAAAAAGGGCTGCCATATTTTAAAAGGGCTGTGGAGCATTCAAAGGACAGCGAATGGAGGGACTTTTCTCTTTTAATACTTGCACGGGAGGAAACAAATAATTTTAATTATAATAAGGCATATGACTTAATCAGGGAAGCTATTGAAATCAATCCTGAAAGGCAGAATTGTTATAAGGCAGCAGGAATATTAAGGCGGATAATTAAAGTTAAACATCTTGCCGAAAGTAAGTATACAAGCCTTGAGATCAAATGTTACAATCTTGCATATGAGAAAAGCCCAAACCCTGAAGACCTTTTAAAGCTTATTCAAATATTTGATAGTTTGAACGACGAGGATAATATAAAAAAGTACACAATGCTGCTGAAAAAAAAATTTCCAACATCAAAACCTGCAAAATATGTGTCAACCAAATATAGTAAGTACTGAATATCTGCGATTGCTCTCAGCGATTCACTGTCTGGCTGTGGTGGCAGAGATGCCGGCGTCCCTTCCGATTTCAGACATATTCAATATATGAATTTTATTAAAATAAATACGTTTTACACCCCATTGACATTTTAACTAAATCGTTTTAGAAGATATTATTCTTCACACAAATAGAAATCATTTGCTTTTAGGGGGAAAGATGAAACAGGGATATAGTATTAAATCTTTGGTGAATATATTGGCAATTGTATTGCTGGCATTTTTTGTTTCCGGGTGTCTTGGTGATACGTTTTTAAAAAATCCTGAGCAAGGTCAGACATCCGGGATTCAGTCAAAGTCCAGGAAAACCACGGCTGTTTATTATGATTTTGAAGATATTTTGATTCCCATGGAATTAAAAGTTGTAAAGGACAGAACTGTTGTTATATCAACGCCGGGATTTACTTCAGGGATCATTACCCTGAAAGGAAGAGTGGAAAGGCGGTCCCTGTTTAATTTTTTCAGTAATAATATGCAAAAAGACAATTGGAATGTCATAAGCCAGATCAAATCTCCCGGCACAACAATTATGGTATTTCAGAAAACTTCCAGGACGGCTGTGATTACCATTCGCGATGAGCAGCTCTATACCTATGTTGAGGTAGGAGTGGCCCCGACAGTTGCAGGGGAAACCGGGCTTTCCGGGTCAAGCCTTTTAGAATAATGCATCTGCAGAATAAAAATATTCTTCTTGGGGTTACAGGGGGGATCGCTGCGTACAAGGCGGTTGAGCTTTTAAGGTTTTTTAAAAAGACCGGTGCCAATGTAAATGTGATAATGACGGGCAGTGCTTTAAAATTTGTCGGTAAGACAACCTTTGAAGTTTTATCTGAAAACCCTGTTCTGTCGGATTTGTTTTCTGATACGAAATCTTCTGTTAAGCATATTGATCTTGCAGCAAGAGCGGATGCTGCCGTTATCGCACCTGCAACTGCCAATACCATTGCAAAGCTTGCCAATGGCATTGCAGATGATGCATTGTCCACCACATTGCTTGCCGTAACCTGTCCTGTAATGATCTGCCCTTCCATGAATACCTATATGTATCAAAATATAAGGGTGCAGGAAAACATTGATATACTTGAAAAGGACGGATTTTTTATTCTTGATCCTGATTCGGGTGTTCTTGCCTGCAAAACAACAGGGGCAGGAAGGCTGCCTGAACCCTGGTTTATTTTTGACAGGGTTGAGGCAATGTTAACCAAAAAGGATTTAAGGAACAAAAAAATTCTGATCTCAGCCGGTCCAACTTTGGAAGCTATTGATCCTGTCCGGTTTGTCAGTAATCATTCATCCGGTAAAATGGGGTATGCCATTGCCGGGGCAGCAGAGAAAAGAGGGGGCTGTGTTACGCTGGTGTCCGGCCCTGTCGGCCTTAAAACTCCAGCCGGTGTCGAGCGCATTGATGTGGAGACCTGCGAAGAGATGGCAAGTCAAATGCTTGCCAGGCTTGAATCGGCAGATATTATTATCAAGGTCGCGGCAGTAGCTGATTATAAGCCTGTCAACCCAAAAACACATAAGATAAAGAAAAAAGATAGTACAAAAGATTTTTCCATTCTGATGACTGAAAATACTGATATCTTAAAGCTCATTGGCAAAAAGAAAACAAAAGATCAGTTCCTGGTTGGATTTGCAGCAGAAACAGACGATCTTGAAAAAAATGCATTATTAAAAATGAAAAAAAAGAACCTTGATATTATAGCAGCCAACCTTGTGGGGACCTCTGATTCAGGGTTCAAGGCAGATACAAACAAGGTAAAACTGTTTTTCAAAGACGGTTCGTTCTTTGATATTCCTTTAATGGACAAGAGCAAAGTGGCCGATACCCTGATGGACCAGATCATTAAAAAAAGGGCTGAATAAACGTCAGACAGATATACAATATACATAATTCCGCCGTACCAGTCCAAAAAATTGCATAGGTTCGGAAAGGAAAAAAGTTTTATTTGCGGGACTGGTCAGTTATTGAAGAAGATGGGCAAAGGCTGGAAAATCCTGTTGCATCCCATTTGTTAAAATATTGTAATTATCTTTATTCTGAAGAGAACTATAGAAAGTGTATAAAAAATGGGGTAGCGCTAAAATGGGTTCAAATGTTCAAAACGATCCGGGTTCAATTAAAAATGAATTTATCCGGATTGTCAGGGACTTCTCACAATATCTTGCATGCCAGAAAGAAACAGGAAATATTTTTCCTGGTATTTCAGAAAAATCTCAGGATATTATAAATAACTGGGGGGGGAAAATTAATGCCAGGCAGGCTTTTTTGCATGAAGGGCCTGAAAACGCCCCTGTTTTTATTTTAGACAGTGAGACAGGTTTTTTTAAGGGAGACAGCGGCAAGCTGCTCACTAAGATTCTTATGGCCATGAACCTGACTCCGGATGCCGTATTTATCTGTAATGCGGCAGCCCCGGAGTCTGTCCGCAAGAAGATAAAATCAGTCTCTCCTAAAGTCATCATTACCCTTGGAACAGATGCCTGCCAATCCTTGTTAAATATCAGGCAGCCTTTTGAAAAAATTCAAGGAAAATTTCATGAATTCTGCGGAATTAAAGTTATGCCTACCTTTCATCCTTCCCTGCTTTTAAAACAGCCTGAATACAAGCGCCAGGTATGGGAAGATATGAAAAAGGTAATAAAATATGCGGGATTGAACAATGGTTCTTGATGCTTTTATTGATACACTTCTGGCGGAAAAAGGGTATTCTCCCCATACAAGCCGGGCATATCGATCTGATGTCTCAAGTTTTATCCGTTTTTTTTTAAAGGATGAAAATGAAGATATTAATGATATTGAATGTCAAAAAAAATTTTTGCAGCAGGTAAACACAATTGATAAAAATTCCGTAAGGAATTATCTTGCCCTTCTTGTGAGATCCAAAATTACCAAGAGGACCGTAGCAAGAAAATTATCTTCTCTTAAAGCATTTTTTGATTATCTTGTCAAATCAGGACAGATCAGGGTCAATCCGGCAGATATGGTGCCTTTTCCAAAGCTTGAAAAAACCATACCCGGATTTTTGGGGATTGATGACCTGTTTTATCTGTTAGATTCCATAAAAGCAGATACCTGGTTTAATAAAAGGAATCTTGCAATGTTTGAAACATTTTACTCTACAGGCATGCGGGTATCGGAAATAGAAGGTCTGAACATTGATGACATTGACTTTAAAAGCCAAATGATTAGAGTCTTAGGGAAAGGTTCCAAAGAGAGATTTGTGCCGGTTGGCAAAAGAGCCCTGAATGCTGTAAAAGAGTACAGGATTGTCTTGAAAGAAAATTTTATACCGGTTTTTGTGAATAAAAATTTTTCAAGACTAAGTTCCCGGTCCATCCGGCGGATTCTTGATAAAATAGTAATGGAATGCGGGTTGAACCTGCCGGTTTCACCCCATACCCTGCGTCACTCCTTTGCAACGCACATGCTGGATTCGGGTGCGAACTTAAGGGGAATTCAGGAGATCCTTGGCCATGCAAGTCTCTCCACAACCCAGGTCTATACCCATGTGAGTATGGACAGGCTAATGAAGGTATATGACAAGGCACACCCAAGAAGCTGACAATAAAGGTGATAAAAAAATGAGTTATGAGACATTTCACGGGACAACTATTCTTGCTTTAAGACATAAAGGTTCTGTTGTTGTAGCAGGAGACGGGCAGGTGACGTTGGGAAGTATCGTCACAAAACATAAGGCAAAGAAGGTCAGAAGAATTTATAACGATAAGATTATTACAGGGTTTGCAGGTGCCACGGCAGATGCTTTGACACTGTCTGAAAAACTTGAAAAAAAACTGGAAAGGTACAACGGCAGTTTGACCAGGGCATCTGTGGAGCTTGCCCGTGACTGGAGAACGGATAAGTATTTAAGACGACTTGAAGCAATGATGATTGCAGCAGACAGGGAAAACACTTATTTATTATCCGGCAACGGGGATGTGATAGAGCCTGATGATGGGGTCATAAGTATAGGTTCCGGCAGCACTGCTGCACAGTCTGCCGCAATTGCCCTGCTTGAAAATACTGATTTGGGTCCAAGAGAGATTGTGGAAAAAGCAATGAAGATAGCGGCTGATTTGTGTATTTATACAAATCATTATACGACTGTGGAAGAATTTAAATAGAAAGAAAACAAAGAAAATGAAAGATTTAAAACCAGGACAGATTGTAAAAGAGCTGGACAAATATATTATTGGCCAGGATGATGCAAAAAAATCTGTTGCCATTGCCCTCAGAAACAGGTGGAGAAGGCGGCAGCTTGATAAAGACCTTCAAGAGGAGATTGCCCCGAAAAATATTATCCTGATCGGGCCTACAGGTGTTGGAAAGACAGAGATCGCAAGAAGACTTGCCAATTTAACCGATTCCCCGTTTTATAAGGTGGAAGCTTCAAAGTTTACTGAGGTTGGATACGTGGGAAGGGATGTTGAATCCATGATAAGGGATATTGTGGAGCTTACCGTAAATAGTTTAAAGGCAAGACAGCAGGATGCAGTTCAGGAAAAAGCGGCCAGAACGGCAGAAGAAAGAATCCTGGATGTTTTGCTGCCCCCGTCTTCACAGGGTGGCGTCGTCATTTCAAATGAAATAGATATTGTTGAGACAGTTAAAAAGGATGACCAAAACCATACCAAAACATCCACAAGGGAGAAATTAAGAAAAATGCTGCGGTCCGGGAAACTGGATTCAAGGCAGGTGGATCTTGAGGTGGCAGATAAATCCTCTCCCATTGTTGAAATTTTTTCCAACACAGGTATAGAGGAAATGGGGATCAATGTTAAAGATATGCTGGGGAACCTGATGCCCAAAAGCACCAAACGCCGCAAGGTAAAGATTAAAGAGGCCATGAAACTTGTGACCCAGGAAGAAGCCTCTCACCTTGTTGACATGGACCAGATAAAGACAGATGCCGTCACCATGGTTGAGCAGTCAGGGATAATTTTTATTGATGAAATCGATAAAATTGCGGGCAAAGAAAAAAGCCAGGGCCCGGAAGTTTCAAAAGAAGGAGTCCAAAGGGATCTTCTGCCCATTGTTGAAGGAAGCTCAGTGCCGACCAAATATGGAATAGTAAAGACGGACCACATATTATTTATAGCTTCGGGTGCTTTCCATGTATCAAAACCATCTGACCTGATACCTGAACTTCAGGGAAGGTTTCCCATAAGGGTGGAACTAAATTCACTGGGGGCCAGTGAATTTACAAGAATCCTGACTGAACCTAAAAATGCGCTCATACTTCAATACATTGCCCTTTTAAGGACAGAAGGGATAGAAATTGAGTTTACAAAAGATGCTGTTGGAAAAATTGCCTCCATTGCAGTGGATGTCAATTCAACAACAGAGAACATCGGTGCAAGAAGGCTCCATACCCTGATGGAAAAGCTTTTGGAAGATTTTCTTTTTGCAGCACCTGATATTGAAGAAAAAAAGATAGTTATTGATGCCCCTTTTGTAGAAGAGCAGTTAATGAACATTGTGGGAAATGAAGATCTAGCAAGGTATATCCTATGAAAACAAATGTTGCTGACATCCTTATCGAGGCACTGCCTTATATAAAAAGGTTTTCCGGCAAGACCATTGTTGTGAAATACGGTGGACATGCCATGAAGGATGAAAGTTTGAAAAAGGACTTTGCCAATGATATCACATTGTTAAAATATATTGGCGTAAATCCTGTTGTTGTTCACGGGGGCGGGCCCCAGATCAATAAAGTCCTGGATTCCATGGGAATTACGTCTAAGTTTATTCGGGGCATGAGATATACGGATAATGAAATAATGGACGTGGTTGAAATGGTTTTAGGCGGCAAGGTCAACAAGGATATTGTTGCAAGGATAAACCGCCAGGGGGGAAAGGCTGTCGGGTTAACAGGAAAAGACGGCATGCTGATTACAGCAGAAAAATTGACCATTTACTTTCGCGAGGATGAAAATAAACCCCCTGAAATTATAGATCCCGGCATGGTGGGGGATGTGGAAACTATTAATCCGGATATCATTCATACCCTCACAGACAGGGGGTTTATTCCAATTATTGCACCTGTCGGTGTCGGTAAGAATGGTGAAACCTATAATATCAATGCTGATGTGGTTGCATCAAAGATAGCATCCGCGCTTGGTGCAGAACGCCTTATACTTGTAACAGATGTGGATGGTGTACTTGGTAAGGATAAAAAACTTGTCTCCTCAATGGATGCTGCTACTATTAAGGATATGATTGAAAAAGGACATATTAAGGGCGGGATGATACCCAAGGTGGAATGTGCATTAAAAGCATTGAAAAGTGGTGTGAAAAAGTCACATATTATCAACGGGAAACTGCCCCATGCCGTGTTGCTTGAATTATTTACCGATTCCGGCATAGGCACCCAGGTTTTTGAGGACTGATCCTAAATTAAATGAGGTTTAAAAGTGGATGCGATAAAAAAAACTAATGATTTTGTATTTCAAACCTATTTTAGACAAGGCAAAGCATTTATCCGTGGTGAAGGAGTTTTTCTCTTTGATGAAGATAAAAAAAAATATACGGATTTTTTAGCCGGGATTGCAGTATGCAGCCTTGGGCATTGCCATCCGAAAATCACTGAGGCTATTGCAAGGCAGGCCGCAACCCTTGTTCACGTCTCCAACCTTTTTTATACCAGGCCCCAGGCTGATCTTGCCTCAAAATTATGTGAAAAAAGTTTTGCTGACAGGGTGTTTTTTGCAAATTCAGGCGCTGAAGCCAATGAAGCTGCCATAAAACTTGCCAGGAGATATTTTCAAAAAAACGGGGAGAAACAAAGGTATAAAATCATTACCATGGAGCAATCCTTTCACGGCCGGACCATGGCCACTTTGAGTGCAACCGGCCAGGACAAGATCAAACAAGGGTTTTACCCGCTCTTAGAAGGTTTCTCCTTTGTTCCTTTTAATAGTATTGATGCATTAAAAGATGAAATTGATGAAACAACCTGTGCTGTGATGTTAGAACCTGTCCAGGGTGAAGGCGGTATCATACCGGCTGATGACGGGTATTTAAAGGCAGTAAGGGATTTGTGTGATCAAAAAGGGATATTATTGATTTTTGACGAGATTCAATGCGGAATGGGAAGGTGCGGAACTCTTTTTGCACATGAACTTTATGATGTGACACCGGATATCATGACCCTTGCAAAAGCACTTGGTAACGGTTTTCCCATTGGTGCGATGCTCGCAACAGATGGAGCTGCAACAGGATTTGATTATGGCAGCCATGCCACGACCTTTGGAGGAACACCGCTTGCCACGGCAGCGGCACTGGAAGTTGTAAATATTATAGGTGAAGAAAGCTTTCTGGAAGAAGTGCGTCAAAAGGGCCGGTATTTTAAAGGCAAACTTCAAGAACTTAAAGAGAAACACTCAAGAGTTGTGGGTGTAAGGGGAAAAGGCCTTTTGCTCGGACTGGAACTTGATAAGGATGCAGCTTTTTTTGTTGAAGAATTATTGAAAAAAGGCTTTATTATAAATGGAATTCAGGATAAAATTTTAAGATTTGCACCACCTTTGATCATTAAAGAAAATGAAATTGACAGGCTCATATCTGAACTGGACAGCCTGTTGTAATTTAGGAGATTTATTATTTTGAAAAAAGATTTGTTATCTCTTCTGGACCTTGAAAAAGATGATTTTGAAAACCTTTTTGCAAGGGCAATTAAGCTAAAGGAAAGATATGCCAGGGGAATTTTTGATAAATTATTGCCGGGAAAGACCTTAGGATTGATTTTTGACAAAAAATCCACCCGGACAAGGGTGGCATTTGAAACTGCAATGATCCAGCTTGGCGGCCATCCTATTTACATGAGTACACAGGATACCCAGATTTCAAGGAATGAACCGGCCAGGGACACGGCAAGGGTCCTTTCAAGATATATTGACTGCCTTGCCATGAGAACATTTGATCATTCTCTTGTGGAAGAATTTGCTAAAAGTTCCACCATACCCGTGATAAACGCACTTACAGATTCTTTTCACCCCTGCCAGATATTGAGTGACATCATGACCGTTATTGAACATAAGAACAGGTATAAAGGAATTAAAATAGCATGGGTGGGTGACGGGAATAATGTGGTAAATTCCTGGATCAATGCAGCAAGTGTTCTTGGCCTTGATCTTATTGTCGCCTGCCCGGATGATTATGCTGTGGATTCTCAAATTATTGCGGCAGCATCGGTAAAGGAAAAAAGCAATATTATATTGACAAACGACCCTAAAGAGGCTGTGAAAAATGCTGATGTCGTGTACACGGATGTCTGGGCCAGCATGGGAGATGAAGATGAATTGTCCAAACGGATTATTTCCTTTGAAGGGTTCCAGGTAAATCAAGAGCTTTTATCCGGGGCAAAGGATGATGTCCTTGTAATGCACTGCCTGCCTGCCCACAGGGGTGAAGAAATTTCAGAAGATGTTTTTGAAAATAAAAACAGTGTGTTCTGGGATCAGGCAGAAAATAAAAGACACATGCATAAGGCCATTCTGGAAAGTTTGATATTGGCAGATAAATAGTTTATAAGTCTGTGATCGTTTTTAAAAGACTGTCAAAAAAGGAACTCAACAGGCAATGAATGAAAGAGTTGGGAATAAAAAACTCTGGGGGGGAAGATTTTCCCGGAATACAGATGAACTTGTTGAAAAATTTAATGCATCCATAGATGTTGACAAACGGCTTTTTGAAAGTGACATTGAAGGAAGCATTGCCCACTTGAAAATGATGGCTAAAGAATCTATCATTACAAGGGATGATGCAGACACCCTTATTAAGGGACTTTTAAAAGTAAAAAAGAAAATTGAGAACAATGAAATCCTTTTTTCAGCAAGCCTTGAAGACATTCATATGCATATTGAAGACGCCCTTGGGAAGGTCAGCGGGGATGTTGCAAGAAAACTTCACACCGGCAGAAGCCGTAATGATCAGGTTGCTCTTGATGTCAGGATTTATCTTAAAAAAGAGACAAGAATCATTATTGAGCTTTTGTACGGATTCCAAAAATCCCTTGTAAGGATGGCAAAAAGCCACCTTGATGTTATAATGCCCGGATATACCCATCTTCAAAGGGCACAGCCTGTGCTTTTTTCCCATCACCTGATGGCCTATTATGAAATGTTCAAACGGGACATTGAAAGGTTTGAAGACTGTTTGAAAAGGATTGATGTCATGCCTCTTGGAACTGCGGCCCTTGCAGGGACCACCTACCCTGTTAACCGTGAATTTACAAGAGAAGTCCTCTCATTTGCAAAAGTATCTGATAACAGCATTGATTCAGTGTCTGACAGGGATTTCGTCATGGAGTTTATCTCCCATGCCTCCATTGCCATGATACATTTTTCAAGACTTTCCGAAGAATTGATTCTCTGGTCAACTTCTGAATTTTCTTTTATTACGATTTCAGATTCTTTTACCACAGGATCAAGCATCATGCCCCAGAAAAAGAACCCTGACGTGGCAGAGCTTGTAAGGGGCAAGGCAGGAAGAGTGATAGGCAACCTTGTATCCATCCTGACCCTTATGAAATCTTTACCGCTTGCATATAATAAGGATATGCAGGAAGACAAGGAACCTTTATTTGATACTGTGGATACATTGAAAATCTGTACCAGTGTTTATACAAGGATGCTTGAAAACATCAAGATCCATAAAGACAGGATGTATGATGCCTGCAAACATGGATTTTTAAATGCAACCGATCTTGCAGATTACCTGGTTTCAAAGGGCATGGCATTCAGGAATGCCCACGCTGTGGCAGGAAGGGCGGTTGCCTGTGCCTTGAACATGAAAAAAGAATTAAATGATCTTAGTATTGAAGAGTTCAAGGATTTAAGTGAACTTATTGAAGAGGATGTCTACGGGTTTATTACTATTGATAAAATGATTTCAAGACGGATCTCTTACGGGGGAACAAGTTTTGATAATGTTAAGAATGCAGTAGCCAAAGCTGCCGGGGAGCTTGGTTTATGATGAGAAATAATAAAATCATGATCCTTTTATTATCGGTGATTTGCGGTATCATCCTTTTTTCTTTTTCGGGCTGCGGGAAAAAAGGCCCTCCAACCCCCCCTGAAATAAAAGGCTTGAGAATCGCGGCTCCTTTCGACTTGAAATATAGTTCCGGTGATAAGGAAATCAGCCTTTCATGGGACCACAGGATTGATCCTGAGACGGCTTTTGTAAAACCAGAAGGTTTTGAGATATTTATGGCTAAAAAAACTTTTGAAAGCTGTACAGGGTGTCCTTTTGAATTTAAGAAAAAAGGTTTTGTTTCCATGCCTGCAATGAAATTCTCAACTCCCATAGAAAAAGGGTTTAAATATTATTTCAGGATAAGGGCCATAGGTAATGATGATATGAAAAGTGAGTATTCAAAGACGGTTCAATTTGAGTATAAATAAAATAGACCAGCATATTGCTTATTTAAGTATCGGCTCCAATATCGGGAACAAGAAAAAGAACCTTGAAAACGCTATCACCCTTTTGCGCGGTCAAGAAAGACTCCATGTGATTAAGGTGTCACACTTTTATAAAACAGAGCCCCAGAATTTTACAGACCAGGACTGGTTCGTAAATGCAGCTTTGAAAATAACAACCATTTTAAAACCAGATGAACTTTTAAATACCTTAAAGGGTTTGGAAAATGATCTGGATAAGGAAGGGAAACACTTCAGGTTCGGTCCAAGGATTATTGATCTTGATATTGTTTATTATGATGATCTGGTTCTTAAAACCCCGGTTCTTGAAATACCACACCCAAGGATGCACGAAAGGTGTTTTGTATTAATACCTATTTGTGATATAGGAGCTAATGTAATTCATCCGGTCTTAAAATTAAGATCAGATGAATTACAAAAAAAAATAGAAAAACAAGAAGCCCAGAAGGTCCTGCTTCTGGACGAGGAGGATTAAATTGAAATTTTTTATAGACACTGCAAATATTGACCAGATCAAGGATGCCAATAATATGGGCATGGTGGACGGTGTAACAACCAACCCTTCTTTGATTGCAAAAGAAGACGGTGAGTTTAAAGAGATCATCGCTGATATTTGTAAAATAGTAAAAGGCCCTGTAAGTGCTGAAGTTATAAGCCTTGAATATGACGGCATGGTAAAAGAAGCCCGTGATCTGGCAAAAATTGCTGATAATATTGCGGTTAAAATCCCAATGACGGTTGAAGGGTTAAAAGCTGTAAAAACCCTTTCTGACGAAGGAATCAAAACAAACGTGACTCTGGTATTTTCAGCCCTGCAGGCATTGATGGCGGCAAAGGCCGGTGCAACATATGTGAGCCCGTTTGTCGGCCGTCTTGATGACCTTGCCGAAGAAGGCATGGGGCTGGTTGAGGAAATTGTTCAGATTTTTGACAATTATGACTTTGATACAAAGGTTATCGTAGCCAGTGTCAGAAGCCCGCTTCACGTGCTCGATTCTGCCCTTATGGGCGCTGATATTGCCACAATTCCCTACAATATTTTAAAGAAACTTGCATCCCATCATATGACGGATAAAGGGATAGACGCCTTTATGGCAGACTGGAATAAAAAGAATGGATAATTTAAAATGACCTGGTCCGGAAAAATTAAAAATATTGTTCTGACCCCAAATTTCATGACTATATCCAGGATTGTTGCTGTTCCTGTTATTGTGGTGCTTTTAACATATGAAACAAAAATCACAACCTTTCTTGCAGCTATCCTTTTTTCCATTGCAGCTATTACAGATTATTTTGACGGGTATCTTGCAAGGACCAGGGGTTTGGTTACAAAACTTGGTAAAATTCTCGATCCTCTGGCAGATAAGCTTCTGGTTGCCTCAACACTTGTCATGCTCGTATCTTTAGGATTTATGCAGGCATGGATTGCCTGTGTTATCATTGGAAGAGAACTTGCCGTGACAGGCTTGAGGTGCGTTTTGATTGAAAACCGGCAGGATGTTGCAGCATCGTGGCTTGGAAAATACAAAACAGGTTTCCAGATTGCTGCTGTTATACCATTGACATTGCATTTTAGTTATTTTGGCATCCATTTTAATGTCATTGGTTTGTACCTGCTTTATGGTGCGTTGATTTTTACAATTTGGTCAGGGCTTGACTACTTTATTAAGGCCAGAAAATTTCTTTCATTCTAAATTTAATATTGACAAATTTAATGTTCAAGTATATAAATCTCTCTTGTTTGCTGGGCGGGAATAACTCAGTGGTAGAGTGCGACCTTGCCAAGGTCGAAGTCGCGGGTTCAAATCCCGTTTCCCGCTCCACATAAAAAGGCGGCTTGGCCAAGGGGTAAGGCAACGGCCTGCAAAGCCGTTATTCTCCGGTTCAAATCCGGAAGCCGCCTCCATAATAAAATCAAGGGTTCTGGAAGTTTTCCAGGGCCCTTTTTTTAATTATATCTATTGAAAAACCTGGTAAAAACATCATATTATTAACAATGGCAAAAGGTTTGGTGGCAGTTTTACAAAACAATGAAAATTGAGGTATTAAAATGAAGATTCTGGTAGGATACAAGGGAACAGACGTTGGTAAGGACTTGATGGATATAGCAGCGAAACATGCCAAGGCATTTGACGGTGAGATTTTGATTGTAACTTCAATGACCGGTGGTGATAAAACTGAAACATTAGAAATTGTTGAAGCTGAAAAAAACCTTGAGCAGGCAAAAGCATATTTTGTTGATTTTGGAGTCAAGAGTGAAACACACCTTTTGATAAGAGGGCTTGAACCAGGCGAGGATATTGTAAAATTTGCCAGAGAAAAGAATGTTGATGAAATTATTATAGGAGTTAGAAGCCGGTCAAAGGTGGGAAAATTGATTTTTGGTTCTACGGCCCAGATTGTGATTCTTGAATCCCACTGCCCTGTTTTGACTGTAAAATAATAAAGGAGATTAATATGAAGTTAAAATACTTTTCACATTCCTCTTTTTTAATCACACTTGATAATGGTGCAAGAATTTTAATAGACCCTTTCCTGGACGGAAATCCAACTTCTCCTGTTGGTGCGTCTGATGTTGAAGCGGAATATATCCTGCTTACCCATGGCCACGGTGATCATTTCGGTGATACTTTAAGCATTGCAAAAAGATGCGATTCTCTTTGTATTTGTGAAAATGAACTGGCAAGTTATATTGCGGCAAAAGGAGCTAAAGCCCATCCCATGCATATTGGCGGAGCTTATTCATTTGATTTCGGGAAAATTAAATTAATCCAGGCTCTTCACAGTTCCGTAACACCGGATAAAGAATGCATAGGCTCTGCAACAGGAATTATAATTTTTATCCAGGATAAGATTATCTACCATATGGGTGATACGGGCCTGTTCCTGGATTTAAAACTTATTGGTGAATTATATTCCATAGATTATCTTATGGTTCCGATTGGTGATAATTTTACCATGGGAATTGACGATGCAGCAAGAGCCTGCTCGTATATTAAACCCGGATGCGTAATCCCCATGCACTATAATACTTTTGATGTAATCAAAGCTAATCCAGGGGATTTTAAAAAAAAGGTTGAAAAGCTTGATTTAAACTCTCAGATTCTTCAATTCGGACAGGAGATAAACCTATAAGGATAATTTAAAGTCTTTTTAAAATGGAACTGATTAAATGTTTTAAGGCGCTCTCTGATAAAACCCGCCTCCGGCTGTTGATTGTGCTGCAGCAATATGAACTCAATGTGAATGAAATTGTCCTGGTTGTGGATATGATACAGTCCGGTGTTTCAAGGCATTTAAAAATTCTTGTGGAATCAGGACTTTTAACCTCCCGCAGAAACGGAAGCTTTATTTATTATTCTGCTGCCGGAAATGATATATGCAATGCCCTGATTTCCCTTGTTGATAAGACTCTTGAGAAAGAAGAAATTGCAGGCCGGGATTTAAAAAAAGCCGGTGAAATGATCAAAATTCGTCAAAACAGGACAAAACGTTTTTTTAAGACTGTTGCTCCCCAGTGGGATCGGTTAAAAAAAGAAGTTCTGGGCGATTTTGATCTGAATTCCGTGATCATGGGGAAATTATCTTTTCAAGGCAAGATTTCAGACCTTGGCTGCGGTACAGGAGAACTCATTGAAAAACTGTCCTTTAAAGTGCCAAACAAACTTATCGGCATAGACAGCTCGCCTGAGATGCTGGAACAGGCAAGGCTGAGGCTTTCAGGGACCAGTAATGCAGAATTAAGATTGGGAGAACTTGAGCATCTTCCAATGAAAAATAAGGAAATTGATGCGGCAATTATGAATATGGTCCTGCACCATATCTCGCAGCCCAGATTGCCAATAGCCGAAGTATACAGGGTGCTCAAGCCCGGCGGATTGTTTGTCCTGTCGGATTTTGAAAAACATGAAAAGGAAAAAATAAAAGAGATTATGGGCGGATCATGGCTCGGGTTTGAAAAGGAAAAAATAAAAACCTGGCTTTTAGATACTGGCTTTCAAATTAAGGAGGTTGATTCTTATCATGTAAATCACGGGCTTGCAGTTAATGTGTTCACAGCAACAAAACAAAAACTCAAGGAGAAATTATGATTATTCCGGTAATCCTTGCAGGTGGATCAGGGACAAGGCTTTGGCCTTTATCACGAAAGCTTTATCCAAAGCAGCTGATTGATATTTATAATGAAAATACCATGCTACAAAATACTATTTTAAGGCTTGAAGGGATTAAAACACTGGGCGCACCAATTGTTGTCTGTAATGAAGCCCACAGGTTTATGACAGCAGAACAATTAAGAAAGATTAATATTGAGCCTGGTGCAATTATTTTGGAGCCTGTCGGAAGGAATACCGCCCCTGCAATAGCTCTTGCCGCATTAATGGCAACAAAAAAAAATGAAGATCCAATCCTCCTTATATTACCTGCAGACCACGTGATTGAAAATGTCAGTGATTTTCACAACGTAATAAAGACAGGTCTTGAATATGCCCTGAAAGGCGATTTAATAACATTCGGGGTTATTCCCGATTCTCCTGAAACAGGGTACGGGTATATTAAAAAAGGAGAGTTGCTCGAAAAAGACAAAGGCATTTCCAAAATAGAAAGATTTGTTGAAAAACCCGATCGTGATACTGCCGGAAAATATCTTGAGTCAGGATCATATTGCTGGAACTCAGGAATGTTCATGTTCAGGGCGTCAGCCATTGTAAAAGAACTTGAGAACCATGCTCCTGATATTATAATGCAGTGTAGAAAAGTTATAACTGCCGGCGTCCGGGACCTTGATTTCTTCAGGCTTGGCCTTGAAGGGTTTAAAGGCATTCCTTCCGACTCCATTGATTATGCTGTAATGGAAAAAACATCAAAAGGAATTGTGATCCCATTTGACGCGGGCTGGAATGATCTTGGATCATTTGATGCCCTCTGGCAGACAGGAAAAAAGGATAAAAACCTGAATGTTATTAAAGGGGATGTCCTCACCCATGGTGTAAAAGACTCCTATATTAATTCCGAAAGCAGGCTGGTTGCAGCTGTCGGCCTTGAAAAATTTGTTATTGTTGAAACAAAGGACGCTATCCTGGTTTCTCCAAGGGACAGGGTTCAGGAGGTTAAGAAAATTGTCAGTCAATTAAAGGATAATAACAGGCGTGAATCCATTAACCACAGGAAAGTATACAGGCCCTGGGGCAGTTATGAAACCACGGATGTTGAACAAAGATTCCAGGTGAAGCGCATTACGGTAAAACCAGGTGCAAAGCTTTCTTTGCAAAAACATTTTCATCGTGCAGAACATTGGATAGTGGTGTCGGGTGCTGCAATCATCACCAAGGGGGAAGAAACAATGCTGCTCAAAGAAGACGAATCCACCTATATCCCCTTAGGAACAATGCACAGGCTGGAAAATCCGGGGAAGATACCTTTGGAACTAATCGAAGTCCAGTCAGGCTCTTACCTGGGAGAGGATGATATTGTAAGATTTGATGATGTATATGGTAGAAAAGAAGATTGATTTATAAAAACTACAGGTCAGAATAATCGCCCCGGTTGAACTTGAATTTTTCAACCTCTATTGTGGTCATCAACCGGGTAAGGAGCTTTTTAAAATCAGTGTCCAGGGCTTTGTCCTCTTTAAATTCCCTTGCCAGGGTTTCTGCCTGGCCTGAAGCCTGTTCAAGGATATCATAGGCTTGTTTTAAGGTTTTGCCGGGATCTCCTATCAAGGACGCATATTTTTCAAGCATATCCAGGGATGAGGCAAATTTCAGGGTAAATTGGGTTCGATCAGGTTTGAACTTCAACCTTTGTGCGTTAAAAGAGCCTTCAATTTCCGGAAGGGCTGATGTATTTTTTAACGGGGTGTCATTATCGCCTTTTTTAATATGGTTTGTTAAAATTTTATCAAAAGAGCCATCACCTTTTTGAGATGTTCTGCCCTGTTTCATGCCAGGATCAACCAAAGATATTTTCTTTGCCCCGGGTATTTCAGGATTAATTTCACTCATAATGCAGCCCTTTAATGACAAAACTATTGCAAATCAAACAAAAATATTTCAAACTACTCATTCAGTAAATATACGTAAACTGGAATTGTAATGTCAAGATTAAATACGGAGCTGGTCCATGACTGATGATATCTCACAAAGTATGAAAGGAAAATTCTTGCTTGCCATACCAGGGCTTCCTGACCCCAATTTTGCCCATACCGTGACATGCATGTGTGAACATAATGAATCCGGTGCATTAGGATTTATCGTGAACAAGGTACACCCGCTTTTGACAGGAAGAGAATTATTTGAAGATTTGAATATTAAATGCAACAAGAGTGTTGATAAACTTGAAATTTTCCTTGGAGGACCTGTTCAGCCAAGCGGGGTTTTTGTCCTTCACGGGCCTCCTTTTGACTGGAATGAAAGCCTGAAAGTTTCAGACTGGCTTGCCTTGAGTAATTCAAGGGATATCCTTGAGGCAATTGCAGTTCAAAAAGGCCCGGAATCTTTTATGGTAGTGCTGGGATGCGCCGGATGGGGCCCCATGCAGCTTGATAGTGAATTAAATGATTCAGCCTGGCTTACCTGCCCCATGACTGAAAATTTGATTTTTTCCACAACCACTGAATTGAAATATGAAAAAGCGATGATGATGATTTATTGATTTTTCCCTTCCAAAATGATGACAAATAATACAACTCCATTAAACGCCATTGAAAAACTGGCAAATGATACATTAGAAATTCTTCAACGTATAAACCAAGTCCCCGGAATGAGTGACGGCTCGTTTGAAGACTATAAAATATTTTGCCACCGTATCCCGGGGGATATCCGGGCACAACGCCTGAAAATTGCCGTGGTAGGTGTCATAAAGTCGGGGAAAAGCACGTTTGTAAATTCCCTTCTTGGAAAGGAACTTGTGAAAAGAGGGGCAGGTGTTATAACCTCCATTACCACGAGAATCAGGAAAGGAAAGAAAAACCGGGCAAGGCTATATTTCAAATCCTGGGATAAAATTAATTTGCAATTACAAAAAGCCTTGTTGTTATTCCCGGGAAAAGGATCAGGAAATGAAATTTTCAATGATTTTGATATAAGGCGCACAAGGGACAGGGAATACTTAAAAAAGGTCTATCAGGAGTTAAGTTCTGATTTCCCGGTCACAAAAAATGGAATCAGGCCTGAAACCCTTTTGATCAAGTATGCGCTTCAAGGGTTTGATGCCTGTAAAGACCTGGTTCAGGCCGATGAAACCATCATTGATTTTGAATTAAGAGAGTTTGACAGGCATAAAATTTATACTTCTGACCTCAATAACGCTTTTTATGTCAAGGATGTCTGTCTTAATGTATTTGGCAGGGCAATTGATCCAAATATTGAAATTGCCGATTGCCAGGGTGCTGATTCAACCGACCCGGCCCAGTTGGCCCAGGTCTTCAATTATCTTGAATCATCCAATCTGATTGTCTATTGCATCAGCTCCAGGACCGGGTTAAGACAATCAGACATCAGTTTTTTAAAACAGATTAAAAATTCAGGGCTGCTTGATAATATTCTCTTTGTCAATAATTGTGATTTAACAGAACATGAAAATCTTGAAGATTTGATTAAAATAGAAAGAGATATTAGAGATAACCTTGAATTTTTAGAAATACGCCCCCAGGTTTTTTCTTTTTCTTCACTTTATAATTTATTTATAAAAATTGAATCAAAATTAACCAAAAGGGATTTGAGCCGGCTGAAACTGTTCCGGGAAGATGAGGAAATGCTTCGATACTGTGATAAAAAAACAGATGAATTCAATTCTTCATTCATGGAAATGATAGATACAAACAGGCATAAACTTTTAATTTCAAATCATTTGAAGCGCCTTTCAATTATCATTGGCCAATTGGATCAAAGAGCAAATATTTTCCTTGATTTGCTGTCTTCTGACAAATTAAAGGAAGAACAGGCTTTTTTAACCCTTAAAAACCTGCATCAAAATGCTTCCCGTTTAGAATCCATTGTGGCAAATTCCATTAAAGGTGCTGTAAGCGGATTAAAAGATGAAGTTGAGTTAAATATCAAAAATGCTCTTGTCCTTGACCAAAA
Organism: Deltaproteobacteria bacterium; assembly: GCA_013151635.1. Lineage (GTDB taxonomy): Bacteria > Desulfobacterota > Desulfobacteria > Desulfobacterales > Desulfobacteraceae > Desulfobacula. The sequence goes on along the minus strand of JAADHV010000074.1, from coordinate 29,715 downwards.
TGCCGTGTTAAAAAAGGCAGCAGAATTTATAAGGACTGCAAGCCTTGATGTTGAACAATACAGAACAATTGCAAAAGAATCAGGATTCAATAAGATTTTATACTTAATGTTTCAGGATTTTAAACGCAGGCTTGACTTATATGTTATAAAACAGGTTAAACCACAGTTAAAAATTATCGTTGAAACCCAGGAACTGAGAATTACTTCCTATTTCCAGTCTTTATTTGATTCTTACCGGATTGATTTGTTAAAAGATGAGCATTATTCTAAATTTGAAAGTGTTCCGGAATTGACAGGGAAGCAAGAAGATTTTTTTGATTCAGTGGACATCGATAAAATTAAAAAAATACTGGGCCTTCACTTGCCGGCCGAAATAATGGAGGCAAGATACACTCCAAGGATCAAGGCCAATATCATTACTGATTTTTGTTTTCAGACATTGTCGCAAATATTGTTTTCATTATCAAACAGGAAAAAAGGTTTTTCTTTCTCCCCGGGATTGAAAAAAGCAGCCTCGAAAATTAAAAAAGAAAATCAGAAGGTCATAAAAGATCAGTTGGAGGAATATCATATAAGTCTGACGGCGAATTATTTTATGCCTTTGATTGAGGCTGCTACAAGGGATTTTAAAGAAAAAATCAATGAACGGTTCAACCGCTATCATGCACTTAAAGGAGAGATAGAACGCGTTTTTTCTTTAAAGCAGTCAGAAAAAGAAGATCAGAAAAAGAAAGTTTTAGCAATAAAGCTGCAAATTAAAAGACTTGCACATGATATTGTATCCTGTTCATAAGTTTCATTGAGAAACTTTCAAGAAAACAGTTGATAAATTTAAAATATATGATAATTAAACTCTAATTATTTCCAAAAAATTTTACTTAAAAAAAACCTTGAAAATGAAAAGATTCGGTTCTCCAAATAAATGCATGCACCAAATGAATGGAAACGATGTTTTCCTTTTGCGCCTCCACCTCTTAATTGTAATTGTCAAAGCTGCCCTGAAGGGTTACCCCATTGGAGAAATAAGAAAAAGTGCGGCTCTGGACACAGCAGTCATGCTCCACAGACAAATTTCAAATATAGATATTACATTTTTGAACCTGAAAACTTCATCCCATCTTTTCAAAGAAAGGGTTAAGCTTTTAAGTGTGATGGCCACAGCCATTATCAGTGAAACTTATCCTTTAGGCATCCACAGAAGGCAGGCAATGCTGGATAATATTGAAATGATCACTGAATATGCTTTTCCCAGGAAAAGTTTGAAATTATTCCATGAGGTTCTAAAAGTAGCGTAATATTTATTCTTTGGAGGTTCACTCATAATTGACAATGTAAAAATACTGGTTGTTGATGATGATACTTTAATCAGGAATCTAACTGTAACTGCCCTGACATATTGCGTTAACAGGGAAGTATTATCTTTTGGGAACGGAAGGCTTGCCTGGGAATACATAAAAGAAGGCGGTGAGGTTGATATCGTGATTTCAGATGTTGACATGCCGGATATGAACGGGTTTGAATTAATGGACAAAGTAAGGCAGAAAGACCCTGACAAAATTTTTATCATCATGTCAGGTGTGTCTGACAACGAGGAAAAATCACGGTATGAAGGAGCAGATGCATTTTTAGCCAAACCCTTTGAAATCAGCGACCTTTTTGGCATTGTCCAATGCTTTGTTGTTGATTGAATTTTAAGCTAAGTCTTCTTTATTAATTTTTTTTGTAATATATTTCGATAGTTGGCCCGGTGTTATATCAAGGTGCAGAAAAATTTTATTTTCAAGCTTTATCGTGTTTATACGCATGATCTGAATACGATCCATGAATTCTTTTCTGGTTCCGTATCTCTGTTTGATGTATTCAAGCCGTTTATTCAAAGACACTATTCTTTCATGCAATACTCTTTTGTCAGAGTAATTAACAATTTCCTGCTCTGAAACAGGAGAATCGTTTTTATAAGAATCTAAAATTACATGCTGGCGTATGATATCCCCGACTTCCGGATAGCCAAGCTCGGTTAACATAAGGCCGCCGGTTTCCGAATGAATTTCTTTTGTATCAAAACTTCGGGTTTTTGTTATATCGTGAAGCAGGGCGGCTGAGGTTGCAAGTCTTGTATCTATATTTTTAGAATATTTTTTAAGTTTTTGACTTAAAAATAATGCAATATTGGAAACCATGATAGAGTGATCAATAATATGATCCATCATGTCCATTTTTTTTATCAGTTTAAAACATTCTTTTTTTGTGGGTATGTTCATAAACCCCCGGCTAAATAATTTTAAATGACAAAATAGTATTGAAGTTATACCCCTTACTGTTATTATAGAAAAGGATTTTTTTTAAAAGGCGATATGATTAATATGTTGAAAAAAATTATTTCAGGCGGTCAGACCGGAGCGGACAGGGCAGCACTTGATGTTGCGATTAAATTTAATATCGAGCATGGCGGGTGGATTCCAAAAGGCCGTATAACCGAACAAGGGCCATTGCCGATGAAATACCAGTTAATTGAAATGAATACAATGGATTACAAGGAAAGAACAAAACAGAATATCATGGATTCCAATGGTACTTTAATAATTTCCCGTGGTGAACTCACAGGCGGATCCAGACTCACCCATAATTTTGCAAAACTTGTGGGCAGACCAAATTGTTATATTGATCTGTTGAATACAGAAGAGTTTGAGGCGGCCATTTTTTTAAAGTCTTTTTTATTGGAGAACAACATTCAAATTTTAAATGTGGCAGGCCCCAGGTTGAGCCGTCATCCCTGGATATACAAGGACGTAAAAATTATCCTTGAAGTCATGCTCTACCTTATGTTTCTGGATACGCAAAAGGCCCGCGAATTAAAAAAATATGTCCCAGAAGTTTTTGTTAAAGAAGATTTTCCTGAAACAATTGAAGAAGCGATTGGTCTGCTTTGTTACGATTTGCCATTAAAGACCAAAACATTTATTGCAAAATTAGAACCTTGGAATATCCATATGGCTTATTTCACCATGATGGAATATGTAAGGCACAGACTCGGGTTTGACACTGAAAATCAAGAGCTTTTAAAAGATTGCTCTTCAAAAACAGGGGATACCTGTTCTATTGAAGATGCAGTGATGGAGATTTTAAAACACCTTAAAAAAGAGCTTGAAACCAACCATATATTGAGAGTGGTTAAATGATACCCATTCGGGACACCCAACCCTCTGATTCCATGCCTGTTGTGACCTATGCCATCATAGGCATTAATCTTTTGGTATTTCTTTTTCAGCTTCAAATAGGACTGCATAATGAAGTCTTTTTTTATTCCTACGGGTTGGTTCCGGCAAAATTTACGGTTGATGAAGTGTCGCGCCATTTTTCAGCATTCAACCATTTGTTTTCCATTCTTTCTTATATGTTTTTACATGGGGGATTTTTACATTTCCTGGGCAATATGTGGTTTCTGTATATTTTTGGCGACAATATCGAAGAGCATTTCGGCTCGGTAAGGTTTCTCGGGTTTTATTTGCTTTGCGGTATTACTTCGGGAATTTTTCACCTTTTTTTAAATCCTGTATCCATGGTACCTACCATCGGAGCAAGCGGTGCCATTGCCGGTGTTATGGGGGCATATTTCCTTTTATATCCAAAATCACGGATTTTAACGCTTATACCAATTATTATCATACCATGGTTTGTTGAAATACCTGCGTTTATCTTTCTTGGTTTCTGGTTTTTAATTCAGTTTTTTAATGCGGCAGGTTCCGGGGGAGGTGCGGGTATCGCCTGGTGGGCGCACGTAGGTGGATTTATGGCAGGGATTATATTTGTAAAACTAAATAAAAAACTGCCCAAAACAGGCACAAGTCAGAAGATCACAAGATTCACCGCAAAAAAGCACAGTCCAAGGCTTCAGATGATTGTTGCATCGGGCATCCGGGACAGCCATGATCTTTATGGTGAAATTGATATTACATCCATTGAGGCCATTGCCGGGACAAATAAAATGGTGACGATTCCCTGGGGATTTTATAAACCTTTGTACAGGGTCAAAATTCCGTCCGGGGTGAAACATGGAACAAGATTAAGGCTTGCCGGGATGGGTAAAGCCGCTTCTAACGGGAGAAAAGGGGATATGTATCTAAGGGTGAATGTTAAAAATGCTTTTTAAAAAAATCATAAAAATAATTTCATGGCTTTGCCTCGTGCTCACAATAGCTTTGTTTTTTTTATTTATCAATCTTCCAACTATTGTGGAGTCACAGATTGAAAAAAGATTGCCGCAATTTTTAAATTCTGCTGATGTTGAATTTAATATACAGAAAATAGGGTTTGTTAACACATTTATTTCTAAAATCCGAATCACCGATGCAATTTCAATTGATTCTGTAAACATTGATTATGATATTAAAAGCATATCATCTGTTCATATAAACAAAGTGACTATATCAGGCCTGCAAATTCATGCAGGCATAGATGAGAACAATCAAATTAAAATCCGGGGATTCAACCTGCCTGGAACACCTGGGGACCATGCAGGCAAGCCTGATTTATCTTTTCTGCCTGGAAAAATTGTTCTGAAGAATGCAAGAATATTCCTGGACGTCTTGAATAAGGAATTTTTAATTCCTTTTGATGTCTTGTCCACCATTAACAAAAAGGATGGGAAAATTTTTGTAACTACCATGGTTTACCCTTTTGGTGAAAAATTTTATACCTTTGTCACCTATGATATCAATAAAGGGATAAAATTTGTGAAGATTGAAGGCAAATCTTTTGATTCAGGGTATATCATTCCATTTATTTCAAAAAAAATAAATGGGGTGCAATTAACAGGCCCTGTTGATTTTAGTCTTGAATCATCAGATGTTTCAAAAAAATGGAAATTAAATATATCCAGGATTGGTTTTATAAAACCCATTGAAGCAGTTGTTAAAGATTTTTCCACAATTGTTTTAATAAATGATCAAAAAATAAGTGCAAACGGCACCTTTGACATATCCAATAATCTGCTGTCTGCAACCAGGATGGAATACGTCTTGAATCTTAATTTGAACCGGGGTGAAAAAAATTACCCTGACTTTGATTTGCGATTAAAAAACAGTAAAATAAAAGCTGTTAAAATTTATTACGACTCAAATTTTGCAAATATAAGAGAACCTGAGTTCAATGCCTGGATAAGCGGTAGCCCTTTAAAGAATAAAGGAAAAATAACCCTTGGCATAAAAAAAGGCAGGATCCGGAACCAAAAAGAAAGTTTAAGCTTTAAGAATATGAAATTAAGTTCGGATTTTGTGGCGGATTTTTCAGATCAGGGGAGCGGATTAAGCTCAAAATTATCATTAAATGCAGAAAATATCAGGGTTCAATCCGATCCAATGGATTCAACCTTGCCGTCTTTAAATGTTTCCGGCATCAAAATTGAAATCCCGATCCGATATCCCGAACCTTTTAAAAAAAAATATGGGAAGTATTTTGTCCCGGATATTTCATTATATAATAAATACAGCTTCAGCACAAAGGGCAGAATATTCCAGACTGATTCAAAAGAATTTAAGATAAACGGAAGCGTGATCTTTAAAACACTTCCTGATGCTAAAACTCAATTTGACTCCACCATTGGATTCAAAAAAGATTTTTACGCATTTGCCGCCTTTAAGATAAATCCTTTTAAACTAAGTTTCAAGAACCTTGGAAAACTGATTCCCAAAGAGCTTCAAAAGGCGGATATTGATGCGACAGCCGCTGCCAGCGGCAAGGCAAAATTTTTGAACCATAAGCTTAAAACTTCCATGAACCTTAAAATAAATGACGGAAGAATCACCATGCCGGATATGAACCTTGCGGCCGAAGGAATAAATACAATCGTGGACATAAATGACATGATGGTGCCCAGAAGTGTGCCGGGCCGGATTTTAAGCATTGATTCAATTAAAGTAAACAAGATCAAAATAAAAGATGCAAAGGTCCGGTTTACCATTGAAGATGCGAAATCAATACTTATTGAAAATATCAGGTTCAAGTGGTGTAACGGGCTTGTCTCAACGGAATCCATCCGGTTCCCACAGGAGAACAATACATATTCTTTAACCCTTTATTGTGACCGCCTGGAATTAAACCAGCTTTTAAAACAGATGGGGGCTTTCCATTCTGAGGGAACGGGAACATTAAACGGCAGGATCCCTGTCGTGTACTCAAACGGCAATATATCGTTTGACAATGGATTCTTGTTTTCAACCCCTGGCAGCGGTGGGAAATTGGTCATTGGAAAACAGGAAAAAATTACCGCCGGTATTCCAATGAATGCTCCCCAGTTTGCCCAGCTTGATCTTGCCAGGGAGGCATTGAAAGACTTTGATTTTAAATGGGCAAAACTTGTTTTTAACTCCTTTGAAGACAATCTTGATGTCCATATGCAATTAGATGGAAAGCCTGCAAAAGTCCTGCCCTTTGAGTTTCGAAAGGAGGTTGGGGGCTTTGTCCGGGTGGATTCATCGAGCCGGGGTTCTGAATTTGAAGGTATGAAACTTGATGTAAATTTAAAACTTCCCTTTAATGAAGTAATAAAATTTGGTAATAAATTAAAATCAATATTTAATTAAAAAAGGAGAGCGTATGACCAGAAAATTGATTTTCATCGCATTGTTCCTTGTGTTTTTTATTTTCGCAGGTTGCCAGACCAGTCATGAAATTGATATTAAGCCTATTAAAACAAGCCATGAGGTTGAAATAAAACCCATCAAAGTTGAACCTATTCATATCACTATAGATATTAATATCAGGGTGGAAAAAGCCCTGGATAACTTTTTTGATGACCTTGAAGCTGCTGAAAACAAAATAGAAAAATAGGAGGAAGTATGAATATTCGCAATATTATTAAAATACATATTCTGCTGGTTGGCTGCTTGATTATTTCATCCCAGTTTGCACTTGGTGCCGGAATTAAACAGAGAATGAAAAATCGTCTGCCCGTGATTGCCGATTTAAAATCAAAAGGTATTATCGGAGAAAATAACAGGGGTTATCTTGGCTTTGTCACAAGCACAAAGGCAAAAGAAGATGTGATTGCAGCCGAGAATAAAGATAGAAAAGCCATTTACACGTATTTTGCAAAACAGCAGAATACCTCGGTGGAAGTTGTTGAAAAAGTCCAGGCGAAAAGGAAGGCTCAAAAGGCAAAGCCAGGGCAATTTTTTCAAGATCCAGGTGGCAAGTGGATAAAAAAGTAAATCTTATTGTCTTTCATGTTCAGGCCGGCCAGGTTTAAGCCCGGCCTGAACAGTACAGTTGGCTTTTTTTATTTTATCCATTGACAGATGCGGTTTAAAAAGATAGTAAAAATATAATTTCAGACAGAAGTCTGAAGAAAAATAAAAAAATTAATATACAATATAAACCACGAAGGTTGAAACACCGGGAAAAGAATACCGGCACCTTTTGTGGTTTTTTTATTTTTGAGGAGACTTGCTATGAAATGTTTTAAATTGTTCTGCGCTGTACTTTTAATATTATGTTCTTCTTTGGACCTTGCTTTTGCCCATTTCGGGATGGTTATACCTTCAGATAATATGGTCATGCAAAATGATTCAAAAAAAATTGATGTCCGGCTTTCTTTTTCCCATCCCTTTGAGATGAACGGAATGGTTCTTGCCAAGCCTGAGGACTTTTTTGTGGTCAAAGATGGGAAAAAACAGGATTTAAAAGACAAGCTTCAAGAGATAAAGATAATGGGTCATAAAGCCTGGAAAACCACGTATACAATCAAAAGACCCGGGGCCTACACTTTTGTCATGGAACCTGAACCCTATTGGGAACCTGCTGAGGATCATTTTATTGTTCATTATTCAAAAACCATAGTGGCCGCCTTTGGAAATGATGATGGCTGGGACAGCGAGATTGGGCTTAAAACTGAAATTGTTCCTTTATCAAAACCTTTTGGTCTTTATGCAGGAAACGTGTTCCAGGGTATTGTAAAACTTGACGGCAAGGTTGTGCCCTTTGCAGAAGTTGAGGTGGAATATTATAACAAGGATAAAAAAGTCCATGCGCCCACGGATTATATGTTAACCCAGACCATAAAGGCTGATAAAAACGGTGTATTCACATATGCAACACCTGCTGCCGGCTGGTGGGGGTTTGCCGCTTTAAACACATCTGATAAAAAAATAATGCATGATAATCAGGAAAAGGAGATAGAGCTTGGGGCGATATTGTGGGTGAAATTTGAGAAGTGGCAGGAGAAATAATATGCATATTTCAGAGGGAATCCTTTCTGGCCCGGTATTAATCTCCGGTGCAGCCATGGCTGTTGCCGGAACCGCAATAGGTTTAAAAAAAATTGATTACGATCGAATCGTCCATGTGGCTATTTTGTCGTCGGCTTTTTTTGTGGCATCATTGATCCATATCAATATAGGGCCTTCGAGTGTCCACCTGATTTTAAACGGGATTGTCGGATTGCTGCTTGGATTTGCTGCAATACCGGCAATCCTGACGGCATTGCTTTTGCAATCGGTCTTTTTTCAATATGGCGGCCTGACAGCTTTGGGCGTTAATGTCGTAGTGATGGCTTTCCCGGCTGTCATGGTGCATTATCTTTTTTTGCCAATGATTGGAAAATCTCCAAAACTTACATTTCTTGGAGGTTTTTTAGCAGGCATGTTTGCTATATTGATTTCATCTTTGCTGCTTGGGCTGGCGTTGTGGTTCACGGATAAGAACTTTCTTGAAACAAGCCTTACTATTATAACGGCCCACATCCCCGTGATGATTATCGAAGGTATTGTGACAGGATTCTGTGTCACTTTCCTTTTAAAAGTATATCCTGAAATTTTACCGGTAAAGAAAAAATGAAAATAAAAATGAAATATATAGTTATTTTAAGTTTTATCCTGGTTTTACTCCCTGTAAGCCAGGCTTTTGCCCACAGGGTGATTATTTTTGCATGGGTGGAAGACGGCATGATACATACGGAAAGCAGTTTTGGTTCAAAAAGTTGGGCTCAAAATTGCTCCATAACGGTTGTTGATGAAAAGAACAAGGTTGTCCGGAAAGGGGTAACAGATAGAAAAGGGCATTATTCGTTTAAAATCCCTGAGAAAATTGATTCGGATCTTGTCCTGAAGCTTGATGCAGGACCTGGCCATCATGCTGAATGGAGACTTTCCAAAGAAGAACTGATATCAACCCCGTCGAAAAAAGATATTAAAAAGGAAATGGAAAAAAAAGAAGAACTTGAAAAAGCACCGTCTGTTTATAAAATAATCGGGGGTATTTTTATTATTTTCCTTTTAGGCTTGTCTGCAAAGTTTTTAAAAAGGAAAAAAAGCTGAAATGATAGAAGAAAAATTTGCATCAGGCCATTCCCTGATCCATCAGGTTGATCCTAAAATAAGAATCATTGCTTCAATTGTACTTTCTTTTGCTGCGGCACTTTGTGATAATATTTACATTGCAATACTCTATTTTATGATTTCAGCCATTTTAATCACAATGGCCCGGTTAAATTTACAGGATGTCATTAAGCGGTTAAAGCCGGTTTTCTGGTTTCTCTTGATGATCTGGATCATCCTTCCTGTAACATTTGAAGGAAAAATTATATACCAGTATCACTGGTTGAAAATAGCTGGCCCAGGCGTGATGTTATGTTTAAAGATCACCATTAAATCAATTACCATACTGCTTATATTCACAGCCCTTATTGCCACAATGACCATTGCCTCCCTTGGCAATGGTCTGCATAAACTCTGCGTTCCGGACAAGATGGTTTTTCTTTTGTTGATGTCTTATCGTTATATTGCCGTGATTGAGGAAGAATATAAAAGGCTTTTGCGGGCTGCAAAATTCCGGGGGTTCAGCCCCGGGACCAATATGCATTCTTATAAAACATTTGCCTATCTTGTCGGCATGCTCTTTGTCCGGGCATCGATACGAGCCCAAAGAGTGTACCAGGCCATGCTGTGCCGCGGATTCAATCAAAAATTCCATACCCTTGACGTTTACCAGCCAAATAGATTAAACTCAATTTTTTTAACGTGTATTTTAACGGCAGGCTTAAGCCTTGTCATACTTGAAATTATATGGGTATAGAGGTGACGGATATTTCCAGTGTAATAAAGCTTGAAAACATTTCATATTCTTATCCCGGATCTGATATAAAGGTTCTGGATCACCTGGATCTTGAGATCAAAAACTCAGACAGGATAGGAATGATGGCCCCCAACGGGTCAGGTAAGACCACTTTGCTGCATACTATTATGGGCCTTTGCAAACCTGAATCAGGTATAGTCAAGGTATTTGGAAAAGTATTAAAACATGAAAAGGACTTTATCCCGGTCCGTTCCAAAATCGGTTTGTTGTTCCAGGATTCTGACGATCAATTGTTCTGCCCCACAGTATTGGAAGACGTGGCATTCGGGCCTCTTAACCTTGGATTTTCCCGCCAGGACGCTATTGATGCCGCAAGAAAGACCCTTAAAAGGCTTGGGATTCATGTTTTTGAACAAAGCGTGACCCACAGGCTGTCCGGCGGGCAAAAGCGCCTGGTCGCTCTTGCTGCCGTTCTTGCCATGGAACCCGAGGTTTTGCTGCTTGACGAACCAACAGCCGGTCTGGATAACAAGGTAAAGGAAAAATTGATTTATATCTTAAACAGCCTTGATATATCCTATTTTGTCATTTCACACGAGTATGATTTTGTTAAAGCTGTGACAGATAAAATATTTTCTATGGAAAAAGGCAGGATACTGACGGATGACGATATGCAGATTCATCGGCATGAACATGTTCACAAACACGGGGGACACCCTCACAGCCACAAATAATAAAAGGTGGAATCATGGAGACGCTTATGCCTTCAAAAGAAGCTCCAGGACCGTTTAACAGGGTTTTGGAAATTGATTTGTCGTTAAAGACTTTTTCTATGTTTGTAATTTCAGATCAGTTAAGGCGGATGTACCTTGGAGGAAAAGGTCTAGGGTTAAAATTGCTTTATGACAGGCTTAAGCCGGGGACAGACCCTTTAGGCGAAGGCAATATCATCATTATCATGACAGGGGTGCTTGCAGGAACCGGCGCTCCTTGTTCAGGTCGGTTCCACGGGGTTTTTAAATCACCTCTTACAGGGATTATCGGCTCTTCTTCCTGTGGCGGTTCTTTCGGACGTCAACTCAAATCCAACGGGTGGGACGGCATTATCCTGAAAGGCAGATCAGATAAACCGGTTATAGTTAATATCCATAATGACAAGGTTGAATTTTGTGATGCTTCAAACCTCTGGGGAAAAGATATCCTGAATACCCAGACTGCAATCAGTCAAAAAAATAATGAAGCTATTGTAACAGGGCCTGCCGGCGAAAACCTTGTCAGGTTTGCCAATGTGGCAGCAGGTAACAGGTATCTTGGAAGAGGTGGACTTGGTGCTGTCATGGGATCAAAAAACCTTAAGGCGGTTACTGCCGCAAAAGGGCATTACAAGGTTGTCCCGTTTTTTAATGACAGGTTCAAAGACCTTAAAAACAGGGCAAAAAAGTATATTAACCGAAACGATATGTCTTTACTGATGAGGCAACTTGGTACGGCTGCCAATGCCGGCCCCATTATAAAGAACAATATGCTGCCGGTAAATAATTTCACCTTTGGCAATCACCCGAAAGCTTTTCAGATTACAGGCGAGGTCATTAAAGAAAATCATGACACAAAACACCATACCTGCAAACCTTGCTCCATACTCTGCGGGCACAAGGGGATGTTTAACGGTAAAAAGACCAATGTGCCTGAATATGAAACCCTGGCATTGCTGGGTTCAAGCCTTGGTATATTTGATCCAGATGATATTTCAAGGTTTAATGAAATCTGCAATCAAAAAGGCCTTGACACAATATCTGCCGGAGGAACCCTGGCATGGGTTATGGAAGCCTCCCAGAAAGGGCTTATTGAAACCGATCTCAGGTTCGGATCAAAAAAAGAAATAGTCGCGGCATTAAACGATATTGCCCATCTTAAGGGTTTTGGCAGGGAAATGGCAATGGGTTCAAGGGCGCTTTCAAATAAATTTGGCGGGGAAAATTTTGCCATCCATGTGAAAGGCCTTGAAATGGCTGGTTATGATCCAAGGGGGGCATATGGACAGGGCCTGGGATATGCTGTCGCCAACAGGGGGGCCTGCCACCTGTCTTCATTTCCTGTGGGGTTTGAAAATCTTCTTGGCTTGCTTGCACCGGACACCACCCGGGCAAAGCCTGAGTTTGTGATGTTTTTTGAAAATATTTATGCTGCCGTAAATTCAATGGATATCTGCCAGTTTACCGGGTATGGCCTGACTCTTGAAACTTTTTTAACAAGAATGACACCCCATTTTGTTTTGCGCTTTTTAATGCAGAACCTTTCAGGGATTGCCCTTTCCCTTGTCGATTTTTCATTGTATCCTAAACTTTTTTCCGCGGTTTCCGGCATTAATCTGTCTTCAAGAGAATTTTTAAAAGCAGGGCAGAGAATACATATTCTCGAACGTTTTATGAATACAAATGAAGGTATCCGGAAAAAAGACGATACCCTGCCGGAAAAACTTCTTTTAGAACCCCAGAAAGACGATCCGAAAAAAAGGCTTGTTCCCTTGGAGCCAATGCTTAAAAAGTATTATAAATTAAGAAAATATGATAAAGACGGCATCCCCAAAAAAAGAGTGCTGGAAAAATTGGGGATTTAACTTGAACAAAATTTCCGGATCATGAATTTGGCAGTATGGCTGAAAGTTCTTTTTGTATACAATAATAAATATCTTCGTCGCTGCCATAGACATCAATGACGTCCCTGTGATTGATCAGTTTTTCAACAATAAATGCTGTAAGGTAGAGACTTGCAATATTCGGGTTTGAAATAAGGGTCCTGATAGGGGCAACCATGAAGTCAATATCAAAATCTTCAGCTTTGCAAAGAGTATCAAGGCATCTTGCTATCTGGTTTTCAATGCTGGATTTGGAGACAGTCTCAATAAGGCCAGTTTCAATTAGTTTCATGGAGACCTTATTGCTAAAGGCATCTATGTTGTCCCGGATTGTGCTGATGGTTTTTATTCTTTCACGTTCTTTTGACGATTCGATCTTGGAAAGAAGTTTTGCTTCCCTGTTCCCGGTATAAAAAATTTTAGCCATAGATTTATCCTTAATTATCAAAAATCATAAAATATCAATCTGTGTATATATAATAAAAACAGGGTATTTTTCAAGGTAAAAATCAATGGTTCTCAATAATAATCCGGGCTGCTTCTGTTTTGAATTTATTGATCTTAAGCTTGAATGCAATTTGTGGGTAGTAAGAAGGTTCTTTATCAGGGTCTTTGATATTAAAATGAAAGGCTTCAACCCTATGCCGTGAAATGCTGTCCGCCTTTTCAAGGACCATTTTCCTGTGGCTGTTTCCAATGACATAAGAAGATGCCACCCGGATATGTTTGCAGATAAATACAGGTTCCGGATTGCCTGCCCCGAAAGGTCTTAACCAATCAAGCTGTCTTGCCAGGTTGAAATTTATATCCTCAAAATCGAGAACCGCATCAATTATCATGGATTTTTTAAAATCTTTTTCACAATAAGATTCTTTCATGTGCCGGTTCAGATTTTGCCGCAGTTCAGGTAAATTGTTTTTTTTCACTGTAAGGCCTGCAGCCATTGCATGACCACCAAATTTTACGAGCAGTGATTCGTTTTCCACGAGTGCCTTGTAAATATTAATATTATTGATGCTCCTTCCTGAACCAATGGCATCCTCACCTTTGCCTGCCAGCAAAATCACAGGACAATAGTATTTTCTTGAAAGCTTTGATGCAACAATCCCTAGAACACTTGGGTTCCATTGGTCATCCCACAACATTAGAAGTTTTTTGTTCAATAATACCGGTTTTTTCTGCAATTTTTGCTCAATGTCTAAAACAATTTCCTGTTCAATTTCCTGCCTCTTCACATTTAACCGGTTCAGGAGTGATGCTGTTTTTTCAGTACTGACAATATCTTTTGCCATAAGGTGTGAAACACAGATCCTGGCATGGGAAATCCTGCCGGCAGCATTGATTCTTGGTACGATTTTAAATGAAATATCATCTGAGTCAATTTTTTTAAAATCAACCCTGGAAATTTCAGCAAGGGATTTTAACCCAAGTCTTGTTCCCTGTCTTATTCTTTTTAGTCCTGAAATGCAAAACACACGGTTTTCATTGGTCAATGGAGCCATGTCCCCTATGGTTCCTATGGCGAAAAGGTCCAGGTACTCCATGAGATTGGGTTCTTTGATATTTCCCCAAAAGCCTTGTTCCCTGAAAAATTTTCTAAGTGCCATAACAAGAAAAAATACAACGCCGACGCCTGCAAGAAAGCTTAAGCCTGACTTGCAGCCTTCCTGTTTCGGATCGACTACTGCCACGGCACAGGGCAGGGTGGCAGAGGGTTCATGGTGGTCGGTTATAATGACATCAATATCTTCCAGGCTGGCTTTTTTAACGGCTTCATGACTGGTGATACCACAGTCAACCGTAATAATCAGATCAATGTCCCGGTCCAGTGCCATTTGAATATGATCAGGATGCAGGCTGTAGCCTTCTTTAATCCTATGGGGGATATACCATGAGACATCAGCATCACAATATTCAAGGAATTCAGTGATGACTGCGGTGGAGGTAACACCGTCCGCATCAAAGTCACCGAAAACAAGAATTTTTTCTTTGTTTTTAACTGCGGTAAGGATACGCACCACAGCCTTATTCATACCCTTTAAAAGAAAAGGGTCAGTCAGGTTTTCAAAATCAGGGTTTAAAAAAAAACGGGCTTTTTTAATACTTTCAATTCCCCTGGCCAAAAGAAGTCTGGCCAGAAGAGGATGGCAGTTCAACCCCCTGGTTAAATGCTCAACACTTTTTTGGTCAGGAACAGAATATTTCAGTATAGTATCCATTTGTTCACAAAGAATTTATATAAGTAAAGTTTCATAAAGTCAATTTTCTTAATATAATTCATCCCATGAGATTTAATTTGTTTTGCACTTTCATATGCTGTATGCTGAGCCATTAAATGGACAGAATTGATTCTTAGGCCTCCTCATGATGGGAATGTTTTCAATGGAAAATATCAGTTTAAAAAAAGTCCTTTTCAATATTATTAAAAAACCTTTATTACGACGTATCCTGTTAATAACCATTGCTGCCGCGATTTTTTTTCCTGCTTTCAGCTTTTATTTTATTTTTCCGCAGTTTATCAAGCAATTGACAAATTATTCGGAAGATGCAGCTATAAGGGTTGCAACTCATTTATCAGATATGATCTTAGATGACAGAACTGTTCTTGCAAAAAAAATATTTGCCGGGGAAGTTGAAAAAAAAATATTAAAAGAAATGAAAGACCTGGGCCTGGAAAAGATAAAGGTTTTTTCAAAATCAGGTAAAGTCCTTTTTTCGTCAAACCCGGAAGATGTGGGCAAAATAAACACCTATGATTATTTTCACAACCTGGTTGCCCAAGGAAAAATTTATTCACAAGTGATTCAAAAAAATACAAAAACCATGGAAGGGAGAATTGTTAACCTTGAAGTGGTTGAAAGCTATGTGCCATTGATGTCCAAAGGTATATTTAAGGGTGCCTTAGAGGTCTATTATAACATTACCGGCAATAAAGAAGTATTAACCACATTATTGGATCAGCTTAAAATTACCATAGTTGTTTTTTCTTTAATTTTTCTGGTTGTTATTTTCGTAATCCTTTTTAAAGCAAGCCGCAATGTCATTGGAAAGGACATTGCAGAGGCTTCGCTACAGAGAGGCCATGCACAGCTTGAAAAAAAAATTGCAGAAAGGACAAAAGATTTGAATAAGACCAATAAGTCCCTTTTAATTGAGATTGAGGAACACAGGGCTTCTGATCTTGCTCTTCGTGAGAGTGAAAGACGCTTCAGGGCTATTCTGGAAGCAAATCCCGACCCCATGGTCATGTATGATCAAAAAGGGCATCCCCAATACATTAACCCTGCCTTTACAAGCTTGTTCGGATGGACGCTGAAAGAGTTAAAGAGCAGAACCATCCCATTTGTTCCGGAAGATCAAAAACAATTGAGTGCAGACAAAATAAAGGAAATCTATCAATATGGAGGACCATTAAGTTTTGAAACAAAAAGATTTACCAGGGACAATCGCATCCTTGATGTTATTATAAGTGCTGCCATCACAGAGGGAATGGATGGAAAACCGGATGGAATGGTTGTCAATCTGACAAATATCAGTGAAAAGAAAGCACTTGAAGCTCAATATAAACAGGCACAGAAGATGGAATCAATTGGGACTCTTGCAGGCGGCATAGCACATGATTTTAATAATATCCTGACAGGAATTTTTGGTTATTCCCAGCTTGCTATAGTGAATCTCAAAAATCCTGAAAAAGCAAAAGACAATATCGAGCAGGTACTCAAGGGGGCTAAAAGGGCCGCAGACCTTGTCCAGCAAATTCTTACATTCAGTAGGCAGTCTGAATATAAAAAGCAGGCTTTGAATGTTTCTGCCCTGGTAAAAGAAGCGCTTAAACTCCTTCGATCTTCGATTCCTTCAACCATCGAGATAAAAGAAAATATTATTTCCAGAGCATCTGTCATGGCAGATTCGACTCAAATTCACCAAGTCGTAATGAACCTTTGTACGAATGCATATCAGGCAATGAATGAAACCGGCGGGATATTGACTGTGGGGCTCGAAGAGATAGAAGTGCCGGGCCCGGACAATATCCCTGAATTGAATATGGCATCAGGTAAATATCTCAGGCTGGAAGTGACCGATACCGGGCATGGCATTGATCCTGAGACAATGGATAAAATCTTTGACCCGTATTTCACCACAAAAGGCCCTGACGAAGGTACCGGCCTGGGGCTTGCCGTTGTTCACGGAATCATCCAGGAACATGAAGGTTATTTAAAAGTTTACTCAGAACAAGATAAGGGAACCAGATTTTATATATTTCTTCCGGTAGCAGAAAAAAAAGAGGCCTTCAATACTCATAAAAATAACAAAACACCCCTGCCTCTTGGATCAGAAAGAATAATGCTGGTTGATGATGAAGACAGTATTCGTAATTCAGCCCTTGAATTTTTAGAAAATTTAGGTTACGAACTCTATTCTTTTGTCAATGGTAAAGAGGCTTTTCAGGAATTTAAAAAAGATCCCTATAAATTTGACCTTATTATTACAGATATGACCATGCCTGTCATGACAGGTGATGAACTGGCATGCAAAATTCTGAAAATCAGGCCGGAACTGCCGGTTATCCTCTGTTCCGGGTATTGTGAAAAAAAAACCGAGGATAAAATTAAAGAAATGGGAATCGGACTATTTATGCCGAAACCATTAATTCTGGAAGAACTGGCTGTTATGATTCGTGACATCTTAGACGGGAAGCAGAAATCAGGAATTGTGGCTTAAGGGATCATTTTACTTAAACTTTTATACCTGCCGCCCTGGTTTTTTTAAATTATCCTGTGCTTTGGATTTATTAAGTATTTGAAGTTCTGGGCAATAGTGATATATAGGCTGGTTTGAAGAAAATATGATTGGGAATATATGAAAACTGTTCATAAAGAATATTTAGTTGATAAAACCATGATCGGATTTATACGGTTTATTTTTGAGGGCCATGAAGGTGTGGCAGTCGCAACCACACTGGAACCTGAAAAGGGCCATATCAGGCTTGCCATTGCACCTGGCCGTATAAAAACAGCTCAAATGATCATTGAAGACTTAAAAAAGGATTTTATGTTTGATGAAGTATAGCGGATATGCATATATATATACCATCGGCTGCCAGATGAATGTCTACGATTCCGAGAAACTTGCCTCAATACTGAATTCTTACGGGTTTGAAAAAACCGGGGATATGGATAAAGCTGATATTGTGGTCTGTAATACATGTTCCATCCGGCATAAAGCAGAAGAAAAAGCATTCAGCTTTCTGGGCAGGTTCGCAAAAATAAAGAAGAAAAATCCCCACCTGATAACCGTCATGGCAGGATGCGTGGCTCAGCAGGAGGGTAAAAAAGCCTTTGACCGTGTTCCCCATCTGGATATTGTTTTAGGTACCAGGGCATTTTCAAGATTCGGTCAGCATATTGATTCTGTAAAATCAGGAAAAAAAAGGATTACAGACATAGAAGACTCCGGGGTAATTTACGAGGCTCTGCCTGATACTTCCTGTTTTGATGAAAATAAAGTTTCAAGATTTATAACAATTATGCAGGGGTGTGAGAATTTCTGTACCTATTGCGTTGTACCTTATGTCCGGGGCAGGGAAAGAAGCCGCAGTCCTGAAAGTATTATAGAAGAAATCACTTTGTATGCCAAGGCGGGTGTAAAGGAGATTACTCTTTTAGGGCAGAATGTTAATTCTTACGGGCAAAAAGAAGGCCAAAGTTCTTTTCCTGAACTTTTGGCCGGGATCAATGAAATTAACGGAATACACCGGATACGTTTTGCCACATCCCACCCGAAAGATCTTTCAATGGAATTGATTCATGCTATCCGGGATCTTGATAAAGTCTGCAACCACCTTCACCTCCCTGTACAGTCAGGATCAAATCAAATACTCAAAAAGATGAACCGGGGATATACACGTGAAAAATATATGGACAGAATTATGGCCTTAAAAGAGCAATGCCGTGGTATCGCCCTTTCAACAGATATAATTGTTGGGTTCCCTTCGGAAACCAAAGAAGATTTTACTGACACCATGGATCTTTTAAGACAGATTGAATTTGACTCCATATTTGCCTTTGCGTATTCTGACAGGTCTTCTGCGCCTGCTGCCAGATTTTCAGATCAGATTGACGAGAAAGAAAAATTAGTCAGGTTGAACAGGCTTTTGGAACTACAGGAGTATTATACAGAAAAAAAGAACAAAGAACAGGTCGGGAAAACGCTGGAAATCCTTGTTGAGGGGAAAAGCTGTAAAAAACGGGATGGCCTTGAGCAAAGCTTTCAAAATATGGAACAAATGGCTGGCAGGACCCAATCCAATAAAATCGTGCATTTCCCGTCCGAACATGCCAGAATAGGCGATATCATCAAGATTAGAATTGAAAATGCATATCCCCATTCATTATGGGGCCACCCCTTGGGAGCTTGAGAGCAAATGAAAAAGAAAGTTGTGAAAATTGGAAGGAACGACCTTTGTCCATGCGGAAGTAAAAAAAAATATAAAAACTGTTGCAGAAATAAAAAGAAGAGAACCAGCATAAAAGAAGAATACAAAAGAAGATATGATATAATCTTAAAAGAACCTTACCAGGTGGAAGGTATTAGAAAAAGCGGTGAGCTTTTAATAAAAATTCTTGACCAGGTTGAAGAAATGATAAAGCCGGGGCTCAAGACAGAAGATATTAATACCTTTGTCCACGAACAGACCGTCAGGGCAGGGGCAATCCCGGCGCCTTTAAGCTACAGGGGCTTTCCTAAAAGCGTGTGTGTCTCGGTTAATGAGGTCATCTGTCACGGTATACCCGGGGACCGTGTTTTAAAAGACGGTGATATTGTCAATGTTGACATCACACCCATACTTGACGGGTATTATTCAGATGCCAGCAAAACATTTTTTGTGGGAACACCTGATGAAAAGGGAAAGAAAATTGTCAGCGTGGCTGCCGAATCCCTGAAAAGGGGTATCAGCAAAGTGGCCCCGGGGGCAACATTGGGTGATATCGGTTATGCCATTCAAAGTTATGCAGAGTCATGTGGCTGTTCCGTGGTTCGGGAATTTGTGGGTCACGGTGTAGGTATTAATTTCCATGAGCAACCCCAGGTGCTTCATTTCGGGACCAGGGGAAAAGGGGTCTGTCTTGTTCCAGGCATGGTGTTTACCATTGAGCCCATGATCAACCTTGGCAAAAAAGAACTTCATGTGTTAGAAGATCGGTGGACAGCCGTCACCAGTGACGGGTCATTGTCTGCACAGTTTGAGCAGACCCTGCTTGTAACTGAAAAGGGATGGGAAAGCCTGACGCCCTATGAGTTTTAAAAGCTTTGGGATCACTTGTTTTTCTTATGCTTATATAGCATTTGTCGGGATTCACTCGGCAATCATGTTCATCATTGCATGTTTTATCAGGTTACTGACGCATTTTTTTGATAAAAGACTTATTTTATTAAATCTTTTTACATCTTTCTGGGCTTCTACTTATATCTGGTGTATGCCAATATGGTCGGTTAAAATCACAGGGCGCCGGAAAATGGATATGAAAAAAAATTATGTCATTGTCGCAAACCACCAGTCACAGCTTGATGTACTTGTGGTTTATCGTCTTTTTTTCCCCTTTAGATGGATTTCTAAAGCTGAAGTGTTTAATCTGCCGTTTATTGGCTGGAATATGACCCTGAACGGGCACGTGAAGCTTAAAAGGGGAGATAAAGAAAGTATCGCCCAAATGATGGATCAGTGTAAAAAATTTTTAAAGAACAATATTTCCATCATGATGTTCCCGGAGGGGACCCGTTCAAAAACAGGAATTGTAAAACCCTTTAAAAACGGGGCGTTTATGCTCGCAAAAAAGATGAAAAAACCCATTCTTCCGCTGGTGATAAATAATACAAAAGATGCCCTTCCAAAATATTCTTTAACGCTCCGGGGCAGGCACAAGATGGATATAAGGGTTTTGGATGAAATACCTTTTTCAGTATTCGAATACATGGAGGTTGATGATACTGCAAAAATGGTACAAAAGATGATCAGCTCCCATGTCAAGGAGCATATTGCCCTTGAACAGGGAAAATATATCGGCAGACTTGCAAACTGATCCTTATATTACTTCATGCCTGAAACCTTAATATTTTTTATTCTTTTAATAAATTCCTGTGTCAGGTTTTTATCTGTGACATGGGTATAAAACCCCTCTTTGGGATGAATCCCTCTTATCTTTCCATCATGGAGAAACCATTGTAGAAGTTTTTGTGATAAGTTCTGTCTGTCTAAAGCAGGGCTTGTTTTAAGGCCGGGAAAAATTTGTGAACCTGGTATGCTGCCCCTTGTATCCATCAAGTGTTTCATGAAATTTAATATTCTTGAAAGCCTTAAAAGAGTTATTGCCTCAAGCCTTGAAGTTGTATCATTTATGGGAAGAGCTGTTGATCTCATAAGGCAGAATTTGCCGGGCAGGATTCTTTTATCCTGGCAAAGCTTGTAATCCAGGCTTCCAGGTGCAGGATAAAAAATTGATAAACCCACCAGGGTTCTTTTTTCAGCCAGGTATAAAAGATCCTCTAATGAGTTTTTTGCCGTCTGTCCCGGTGCTGCGGCAATAATATATGAAACGCATTCAAGATTGTGCTTTCTGGCGAGGATAAGGGAATTTTCAAAAGAAGCCCTTACATCCCGGCGTTTGAATTTTTTCAATTGGTCTTTTGATGTTGACCCCAGAGAAAGATTAAGCGTTTTAAAGCCAGATGCTTTCATCAAAGAAACGATCTCTTCGTCAATTGAAGGAGGATACAGGCCGTTCATGGCCCGAAGCTCGATATCCATACCTGTAAATATATTTTTTAACTGAGAAAAGAGAGATAAAAACCATTGCTTGTTCAAACATAGATTTTCATCTTCAAAATCAATAAAACCTATGTCACGTGTTTTTTTTTGATACAGAATTTCTTTTATCACATCCTTAACTTCTCTCTGCCTGAACGGCGCATAGGCTGAAGAAGCTGATACGGAACAATAGGAACACTGCATGGGGCATCCCCTGCTTGAAACAATAATAGTAGAATCACGGTTTTTCCTTTTGTAAAAATTATGATTGATAAGATCTGTGGCAGGTATGGGGAGGCCTTTAAAGTTTTTTATCCATGACGGCTTTGAAACAAAAAAAGAATTGTTTTCCTTAAAAGCAATCCCCGGAACCTCTTTTAAGTCACGATTTCTTTTTAATGCGCAGCAAAGCTTATCCATGGAGGTTTCGCCTTCTCCCCTGAGTACAAAATCTATTGCATCGAATTTTAATACTTTTTCAGGAAAGACTGTGGGGTGATGACCGCCCAGTATTATTTTGCAATATGGATAAAACTTTTTGATTATTTGAGCGGTTTTCAGTGCTGCATCAAAATAAGCTGTAAACAAGGACGATATGCCGACAACAAAAGGCTTTTTATCCCTGATTTTTGTTCCGATATATTCATAACTGTATCCAAAATGCTTAAATTCATGGAAAAGTGAAAAAAAAGATGTATCTTTTTTATTGTAATATGTTTTTAAATAGGAAAAATCTTCAGGATATTCAATTGTTTTTGATTTGTTTGTTGCAAGAGCGTCTATGATTTCAACATCAAAACCTTGTTCTTTGACGCATGCTGCAACAGAGGCAAGCCCGTAGGGGATGGTCCTTTTTTTTGTAAGGTAAAAATCTTCTATGGGCGGTTGAACCAGAATAACCTTGGATGTATTCATATGAAACCTTGTAATGCTTTTGCATAATTTTAAAAATTAAAGGTCTTATTCAATATCCGGAAATTTTATTATAAAAAAAAGTGTGGCAATAGGTATAAAGGCTGAATAAAAAAGAATATTTTCAAGACCGTAGATATCGGCCAGTTTTCCTATAAAAGGCGATATGGCTCCCCCGAGGCCGTAGGCAAATCCCATCATGAGGCTGGATACCATGGACCTTGATTTAGGTGCAAGTTTCTGCGCCATTACAACACCAAGGGGAAGGGATGCAAGAACACAGAACCCTGCCAGAAAAGACCCGATATAAACAAACGGCCCGGGAAGATAGATATATAATAAAAGTGCAGGGGCCATAAAAGCATGGGAAACAAAAAAGATTTTTTTAAAACCAATCTTATCGGCAAAATACCCTGCAAGAAGACCGCTTAATGTACCTCCCATGATAAAAAGAGAAACAATCAATCCCACGGAAACAAGATCATGGCCTTTGCCGGCAAGATATATGGGCATAAAGGTTATAAAAGTCTGCCCTGTAACAGCCCGCAGCACCATTACGACCCAGATCAGGAGAATGGGTTTATAGACCTTGCCAAGCGTTTCTTTAATAGAGCCTAAAAATCCAAGGTGTAAAAGGTTCTCTGTGACAGGAACAGGCAGATACCTGATACAAAAGAAAAATGCAATGGCTCCCAAACCAAGGGTGTAAGGCATTTTTTCAAGACCGAATCCTTCCACATACCAGGTAATAAACACAGGGCCAAGGGCAAAGGCAAATGTTCCTCCCGTATTGTAAACGGACAGGCAGAACCCGGTTTTGTTACCTGAATATAACGGTACCATTCCGGTTGTGGAGGGGTGAAACATGGATGATCCGATAGAACCCAGGCAAAGGACCAGAAGCAATACCCAAAAATTGGGAGCCACCCCTGAAAATGGAATAAAGAAAAATGCAAGGAAAAGCCCTGTGAGAATAAAACCTCTTGTTTCATGGCGGTCTGCAAGATAGCCTGTTACAGGTTGCACAACAAAGGAAAAGAGCCTTACCATCCCTGTTATTAAACCGACCTTTGCAAGGGTTAAACCAAGTTTGTCGACAAAAACAGGCAATAAGGGTGTAAAAAAGGATGAGTAAAAATCCCCGGTAAAATGAACCAGGGTTAATACAAAAATGATGTTGTAATTAACACTGGTTTTTAAGGAAGCAGATTGTGTCATAAAAATTAGTTTCTCAGGCGGTAAACAAATTTGCAGGTTGCAGTCTTTACATGTTTTCACGTAAGCTTAATATGCTTTCATTGTAATCTTTAGTATTAAAGATGGCTGATCCTGCAACAAAAGATGAGGCTCCTGCTTTAGAAACTTTTTTGATGGTATCTTTATTTATGCCCCCATCCACCTGTATAATGGCGTTGGAATTTTTTTCTTTAAGCATTTTGGATAAGGCTTTTATTTTGTCAATACTTGATTCAATGAATTTTTGGCCCCCGAACCCCGGGTTAACGCTCATGATTAGGACAAAATCCAATTGGTCAACAACCCATTTTATGGAGGACAAGGGCGTTGCAGGGTTTAATGCCACACCTGCCTTTACCCCAAAACTTTTAATCAATTGCAGGCTCCGGTGAAGATGTGTGCAGGCTTCCGCATGGACTGAAATATAATCTGCCCCGGCCCTTGCAAACTCCGGGATGATCAAATCCGGTTTTTCAATCATCAAGTGCACGTCAAGGAAAAGATCGGATACTTTTTTACATGCTTCAACAATAATGGGCCCATAGGTGATATTGGGTACAAATTGTCCGTCCATGACATCAATGTGTATCCAGTCGGCTCCTGCCTTTTTAATATTATTTAATTCTTCTCCAAGCCGGGTGAAATCGGCTGATAAAATTGAGGGGGCAATGATTCCCATAACGCAATATCTCCTGTATCGCTGTCCTCGTTCCAAGGATCAACAGTTATTGTTTTT
Source organism: Deltaproteobacteria bacterium (assembly GCA_013151635.1). Taxonomy (GTDB): domain Bacteria; phylum Desulfobacterota; class Desulfobacteria; order Desulfobacterales; family Desulfobacteraceae; genus Desulfobacula. The sequence continues at coordinate 5,322 of JAADHV010000074.1, read as the reverse complement.
TCAAGCTTTTTGTCAACAAATATATTGGTTGCGGCTTTGATTCCCAAAGGTATTAATATGTTTATATCTTCATCAGGTTTCATATATTCATTGTAAAGATCAATTATAGGTCCGAACATGTCGGTTTCAACCCTGACATGGCGTTTTAAAAACCCGGGGCTTAAATGATATGTTAAAAGGATAGCACTGTTTAATTTGCCAGGGGACATATGTTTGTTTTTTTCCCGGTCGTTGACAACAAACGTTACAGGCGTATCACAGGTAAGGTAGCTGCCGGCAGGAGGCGTATAAGATAAAATAACCCCATAATCCTGATTTTGATCTGTATCGGATACAATACTGGAAATAAAAAGATGGTAATTTTCCATGATTGCAGCCGCTTTTTCAAGCCGCAATCCCTTTATGTCAGGCATAAGCAAGCCTGTTGGTTTGGCTCCCCGGCTGACAAGCAAATTGCATAAAGACCCTTTTAACCCGTTGGAAAAAGGAATGGGATATTGTGCAATGACACTGCCCTTTTCAGTGTCTGAAGAATAGGTAAACGATATACGCCCCTTTTTAAATTCGTTTTTTTCAAGGAGTATGAGGGCTTTTTTAAGTGAAATTTGTCTTAAATCCGGTATGATATTTTCTTTTGCCCCCTTTGAAATATAAATTATGATATCCCGGCCTTTTTTAATGGTGGAACCAGGCTTTGGATCCTGGGAAATAACACAATATCTGGGGATTTTGTCATCATACATGGTCCCGTAAAGCTTTGCGTTTAATCCCATGTTGGTGAGGGTTTCTAAAACATATATGATGTTTTTACCTGTTAATTCCGGCAATATGATTTCATCAGCGCTTTTGGTAAAAAGGCGTACCGAGTAATAAGCAATTGTTCCTGCAATGATGAATGCAATAAGAAAAATTGAAGTATATTTTAAAATAGATTTCACTTATGGTTTATATTTCCTTTTTAAGCGGGCCGCAAAAAAACCATCCATATTATTAGGCGCGGGATATGTTTTTAAAAACCCCTCCCGGTTCATTATACCGGTATAATTACCAGATTCGAAATCTTTATCAATTGAAAAATCTTTTCTTTTATCTAAAAATTTATGGATAATTTCTTCATTTTCTTCCCTTTCACAGGAACAAACGGCAAAAACGAGGATTCCACCAGGCTTTACCAGGTTAGCTGCTGCATTGAGCATTTTTTTCTGCTTTCCTGCAAGCCTTGCAATATCATTTTTAGACCGCTTCCATTTTGTATCGGGGTTACGTCGCAAAACACCAAGCCCGGTACAGGGGGCATCTAAAAGGACACGGTCAAAGTAAAACTCAAAATCTTTGATGGATGTTTTTAAAAGGTTTATTGTTTTTGCCCGGATAATATCAATCCCAAGCCTTTTTGCATCTGATTGAAGGGATTCAAGTTTTTTGGATTCAACATCAGTTGCGACAAGTATCCCTTTGTTTTCCATCAGCTGGGCGATATGGCCTGTTTTCCCACCAAGGCCTGCGCAGGCATCCAAAATTTTTTCAAAGGGTTTTGGCGCCAGTAATTGGGTGACAACCTGCGCTGCTTCATCCTGAACCTGGAAAAATCCAAGTTTAAATGTTTCAAATTCCTGTATGGGAACACCAGGGTTTGAAAAGCTGATTCCCTGGGTTGCATAGCTAGTTAACTGCAGGTCTTTTACTGTTTGAGAAAGCCTTGCGGCAAGGGATTGCCGGTTGGTTTTTAATGTGTTGGCCCGGAGTGTAATATGTGGAATAGTATTGATTTGGCGGCAAAGCAAGTCTGTTTTTTTAAATCCAAAGGCAGAGATCCATTTTTTAGACAACCATAAGGGCAGGGAATACTTGACACAAATGAATTTGGACTTATCTGCCTTGATGTCCGGCAAAGGAATTTTTAAAAAATTGTTGGCTGCATTTCTTAATACGGCATTGATAAATCCTGCTGCTTTTTTCCCTGAAAGTTTTTTTGCTATATCAACTGCAGTGTTAATCGCAGCAAAGGCAGGAATCCTGTCCATGTATACAATTTGGAAAAGGGCTATCCTTAATAAATATAAAGATTTTATATCGATTTTTTCCAACCGGGTTATGGAAAATGCACGAATGATCCTGTCAATTGAGTTCCTCTGGCGAAGTACACCAAATATTAAAGCATTGCAGAGTCTTGTATCATTTTTGGAAAGCAATGAGATTGCTTCTGCGTGTTTTTTAAGGCTTTTATCAAGAGTATGGTTTGCCTTGTGCCAGGAAACTAAAACATTTAAGGCTATGTGCCGGGAATCCTTAATCATCTAAAGATCAAATCTTACAGGAGGATCAATTTTGTGACCGCACAAAAATTCCGCGGCTTTCAACCGTTTCCCGGAAGCTCCCATTAGCTCCCGGATGATAAGACAGCCTTTGCCAGTTGCAACATGAATACCTTCTTTATCACATTGAAAAATGACTCCGGGCTCATGGCAAAATGACTCATCCACAGGTTTTGCCTTATAAATTTTAATATGTTTTTTCCCAAGAATAGTAAAGGCCCCGGGCCAGGGTGTCATGGCATTAATATGGGCACGGATTTTTAAATTTGAAAGGTTCCAGTCAATTTTCCCGTCACTTTTTTTGAGCATTTTTACATAGCTTGCCTTTGAATGGTCCTGGGGTACGGGTTTAATATGATTGTCAAGGATTGCATGAATTGTTTTAACAATGAGATCAGCTCCGATTAACCCTAACTTGTCATGGAGATCAAGTGATGTATCATGCCCGGATATGGGAGTCGTTGATGCCAGCAATATGTCCCCGGTATCCATACCTTCTGCCATGACCATGGTTGTCACACCGGTGACTTTGTCCATGTTCAAAATTGCGGCCTGTATGGGAGATGCCCCCCTGTATCTGGGCAATAATGAAGCGTGGATATTAATGGGAAATATTTTGGGAATATTCAGAATTTTTTGTGAAAGGATCTGCCCAAACGCTGCAACAATAAAAAAATCAGGATAAAAGGATAAAAGTTTTTCCATACCTTCTTTTGTATTGATTTTTTCCGGTTGAAAGACATCAAGGCCAAGCTCCAGTGCAGCGGTCTTGACAGGTGAAGGTGTCAGCTTTTTCCCCCTGCCCCTGGGCCTGTCAGGTTGCGTAACCACAAGGCTGACATGAAAATCATCCTGTCTGGCAAGACGTTTTAAAGCCGGTACGCTGAAATCCGGTGTTCCCATGTATATTATATTAGTCTTGTTTTTCACGTTTCTTTAATCTTTTTTTTAAGTTTTTTTTTATACATGGTTCTTTTTAAAACACTGATCCTGTCAATAAATAAGACACCGTCAAGGTGATCAATTTCATGCTGCATGATTATTGCGAGAATCCCGTCTGCATCAAATTCAAGCTTTTTGCCGTCAATATTGAGTGCCCTGACTTTGACTCTTTCATACCTTTTTACATCAGCGCTGTAATCTGGCACACTTAAACATGCCTCCTGCTCGGAGACAATACTGCCGGAAGCCTCAATGATTTCAGGATTAAAAAGGGCTGTAAATTCTTGTTTTTTTTCATCATCGCCTTGACTTGGTGCATTGAAATCATAGACAATAATTTTTTTATTAACCCCGATCTGGGGGGCGGCAAGCCCAACACCCGGCGCATCAAACATGGTTTCACCCATGTCTTTGACAAGTTTTTTTATTTCATCATCAATATGATCAACCTTTAAAGATGGTTGCAATAAAGATTTTTCAGGATATGTTAAAATTTTACGAATGGCCATTTTTTTCTAATATGTTCCTTGCAATTTTAATGTCGGTTTCAATTTGTTCTGAAAGCTCATGAATGCTGGCAAACTTTTTTTCGTCCCTGAGCCTTTTAACCATATTAACACGGATTCTGGTATTATAAATATCATGGTTGAAATCAAGGATATGCACTTCAATTGTAAACAGCTGGTCACCAAATGTCGGTGAAAATCCAATATTTGCCACACCCTGGAAATTTCCTTTGATTGTTTCAACTGCAACAGCATAAACACCGAGTTTCGGGCACAGTTCATCATGAAGTTTTATATTGGCAGTGGGAAAACCAAGCTGGCTGCCCCCACGTTCACGGCCTTTGATGACTTTTCCTCTTATTTGATAATGCCGGCCAAGATATTTCATGGCCTGGTCAACTTTTCCTTCCATGACAATTTCACGTATCCGGGTGCTGCTTATTCTCTCAATGCCTGAATCCATATCATTTATCCAGGGAGAAACAATGGTTTGAAAACCAAGATTTTCTCCTCTTTCTTTCAGCAGATCAACATTGCCCAGCCTGTTTTTCCCAAATGAGTAATCCGCACCAATAATGATCGCTTTCATCCCGATTTTATTTACAAGAAGTTTTTCAATAAAATCATTGGCTGTAATTGAAGCAAACACGTTGTCAAACCTGATACAAAATAAAACGTCTATGCCGCAGTGTTCAATAAGTTCAAGTTTCTGGTCCCTTCTTGTAATCAAAGGAGGGCCTGAAATTCCCAGTGCTTTTAACGGGTGGGGATCAAAAGTCATGGCAACAGAGGTGCCGCTGATTTGCCTTGCTTTTTCGATCACTTTTTGAAAAAGGGTCTGGTGGCCTTTATGGACACCGTCAAAGTTGCCTATTGTAATGACAGCATTTTTAAAAGGGCTGTCAATTTGATCTATATTTTCAATTAATTCCATAGTTACCTTTTAAATTTTGAACAATAATCTTGACAAAACTCATAAACAAATATATATAGCCTAACTGTCATTTTTAAGCAATCTTTAATTGCCTTAGATGCGCAGTAAAAGGAGGCTTTTTGCCGAAGTGGCGGAATTGGTAGACGCACCAGTTTCAGGGACTGGCGAGCGCATGCTTGTGGGAGTTCGAATCTCCCCTTCGGCACCACGGCACTCTTTTGCAAAAAACTTATGACATAAAAGCTTAACAGCAAAATTGAAATTTTTTGTGGTTCAAGGGATTAAAGGCTTTTTGCCGAAGTGGTGGAATTGGTAGACACGCTAGACTTAGGATCTAGTGCCGCGAGGCGTGGAGGTTCAAGTCCTCTCTTCGGTACCATATAAGTATCGGGAATTATTAAATATTCTTGATTTTCAGAGAGATCAAAAGGTGGTGCGAAAATGGTGCGGATGGTGTACTTCATTTTTCATCACTTTTTGCTTTTTTAAGGTCAACCACCTTGCCCCGGATTTTTGCCATAAGTTTGGAAGTATCTGTTGAGTTTCACAATAAATTGAACCAAACTCTGTCTTTTTTTTCTAATTAAATTGACAAACTCTTAAATTTTTCAAATTATTCTACACA
>JAADHV010000097.1 GCA_013151635.1 Deltaproteobacteria bacterium | reverse complement strand
TAAAAAAGGTAGGATTTGAGTCATAATGGACCTACTTGAATCCTGATTTTTAAAATTTTTGTTCAAAATGTTATAATCCGCGGTCTACCCTTGTTTTGCAAAGGTTTCCCACCAACTAAATTTTGCTCAGGCATTAGCAAAAATGAAGGATACTATCATTATGCTCTTCAATAGCGGTAGAAAAAAGCTCAACGAATATGTGAAACAGATAAGTGAAATATTCATTCAGACAACCGAGGCAATAAGGCCGAACAGAAGTTATCCGAGGAGACATCGTGTCAAACAAACAAGGTTTTATCTTGAGTACAAAACAACTTGTTAAGGAAACGGCATTGACGATAGGGTTAATGTTAAATTATCCTCCTTATTCATTTTCAAGGGAGCTTAAGCTCCTTGCAAAAAGTTTCCACAGGCAGGACCCGCACTCCATTTTTTTTATAATCTTTTGTGCCCTGATGTACTTGATAAAAAGCGGGTATAGATGTCCTTTCCTTGAAATAAAAAACAGCAGGGCTTATACTTTTTTCTCCTGTTTTACACTCCACTGCAAATTCTGGGGTACCTTCTTTTAATATAACAAAATCAACTTCTCGTTTATCAGTGTCCCTTAAGAAGCGAAGTTCCATGGAGAAACCTTCTGTATCCTCGATAAAATTGCAGTACTTTAAGAGATGTGAGGCAATAAAATTTTCAAATCTTGGACCATGATCTGGCAAGAGCGACCAATCCCATAAATACAGTTTCTGTTCCTTTTTAACAGCGCGTACTTTTGGAGAACCATATGGAGGAATTCTAAAACAATAATACATTCTTTCAAATATTGTAAGCCACCTTTCAGCTGTTTCATGGGCGACTTGAAGCATTTCTTTTATATTTTTGACAGATAGTGGTGAGCCTACACGATTTGGAAGCTCATGAGCGAGCAGTTCAAGCAGGCTGATCTCTTTTATATTTTCAAGGTCTCTAATATCTTCATAAATAACCCGCTGCAGTCTTTCTTTTTGCCATCTTCTCCAGAATTTTTCCTCTGCTTTTAATAATGGTTCAGGAAACCCGCCAAATTTCAGTAAAGTCTCAAAATCTTTTTTATCAGGATTTGGATTCAGTTCTGTCAGGGAAAAGGGGTGTAAACGATAGTAATGGTATCGTCCCTGTAGAGAATCCCCGCCTTTTGAATAATAATCCAGTCTTGCAGAGCCTGTGATAATAAATGAGATTTCAGATTTATTGGTATCATAAAAACCCTTTATAAGATTACGCCATCTGGCAAATTTATGTATTTCATCTATGACGATCTGCTTTTCATTTGGTGGCAATTCCCCTTTTAATAGTGAAGATCGTATTGAAACATTATCCCAGTTTAGATATGCAGGATGGCTTTCAATTGGGCTTTTCAAAAATGTCAGAGATAAAGTAGTTTTTCCTACCTGCCTTGGACCACCAATAAAAACCATTCTGTCTTTAAGGTCATTTGCTATATGGGTTTTAATATATCTTTGTTTGATGTCCATCATAGTATAATAGAGATAACATGATTTTTACCATGAGTAAAGTAAGGTCAGTGCTATTTTGATAATAAAAGGGTATTCGCCTCAATGTTGTTATTTAAATGATCGCATCCTTTATTTGTGACGATCGATAATACCTTTGAAGAGGAGGCGGATACCTTCTAATAAGCGCAGGGTGCCAAGGGCGTCTGTGTCTGCTGTGTATTCCGGGGATTCAAAAGGCGGCCACATGGCTTTGGGCGGCAAGGTTATAGGCCTCGTCGGGTTGGACTTGTTGGAGTATTCGAATTAAGTTGGTGGAGTCGGTGAGATCACCATGGTGCAAGATCAGGTTTTTTCCCTTTTCATGGGGGTACTGGTAGAGGTGGTCGATTCTGTCTGTGTTAAACAGGGATGATTTTCTTTTAATGCCGTGGACTTCATAGCCTTTGTTGATCAGAAATTCTGCCAGGTATGCTCCGCCCTGGCCTGTGATACCTGTAATGAGTGCTTTTTTGCGCATGGGTTCCTGTCTGTTTTTTATATGGTTTTAGTTTTTTGTAAGAGCCTTGCGGGCCTCTTCTTCGGTATGGATCAGCCGGATCTTTTCACATAACTAAATCATATCAATTGTAATTTTTATTAATCCATTTCAGATAGCTTTTATGAGGGTGTTTAGTACTGCGAAAGCAGCATAAAATCAACCATTTTTAACCCACAGTTTGAGACCTTTGATTAATACCTAAATTCATTCATTTTTTGATCTTAGATTTAAAAATTCAGTCTAAAATTATAAATTTCATCTTTGATTAACAAAAATTCTTCAATTCTTCATACTTTTTTACCTATAAATTGCCGAATCTTACGGTCTATCGCCTATTTTTACCATTTGGGCGCACCTATGCCGCCGCAGCCTGCCTTTTAAATATGTTAAATCCTCTCAATCATCTTAAATATATAGCCTTTTCCGGTGACAAACCCATTGCTTGTATCGGATGGGGTTCTGCTGCCTGGGCTGTTCAGTCCAGGGAAGAATTTATTGGTTGGACAAAAGCTGTTAAAAATAGACATCTTCATTTTGTTGCAAACAATACCAGGTATCTTATCCTGACCTGGGTGACTGTCAAGTGTCTTGCCAGTAAAGTAATGGCCATGAATATCAAAAGAATATCTGATGACTGGATTAAGGTTTATAATTATCCGCTGTATATGCTGGAGACATTTGTTAAGCAAGATCGTTTTAAAGGTACGTGTTACAAGGCTTCTAACTGGGTTCGTGTTGGAGAAACAAAAGGTACGTCTAAAAAAGGACATAAACATTTGAAGCATGGCAAAATAAAGGATGTTTACCTTTATCCTCTTGATAAAAATTTTAAAAGGCTGTTGAGGAATGACGCCGCTTGATAAATTTAATATCAGCAGCGTCAGTAAAAAACTCAATAAAATTAATGTTAAACTCTCAATGACCAATGATGTTCTTTTCCCTTGTCTTGTTCTTCTTTCAAATTACAGATTCAAAAAACAGTTTGTCAAAATTCTGCCCAATGGTGATGTCCAGGGCGGATTGCCTCGCCTATAATAATATATTCTCTAATAGTCGCACTATAGGTCTTTCTATCCTTTGCGAAATCATCGAAACTATTAATATCTGTTGTATAATTCTCAATAGCTTCAATCGATTCTAATATATCTTCAATGATAACCTTAGATCTCGTTTAGACATAAATTATTTCTTTTAAAATATATTTTTTGGCTATTGGTTTTAATGTACTCTCAATTCCTAAATCGACTTTACTTTTTAAGTTTTCTTCCAAATGTCTTTTGAGTCCGAAAAAGCTTCTATATTTATTTTTGGATTCAATCTCCACAGCTATATCAATATCACTGCCTTCTTTTGCTTCATCCCTTGCGTAACTTCCAAAAAGACCGATTCGGATCACACCATATTTTTCATTTAGTTCTTGTTTGTGTGAAACTAAAAATTCAATTATTTCCTGTTTGTTCATTTTTTCTCATTTTATTATTTATGAGTGATATATGTGATTAGTGGTTTTTATTATAATACCACTTTTTGTATGAAATGTTAATATATCTGAATAAAAAGGGTTCATATAGTCTTCCGGGTATTTATTGAGCCAGTAATAGACAAAATTTGTGCCGATGAATCCTGCACCACCTGTGACAGAGATTTTTCATTGGAGAAGTTCCTTTAGCATGGATCGGAGCTGAACGCGCCAGTGGACGGGTTTTAAACTCAAGGCCTGCCAGAATGATGTTTTGTCAAGGACACTGTACATGGGCCTTCCATATGGCCTGGGCCAGTCCATGAGCCCAGGTGGGTGTTCCTATTTGGTCGTCTATAACCTTCAGGCTTTGTTTTTCCTTCATGAGATGGAGCATGGTTTTGACAAAATTATTTCCATGGGAGGAATAGAGCCAGGCCGTTCGAATGATCAATGCTTTATCGTCTAAAGCTTCGGACTGCCTGTTCCCCTTTAAGTTTTGATTTGCCATACACAGATTCCGGGGCAGGTATATCCTCGGGATGACAGGGCTTGAAATTCCGGCCGTTAAAAACAAAATCTGTGGAGATATGAACCAGGTCTATTTTATTTTTTTTTGCAAAGTTCTGCTATTTCAAGAACGGCCTTATGATTTATCCTGTAAGCCAGATCCTTTTTCTGTTCTGCTTTGTCTACAGGAGTGTAAGCGGCTGCATTGATTATGCAGTCGGGCTTGGTCGAGTTTATGCATTGGTTAATGCTGCCGGTGCTGCAAAAATTTATTTTTGGAAAATCACAGGTTGTAAGCTTGATATTGTCCGGGCGCGTTCGCTGCAGCTCCCATCCAAGCTGGCCGTTTGATCCTAATAAGAGGTCTCTCAGATTGAAGATGTTCGATAAAACGATCGGAATTGCTTTGGATATATAGATTTTTTAAACGACTGATCAGGAGTATTAGAAAAAATACCGGTTAGTTTTGAGTGAACCACATAATTGTTTTATTAATTCCGTTAGGCAACAGCCATTTGCATTCCCAGCCCAGCATCTTTTTTGCTTTGGATGTGTCAGAATAGTTTCTCATCACATCTCCAACTTGCTTCTTACCGTGTTTAATTTGAACATTTGAAATACCTGCCTGATTCAGAGCCGGGACAAGGATTTCAACTATTTCACTTACTGTGGTTTCTTTGTTTGTGGCAATCTGGAAGGTTTCCCCACCTATATTGGCTGTCAATTGTGCCAGTTTTATGGCACGGATCAAATCATCAATATAAATAAAATCCCTTGTCTGGGCGCCGTCTCCATAGATCTCAAGGATTTCCCCATTCATGGCTTGTTTAATGAATTTTGCCACCACAGAGTTCTTATGCCCGGAACCCGGGCCGTATACATTGCCGAACCTCAATGCAACGGTTTCAATACCAAAGGTCTTATGATAAGCAGAACAATACCCTTCTCCAGCAAGCTTGCTGGCTCCGTATGGCGAAACAGGATGTGGTGCAAGTTCTTCATGGATCGGGGGCTCGCATTCACCAGCCGGGGCTCCGGAAGAGGCGAATATAAATCGTTTCACCCCGTGATGCCTGGCTGCTTCCAGCATATTAAAAGTTCCTACAACATTGCATGACATATCCCCCCGAGGGTTTTTCACCGAAGGCCCAACCCCAGTATTGGCAGCTAAATGGACAATGAGATCTGTCTCCTCTGTTGCTGCCACGCAGATATCATAATCTGTAATATCTCCCACGATAAGTTCCACAGATTCGCTATTCATTTTTTTTTCTGCAAAATTGCAGGCTTGTCCAAGATCATCACGGGTGCCAACAGACAGATTATCCAGCACACGGATAGTGTGCCCGCCTTCATTGACAAGATTTTTGATCAGGCTTGTACCGATAAATCCGCAGCCACCGGTGATCAGCCACTTGACTGGTTTATTTATTGCCATTTTACACCTCTGAAAATGGAAGATTTTTTTATATTGTTTTTATATTTCAGTACAGTTTCCATCATCTGGGCCAGGGCATCGTCTGTCAGGTAATGAGGTCTTAATCCAAGATCGAGAAGCCCAGTATGGGCAGGGTTATAATAGTGATCCTCAGCTTCTTTTCTTGGGTTTGGAAGGGATTTTACCTGGACGTCCAGATTGAATATTTTACCTGTCTTCTGAACTTTGTCTGCCAGTTGATTAACTGAAAAGGTTTCAACAAACTGGTTGAAGATTTTCAGCTCACCCTTTTGGGCAGGGTTTTCCATGGATAGCTTTACGCACTGGAGCGTGTCACGGATATCAAGATATCCTCTGGTTTGTCCACCTTTTCCATAGACAGTTAATGGATAACCAGCAACTGCCTGTACAATGAACCTGTTTACGACAGTGCCAAAAAGTTCATCATAGTTGAAAAAAGGAAATAGGTCTTCATTTCCCTGATTCTCATCGGTGTGCAGGCCATACACCGGCCCCTGCATCAGGTCTGTGACTTTGAGATCCCACATCCTGACGTAGAACCACAAAAGGTCGGTATCCATCACTTTGGTTGTGTGGTATAAGCTGCCGGCCTGTCTGGGGTAGAGAAATTTTTGTTTTCTTCCCTTGTGCTCTATATTAATCCAGCCTTCTTCAATATCTATGTTGGGGGTTCCGTATTCTCCCATGGTTCCCAGCTTGATGATATGGGCATCCGGGGTATATTCTTTAACTGCAAAAATAACATTGGTTGTCACGCTAATATTGTTTTTTATTGTTAATGTGGCTGCGTTCCTGTTGAGCATGGAGTATGGCGCTGAGGGCTGCTCTGCATAGTGGATGACTACCTCTGGCTTTGTCTGCGTAAAGAGAGTGCTGATAAAATCCCATTCGCACAGGTCTCCAATGTAAACATCTATCTTGTGACCGGATATTTTTTCCCATATTTTTACACGGTCATGGAGGTTGGAAACATTAAACAGAGCTTCGGAATTTTCTTCCCTGCAGATATTTCTTCTAAGGTAATTATCAGCAACAGCAACTTGATGACCGCTTGCCGTAAGATTCATTGCGGTAGGCCATCCAAGATATCCGTCGCCACCCAGTATTAATATGCGCATTAAATTTCTCCCGTGGTTGATTTAAAATTATGGCCAGTATCTTTTATCAGGGTGCGAAGTATCCTTACATTCCTCAAGAAGTTTATTTGTAAGTAAAAAATTTCTAAGCTCTTTTTTTGTCAATGCAGGTTCATTAGCAGAGTTGTAGGGGTTGGAGACTGTGTCGCTTACTATATCATCATATATATAACCTGTTTTATTATAAAGGCTTTCAAAGGCCGGTTTTACCGCGAAGTAATTTTTCAGTTCCAGTGCCCGTCTGGTTTCTTCCTGGCTCATGAGTTCTTCATAGAGCTTTTCACCGGGTTTGGTTCCGATTATTTTTATATCGATATCTTCAGGGTTATGGCCAAGCACTTGGGCAAGATCTTCAATCATGACCTGGGCAAGATCTTTGATCCGGATAACCGGCATTTTTGTAATGAATACAAATCCGCCAAGGGCAATCTTAGCTGAATCGATTACAAGCTGGACAGCGTCTTTGATACTCATGATAAATCGCGTCATCTCAGGATCGGTCAGGGTCACAGGGCCGCCTTTTTTGATTTGTTCTTTGAAGATAGGAATCACAGAGCCCCTTGAGCCCAGGACATTACCGAAGCGCGTGGAGGCAAATATGGTGGTTGCATCTCTCTGGTTGCTGTTTGCTGCTGTAATGATCCGTTCTCCCATGAGTTTGGACGTCCCCATGACATTGGTAGGATTGACAGCTTTATCAGTGCTTGTGAAAATAACCCGCTCAACATTGCAGGCAGAAGCTGCATTTATAATGTTTTTAACTCCAAGGATATTGGTCTGTATGGCCTCAAATGGATTCCTTTCACATAATATCACATGTTTAAGTGCCGCTGTATGAAAAACAATATCAATACCCTGCATCATTCTGGTCAGCTTTTCACAGTCTCTGATATCAGCTATAGCGAATTTGGTATTGCCATATTTCAGATATTTTTGTTCCAGAAAAAAAAGTTCACTTTCATTATTGTCTATTCCAACAATTTCCAGCGGTTTGTGATCTTCAAGCAGTTGCTTTGTTAATTCGCTGCCGACGGTTCCGCAAGCCCCGGTTATCAAAATCCGTTTTTGACTTAGAAAATTTTTCATGCTCAACCTATGGTTAAAGATTCATTATTTATTATCGGTTTTATTAATTTTTTTTTGTCCATTACCCTTTTCCACCAGGTTTCGTTTACGATGAACCATTTCAAGGTTTTTAGGATACCGGTTTTAAAAGATTCAACAGGGGAAATTCAAGGTCTGAAGATATCTTGTCAGTGTCGACAGGGGATAGTAAATCATGGGCTTGTCATACACCGGCATGAGCTGTTTGCTGACTGAATATGTCAAGGGGTAGAGGCGGGTTCCTGATCCGCCTGCTAATATGATTCCTTTACGCATAATTAAATATAGCCTTTCTGACTGATAAAGAGCAGGACTTCCCTTGCTGCTTCATCCGGGGTCAGGCTTGTTGTGTCAATTCTAAGTTCAGGGTTTAAGGGATCTTCGTATGGATCATCCACACCGGTAAAGCCTTTTAAGAGGCCGGCTCTTGCTTTGGCATACATGCCTTTCCTGTCTCTTTTTTCACACTCTTGGATGGGGGTTGAGACATGGACTTCAAAAAAGCCGCCGTGGGCTTCGATTGATTCCCTTATCCTGGCCCGTGTTTTTTCATAGGGGGCTATGGGGGCGCATATGGCAATGCCGCGGTTTTTTGTTATTTCGGCTGCCACAAACCCGATTCGCTGGACGTTAATGTCCCGGTGTTCTTTGGAAAAATTGAGTTCAGAAGACAGGTTTCTTCTTACAATATCCCCGTCAAGGAGAGTGACAGGTCTTGGCCCTATTTCAAGGAATTTTGAATAGAGGGTTTTGGCAATTGTGGACTTGCCGGCTCCGGAAAGCCCTGTACAAAATATGGTAAATCCTTGTTTTGAGGGTGGAGGGTAGGATTTTTGAAGTTCCTTGATTACTTCGGGAAATGAGGCCCAGTCCGGAACTTTTTTGCCTGTGCGGATTCTTTTTTGTATGTCGGTTCCTGAAAAGGAAATAGTGTTTATGTCTTTTGGGACCTTGCTTGCGATCTTGTATTCGTCTTCAAAGGGAAGATAAACCATCTCTTCAAAGGTGATGGTTTGAACGCCCAGTTCCCTGGTGGCAGTTTGCGCAAGCTTAGTTGCGTCATCATATTTGTAAAACGGCATGCTGGTGATGTCATTGCCGGGGGAGGCATGGTCATGGCCGATGACAAAATGGGTGCAGCCAAAGTTCCTGCCGATGATCATGTGGAGAATGGCTTCTCTCGGGCCTGCCATTCGCATGGCCAGGGGGAGAAGGTTTAATACATATGAATCAGGGGGGTAGTGGGCAGCAAGTTTCTGGTAGCAGCGCATGCGGGTAAAATGGTCAAAATCTCCCGGTTTTGTGACCCCTGCTATGGGCAAAAGCAAAAGATTTGCCCGGGCTTTCTGCATGGCCTGGATGGTCATTTCAAACTGGGGCCTGTGGATGGGCTGCCGGGTCTGGAAGCCGACAATACGTTTCCAGCCAAGCTTGGAAAATATTTTTTTAACTTCAGCAGGAGTGTTCCTGATTTGTTTAAAGTCAGGGTGTATGGGAAGGTTCAGGGCCTGGACTTCCCCTCCGATATAATATTTGCCGGACTTATTAAAAAGATAGTCAACACCGGGATGGGTTTTGTCCCGGGTGCCATAGACTGAGTGTGCTTCTTTTTCAATGTCCAGAGGCCAGATGTCTTCGATGTTCATAATGCCCAGAAGGAAGCCTTCGGCATCCCTTAATGTGACGGACTGGCCTGTCTCAAGGGTGGCGGCAAGGCTTTCCGGAATATCAAGGCATATGGGAACAGGCCAGAGTTCTCCGGATTCAAGACGCATGCGGTCCAGGACTGATTCATAATCAATTTGTTTCATGAACCCGTTTAGAGGCGAAAAGACACCGGTTGTCAGCAGTTCAAAATCACAGATCTGCCGGTCATTTAAAATAACGTCCGGCATGGAAGATGACAGGTTTTTGAGAACGCGTCTCTGTTCTTCTAAAACAAGCAGGTTAATTAATTGACAAGATTTCATTTTTTTTTCTGAAAACTGCTGCATGCAGGACATAGCTCCGCCCTTTCGGTTACATGCCGTAAGGCTTCCGAATGCATTTAATTGTATTTTTTTATCAGAGGTTATTCTCTGGCGTTTTTATGGGCCTGGGTAAGCCTTTGTTTTAAGTATTCAAGTTCAGCATTGTTATATTCATATAGATCAAAGCAATAACCGTCTTCCCCCAGAAGGCCTTCGGGGATAAGATCACCGGCTTCATCCGGGTCGGTAATCATTTCACCGTAAAAGCAGATGGAAAGCCATCTGTCTTTTGGGTCATCATCTATAACATCCACCATGGCAAAAAGGGAGCGTTTTTTCTGGCTGTTGTGCCGGGGGCGAAGGGAAAAGCTCACCTTTGGCCGCGCTTTGAAGTCAAAGGAGATGTCCTCCAGTTTTTTTAAATGGCCATAGATTTCGATAAACGCTTGTTTGGTTTTTGAGTCGGTTTCAACCCAGTTATTAATAAAGTCGTCCACTTTTTTCATCTTTTTATTCCTTAATATGTTTCAAAAGATGCCCAAGTTCAGGAAAGATAAGGGCATTGCAGGCAAGCTTGCATGCCTTGATACTTCCCGGCATGCAAAAAATTATTGAATTCTCAATGATTCCTGCTGTGGCGCGGGACAGGATAGCGGCCGAATCAATCTCTTCAAAGCTTAACTGGGCGAAAAGAGGCCCGAATGCCGTGAGTTCTTTTTCAAACATGGGCTTTACAGCCTCTATTGTCACATCTTTGGGGCTGATGCCGGTACCGCCTGTCATGATGATGGCATCCGGGTTGATTTTCTGGGTGATATGTTCTGTTAATTCACTGATAGCCTCAATATCATCTGTTACCATCTGATGGATGACCACTTCATGGCCTTCTTTTTTTGCCTGTTTTTTTATCCAGGCACCTGATTTGTCTTGCGCAAGGTTCCTTGTGGTTGAAACTGAAACTACGGCAATTTTAAGGTTGCAAGGAACGTTTTGTTTGTGTAAATGAGTACCCATTTTTTAATCCTGTTCTATATAAACGATGTCCTGTTTGTCATGTTCTGTCACAAGGACGTTGATCATGTCCTTTTGTTCGGTATTTATGGCTATTCCTTTGTAATCGGCCTGGATGGGAAGTTCCCTGTGCCCTCTGTCCACAAGTATGGCAAGCTCGATGCGGGAAGGCCTGCCAAAATCCATTAAGGCATCCATGGCAGCCCTGATTGTTCTTCCTGTAAATAATACATCATCTACAAGGATAATGTCCATGTCATCCACACAAAAAGGAATATTTGAGGGTCTTACTATGGGTTGATGGCTGATTTTTGTCCAGTCATCCCGGTACATGTTTATATCCATGCTGCCAACCGGAAGGCTTACGTTTTCTATTTTCCGGATTTGATCGGCCAGTCTTTTTGCAAGAAAATCGCCCCTTGTCTGTATTCCTGCAAGGGCAAGGTTTTTTGTTCCTTTATGCTTTTCAATGATCTCGTGGGATATCCTTGTGATGATTCTTTTAAAATCCTGATTGCTTAAGATGGTTTTTTTCTTTTTCATATAACGGTTTCCCTTGATTTATATGTGTTTTGAATTTTGTATCATCTTTTTTTGTGGTGAGCAACACCTTGATTTTAACTTTGAGTTGCTATAATCAGAGTATGATAAGAATTTATTTTCAGGCAGGACAGGTGTGAATGAAATTTAACTGTACAGGTGTGATACTTGCCGGCGGGAAAAACAGCAGGCTGCCGGGGAAAAAAAAGACATTTCGAAAGATCGGGGATCTGATGATTCTTGAAAGCATCCATAAGGTGTTTTCAAGCTTGTTTAAAGAAGTCATTATAGTGGTAAACGAGCCTGAAGAGTTTGCAGGCTGGGACATGACGGTTGTAACAGATATCATCCCGTCACAATGCGCTCTTGCAGGCCTTCATGCCGGGCTTTTCTATGCATCCTGCCCGTATGCATATGTGACAGCCTGTGATACTCCTTTTGTGAAATTATCCGTGATTGAACACATTGTACGTCAAATAGAACCAGGGTATGATGTGATTATCCCAAGGACAGATGACGGACTTGAGACATTGTCTGCCGTGTACTCAAAAGACTGTATTCCCTTGATTGAGAGTAATCTTGAAAAGGATATATTTATGATAAAAAAATTTTTCAGGAGAAAAAAGGTCAAGGAAATTCCAGTGGAACACTTAAAAAAACTTGATCCTCAAATGCGTTTTATTTTTAATATAAATACCCCCGGAGATCTTGAAAAGGCAAAAAATATGGCAAACAGGGCAGGGCGGCAAAAAGGAGAAAGCTATGAATATGATGACAATGTTAGATAAGATAAAACAGCACCCTGATTATCACAAGGCCGGGATGATCCTGTGCCACAACGGCGTTGTGAGGGCGACATCCAGGGAAGGCAGAGAAGTGACCGGGCTTGAAATCGTTGTGGATCACGAAAGGCTTGAAAAGATTATTACTGAGCAGAAAAAAAGACCGGGCATCATTGAAATTCTGATCCATATTAATGAGGGCAGAAAACTCAGTGTCGGGGATGATGTGATGTTCCTTCTGGTCGCAGGCAATATCCGGGAGAATGTCATCGGATCCCTTACAGATACTTTGAACCAGGTTAAAACACAGGTTACAAGTAAAACACAATTTTTTAAAAAGGTAGAAAATGACTGATTTTACACACCTTGATAAAGACGGCAGGGTCAGGATGGTGGATGTGGGGGAAAAGGCAGAAACCAAACGGGTCGCCGTTGTCGCCGGAACAATTTCAATGAACCGGGACACCCTTGACAGGATAATGGATGAAAAAGTGAAAAAAGGGAATGTCCTTGAAGCGGCAAGAATTGCAGGTGTCATGGCAGCAAAAAAAACATCGGATTTGATTCCCATGTGCCACCCTTTAAATATCACCCATGCAAGGATTGATTTTTCTTTTGATACGAAAAACCATGCTATTGACATTGAGGCCGAAGTATCTCTGACCGGTAAAACCGGTGTTGAAATGGAAGCATTGACAGCTGTTTCGGTTGCAGCCTTGACCATATACGACATGTGCAAATCCTATGACAGGGCAATGAGAATATCCAATATTTATCTTAAATCCAAATCAGGGGGTAAAAGCGGAACATATACTGCAAAATAGTGTGATTACCATTGAAACCTTGACATACCTTGGGATTGGTTTTGGTGTGGGGGTTCTTGTCTGCGTTGTTATGGCAAAGTCGGGGGTACTTTTTTTTTCAAAAAAGCTAAAAAGCCTTTCAAAAGAAGTATTGTTTGATAATTCCGCAAGATTCATGGAGCTTGCGGATAAGTATTTTTCTTCCTATGTGAAAGAAGCAAAAAAAGATTTTGATATCAAGGGCAACGAGATTTTAAGAACGGTTGATCCTGTGAGAAAGACCCTTGATAAATATGAAGCCCGCCTCAATGCCATGGAAAAAGACAGGGAAAAGGCCTATGGTTCAATCACTGAAAAGCTTATGGAAATGGGAAGAAGCCAGAATCTTTTACACATTGAAACCGGCAACCTTGTAAAGGCATTAAGGGTTCCCCATGTCAGGGGCCGCTGGGGGGAAATCACCTTAAAGAGAGTGGCGGAGCTTGCCGGGATGACCGATCACTGCGATTTTAACGAGCAGGTTTCATCCGGGGGTGGCAAAGGTTCGGTCAGACCCGACATGGTGGTGACACTGCCGGAGAACCGCAAGATTATTATTGATTCCAAGGTTCCTTTAATGGCCTACCTTGATGCGCTTGAAGCATCTGGTGAAAAAGAAAGGCAAGAGCGTATGAAAGACCATGGGCGCCAGGTAATGAAGCATATCTCAAACTTGTCGTCAAAAACTTATTTTAAAGAACTTGGCCCTACGCCTGAATTTGTTGTACTGTTCATTCCCGGAGAAAATTTTTTCAGCGCGGCTTTGACTGTTTATCCGGATCTTATTGAAAAAGGGATAGAAAAAGGGGTGATTCTTGCAACACCAACCACTCTTATCGCTCTTTTAAAAGCTGTTTCCTATTCCTGGAAACAAAAAAGAAGCTATGAAAACGCTGAAGAAATCAGGAATTTAGGGATGGAGCTTTTTTCCAGGCTTTGCAGTATGACCTCCAATATCAACCGTCTTGGAAAAGATATTGAAAACTGTGTTGCAACCTATAACAGGACAGTGGGTGCAATGGAGACAAGAGTCATGTCCACGGCTAAAAAACTGGACAGCCTGGATGTGTCTTCCCGGACAATGGAAGATCTGCATAAGATAGATTATTCAAAAACATTGACCAGAGAATTTAACAGGCAATACCGGGATGGTAAATAAAATATATTTAAAATATCTTTGGCTTTTTTTATTTGCAGCCCTGGCCGTTTTTTTCACCGGGTGCCATCCGGGACCCAGAAAAGAAGTTATGAAATTTAGTCCCTTAATAAAATTAAAACCGGGGGAGTACCCTTTATTTATTGACACCATGGATTTTGAAAGCTTGTCAGCTTCCATAGATCAAAGTCTTGAATATTTTAAAAAAGTTCCTCTGGAAAGACAATACCAGTATGGAAAAGATATCTATACTGCAGCCCATATGATTGATTCTCTGGGGACTTTTAAGGCATATCTGGAAAAGAATCCTTCCACCATGGCTTTGAATAAATTTATTGCATCTGATTTTATTGTTTATAAAGTCGCAGGGAATGAGGATGGAAACGTTCTTTTCACAGGCTATTTCGAACCCACCTACGAGGGGAAAATAATAAAAAGCGCAAAATACCTCTACCCGCTTTATTCCAAACCCGATGATTTGCTGGAAATTGATTTATCTAAGTTTTCAGATAAGTATAAAGGTAATAAAAATCTTATTGCACGGGTCAATGATTCAACAAAAAAAGTTGTGCCGTACTATTCAAGGGAGCAGATAAATTCCATAGAAAATTTTGCTTTAAGATCAGAGCCTCTTGTGTGGCTTAAAAACCGGGTGGACAGGTTTTTTCTGGAAATCCAGGGCTCAGGGAGAATTGATCTGGGGCAAGGGAAAACACTAAGGGTCCATTATGCAGGAACCAATGGAAATAAATACCGGTCCATCGGACGCTATCTAATAGAGAAAAATGAAATTTTAAAAGAAAACATGTCCATGCAGGCGATAAGAACCTGGCTTGAATTCCATCCCAAAAGAATGGATGAAGTGCTTCTCCAAAATAAAAGCTTTGTCTTTTTCAGACAAGAAGAAGGCGGGCCTTATGGCAGCCTTGGTGTTGAAGTTACAGGTTTTCGTTCCATAGCCACTGACAAAAAAATATTCCCCAAAGGGGCCCTTTGCTTTATGCAGGCAGAATTACCGGATAAAATTAATATTGACCCGTTAAAGGAATGGGAAAAAGCCTCCTTTTTTGTTTTAAACCAGGATACCGGCGGCGCCATTAAAGGCCCTGCAAGAGCAGACCTTTTCTGTGGAAATGGCAGCTATGCCAGGTTTACCGCAGGCCATATGAATAAATTCGGAAGATTATTTTTCCTTGTCCTGAAGCAGGGCGGAAAATAGATTCTAAATCCATTCAACTTCGTTTGAATGGAATCTCAGGATTACTTTTTTGCCGGGGTAAAGATTAAGGCGGCTGATTTTATCCGGGGTGAGTCTTAGAACAAAGGAAAGATCGTGGATGGAGACGGTTGCCATGATATGCCCGCTTTTTTTTTCCAAAAGCATGGAGGCGAGAAGGCCTGATAATTGATTTAAACCACTATCGCCGGCCTGCTTTTTTAGATCAATTGAAATGCTGTCTTTTTTAATAACGGCTGTGCATACCTTTGGCGCAGGGCCTTTCAAGGTTATGGCCTGGCCGTCACCAAGGGTTTTTACAAGGCTTTCTCCATTGATTTTTTCAAAAGGTCCGGTGATAATATTTTCAATACCTGTGGAGAAAATATTTCCCTTGAATAAGGAAAGCTGCCTGTCGCTTATGGAGTAAAGCCATTGCAGGTCATGACTTGCAATTACAAGGGTGGTTCCCCAGGTGTCCCTTGCTTTTAAAGAAGCCTCCCTGATAAGTTTGGCACTTTTTGCGTCAACACTTGCTATGGGTTCGTCCAGAAGCAAAACTTCAGGTTTCAAGATAAGCCTTGCCGCCATTGCAACCCTCTGGGCTTCTCCCCCGGAAAGCTCGTGCCATTTTCTTGGAGCAAAATCCTGGTAATCAAGCCCTACGGTTGAAAGGGCTTTTTTTACCCTGGTTTCAAGATATTCTTTATCTTTTCTTATTTTCAGGCCATAGACAATATTCTCAAAAACAGTCCGTTTTAAGAGATAGGGCTTCTGGGTCAAGAGTGTGACCTTTGACCGGATGGTAGGTGAAAAAGGAAATTCTTGTCTTCCATTGTAAAGGATGTTTCCTGCTGTGGGTCTGCCTGCAAAAGCAAGGAGCTTTAAAAGCGTGGTTTTGCCGCTGCCGTTCGGACCGATAAGGCCTGTAATTGATCCTTTCTCAATTTTAAGGTCTTCAATGTCAAGCACTTTTGTGTTTCCATAATAGTGGCGGATATTTTTTAAGTGATATGTTAAATTTATTTTCGTCATTGTCTCCTTAAAAATGACAGGGAAAGATTTACAATAAAAGCAATCATGATCAAAACAATCCCCAGCGCAATACCATCTGCAAAAAGTCCCTTGCTTGTTTCAAGGGCAATGGCTGTTGTGACTGTTCTTGTTTGGTACTTGATATTGCCGCCAACCATCATTGATATCCCGACTTCTGTTAAGACCCTGCCATAGGCTGTAACCGCTGCTGCCAGGATGCCGTACCGGACTTCCCAGAGACAGGTGGCAATAATATGACGCTTGCCGGCACCAAGGGTGACAAGGGTAAGTTTAAGGTCCTGGTCAATGTTTTCAATGGTGGAGGCGGTAATTGCGGTTACAATGGGAAAAGCAAGGATGGTCTGGCCTATTGCAATCCCTGTCAGGGTGAAAAGAAGTCCCATCTCCCCCAAAGGTCCCTGGTGGGAAATAAAGGCATAAACAGCAAGACCGATGAAAACTGTCGGGAGGGCAAGAAGGGTATCTAAAAGGGTTCTTACATGTTTTTTATATTTGAAGTCAAAATATCCAATAACAAAGCCGCAAGGCAGACCTGCCCCGATGCTTAAAAGCATGGAGCAGGTGGATACTTGCAGGGTTGCAAGGACTGCTGTCCAGGTCGAACTGTCGCCGCTTACCAGAAGCTCAATGGCTTTGATAAAGCCTGCAACAATAAAATCCATACGATCCTTTTGCTATTTTGCGTTTGGTGTAAACAACTTTTTCCCAAGAAGCCTGAAATCTCTTATCAGATTCTGGGTGCTTTGTGAAGCCATCCAGTTCGAGAATTTGAGTGCCAGGTCATACTTGGCATTGGGGCAGTTTTTGGGATCAAGTGTTAATACGCTGTATTGATTTAAAAGAATTTTGTCTCCCTCAACCAGGATTTTTAACGGGGCAATGCCGCCTTTCTGGGACTGGTATTTAATATATGTGCCCCTGTCTGTCATGGTATACCCGTTTCTTTCCTGGGCAATATTGATGGTTGCAAGCATCCCCTGTCCTGTCTGGACATACCATTTTTCTTTGTCAGGCTGCTGGATGCCGGCGTTTTTCCATAATATCTTTTCTTTTTTATTGGTTCCGGAATCATCGCCCCGGCTCATGAATATGGCCTGCTTGTTTTTAATTGCACTTAATGCATCTGATATGCTTTTGCCTTTAATGCCAGCCGGGTCATTTCCAGGGCCTATGATTACAAAATCATTATACATGACTTGCCTTCTGTCTTTTCCATACCCTTTTGCAATAAATTTTTTTTCTGCAGGAGGGGCATGAACCAGAAGGACATCAACGTCGCAATTCTGGCCAAGCTTTAATGCTTTGCCGGTTCCTGTGGCAGTCCATTTAAGACTGATGCCGGTTTCTTTTTCAAAGTGCGGGATAAGATAATCAAGAAGTCCTGTGTTATCCGTGCTGGTGGTGGTTGCCATCATCAGGCTTTTATTCCCTGCCTGTACGCTGGTGGCCAGGAATATTGTAAAAATAAAGGTTAAAATACCGGTAAAAATTTTTTTATGGTTCATTTTCAAGCCTCCAATCAAGTATTTAAAATGTGTCTATCAAAATGAGGTTCGAATATGTTAATATTGGAAGACTGTCAACAATAAATTTTAAAAATTTATAAAAATAGATAAAGAATTACCGATACAAACCAATAATTACAAATTATTATTGATCTTTTAGAAAAAGGCTATGGTATTCATCTTCTAAAATATGCTGTTTTAGTTTGTCGTTAATAAATAAGTAAATTTCTTCAAGCTCCAGGTCGGACAGCCTTGGTAGAAATACTTTTAAAAAAGAGTCCTCGGAAAATTTCTGGAGATAAAACATAATTGTTTCTTCATTTGTTTCCCTGTCAAGGCCAAAAGCCCCCAGGCCTTTATAACCCTGGATAAAATTGTGGGTGTCTTTTTTCATATTAATTGAGTCTCCTTGTTAAATTATTTTTTTAAAAATGAGGAAAAGAATGGTTTAGAATTTTTTAAAGGCATTCAGTGCAGTTTCAAAGAGAGTCTGCAAAGGAACCGGTTTTGAAAAATAGCCTTCAAATCCTGCTTTCCTGCATTCTAAAGACTTATAGTTTGAATTATAGCCGGTGATGGCATAGGTAAGGGTTCCAGGCGCTTTTTTTAAAATTTTTTTACAAAGTTCAATTCCACTCATGCCCGGAAGATTAAGATCTAAAAACATGACTGGAATGGTTTCTTTTTCAAGAATTGCAAGCGCTTTTTCACCTGAACCTGCGCTGAACACGGTGTAACCCTTGTGTGATAAAGCGGTCTTAAATAGTTGCCGTATCGCTTCTTCGTCGTCAACAATTAAAATTTTTTTTTCTTTCATAAAGAACCCCATCATAAGAATCAGTAGAAATATTTCTAATAGGTATTTTTTAAAAATGCAATAATTTTATTTTTAATTTGAAGGTTTACAACAAGCTAAAATTTATCTATAATTTTAAAATATAACTATTTCTTAAATTCTTAAATTTTATTTACGAAACCAACAAGGAGTTCTTATGGATTTTAGAGATCTTGCGTCAAGGCTTGGGATCGATGAAGAAGATTTTACAGAGCTTATCGAACTTTTTGTAACCACAACCTTATCTGACATTGATAAAATAAAAAAGGGTGTGGCCAATAACAATCCGGCAGATGCCGCCGCCGCATCCCATTCCATAAAAGGCGCGGCAGGGAATCTTGGGTTTGATGATATATTTAATCTTGCAAAAGATATGGAAATGCAGGCCAGAAAAGGAAGCCTTGATAATTTTGAAAATTTTATCAGCGACCTTGAAAAACAGTTAGATGCTATTAACAACCTCTAATCCCTGATTGGGAAAAGGTCTTTTTGTCATGGGAAATAAACAACCCTATACAGTTCTTGTTGTGGATGATAATCTTTTGAATTTAAGGCTGATAGAAAAATCCCTTTCCAAAGAAGGGTATCAAATATTTTCAGCAGATAACGGTCCTGATGCCAGGGCAATCGCCGCAAAAGAAAATCCTGATCTTATTCTCCTGGATATTGAAATGCCGGGGGAAAACGGGTTTGATGTTATAAAAAAACTTAAGGACAACTCACAGACAAATGCAATTCCGGTGATATTTCTTACCGGCGTCAGTGAAGTGGATTCAAAATTAAAAGGATTTGAGCTGGGGGCTGTGGATTACATTACAAAGCCATTTCACCCCCTTGAGGTTCTGGCAAGGGTGAGGATTCATTTAAAGCTGTCCATTGCCACTAATTCATTGATCCAGGACCAGGCAAGCAAGCTGAGACAGGTAACGGAAGCGCAGGTTTCCATGCTGCCGTCTCCTGGGGATAACCCGGGGGCATTATTTGGTGTCTACTATAAGGCCCTTGAAGAGGCAGGGGGTGATTTTTACGATATTTTAAATATTTCTGAAAAAATAACCGGTTATTTTGTGGCTGATTTTTCAGGGCATGATATTAAAATAAGTTATATGACTTCTTCTGTAAAGGCCCTGCTGGCCCAGAACTGCACTCCTGTTTATTCCCCTGCCGAAAGTATGAAAATGATTAATGATGTTCTGGTGGAAATACTGCCGGATGGAAAATATCTTACAGCATGCTATATGCATATAAATCGAATCACAAAAAAAATGACCATTATCAATGCGGGCCACCCGCCAGTGGTTTGTCAGCCACAGGATGGGGAGCCATACCTGATTAAAACCCAGGGCGATGTCCTTGGCATGTTTAAGGATGCTCATTTTGGAACACAAAGTATTAATGTGTCTATGGGCGATAAATTTTTTGTTTATTCTGACGGGCTTGTTGAATCAGCACAAAATAAAATCACATGGGTAAGCGGGGCAGACAGCCTTCTTCCCGTATATAAAAAAATTGCAGAGGTGCCGTATGACAAGGCGCCTGCACAATTAGTGAATAATCTTTTCGGCGATGATTCCTTTCCCGAGGATGATATTGTTGTTTTATGCGTAAAGGTCTGAGCTTATGCCTTTTGAAAAAGATATTTTTAAGGTTAAGGAGACGCAAAATTCATTGAGTTTTCTTTTTTCTTCCACCATGGGGAATATTGATGATGTCTGTAAGCGGTCAACAACTTATCTCAAGTCAGAAGTAAAGGGCATTGAAAAACTGTTATTCCCCATTAATCTTGTTATTCGAGAGGGCCTTACCAATGCTGTCCGGCATGGGAATGCAAATGACCCTGAAAAAAAGGTTCGATTTTTATTGACCATTGTCAACCATGAATCCATAAAGCTTATGATTGAAGATGAGGGAGAAGGCTTTGACTGGAGAAAACAAAAATCCGGGGAACTCCCTGAAGATATGGACCATGGCCGCGGCATAATCATCATGGATACTTATTTCACCCATTATTCCTATAATGACAAAGGTAATATTCTATACCTTGAAAAAAATATTTTTTTTAAAAATCAGGGAAAATCATCTTAGGTTTCCATGTTTAATCCTTTGTTAATTAAACCCTAATACAAGCCTAACAAAACCAATGTAAAACTTCTTCTCAAAAAGAGGATCATGCTTTTAAAAAAAGCAATTTA
The DNA here is from genome assembly GCA_013151635.1 of Deltaproteobacteria bacterium. Taxonomy (GTDB): domain Bacteria; phylum Desulfobacterota; class Desulfobacteria; order Desulfobacterales; family Desulfobacteraceae; genus Desulfobacula. Next base: position 57,558 of record JAADHV010000097.1, on the reverse strand, counting down.
TTTAATTTTAATTTTTTGAGGAGAAAACATGAACAGGTTTGCTAAATTAATATTTGTATTAATCATTTCTTTGCTGATTGCATCACCTGAAGTATTTGCAGGAAAACTTGTGATAAAGGGATCTACAACAGTGCTTCCCATTGCCCAGAAGACAGCCGAGGCTTATATGGCACAGAATCCTGATGTAAAGATTTCTCTTTCCGGCGGTGGTTCCGGAAACGGGATCAAGGCCATTATTGACGGTACGACAAATATCGGTAATGCTTCAAGGTTCATCAAGACAAAAGAAGTGAATGCTGCCAATGCAAAAGGTGTTTACCCTGTGCCCTTCAGGATTGCCCTGGACGCCATAGTCCCTGTGGTTAATGTTAAAAACAAGGTGTCCAATCTATCCATGGCTCAGTTAAAAGACATCTATCTTGGGAAAATCAAGGACTGGAAAGAACTTGGCGGAACCCCGGGTAAAATTGTTGTGATTTCAAGGGACAGTTCTTCCGGGACATTCGGGGTGTGGAAGCATCTTGTCATGAACAAGGAACGTGTGATACCGGGAGCCCTTACGGTCCCTTCCAACGGCGGGGTTGTCCAGGTTGTTGAAAAAACCCCGGGGGCAATCGGATATGTCGGTCTGGGATACCTTACAAAAGAGCTTAAGGCTGTAAAAGTGGAAGGCGTTTATGGAAGCCGGGAGAACACCTTAAACGGGTCCTACCCGATTTCCAGGGGACTTTTCATGTTTACAAACGGCTGGCCTGCCGGGGATACCATGGGATATATCTCTTTTATCCTTTCAAAAAAAGGCCAGAAACTTGTTGAACAGGCCGGCTCCATTCCCCTTTTCTAACTTTTCAAGGAGTACTTGATTGAAACGTCAACACATTGATAAAGGAGTGCATTCAGGGTTTTTCCTTATTGCACTCTTTTCCATAACTGCCCTGTTTTTGATTATGGTTTTTCTTTTTATTGAAAGCATACCTGTTTTTGACCATATAACCATCAAAGAATTTATTTTCGGCAAATACTGGTATCCCACTGATGACCCGGCTGATTTCGGTATTCTCGCACTTATTACAGGATCAGTCTGTGTAACTCTTTTGTCCGGTATGATAGCAATCCCATTGGGGATTATGACTGCAGTGTACCTGGCGGAGATCGCTCCGCCAAAAGTTGCACAAATTGTAAAACCTGTTGTCGAGCTCATGGCTTCCATGCCGTCGGTTGTGATCGGGTTTTTTGCAATTGTGGTGGTAGCTCCTTTTATCCAGAAAGTTTTTAATATCCCGGTGGGCCTGAATATGTTTAATGCCTCCCTGATGCTTGCCTTTATGGCGATCCCCACCATTTGCAGTATCTCCGAGGATGCTGTTTTCTGTGTCCCATCTGCCTTGAAAGAAGCTTCTTTTGCCCTTGGCGCAACGCATTTTGAAACCATTATAAAGGTCATTATCCCGGCAGCTCTTTCAGGGATCTGCACTGCGGTCATACTTGGACTGTCAAGGGCCATCGGGGAAACCATGGTGGTATTGATGGCAGCAGGAGGAGCCGCCATGATCCCGGGATCGATCTTTGACCCTGTGCGCCCGTTACCGGCGACCATTGCGGCAGAAATGGCAGAAGCCGCCTTTGGCAGTGAGCACTATCATGCATTGTTTGCCATCGGGCTTGTTCTTTTTGGGTTTACATTTATTTTCAACCTGGTTGCGGATTATATTTCCTACAAATTCAGGCAGACAGGAGAGGCATCCTTGTAATGATAAAAAAACGATTGATGTTCCAGAAATTGAGCTTTTCAATGATCAAAGCAGCTGCCTGGATTAATGGAGCGGCCCTGGCTATTATGGTCTACTATATCGTATCCCGGGGCTGGCGGGCGATTTCATGGGAATTTTTAACTCAGGTGCCAAGGGACTCCATGACTGCCGGCGGCATTTTCCCCTGTATTGTGGGAACCCTTGCCTTATGTTCCGTGACCCTGTTTGTGGCATTGCCCGTCGGGGTCGCATCTGCCATATATCTTAACGAGTATGCAACAAGGGGAAAGCTTGTCCGGCTGATCCGGCTTGGCATCAATAATCTTGCAGGTGTTCCGTCCATTGTATTCGGACTCTTCGGACTTGCCTTTTTCTGCATTGTTTTAAAAATGGGAGTATCGGTTGCTTCCGGCGGATTAACATTGGGAATCATGACCCTGCCTGTTATTATCGGGGCAACAGAAGAAGCTTTAAAAGCGGTCCCTGATACATTCAGGGAAGCTTCCCTTGCCATGGGGGCAACAAAATGGCAGACCATAAGGAAGGTTGTCCTGCCGGCGGCATTCCCGGGAATCCTTACAGGTTCTATACTGGGGATAAGCCGTGCAGCAGGTGAGACAGCCCCGATCATGTACACGGGGGCTGTTTTCTTTACCCCCAATCTTCCAAGCTCACTCTTTGATGAGGTCATGGCACTTCCCTATCATATTTATGTGCTGGCCACGGCCGGAACACAGATTGAAATCACCCGGCCCCTTCAATACGGAACTGCCCTGGTCCTTATCGGCCTTGTGTTTGGAATGAACCTGACTGCCATTATTCTGCGGGCAAAAATGAGAAAAAAATTAAGGATTTAGCTGCATGGAAAGGCATATTAAAATGTATACTGAAAACCTGGATTTCTTTTATGGGAATTCCCAGGCACTTCATGATATTTCAATTGATTTTGACGAGAACCGGGTGACAGCGTTGATCGGGCCGTCCGGCTGCGGTAAAAGCACCTATTTAAGGTGTTTGAACAGGATGAATGATTTAATTCCGAATATTAAGGTAAAAGGCAGGGCCATGCTGGATAAAAAAGATATTTACGACCCTTCCCTGGATGTTGTCACATTAAGAAGGCGGGTTGGCATGGTATTTCAAAAGCCCAACCCGTTTCCCAAATCCATATTTGAGAATATCGCATACGGGTTAAAGGTAAACGGGGTTAAAGACAAGGCAGAAATCACCCGGATTGTTGAAAAAAGTCTGAAACAGGCAGCCATATGGGATGAAGTAAAGGACAGGCTCAATGAATCGGCTCTCGGCCTTTCCGGGGGGCAGCAGCAGCGCCTTTGCATTGCCCGTGCCCTTGCTGTCGCCCCGGAGGTATTGTTAATGGATGAGCCTGCCTCGGCCCTTGATCCCATTGCAACGCAAAAGATCGAAGAATTGATTGCCGAACTTTCATCCCGGCTTACCATTATTATTGTTACCCATAATATGCAGCAGGCAGCAAGGGTTTCAGACAGGACCGCATTCTTTTATCTGGGAAAATTAATTGAACTTAATGATACAGATACCTTGTTTACAAAACCTGAATTAAAGCAGACAGAAGATTATATAACCGGAAGATTCGGTTAAGGAGAACATGATGGCAACCCATTTGCAAAAACAAATAGAAAAAATTAAAAAAGAAATCCTGTCTCTTGGGGCAATGGTGGAAGACCGGTTTCAAAAGGCGATTTACGCCATAAAAGTTGAGGATCTGGAGCTTGCCCAAAAAATTATTGATACTGACTTTCAAATTGATGAGCGCGAAATTGAAGTGGAAGAAGAGTGTCTGAAAATACTGGCTCTTTACCAGCCGGTTGCCATGGATTTACGTTTTCTTGTGGCCGTGGTAAAAATAAACAATGATCTTGAAAGAATTGCAGACTATGCCGCAAATATTGCACAGCGGTTTAAAACCTCTTCACAGAACAAGGCCAAGTTTAAATATGATTATACTGCCATGGCAGACCAGGCGGCAAAGATGCTGAGGATGAGTCTGGATGCCCTGGTGCATCTGAATGTTGATATGGCGTACGAAGTCAGGGATATGGATAAGGATGTGAACCTGATGAGAAACGAGGCTTATGATTCAATGAAAAGAGATATAAGGAACCAGCCTGAAATGGTGGGTGATATCATTAATATGTATCTTATTTCAAGGCACCTGGAAAGAATCGGGGATCATACCACCAATATTTCAGAAGAAGTGATTTATCTTATAGAAGGTGAAATTATAAGGCATAGCTGATTAGCGAATAATATTTGACAAATGAATGCCAGTTTATAAGATTCAGATAAGGGTTTGAATAATTTTTAAAAAACAGGAATAAAAAATGGCAAAAGAGACCATCCTGATTGTGGATGATGAAGAAGATATCATCGAGCTTATAAAATACAATCTGAAAAATGAGGGATATTCAATATTGACGGCCCAGACAGGTGAAAAGGCCATTAAAATGGCAAAAGAGTTTCATCCCGATCTTATGGTACTTGATCTTATGCTTCCGGGTATTGACGGACTTGAAGTTACAAAAAACCTGAGAAATAATAATAGAACAAGGCATCTGCCTATTGTCATGCTGACGGCAAAAGGAGAGGAATCCGATATTGTCACCGGGCTTGAACTGGGGGCCAATGATTATATATCAAAACCCTTCAGCCCAAAAGTCCTTATTGCAAGAGTCCGGGCGATTTTAAGGCGGCGAAGAAAAGATTCAACTAACAGTGTGGACCGTATCAGGCAGGAAGGTGATTTGATCATTGACCATGCAAAACACGTGGTGACCATCAAGGGCAAAACCCTGGACCTGACTCTTTCGGAGTTTGAGTTGCTTTCTTTTCTTGCAGATAAAAAAGGCTGGGTGTTTACAAGGGGACAGATTGTTGATGCTATCCGGGGGGAAAATTATGCTGTTACGGAAAGAAGCATTGATGTTATTATTGTCGGATTAAGAAAAAAAATGAAAAATTATGCTTTTGCCATTGAAACTGTCAGGGGCGTTGGCTACAGGTTTAAGGAATAATGAATAAAAACAGGAAAACAAAACTCATATGGCAGATTTTTCCGTCATTTCTGGTGATTACTGTTCTCTCCCTTTCTGCTGTGACATCTTATTCAACCAGTTATTTTAAGAATTTTTTTCTTAAAAATTCAGAAAAAGAATTAACGATAAGGGCAAAACTTCTGCAAAAGAAATTTGCTGATATCCTTAAAAGCGGCCAGGATAAAATCCGTGATATTGATAAATTATGCAAAGATGTTGGAAAAAACACCGGAACAAGGGTCACCATTGTTCTTCCTTCCGGCGTTGTTGTGGGCGATTCTTTCGGGGATATAAAAATAATGGAAAACCACATGAAACGGCCTGAAATAATGGAAGCCATGAAAAGGAAAAAAGGAGTTTCCATAAGATACAGTTCAACCCTTGATAAAAATATGATGTATATCGCTCTTCCCGTGGTATTTGACGGCTCAATGACAGCGGTTATAAGAACCTCGGTGTCCATATCCACAATTGACAGCAAAATCAAATCAGTCCGGAATAATATTTTTATCGCCATGGCACTTGCCATCCTGGCTGCGGCCTTTGCAAGCCTTTATGTGGCAAGGAGAATTACCCGCCCGATTGAGCAGATGAAAAAAGGGGCTGCCGAATTTGCAAAAGGGAACTTAAAGGAAAGGCTTGCTGTTCCGGCTTCAGAGGAATTATCCCAGCTTGCTGTTACCATGAACCGGATGGCTGAAAACCTGGATAATAAAGTCAGGGAGTTTAGAAACCGGAGCATGGAGCTGGAAGCCGTCCATGCCAGCATGCAGGAAGGTGTTATCGCCATTGATAAGGATGAAAGAATCATAACGGTTAATGATGCAGCCGCAAAAATATTTGATTTTTCCATATCTGAACTTAAAGCCAGATATATTTTGGAAGTTGCAAGAAATATTGAGTTTCAAAAATTTATCCAAAAGGCTTTGGCAACACACGAACCGGTTGCGGACGATATCGTGATCGCAAAAGATGATGATCTGATGCTGCATATTCATTCAACCGCGCTTTATGATACAGGCGAAAGGCGCATGGGAACCCTGATCATTTTCCATGACACCACAAGGATGAAAAGGCTTGAAAGAATGCACAAAGATTTTGCAGCCAATGTATCCCATGAGTTAAAAACCCCGCTTACGACCATTAAAGGATTTATTGAAACCCTCCAGGAAATCATGACAACAGGTGACCCAAAAGATACTCAAAATTTTTTAAAGATAATTGAGAAAAATGTAAACCGGATGATCGAGCTGATTAATGATCTTTTATCCTTATCAAGGCTTGAACGGATGCAGGGAACTGATATAAGGCTTGAAAACCAGCATATGGCACCATTGATCAAGGCTGCTGCAAATACCTGTCACGTCGGCATTAAGGCAAAAAACATTATTGTCAGTATTGACTGCCCCGGGGATCTTATGGCCAGGGTTGACCCTGTCCTGATGGAACAGGCCATAATAAACCTTGTGGACAATGCAATAAAATACAGCAGTAAAGACAGCCCTGTGGCCATAACAGCATCACGCAATGATAATTTCATAGATATTATAGTGAAGGATAAAGGCTGCGGGATTGATAAGGAGCATCTGCCAAAGATTTTTAACCGGTTTTACAGGGTGGACAAGGCAAGAAGCCGGCATGAAGGCGGCACGGGCCTTGGCCTTGCCATTGTCAAGCACATTGTCCACTATCACAATGGGAAAGTCGATGTCATGAGCACAAAAGATAAAGGAAGTTCCTTTAAAATCAGTATTCCTGCCTGACTTATCGGTTACCCGTAAAGCAGGGCTGCGTTCTGGCCCAGTACCTGCTCCTTTTGAGCGGGGGTTATCCCTGAATTGTCAATATCCCTGTAATACCTGCCGGGGGACAATAATGGAAAGTCTGTTCCAAAAAGAACCTTGTCTGCCACTCCTGCATTAACTGCAATATCATAAATTTGTGAATCATATAAAAAGGGAGAAGCAGCCGTGTCATACCAGATATTTTTTAAAACAGCTTTTGTCTCTTTTTTCATGATATTATAAAAAAGAATCCCCCCGCCCCAGTGGGCCAGGATAATTTTGTTGTCAGGAAAGGTTTTGGCGAGCGTATAGATCTGTTCTATGGTAACAGGTGTTTTGCCGGGATATTTGTGGCCGACAGGTTCATTTGTATGGATCATTAATGGCAGGTTGCCTTTTTCCCTTAGAACTGCCATGACAGGGTCAAGGAATGACAGGGATTCCTTATCAATCCCGGAAAGGTAAAAGGCAAGTTCCCCTGCACCGCAGAGCCCCGCATCAATACATCTTCCTGCCTCATCTGCGGCACCTTCCCGGGCAGCATCGAAACAGGCAAGGCCTTTGATCCTTCCGGGGTATTTTTTAACAGATTCGATGATGATGTCATTGTTCTGTTTTGTAAACTCAGGGCTGCGCCAGGGAAAACCGCAGATAACCGAGATATCAACCTTATACTTGTCCATTGATTTTATTAAGTCGTCAATGTTGCTGATCCTGGCTTTTCGTGAATTATAAAGCAGCTTGAATTCCGGTTCGTTATCAAAGTACCGGGACCGGTCCTGTTTGACCTGTTCCGGGAAAATATGCGTATGTGAGTCAATAATCATGTCAATTGTCCTTAAATAACTATGGTTAGATATTGAAAAATATCATAGGGCAATATATATTAGTTTTTTTATGCAAACAAGGGTTGATAAAAAGGAAGGCAATGAAATATTACCCCATATTTCTTGATGTCAGGCAAAAGAGTTGCCTTGTTGTCGGGGGCGGTGCGGTTGGAGCAAGAAAGGCTGCAACCCTTGAAAAATGCGGTGCAAAAGTAAAAGCGGTCAGCGGCCGTTTTTCAGCAGGGTTTGACGGTTTAAAAACAAGTATCTGTCTTGAGAAAAAAAAATATGAAAAAAAAGATATTAAAGGGATGTTTCTTGTCTTTGCAGCCACCAATAATCATGACTTGAACCAACAGATCAAAAAAGATGCTTTAGAATTTAATGTCCTTTGTAACATAGCTGATGCACCTGGTATAAGCGACTTTATCCTTCCTTCCATTGTGGAAAGAGGGGATCTTGTCCTGGCTGTTTCAACCTCGGGATCAAGCCCTGCAATGGCAAAAAAAATCAGGCAGGAACTTGATCGCAGGTTCGGACCGGAATATGCCGGATTTTTGCAGTTAATGGGGAATATCAGGGAAAAGTTATTATCATCAGGACATGCACCTTTTGAACATAAGCTTATATTTAATGCCTTGATTGAAAAAGGGACCCTTGAACTGATAGAAGCAAATGATGAAATAAAAATAAACAGGGTTTTACGTGATGTTCTTGGAAAGGGATATGACTATCAGGATCTTGTTTCCTCCAAGGAGTGATAAATGAGTCTTCAAACTGCGGATATGGTGTTAAAGATAACGACCCTGCTTTATTTCATGAGCATGGCAGGGTATGTGTTTTTTTTGTTCAATCAAAAACCTTTGTACCAGAAAACAGCGCTTTACCTTGTTACAACGGCTGTTGTATCCCATTTTATCTATATATTGATTTACACAATGGCAACAAAGCTTGTGCCCATACAGAATTTATCCCAGAGCTTGTCGCTGGCGGCCTTTGCCCTTGGCTGCATGTTTTTATTCTTCCAGTATAAGTTTGACCTTAAAATTCTTGGAGTATTTGCTTCGGCATTGTTATTTGTCATTATGTTTGCGGTGTTGATAATCCCGGATACAGCAGTTGAGAAAAATGCGGTGTTAAAGGGGTTCTGGTTATATTCCCATATTATCCTGGTGTTTACAGGGGAGGCTGCCCTGGCCCTTGCTTGCGGAGCAGGCATATTATACCTGTTACAGGAAAAGGGCATTAAGAGCAAAAGTCCGGGTTTTTTTTTCAAACGGCTGCCATCGCTGGATCTTCTTGATAATGTCGGATACACTTGCTTAACTACGGGATTTTCATTGCTGACTATAGGGCTTGTGACAGGGTTTATCTATGCAAAGGCCGTCTGGGGAAGATTCTGGGATTGGGACCCCAAAGAGGTATTTTCAGTAGGAACATGGCTGGTCTATGCGGCTTTACTGCATCTTCGCCTTTATTCGGGGTGGCAGGGCAGGAAGTCAGCCATAATGACCATTATCGGTTTTTTTATCATAATATTTACATTTCTTGGGGTTAATATGCTGATAGGCGGACACCACCAGGTCTTTACAAAATAAAAGAAAAAACAATGTCAAAAATAATATTAATCGGTGTAAACCATAAAACAGCGCCCGTGGAACTAAGGGAAAAATTGTCTTTTTCCAGTGAAGAGACCCTGGCGGCCCTTGATTTTTTTAAGAAAGACAAAGACATTAAAGAGAGTATTGTGTTTTCCACCTGCAACCGGACAGAAGTTTTATATGTTCCCGGGATGGGTGAACAGCTTGATAAAATAATTGGATATATTTCACGCCATAAGAAAATTGAAATTTCCGAGTTTAAAAGTTCTTTATATATTTACAGGGAAGATGAGGCGATCCAGCATATGTTCAGGGTAGCATCAAGCCTGGATTCAATGGTGGTAGGCGAGCCGCAGATTTTAGGCCAGATCAAAAAGGCCTATAGAGTGGCTGTGGAAAATAACTCGTCAGGAGTGCTTTTGAACAGGCTGATGCATAAAACATTCAATATTGCAAAAAAGGTCAGAAAAGAGACCGGAATAGGGGATAATGCGGTTTCCATAAGCTATGCAGCCGTAGAGCTTGCCAATAAAATTTTTTCCGATTTATCCCGGAAAAGCGTTATGCTGCTGGGGGCCGGTGAAATGGCGGAACTTGCCGTGGAACACCTCATATCCAACAAAGTCGAGCATATTATAGTGGCAAATCGTACCTTTAAAAACGCTATTGAGCTTGCCAGGAAATTCAATGGGCAGGCTGTCAAATTTGAAGAAAGGGAAGATGCATTAAAAGATGTTGATATTATAATAAGTTCAACCGGTGCAAAAGATTATGTCCTTGACCGGGCTATTGTCAAGAAGGCCATGAAGAAAAGACATCATAACACACTTTTTTTTATTGATATCGCCGTTCCAAGGGATATTGATCCGGAAATCAACACGATTTCCAATGCTTATGTTTATGACATTGATGATTTGAAAAATATTGTCGAGTCAAATATCGAGCAGCGGGGAAAAGAAACGGTCAAGGCTGAAAGATATATTGAAGAAGCCGTGGTAAAATTCCGCAAATGGCTGGACAGCCTTGCCATTGTACCGACGATTAAGGCCCTGAACGAGAAAATGTCTTCCATAGTCGAAATTGAGTATGAAAAGACCATTTCACATTTAAAACACCTTTCAAGTGAAGATATTGAAGCAATCCGGCGCATGACCCGGGCCATTGCAAGCAGGACCATCCATGACCCCATCCTTTTTCTGCGTAATACAGGTGACCACAGGGATGATTCCCTTTACCTTGACGTCACCCACCAGTTATTTAATATAGACCTGCCAGGGGAAAAATAGCCGGAGCAGTGGCTGACATGCCTTTAAGCCTGCTATTTAATTCTTTACATTTTGTTAAATTTTAGTATAATATCTTTTTTGGATGTTCTTGTAATTTAAGATAAAGGGCAAATACAATGAAAAAAGAAGATTTGGAATTTTTTAAAAATCTTTTAAATGACAGGCTTCAGGAGCTTCTTTCCCATGCTGACAGTACTGTAACAGGTATGACCAAGCCAAAAGAGAATTTTGCCGATCCAACGGACAGGGCCTCCCATGAATCGGACAGGAGCTTTGAGCTTCGTATCCGGGACCGTGAACATAAATTGATCAAGAAAATTAAAAAAACGCTTGCACGTATTGAAAACAAGACATTTGGGATATGCGAGGTTTGCGAGGAGGAGATATCCCTTAAACGGCTTATGGCACGCCCTGTCACAACCCAGTGCATTGACTGCAAGACCCGTGAAGAGGATATGGAGAAGGCTCTTGGCATTTAGCCGGTGCAAGAAAGTTCATTGGTTGATCTTCATATACATTCAACAGCCTCAGACGGATCATTTTCCCCTTTAGAAATAATGGCCCTGGCAAAGGAAACAGGGCTCAGGGCCATTTCCATAACAGACCATGATACAATAGAAGGTATCAGGGAAGTTTTAAGACACCCTAATACAAATTGGCCGGAATTTATAACCGGAGTTGAAATAAGCTGTGAACCTCCTTTAGAATTCATGGAGGCAGGAAGTATTCACCTTTTGGGCTATGGTTTCAGCGTTTATGATCGAAATCTTAACGCCATTCTTGACAATGCAAAAAATGCCAGAACCCAAAGAAATCCGAAAATTATTGAAAAATTAAACACCCTTGGATTCGATATCAGCATCGAGCAGGTCGAGAAGCGTTTTGGTGCAAAACAGACAGGCCGCCCCCATATTGCAGAACTCATGAGGGAAAAAGGATATGTTAAAACCTTTAAGGAAGCGTTTGACAAATATCTTGGCAAAGACAGACCAGCTTATGTAAGTAAATATAAAGTCACCTGTCTCAAGGCGATCCAGACGATTCTTGAAGCAGGCGGACTTCCTGTCCTTGCACATCCAGGCCTGCTGACTTTCAATAAAAGCGGTCAGTTGGAAATTTTTATTGATACCTTGAAAACTTATGGCCTGGAGGGTCTGGAAGTCTATTATACAGGCCATGATGCTTCAATGACATCTTTTTATAAGCATCTTGCAGATAAGAAGAATTTGATTGTTACGGGCGGATCTGATTTTCACGGGGCGTTTAATAAAGGTGTTAATATAGGTTCCGGCAGAAATAACCTTGATATCGGCTATCCTGTATTCAAAGCACTAAACAGGCGTTTAGCTGAGATCAAGGAAAAGTATACGGATTTAAGCATCCTTGAAAATAATATGGGATATGTGTTTAAAGACAGGTCACTGCTTGTTAATGCGCTCTGCCACAGGTCTTATGTAAATGAAAACCAGGGTTCATGCTCTTCTGATAATGAGCGGCTCGAGTTTTTAGGGGATGCTGTTTTAGGGCTTTGTGTCGGGCATCTTCTGATGGAAAAAAGTCCATTAAAAAAAGAAGGGGAGCTTTCAAAGCTGAGATCCAATCTGGTCAGTGAACCCGCCCTGGCTGAAATGGCAAGGTTTATAGACCTTGGCAGGTTTATCAGGCTTGGAAAAGGAGAAGCCCTTTCCAGGGGGTTTGATAAAAATTCCATATTGTCGGATGCTTTTGAGGCAATTATTGCCGCAGCCTACCTTGATGGTGGATTTGAAAAGATCATGGAATTGATCCATGATCTTTTCAGCGACAGCTTTGACAGGATTATTTCAAATGAAGAAACTGTAGATTACAAGAGTACATTACAGGAATTTGCCCAGGAACATGGTGCTGTAACGCCTCAATATGTGGTCCAAAAAGAAAGCGGCCCTGATCATGATAAAACTTTTGAGATCAGTTTAAACCTTTTTGGTATCGAATCCACCGGGTTTGGGAAAAATAAAAAAGCAGCAGAGCAGGATTCTGCAAAAAAGGCTTTAAAAATTCTTAAGAAAATGAAACACTGACAGGGTCTTTCCCATGGATCATGCAAAAAGACCACTTGTGATTCCCGTATTCATTCCCCATTCAGGGTGTCCCCATCAATGCGCATTCTGCAATCAATCAATAATTACCAGCCAGAAATCAAGACTGCCGGATAAAGAAGATATTCGTAAGATTGCAGCTCAGTATTATCAGTATAAGGGTAAAAGGAAAAAGGTGGTGCTTGCCTTTTTCGGGGGGAATTTCCTGGGCCTGGGGCCAGAAGACATTACAAGGTTGCTTGAATTTATCCAGCCCTTGATTAAAGCTGGAAAAATTGACAGCATACGCTTTTCCACCAGACCTGACACCATTAGCCAAAAAACGCTTGATCTTGTCGCACCATATAATATATCTGCTGTTGAGCTTGGGGTCCAGTCAATGAATGATGAGGTCCTCTTAAAATCAAAAAGAGGCCACACCGCCATGGATGCAATAAATGCCATGCAACTTTTGAAAAAATACCCCTTCAAGATCGGAGTCCAGGTCATGGCAGGTCTGCCGGGAGATAATGATAGTTCATTATTTGAAAGCACAAAGAAAATAGCAAAGCTTGGGCCTGACTTTGCCAGGATTTATCCCTTGATGGTGTTAAAGGGAAGCCTTATGGAAAAATGGTATAAAACCAAAAAGTATAAACCGCTTGGCCTTGAAGAGACTATACGGCTTGTCAAAGGCATGTATCAGATTTTTAAGGCCGGCGATGTTGATGTTATCCGCATGGGGCTTCAGGCTTCCCCCATGATGGAAGATAAATCAATGGTGCTTGCAGGCCCCTGGCACCCGGCCTTTGGCCACCTTGTCTTTTCTGAAATCCTATATGATGATGTATGCACCAGAATAGATCAATATCATGGAATTTTGAAATCCGAAGGAATTGTCTTAAACGTTCATCCAAACTCGGAATCACGTCTGAGGGGTGATAAAAATATTAATTTAAAAAAATTAAACCAAAAGTATAAAGGACTTGAATTTTCAATCTGCCGGGATGATACAATTCCACTGAATGAGGTCGATATATGTGAGTTGGACAGGAAAACTAAAGGGAAATGGCTATGAAATTTTTTGACCTGCATTGTGATACGATTCAGAAAATTGTGGAAGAAAGGCAGGATTTTGCAACATCTGATGAACTTCACCTTAATTTGCCGGGCATCATTTCATCAAACATCAAGGCCCAGGTTTTTGCCTGTTTTATACTGGGGGCTGCTCATCCAGGCAGGGAATTTGATGCCTGCAACATGTATATTGACGCCATTGAAACTTTGACTGAAACTCATAAAGACAGGTTTGTCAGGGCCGGGTCTTTGGAGGGGCTTTCCTCTGCCATGGAAACAAAAGGGAAAACAGCGGCAATCATAGCAATTGAAGGAGCAGTGCCGTTAATGGGAAAGCCTGAAATGCTTGAACATTTTTATAACCGCGGTGTAAGGCTTTTAACCATTGCCTGGGATGATAATGAATTTTGCGGAACAGTGTTTGGAAATAAAGGCGGGCTGACAAAACTTGGAGAACAGCTCATCCGGTATTGTAATGAACTTGGGGTTATTGTCGATGTGTCCCATGCATCTGACAAAGGGTTTTACGATATTGCGTCAATAACAAAAATCCCTTTTGCGGCAAGCCATTCAAACGCCAGGGCAGTCTGCCCTAATGACCGGAACCTGACCGATGATATGATCCGGATGATTGCACAAAGAGGTGGGATCATTGGCCTGACATATGGGTCCGGGTTTATCAGTCCTGAATATTTTAAACGTGAAAAAGTCAACCGGGACAGAATTCTTAAAGGTCTTAAGGATAAGAGCCTTACTTTTCAAGATGCCAGTAAAATAAGTCATGAAGCTTTGTCAAACTTTTCTGGTGCCCCACTTGCCCTTTTGGTTGAACACCTGAAACATATAGTGAATAAAGGCGGTGAAGACTGCCTGGGATTAGGAAGTGATTTTGACGGGGTTACAAGTCTCCCCCAAAATATATCCGGTGTGAAGTCTCTTCCTTTTTTAGTCAGGGAAATGCAAAACCACGGCATCTCATCCAGAATAATTGATAAAATCTGTTATGAAAATGCTTACCGGTATTTTAAGGCTGTTTTAAAATAGCCAGGCCTTATTAAATCCCCTTTTTAAAAAGTTCTTCGGAATCAGACGCAGTGCCCGGCTTCTGGGTATGTTCCGTTGGTACGGTGCCTTCTTTGAAACATTCAAAGATTGTCTTTTCCGACTCTTCTATGGGAAGCAGTCCTGTTTTGGCATCAATTTTGGCAAACACAATGCCTTCCGGAACATTAAATGTCCTTGCAGGTTTTCCTTTCAGGGCATTTTTCATAAAGTCAAGCCAGATGGGGCTTGCGGCCCTTGAGCCTGTCTCCCCTTTTCCAAGGGGGGCTTCCTTGTCAAGTCCTACCCAGACACCTGTGGTATATCTTGGTGTATAGCCTAAGAACCATGCATCAAACAGGTTGTTTGTAGTTCCGGTTTTCCCTGCCACAGGGCGCTTCAGGGCTCTGATCCGCCAGCCTGTTCCCGATTTTACAACATTTTCCATGATATTGGTCATGATATAGGCCGTACTCATATCAATGACTTTTTTCCTGATAAGTTTCGAGGTTTCCAGCAGGTTTCCGTCACGGTCATAAATTTTTGTTATAAATACAGGCTCGATAAGGTAACCCAGGTTTGAAAATACAGAATAGGCATTGACAATTTCAAGCAGGGAAAGTCCGCTTGATCCAAGTGCAATGGACAAATCCTGGTTGATATCCGATGTAATTCCAAGTCTTCGGGCGTAATTAATCACATAGTCTATCCCGATATCCTGGAGAATTTTAATGGTGACGATATTCCTTGATTTTACAAGAGCTTCACGGAACAGGGTAGGCCCATAAAATTTTTCTTTGTAATTACGGGGTTTCCAGATAAAATCACGTTCAGTGTCTTCGTAGACAACCGGTGAATCTATGATTACGCTTGCAGCAGTATACCCTTTATCAAGGGCGGCGGCATATATTATGGGCTTGAATGCGCTTCCTGGCTGGCGCCTGGATTGATAGGCCCTGTTAAACTGACTGTTTTTGTAATCGCGTCCGCCGATCATTGCTTTTACATGGCCTGTTTCCGCTTCAATGCTCAACAATGCAGATTGGGCTGCAGGGGGCTGGTCAAGTGTAAATTCAAGGTCATTGTCTTCAACAATTTCATTTGCCACTTTGACAAGGATAACATCACCCGGTTTAAAAACCTGGGAAGGCTTTGTGACCTTTGTTTCATAATAAGCGACACCAGGGTCTGGTTTTCTTGCCCATTTCATGGTTTCAAGCTTGATTATACCGCGAAAATCGCCTACCCTGACATTTGTTACACCTTTTTCATCATCAATGCTTAATACAACGCCCTGGTAGGTGCGCCCTTTTTCCAGCAGTTTATTGCCGATTTTTTTTGAGATTTCAGCGCAGAAGTTTTCTATTTGAAGGGCAGAGATATTTTTTAACGGACCCCGGTACCCGGTTCGCCTGTCAAGCTCAATAAGGCCTTTATTCACAGCATTCCTGGCTATTTTCTGAAGTTCAATATTCACGGCTGTATGTATTTGGAGCCCCTGTTTGTACAAGGCATCCTTGCCGTAATGTTTTTCAACATATCGTCTGACATGCTCGGTATAACAGGGCACTCTTTCAATAAACCAGTTCTTCCTGGGCTTTATATCCAGTTTCAGGTCAATGGCTTCTGTGGCCTCAAGGTTCGTGATCATGCCATCTTCCTTCATCCGGTTTAATACATAAATCTGGCGCTGCTTTGCACGGTCCGGGAACTTGAAAGGGGAATACCTGCTGGGTGCCTGGGGAAGTCCTGCCAGGATTGAACATTCAGCCAGGTTCAAGTCTTTTGCATGCTTGCCGAAATAGTTTTCAGATGCCGCTTCCACACCATATGCACCATGACCAAGATAAATCTGGTTCAAGTAAAGAAAAAGGATTTCATCTTTTGTGAATTTTTTTTCAATCCTGTAAGCAAGTATAGCTTCTTTAAGCTTTCTTTTATAGGTCCTTTCCGGTGTCAGCAAAAAAGACTTGGTGACCTGCTGTGTAATGGTTGAGCCCCCCTGGACGATGGTCCCGGCCTTCAGGTTTTTTATGGAAGCCCTCAGGATAGAAAGGATATCAATGCCGGGGTGTTCCCTGAACCTTGAATCCTCGGCCGCTATAAATGCATTGATAAGGTTTTCAGGCATCTGGGATAAAGGGATGACAATCCTTCTTTCTTCATAAAATTCTCCTATTTTCCTTCCGTCATCTGAAAACACACTGGTCACAGTGGCAGGGCGGTAATCTTTCATTGAATTTATTTTTGGCAGGTCCCGGCTCAGGTAATAATAAATCCCTGCAAGTCCTGCAAACCCCAGGAGCGTTGAAATTATGAACAGGATAAAAAACCATTTAAAAAGAGACAGGACAATATTTTTTTTCTTTTTTTTGCTTCTTTGTTTCAGCACTTCGGATTTGCTTTTTCTTTTTACCATGGCAACCTGGAAAATATTAAAAATTTATTATTTTTTTAAGTGGTTATTATCAGATTACATGCGTTATAGCAACACTATGAACTTGCAAAATTGTACAGGGCCGATCCATGCCGTACCTGTCTCATCGTAATCTTTAAATGATTGCACCCCTTCCATCCATTTGTAGTCCATCCTGTTTTGAAAAAATAATTGAAATTAACTGGAATATCAAAAGTATTCCGGTGTTTTATGGTTGGGGGTGCAGAATATGGCAACTCCTGGCTGGCCACAGGCTTTTAAGTTTTTTAAAGATTCTGTTTGAATTGTTAAATATTGGGGAAGCTATGACTAATGCAAGTAGTCTTGAGTAGTCGGCTTGCATCATAATTATTAATTTGCTCTATATAATCTTTTATGATATTTGATTTATAAATAAAAATGGTTATTATTTTTTTAAATAATCCATAGCAAAAAAATATTCTTGGGAAAAACTGTAAAATGAATCACGATATAGACTTTGTTGACTGTAACATAGTTATTATTGCCTCCACCTTCAACGTAAATATATTAAATACAGTTTGGCTATATAAAAATAAAATTTTTACGGAAAAAGAATTGCAAGGAGCAACGTGTTTACCCGTAATTGTAGAAGCTCAATCCGATGACTTTCGATTACATATTGTTCCGGATCGATTGCAATTTTCAATAAACACTAAATATAAAAACACCAAAGAATTACTATCATCAAAAATCGGTCGGCTTGTTAAACTTTTACCCCACACTCCATTTACAGCAGCTGGGCTAAATTTTACATATCATGTAACTCCATCGGATAAAGATATCTATAAATTAACCCGATCATTATTTTGTAATGAACAATCAAAATTATTTAATGATCTTGAGGAAGAAAATGTGCGATTTGGTGGGTATTTTAGCAAGGATCTCCTAGGGACAAGATTTAGACTTGATGCAAAACCTATTTCCATAGTGATGCAGAATAAAAAAAAGGAAATGCTTCAGCTCGCATATAATTTTAATATTAGCCTTAATGAAGAAGATGATCATAATAGTGTTATTGGTTTATTCGACAAATGGGATGAGGCAAAACGTATCTGCCAAGAATTAACGAATAAAATAAATTCAAAGGATTGAAATGACCGGAACAGCAACAAATAGTGCCACTGATATCTCTTCTCTTTCTGACTGGAAATATAAACATAATGAGTCAGACACTACATCAACTCCAGTGATTGCTGAAGAAGGAGTAGCAACAAGTATAGAATTGGAAAAGTTGATTCCTCATATTGCTACTTATATCGAACAAAAAAATTATGCTGAATCTAAAAAAAATGAAGCAATCATAATCAAATTAAATATGTTGGAAACAAAACGATTGAGAAATCCTTTAGATGTGATAATCGAGGAAGATAGCGAAGGGTTTATTGCTAGAACTGTTGACTTTTCTTTATTCGGTTGCGGTGATGACAGAATTGAGGCTATAGATGCTCTTAAATTTGAAATTGAATCTCTATATTTTGATCTGATAGAAGATGACAATTTTACTGAAGAGTGGCTAAGTATAAAAAATTTCTTAATAGAATTGATTATTGACTCCTGATTATGAAAAATGCGCAATTTAATGTAAGAGACGTTAAAAAAGTAGGGGAAAAGAAACTTCACATTGAATTTAAAAGCGGAAAAGAATTTAACGGCTGGTTCAAGCTAAACGGTGTAAAAGCAAAACGAATAACAGTTCCAAAAGGTCGTAAAAATATTCCGAGAAAGACATATGCCTCAATGGCTAGACAGTTAGGCTTATCGGTTTCAGACTTTGATCAACTGTTGGAATGCCCTTTGACAAAAGCAAAATATGAAAAAATCATATCCAAATGAATCACTTCCCCAGATAAAACACCGATCTTGAGTGGTCAAAAAAAGGTCGTTGGAATTTGACACACCAACTACGATCAAATATAGTACTACCAATATCTTGAATATTTAGGGACTTGGATTAAAAAATGGATAAAGCGCTTTCCAAAAATGAAATTATTAGTTTAATTACGGCAGAAAAAGCCTTTTTAAAAGAAAAGTTCGGCGTTCTTAATATCGGTCTGTTTGGTTCATACGCCAAAGATCAACAAAATCTGGATAGTGATATTGATTTTCTTGTCGAATTTTCAGAGCCTCGCTTTGATTGGATAGTGAGTTTGCAGATATATATGGAAAAAAAATTTGAAAAAAAAATAGAAATTGTCCGGAAGCGCAATCTGAGTAAAAGTCGATTTTTTGAACGAATTGAACAGGAAATTATTTATGCCTGATGAAATTATTGTAGAAAATTTGCAACTGATTTCAGAGTCACTTGATTTGATCAACAAGCGTTTTTCAAATATTAACCTGCCGGATGACTTCGTTTTGGATGATAGCGGGGTAATCGTCCTTGATGCAATTGCCATGCGATTACAGGTCGTTGGCGAGTTGCTAAAAAAAATTGACAAAAAAAATAGTACATTTTTGAAAGGGTATAGTGAAATCAATTGGGATAATATCATGAGGTTGCGTGATATTGTTTCTCATCATTATGAAAAAGTTGATCATGAAATCATTTTTGATATTTGTGAAAACCATCTTCCACAATTAAGAAAAACTATCCAGAAAATGATCAAATAGTTTTTGTTTGCGACACTCAAGGGAATGTCATTTTTCGAAATATCAAGCGTGATGACTTCAATCAACAATGGGATCAAACTATATTTATTCCATCTTATCAGCTTTGGCAAGATCTGGCCAAATCCCTAAAATATTTTGATCAATCAACCGTGGTTGGCCTTCTGGGTCAATAAAAACATTTAAGATCATGGCGTTAACAACTAATTTTTCAGAATCTTTCAGATAGGCTTTTTGATCCACTTGAAAGCCATAGGTGGACCGACTGCCAATCTGCGTTTCAAAACGCAATATTTCTCCTACACATGCCGGGTGTCGATACTGAAGCGTGATCTTTGCGACAACATGAAAGGCCCCGACTTGATGGATAGGTTCAAGCAATTGATTTTCTTCAAGGTAGCGCCAACGAGCCTCCTCAAGCAACTCCACATACCGGGCATGGTTAACATGACCAAAATGGTCAACATGATAACTTCGAACTGTAATTTTAGTTGTTGATTTCATATGTATCCTCCTTGGCAATCGCTGAGGCTGCATGATATCCCCAAAGCATTGCAATAAATAAAAAACCACACTTAACAAGTATCCATGATGTTGAACTATTCCCATTAATAATTCCAATCAAAGTAACTGTAAGCAATCCAGCGACAACCGGCACTGCAGTTAAAGCCATCACTGCTCGACGCTCAACAGGACTTTTCGCTGCCCAAGCCAAAAGCAGGGTCCAACCCGCCATTAGTGCTCCTGCAATACCCAGTGCCAATCGCAGGATAAGATCAACTTGGAGATCAGGTTGGCCGGTCAGGGTGCCATAAAATTTGGGAAAGACCAAAGCGATTGCCCAAAGTGCATCTGCTGCAACACCAATCCAGCATATTGTTTTCATTATCTGTATTTTTCTTTGTGAGCTCATTGTACATCTCCTTTTTTGTTTTTAATAAACGAATCGACCATCCTCATAAAAATTTTATTTAATGCTTCCTCAGAACTTGCAAATAGGATACACATTTTTTTTTACTGAAGTCTTGATCGTTCACACAAATAAATTGATCTTTTGCGCAAACTTAGGTTATTTTTAATCCAATAGTTTTTTTGGAGATAGTTGATGGCAAAATATCGGAAAAATTCTACTGTTTCGGTCGGATTGGTAAAAATTTTAAACGCCTATGCAAATAGGTTAGGCGTTGACTTCAAAAAAGTGGCTATATTTTGTGGCTTTAATATGTCCATCCTAAAAAATAGTGAAGCCAGGATTTCAAGTAAATCTTTTGAGTCAATGTGGCTGAAGATCGTTTCTTTAAGCAAAGATCCTTATCCAGGATTAAATTTCGGACGTCAGATGGCCAGACACTATCCTGGAGGAAGCGTCCTTTTTACTATGATGCTGAACTGCGATAACATTGAAAAGGCCCTTCAAGTCTTTGTTCGATATCATCGTATTATTGCAGATATTATCCAGCCTCAGTTTCAAATAACAGGGGAGTTTACTCATTTATCATGGGAAATTGCTTCACCAGATTTTCAACCCCAACCACACTTGTCAGAAGCGCTTTTGTGTACGTATTATTCTATTTTAAGCTTTCTCAGCAAGGGAAGATTGACCCTTGTAAAGGTTTGCTTTACACACGTCGGGCCAAGCGATCCAGATGGTAAAAATGAATATCAACAAGTGTTCAACGCACCCATAATATTTAAAGAGAATAAAAATGAATTGGTCATAGAAACCAAGGATTTAGACATAAAGATTGAGCTGGCCAATCAGGAACTATATAAGGTTCTTGAAAGACATGCTACACGGCTTGTGAATACCATGCCCAAAGAGAAAGAATGGTCGAACAGGGTATTGCGTTTGATCAGTGATGTGATCTTTAAAGGGGATATACCCGATATTGATTCTATTTCTCAAAGACTTGCGGTAAGCAAACGTGCTCTTCAAGAAAAGCTTAAAGTTGAAAAAACTAACTATCGTACTCTTCTTGAAACGACACGTAAACAAATGGCCGTTGACAATCTTGCCAAACAGGACGTTACAATTTGTGAAGTAGCATTTATACTGGGGTATTCAGATCAAAGTGCCTTTAACCATGCTTTCAAACGATGGACCGGGCAAACCCCGAAAGCCTATATTCAAAAATTAACCTGATTGTTAAAAAGGGGGCTACCTCTGGCTCTTGATGGATAGAAATTAATAAAAACTCAACAAAAAAAGCCCTGGATAATATCGGTGATTTCCAACGTTCAGCATAATTTTCTAACAAGTTTAGTTTGAAATATTCCCCTATGTATTACTGATATATCAACTTGAAAAATTGATTAGTTGCTCTCAAGTATTATTATCCCTGTACGTAGTTTTAAGTCCCTGAAATTATCAAGGATTCAAAAACTATATTTCATTATATTGAAAATCTGAGACAGAGAAAAGGTTTCCTGATTTACTTGTGTTATAATTATGAGAGCTGTTTTCGTGCCCGGAGTTTGGCGTCGATCAAGTCGCTATGGCTGAGGTTAAGAAGGTTTGCAAGTTTGTGGACAAAGTGGTCCTCATGCGCTTCAAGGTGATCGTCCAGCAAAATGATACGCCAGGCAGATTCCATTATGTCGATCTTTTGCTTTTCGGAAAAATTTTCGTTTATAACGCGAGTATAGCGAAAAAGGCCAACATGCTCTTTGCGTTCTTTATCCCTGTCAGCGAGCAGGGTATCAATTTCTTGTCCGGATATCCCAAAGTTTGTCACAAGTGTTGTGGCAAGATGCTCTTTTTCTTCTTCACTGCACTCACCATCTGCATAGGCTGCATCAAGCAGCAGTACGGTCAACGCCAAATGGGCGGTAAGAATATCTTGGTCTGTAGTCTGCACTTTTCCATTGCCGCTGCCAATAATTTTTTTTATTAAACCAAACATCTTCCGATGATATCCTTTTTAATCATGAACATAGCCAATTTGTGTGATCGACATTTTTTTTATGCCACTATAAGGCGATAGAAACAATGAGTCAAGGATTCATTACCTCTCCTTAATTTCGAGCACTCAAGTATAATTATCCCTGTTGGAAGTATTCAGGGATCTGAATTCTCAAAGATATCAAATCAATTGTTAACTGATATAAACCGGATTGAATCCAGTGGGACCAACCCGGGCATTTATGAATTATCCATGTAAATGATCAATCCACCTGATTGCTTCTGAGTCACTTGTTTTTCCAAGATACCTTTGGGTAGTAGACAAATTTGAATGGCGTAACAGCACCTTGCTGACAATTTCAAGCGGTGTGCCGGAACGAGATGCATATGTTGCAGCATGTCTTCGAAGATCATGTGGCCTGACTTTGATATTCACTAAATCTCCTGCCTTTTTAACAACCAATCTTGCCCCGGCATAGGTTATAGGGAAAATTCTGGTCTCAGATTTAATTTTTTTTATCCCGAATATAATTTTTCATCCGATCTATTACCTTTTGAGGCAAGAATACAGCTTCGGAGGCACTGCCACTTTTCGGGGATTGAATAATAACCTTACGATCTTCAATATCCATCGGTGTCAGATTCAGAACCTCCCCAATCCGCATACAACAACGGGCCATGAGTTCCAACATGATTCGATTTCTTTGATTTTGAGTTCTGAAAATGATTTCATCGACAATATCTTTTTCAAGGATTTTAAACTGGATATTTTTTTTTGCCCTGAAAAGTCTTCGAAGTGCCGCGTTATCACATGGATTTTGGAAATTTGGATCAATAGAGTTCTTAAAAAATGCTGCCAGGAGTGTAAATCTTAATCTTTTGGTGTTCTGTTTGGTGTTCCCAGATATTTTGGTCATAAATTCCAGAATATCATCTGAGGTAATAGATGATAGCTCAACATCGCCGAAATGTTTTTGAAACCTGCTTAGGATAAATTCATAATTCAGGATCGTATTTTTTTTTAACGTTCAATTTTTGATAATTGAAAAACTGATTAATGCAAGTTATCTTTGAGTTTCTGGTTTGATTAAAAATGACGGCGATACAGTATCTCATCCCTCCTTTTTTGGGGCCTGATATCTATTCCGTAAATCAAATGACGAGTCTGAATGAATATTTCTTTTCAAACTCGCCTTGTGATGGGCTAATGATTTATAGTGAAGAATCAACCAGTAGAATTAACCAAACAGATGATTGAAAAACCGCTTGAACCGCATTTGATAGTAGGCGGTGTTTACACCGAACATCAATCTTGGGTCAAAATTGATGTTGGGAATTTTTGCCATGGACGATATATAGTTGACGTGTTGAGCCACTGAAGTGGGACATCCTTTTAGATGGATATATCGTTTCCTATTAAAAAATCCGTGTGCAGTTGCTGAAATAATCTTCTTCTGAAGATCGTTTGATTTGGCTTTTTTCTCATCCACTTCAGATGTCGTTTTGTAAGCACTTTCGATTGTTACCTGTTCTCCATCAATTTCTCCTTCCCAACTGGTACAGTCACCGGCAAAAATTACTTTTTCAGCTGGCTCCAAGTTGAGTGGCCCTTCAACCTTACCCACCACATACCTGACTTTACCCATTTCTTTTTCAATCTCCGGGTAAAAGCCCCTGAAAATATGCATCGATTCCTGCAGAGATCCAGGGCATCCTCCCCAGCAATAATCTGGAGAGTGCTTTTCAGGGAAGGTGCCGACGGTACAGCTTAAATTAGGAGATTTCTCAAAATAGCTGTCGATGTGCTCCATGCAAAATTGAAAATTTTCGGTTTTTTTCTGCATCTCTTCCAGTGGAAAATCTCCCAAAACGTCTATCTCCTCAAGTTTCATCGGTCCGAAACCTCTTTCTGATGTCAATTTCAGGTGAATAACGTCTTTGGGGTCAACATTGACCATATGTGCGCACACTGTATCCACCGCACACGAATTCGTCCCCATCACAATAGCTCCCATATCAAACGGGGTGGGTGTCAACATCATTTTCTGGCCTGCTGTGATGCCGTCTATTGCAATAAATTTGGGCTGAATGACCTCCTGCAGATCGGCTATTTTGTGTTCGAGAAAGGAATTGTGATCTACCAGCCGGTGTTTGTCATCCTGAATCCCGATAAAATTCTTCAAACTCAAAGTGAGACGAGTCCAAGGATGAGCTTTGAATTTTGGCAGGTTAATCAGGAAATCACAGTCCACAATGGGTTTAGGGAAAAACATATTGTTACGAAGATTGACATCTTTTTTAAGTTTAAAGGGGACATGTTTGACTTCGTCGAAAAAGTACGTTTTAACACCATGTTTTTTAATAACTTTTGGATAGCCGGCCTGTTTAAAATTATAACGTGTAGGAATGGTGATCCCGGATCGCTCACCCACTGAGATTTCTTTGACATCTTTCGCCATTCCTTTAGTGGCAGCGATAACGCCGTCAATGAACTCCGGCCGGGTAAAAGCATGGGGAAAAAACTCCTTGTGAGCCATGACCACATTGGGTTTTAAAAGAATGTTTCCTGTAGGAATCGCATTTAATTCTTCCATACCCTTTTTGATAATCTCTGCAATTTTTTCAGCATCATAAGACTCACACCTCATAATTAGAACTTTATACTTTTTTACCATGCAATTCTCCTTTTCAATGCGAATAGCTAATTCCTGTTTATTCGGAGATTAAGGTCGATTTTAAGATAAAAACAAACATGCAATAAATTTGTGGTGCAAGACAAATTATATTACAGAAATAAAATTCAAATATATGGAAAATACAAAATCAAACGACCCAATCTTCCAGTAATTTTTATACAGATTCTTTCCAAATTCCCACCCCCTTTTGACACTCTGGGCACCTCCTTTCATGCATGTCAGACCCATTTGTTCCATACACATAGCCACAGATGGTACATTCGGTTTTGTATGCATACTGCCCATAATCGGTTCCAGCTACTCCGCAATGTCCGCAACACTGCTGGGCGTTTGGATTGAAGTAGCCGATTTCAACGGTCTCGCCGCTACCATCCTGCCATTCAATTTGAGTATTGATTTCATTCATGCTGATTTCTTCTCCCATTTATTGTGCAGATCTGGATATCATATAAATTGCTGTGGTATCAGACCTAAAACGATTAAAATTGGATATGTAATTCAGTATCAAGACCAATTATTATTGTAAAGATATATTATTCCTGTTGGAAGTATCCAGGGGACTAGGGGAATGGATTCTCAAAGATATCGAATATTGTCGATAATATACTAAAAACAATTTTTATTATTTGTAAAAGATTTTGAAAAACGTATATTAAAGTCATATATTTTTGATTTGAGTGTCTAACCGAAAATCAACTTTTTAATGAAGAACTCAGAGAAAATATCGAAGGCCGGTAGGCCCCAAAAGTCAAAACCGACACTCACCATTAATTACCCCAGTCAGGGCTTTTCAGCAATTGAAAATCTGAAAGATACCAAAAGAATCTATTATCAAAAATCATCTTGGAAGCCTGATGAAGATCATTATCCGAAACTGGAGTATTCAGGCGCCGGAATTATTAAGGATACCGGTGCAGGTCTTGATTGATTTAGAGGATTGATTCTTGAGATTTTAAAAAATTTGACTTTTTGAACAATACCAGGTATTTAATTAAGTTTTGATTATTATAATCTAAAGGAGTTGCTGCATACCATGGTAAAACTTGATTTTAAAAAAACCAATGGATTGATCCCTGCCATTGCACAGGATTATAAAACAGGCGAAGTCCTGATGCTTGCTTATATGAATGAACAGGCCTTTGATGAAACCATGAAAAGTGGGAAGGCAACTTATTACAGCAGATCAAGGAATGCATTATGGAAAAAAGGGGAAACCTCCGGTCATGTGCAGAATGTGAGGGAAATCAGGGTGGATTGTGATAATGATACAATCCTTTTAAAGGTGGAACAGATAGGTGGTGGTGCCTGCCATAAGGGGTACGGGAGTTGTTTTTTTTCAAAAGTGGAAAAAAATGATTTGAAAATAGTAGAATCAAAAATTTTTGATCCGGAAGAGGTATATAAATAATGGAAAAAATATTGAAATTAGGTATTCCAAAGGGAAGTCTCCAGAATGCAACGGTAAATCTTTTTAAACGGTCCGGGTGGAAGATTAATGTCGAAGGGAGAAGCTATTTTCCTGATATTAATGATGACACCATCGAATGTGCCCTGTGCCGCGCTCAGGAGATGTCCATCAATGTTGAAAGCGGCGTTATTGATGCAGGTTTGACAGGTCTTGACTGGATTGCCGAGCATGAATCCGATGTTCATGTGGTGACAGATCTTATATACTCCAAGGTCAGTGCCCGCCCAGCCCGATGGGTGATTGCCGTGGCAAACGATTCACCCATAAAAAAGCTTGAGGATCTTGCCGGGAAAACAATATCAACCGAACTTGTGAAATATACGGAACGGTTTTTTAAGGAACGTAATATTGATGTAAACGTGAAATTTTCCTGGGGTGCCACGGAAGCGAAAATTGTTTCAGGGCTTGCCGATGCCATCGTTGAAATTACAGAGACCGAGAGTACGATAAAGGCGCATAACTTAAAGGTGATCCATGAAGTCATGAAAACCAACACTCAGCTTATAGCAAATAAAGCTGCCTGGAATGATCCGAAAAAAAGAGAGAAAATTGAACAGATCGCCATGCTGCTGCAGGCAGCACTGGTTGCAGACAAGCTTGTGGGAATAAAAATGAATGTGCCTGAAAATAAAATAGCAAAGGTTGTTTCTCTCCTCCCGAGCCTTAATGCACCTACTATTGCATCTTTGTATCAATCCGACTGGTATTCCGTGGAAAGCATTATTGATACAATGCTTGTAAGGGATTTGATCCCTAAGCTTTTAAAAACGGGCGCAGAAGGTATTATTGAATATCCGTTGAATAAGGTATTATAAATGAAACCTGCCGATAGATGTGAAAATATAACGCCTTTCATTGTTATGGAAATTCTTGAAAAGATTCATAAAATGGAAGCCGCCGGTATTGACGTTATCCATATGGAGATCGGGGAGCCTGACTTTAATGTGCCGGAGTGTGTCAATAAGGTCAGCATCGAAGCTCTTTTGGCAAATGAAACACACTATACCCACAGCCTCGGGGATATCCGTTTAAGACAGGCCATAAGCGACTACCATAAAGCAACTTATAATACCATTATTGATCCGGGCCGGATCCTTGTGACATCAGGCACTTCTCCTGCAATGCTGCTTTTGTTTTCCGCCCTTGTAAATCCAGGTGATGAAATTATTGTTTCTGATCCGCATTATGCCTGTTATGAAAATTTCATCAATTATGTGCAAGGCGTTCCTGTGACTGTTCCTGTTTTTGAGGAAGAAGGGTTTATCTTCACCCCGGAAGCGATAAAAGCGAAGATTACGCCTAAAACCAGGGCGATTTTTATTAATTCTCCCTCCAACCCAACGGGAACTGTTATTCCGGAAAAAAGAATGCGGCAGATTGTTGACATAGCTGAAACCTGCAATCTTTATATTATTTCAGATGAAATATACCATGGGCTTGTATATGAAGGAAAAGAACATTCCATCTATGAATTTACAGATAAGGCCTTTGTATTGAATGGGTTTTCAAAGCTTTTTGCCATGACAGGCCTTCGTCTTGGATACCTGATAGCACCCCCGGAATATGTCCGGGCATTACAGGTTTTGCAGCAGAATTTTTTCATATGCGCCAATTCCGTTACCCAGCTTGCAGGAGTTGCGGCCCTGAAGGATGCCGGCAATGAGACCCGTGTTATGAAAGAAACATACAATAAGCGAAGAATCTATGTTATTGATAGGCTGAAGAAAATGGGTTTTGGGATTAAGGTTGAGCCCACAGGCGCTTTTTATGTGTTTGCCAATGCAAAACATATTTCAAATGATTCCTATGCCCTTGCCCTTGATATATTGGAAAAAGCCCATGTGGGGGTTACACCCGGGATTGATTTCGGCTCAAACGGGGAAGGGTATTTGCGATTTTCCTATGCAAATTCCATGGAGAACCTTAAAACCGGCCTTGACCGTATGGAAGGCTATTTAAAAGAATTTAAATGATTATTAAAACCGTTAATTTTGTTAAAAGTGCTGTCAAATCATCCCAGTACCCTGAGTATGATTTTCCGGAAATCGCTTTTGCAGGCCGTTCCAATGTAGGAAAGTCGTCTTTGATCAATACTTTGATCCAGAGAAAGGATATGGTTAAGACAAGTTCAAAACCCGGGTGTACCCAGCTTATTAATTTTTTTCTGATCAATGAAATATTGTCATTTGTAGACCTTCCGGGGTTTGGTTATGCCAGGGTATCAAAAAAAATAAGGGCCCAATGGCAGCCAATGGTCGAATATTATCTTTCCTTACGCCAAAATCTTCTGGGTTTGATCCTGTTGATTGATATTAGAAGAAACCCTGAAAAGGAAGAATTTGAAATGGTTGACTGGCTTGAAGCCCATAAAATGCCGTATCTTGTGGTTTTAACAAAATCTGATAAATTGTCAAAAGCAAAGCAGGTGAAAAGGCTTTTATCCATTTGTTCCCAGCTGGAACGTGAAAAAAACGGTGTGATTTTGTTTTCATCCAAAACCAGGAAAGGAAGAGATGTGATTTTAGAAGAAATTGAGAATTTAACAGGCACCTGTGATGACTGATAAAGAAGAAAAGAATATCCGGTCAGGGTTTGTCGGGATCATAGGCGCCCCTAATGCAGGCAAGTCCACACTTCTAAACCAGGTGCTGGGCCAGAAGATTTCCATTACATCCCAAAAACCCCAGACAACCAGGGATAGAATCCTTGGTATAGTGAACAGGCCGTCATCCCAGATCATATTCGTTGATACGCCGGGAATCCATAAGAGTACAACCCTGTTAAACAGGAGAATTGTTGACCAGGCCATACTTGCTTTGGAGGATGTGGATGTGATCCTTTTTATGGTGGATGTCAGTGCCAGAAATTATTCGGCAGAGAAACTTATAATATCGCAATTTAAAAAAACGCCTAAAACCATTATTCTTGGCTTGAATAAAATTGACCTGGTTGAAAAAGCAAAGATATATAAACTTGTTGAACAATTCCGGAAGCTGCATGAGTTTAAAGCAATTGTTCCTGTTTCTGCAAAAAAAGGTGTCCAGGTAAA
Organism: Deltaproteobacteria bacterium; assembly: GCA_013151635.1. Classification (GTDB taxonomy): domain Bacteria; phylum Desulfobacterota; class Desulfobacteria; order Desulfobacterales; family Desulfobacteraceae; genus Desulfobacula. The sequence continues at coordinate 27,877 of JAADHV010000097.1, read as the reverse complement.
AAACCTTATTAAAGAAGTTGAACAATCACTGCCCTTTGGTTCCCGGCTGTTCCCCGAGGATACTTTTACGGATGTGTCGGAAAAATTTATGGTCAAGGAGATTATCAGGGAAAAAGTATTCAGGTTAACAGGGATGGAGATCCCCTATTCAAGCGCTGTAACAATAGATTCTTTTGAAGTGGAAAAAAAGCTCATTGTAATCCATGCAAGCATTCATGTCATAAGGGATTCACAAAAAGGCATTATTATTGGCAAAAGAGGGTCTATGCTGTCAAAAATAGGTGGCAGGGCAAGAAAAGACATTGAAGAGATGACCGGGCAGAAAGTGCTGCTGAAACTTTTTGTAAAAGTTACTAAAAACTGGGTCGATAACCAGAGGATTTTAAACGAGTTCGGTTACTGAATACATGGGAGCTTTTTTTGATTTTGCAGATGAAGCGTTCTTGAAAAAAGAGCGGGACAAGGCAAGAAAGTTGCGGAAGAGCCAGTGGTGGAAGCGTAAACGCTCTTTAGGGGTTTGCCATTATTGTAAAAACGATTTTTCACCAAAAGAACTCACCATGGATCATGTCATTCCCCTTGCCAGGGGTGGAAAGTCACAGAAGTTTAATCTTGTGCCATGCTGCAAGAGCTGTAATACGAAAAAAAAGCAGCTTCTTCCTTCAGAGTGGGAAGAGTATATGGCTTTGATAAAAAAATAGAAACAGCAGGCAAAAAAAATTTTGTCTGCTGTTTCTATTTTAAAATTTCCGGGAATCCTATTTTTTATTACAAAGCCTGTGAATGGTCTGGGCATGCCATTCCCCGCGGCCGGAGAATGTGGGCTGGCCAAGTTCTATCAGGCGGCTTGCAACCTGGTCAAATGTGGCGCCGTCTGCCCGCATTGTGTGGATAATATCCATGACAGCCTCACGGCTTAGAAGCTTGTTGGCGGTTGAGGCGGTTGCAGTTGCCTTTTTTACCACGGTCTTTTTTCTTTTTCTAATGACCGGTTTTACAGGTTCGATATTTTCAACAGGTGCCTCAACAGATGCTTCAACGGGCGCTTCAACAGGTTCAGTGATTTCAAATTCCGGTTCTTGAGAGCTTACATAATGGTTTTCAAAAGCTTTTTTTGCAGTTTTTTCCTTCTCAGGCTGGGCTTCGTTTGCAGGAGCGATATTAAGATGATCTACAATTCTTTCAATGGCAATGGCCTGGCGTTCCATCATATCTGCTGCTCTTTCCTGGGCATTTATCAGGTAATCCTGATTTTTTGCCATGGTTTCAATATGGCTGCTTAAGGTTTCAATGGCTTCTGCCAGCAGGGATGTTGTTGCGCTTTCATCCATGGGGAGCTGGTTTCCCGGCTGGTGTGGCACAGCAGGTCTTTTCATGTGCTGGCTTCTGTTGTTCTGGTATCCGCCATAAGAATGAAACCTGGTGGGGCTGGTATAATGATAAGAATTATCAAAGTTTTTGCGCGTTTTGGGTGTGCGTTGTTTTTCAGCCTGGCCATTACGAAGGCTTTGTAGAAAATCGTTCATTTAGTTCATATCCTCCTTAGGACTATTAAATATTGCCAGAATGGGGTACCCAAACTTGACAAACCTGTGTGAATTTTTCAACTCATTGATTTTTAAAGAAGGTTTTGAAACTTTCTTTAATTGTTAGCAATCTGTTACGGTTTGGTATTTATCCTTTTTTTCCAAGCCTTTGTCAAGTTTTTTTTACGATTTTTTTAAATGACGACAAGGACGCGCATTTTCGCTGTTTTATTCGTTTGAAACATGATTCCCTTTATGATAAAATTTTATGTTTAATAATTTTTATGAATAGTAAGGATAAAAAAAACATGATTGAAAATAAAACATATAAGACCAATTATAAAATAGAAGATCCCGGTGTTGTTAAAACTGATCTTTTGCAGCCCATAGAATACGCTTATAAATCAAAAAGGAGTATTGATATAATTATAAAACACCCTGAATATACTTCGGTATGCCCAATGACAGGCCTGCCGGATAACGGTTGTATCACAATAAAGTACAGGCCGGATGAGATTATTGTGGAATTAAAATCATTAAAATATTATCTGCTGCAATTCAGAAATGTCGGGATGTTTTATGAACATGTGGTAAACAAGATCCTTGATGACCTGATCCTGGTGCTAAAACCCTTGAGGATGGAGGTTACCGGCGAATTTACTCCCCGGGGCGGCATAAGTTCCATTGCAACGGCTGTTTATGAGAAAAAATAAACAATTAAATTATGCCGGCCTCAAATTCCTTGATAAGTGCCAGGGCGTGGTCCCTGGAATTTATCCGGGACAGGTTTTTCCTTAAAGAAGAACACCCGGCCATCCCTTTTACAAACCATGAAAGCCTGCCCCGAAGCATTTTACAGGCAGGCTTTTCTCCAAAATAGTCCACATACATAAAGGTCAACCGTTCCATTTTTCTAAAAATTTCCCAAGGGGAGGGTGTGTGATAAGATCCTGTCTTAAAAAAATCATCTATCTGGGAAAGGATAAAAGGGTTGACCATAGCGGCACGTCCAACCATGACAGCATCGCATCCGGTAAGTTCGACCATTTTTTTTGCGTCTTCAACATGGTTGATATCTCCGTTGCCAATGACAGGTATGGACAGTTGCTGTTTAAGTTTTGCAATCAATTTCCAGTTTGCCTTGCCTTTAAAGCCCTGGCCTGCGCTCCTGGGGTGCATTATTATGGCGTCCACTCCTTCATCCTGGGCGATACTGGCAATTGTGAACGCCTGCTGTCCTGAATGGTCAAGCCCTGCCCGCAATTTTATTGTAAGCGGCAGGTTGGTTGCCTTTCTGACGGCCTGCAAGATTTTCTTGGTTAACTCTGGTTCGTTCATCAATGCAACGCCTGCTCCCTGTTTCATGACTTTTTTCACGCTGCAACCAAAATTAATGTCAATAATGTCGGCGGTTTTCATATCCTGCACAAATTTTGCAGCCATTGCCATGGAGCCAGGTTCAGACCCGAATAATTGAACAGAAAGGGGCTGTTCCTCTTTTTTTGAGGCCAAAAGAGTGATCGTATTTTTTGAGTTATAGAAAATTCCTTTGGCACTGACCATTTCAGAACAGACAACAGAGCATCCGCATTCTTTTACAAGGAGCCGGAACGGAAGGTTGGTTATTCCGGCAAGGGGAGCTAAAAATGTTTTCCCGGGAATTTTCAGGTTTTTAATTTTCATTTAAGCCTGTTTTTTTTAATTGTGTTATCAATATCAGGGTTTGCATAACAAAAAAGGCAGTTATGAAAACAAGGGTGGGCATCATACAATCCTATATCAATTGATTTTGTGCATCTGCATCCCTGTTTTGAGCGCTGGCCGTAATCTTTTTTAATTTCAGGGTTCCCGCCAAAGAGTTTTTTTAATAATTTGCCGTCAATACATGAGTTTTGTTGAACCTTTGTATCAAAATCAAGATTTGAAAATAATTGTTTTTCACAGCAAAGATGAAGTTTGATGCCGGATAATTCAAGATGCTTTTCCATTCTATGGATGACCTTAATTTTTTTATCAATTGGCGGGTCAATAAAATAAACGGTTTTTTTGCCTTTCCGGCGGTAAAATTCAAGTCTTTTTTCAATTTTAGCGTAATTATCAAAAAAGCTTGTAACGCATTTTCGGATTCCAAGTTTTGAGGCGTGTTCCGATATCATGACAAAGTCTGACAGGTTGTTTTCCACCGGGCCTTTATCATGGGTTTTATAAAAACAGACAGGATCAAATCTCCAGGATATTTTTTCAGGTCCGAAAAAACAGGTCAATTTTTTTAATTGTTCAAGTCTTTTTTTTAAAGGCGGCAGATCAGGCTCAAGCAAAGGTGATTCAGAATTTATTGTGAAATTGAAATATATGTTGAATCCAAGCTTTTCAAGTTTTTCCCCTGCCCCTGCCTTTATAAAAGCATCATAGTTTTTTGACCAGAATACAATCGAATGAATTATATCTTTTGACACTTGAATTTTTTTAACTGTTTTAGTGCAGGGATTTTTTATATTGAAAAACCCTTGTTTTATACGGTACATGAACCAGTCCGTGTAAAAGGCCGGGATATCCGTTCTTCTTGAGGCTGATAAAATTTTATCCTGATTCCGGGGCATGATTTTTTTTTAAGTCTGAAAAGGAAATAATCTTGGCTTGGCCTTTTTTATCCGAACGGCCTGCTGGTTTGGCTGAAGGCAGGTATTCCACCGGGGTTTCAACCTTTTTGATTTTCATTTTTTTGCCATTCATGTGAAACTCGCTGCCGTTGATATAATCACCTTTAAGTATCCAGGTGACAACCTGTAAAGGGATTTGAAGCATTAACAATTTGATATGGTACCAATTGTCCCTGGCATCAGGAAGGATGCTTTCAACCCTTGCAAAAGATACGGGTGCATCTTCAAGATATATTAAGACAACATCATTAACTGCGGCCATGGCTCCTCCCTGTCAGGTTTGATTTTTCTTGTCAATTGGCTTCATATAACATAATCTTTTTATAACTAAAAGAATGGAATAAACTTAATGCACCCTGTTTATGAAAAAAAGTGGAAAATCTTTTTCCTTGTTGCCACTTCGATTTTTATGTCAACCCTGGATTCCAGTATTGTCAATATCGCACTGCCATATATGATGCAGGGCTTAAAAACGAATATGCAAACCATCCAGTGGGTGGTGCTAATGTATCTTGTAACGGTTTCCTGCCTGCTTTTAACCTTTGGCAGGCTTTCTGACATTAAAGGCAGAAGACCTGTCTATGTTTTTGGGTTTACTATATTTACGGCAGGTTCTCTATTGTGCGGCATGGCAGAAATACCTTTGTTTTTAATCGTTTCCAGGGCTCTGCAAGGGTGTGGGGCATCAATGCTTATGGCATGTTCACCCGCCCTGATCGTTGATGCATTCCCTGTCCGGGAGCGGGGAAAAGCCCTTGGCATGATAGGGGCTGTGGTTGCTGCCGGTCTTACAACAGGACCTGTAGTGGGCGGGTTTATCCTTGAATATTTTTCCTGGAGGTTTATCTTTTTTATCAATATCCCTATCGGGATTGCGGCTGCCTTATGTGGTATGCTGGTTTTAAAAGATGTCCACGCGGCCCAGGGGAGCGGGGAACCCATGGATAAAACAGGAGGAATCTTATTGATCATTATTTTATCCAGCCTGATTGTTTTTATGACCCAGTTATCAAAGTGGGGTTTTTTTTCAGCCTTGTCGCTCTCATTTGCAGGTCTGTTTATTCTTGGCTGTATCTTTTTTGCAGTAAACGAGTCAAAATCGCGTTATCCGTTGTTTGACCTTAAGCTTCTGGAAATCAAATTATTTGTATTCCCCGTGATTGCTTCCGCTATTTTATTTGCAGCTCTTTTTGTAATTGTTTTTATGATGCCTTTTTACCTGACATATCCATGTGGCTTTTCCGCATCCAAAACAGGTTCCATCATGATTGTTCCTTTTTTATTTCTTTTGTTTGTAAGCCCCGTGTCAGGGGTTTTGTATGATAAGCTCGGTTCAAGGTTATTATGCATGACCGGCATGAGTGTTTTAACGTTGTCTCTGGTTTCGCTTATATATATTCAACCTTCCATGGGTGTCCTGTCAATTTTGTGGAGGGTCGCCCTTGCAGGAATAGGCACGGCATTATATGTGTCTCCCAACAATACAGTCATAATGAGTTGTGTGCCGTTGACAAGGCGCGGTATAGCTTCCGGGGCTGTCGCCACTGCCAGGAACCTCGGGATGGTGGTCGGCGTGGCATTGGCCGGGTTGATTTTTTCAACTTCTTTTTCAAACCTTACAAATGGTTTGAGCCTTGAAAATTATCTGGCCGCAACAGAACCATTTTTCATGATAAGTTTTAAAAGAACAATGGTAATGGGACTTGTACTTTCATGCCTGGGAATATTTGTGACCTATGCCAGGGGCAAAGAAAAAAAATAAAGAACAACCAGGATTGTTAATATGCATTTATTGATTTTACCCGCTATATAAAATCAGGGGTAAAAACAGGGCGGCCAAATTAATTGGACGGGTAATCGACCCGCTCTTTTAAGTCTTTGCCACATTTAAAGAAGGGAAGTTTTTTTGATGCAATTTGAACAATTTTCCCGGTTTTCGGATTCCTTCCTTTATAGGATTTATACTTTCTTAAATGAAATGACCATAATCCTCTAATCTCGACCCTTTCCCCTTTTTTCAGGGTATTTGCCATTTCAAGAAAAAATAAGTTTACGATGTTTATTGCTTCATTCCGGGTCAGAGAACATCTTTGTTTTACCATTTCAATTAATTTAAGCTTGTTCACGTCTTAACTCCATATTATTAAAATATTTTTAATGATTTTATATTTATAATAAAAAAATTAATGGTAATTCAATAGGTAAAAACCCCTATTTATTCGAGAAACCCAGGCGTGTCCTTGAAAAAAAAATTCACCGCGTCCTGGTATCTATCCATGGAGCGAGCTTTTAAGATACTTTTAAGCCCTTTTTTGCTTTTTTTGAATGAAGGCCCAAGATAAGTCCAGAATCCTTTCATCCGTCCTGTCAGGTGTGCTGGCCCGGAGAATATTTTTTGATAGTTTTCAAAAAGGTCATCATGGAAATCTTTTAAGCGTTCAATTTGATTTTTACTGCCAGGGATACCTTTTATCTTTTCTGCAAGAAAGGGATTGGAAAGAAGTCCCCTGCCGATCATAAACCGCTTGATACGCGGGAATTTTTTTTCAACAGTAAGAAAGGAAGCAAGATCGGTTATATCACCGTTATACGTAAACATGTGGCGGCAATTTAAAAGAGCTTTCCCAAAAGCCTCATGATCTGATGTCCCATCATACATCTGTACCCCGGTTCTGGGGTGCAGAATGATTTCATCCAGGGGGTATTTTGCAAGAACGGGCAGGACCTTGAAAATTTCATCTTTTGATTTCCTGCCTAAACGGATTTTTACAGAAAGGGTGTTTGAAATCCCGGATAATACTTTATCAAGAAAAGCATCGATTTTCTCGGGATACATTAAAAGACCCGATCCCCTGCTCTTTTTGGCTATTTTTGAATGAGGGCAGCCAAGATTCCAGTTTACTTTTTTATGTCCCATTTCGTAGAGGTGGTCGGCAAGGAATATAAAATCCTTTGCAACATTTCCAAGTATTTGGGGCACCACAAAAAGTTTTTTATTATTTTCAGGGTCCACGTCTTTTATCCTGGAAGGCTTTAACCGCATCTGTCCCATGGTTGAAATAAACGGGGCTACAGCCTCATCCACGCCTGAAAAATGATCTGGAAATACATTTCTAAAAGTCACATCCGTATAGCCCTGGAGAGGGGCAAGTATTATAGTGATATTTTCTTTTTCCATATTTGGGGCGCTGAATTTTTTGTTTAATCTGTAAAATCCATAAAATTTAAGAAAAAAACTTTGACAAATATAATTGCTATAAATTATACAATCAAGTATTTTGATCAAGAGCTTATATATAATATTAAAATAGAATGCAAGGAGTGTTTTAAAGGTATGAAAGAGCTTTTCAAAGAAGTTATCCGGATAAATATGATGGAAGATGCCTTGGAAAAAGAAGATTGTGCAAAAAAGCTGTTTGCCAAGGTGAATACAATGGAGCTGCCGGAATATTTCAACTGGGCAACACAGATTTTTGAAGATCTTCATGTAAGAGAGAACCCGGATAAAAAAGCCTTGATCTGGACAGATATCCATACTCTTAAAACCAAATCCTATTCTTATAAAACCCTGTCGCAAAGGGCAAACCAGTTGATAAACTTTTTTCATAAATCAGGAGTTAAAAAAGGTAATAATTTTTATATGATGAGCCCCATCCTGCCTGAAAACTGGTTTGCAAGCCTTGCCTGCATCAAGGCGGGAGTGGTCAATGTGCCGACAGCAACGACAATGACTCAAAGAGAATTGGAGTTCAGGTTTGAAACTTATTCTCCTAATGTTATCATGGCGGATGAGCAAAGTGCATGCCTTATTGATAAAGCCCTTGAAGAAACAAGTATTGAACCTGAACTCAAACTTGTTCTGGGGCAAAAAAAAGGATGGGTATCATTTGGCGTGATTGAAAATGAATCCTGTGAAGCTTGTGGTGCAAAAACAAAATCCGATGATATTCTTTTCTGCTTTTTTACTTCCGGGACAACAGGGCTTCCCAAGAGAGTCGGGCATACAGCCATATCATATCCGGTTGGACATTTGTCAACCACTGTAATGACTGGTATCTGCCCTTGTGATGTCCATCATAACCTTAGCGCTCCGGGGTGGGCAAAATGGGCCTGGTCCAGTTTTTTTGCTCCCTTTAATGTCGGTGCCACAACCACCGGGTTTAAATTTTCATTCCTGGATGGAGAACAATATCTTGATGCTGTTTCAAGGCATAACGTGACAACATTCTGCGCGCCGCCGACCGCCTGGAGGATGTTTGTAAACATGAATCTGGATTCTTTTAACCTGTCTTGTTTAAAGCAGTCCATCAGTGCCGGGGAACCCTTGAATCCCGATGTGATTGAAAAATGGGAAAAGCATACCAATACAAAGATAAGGGATTTGTATGGCCAGACCGAATCCACGGCCATGATTGGAAATCCGCCCTGGATGAAAGACAAAATGCGGCCGGGATCTTTTGGATACCCTTCTTTTATGTATGATGTGGCGTTGGCAGATAATGAAGGCAATGAGATTAAAGAGCCCGGCCAGGTGGGTCATATTGTGGTAAAACTCGACCGATGGCGGGCCATTGGCCTCTTTTCAAAATATATTGGCAATCCTGAAAAAATGAGTTCTGTTTTTGTGGATCATTATTATTATACAGGTGACCGGGCCTCGTTTGATAAAGACGGGTATTGGTGGTTTGTGGGAAGAGCAGACGATGTGATTAAATCCTCAGATTACAGGATCGGACCTTTTGAAGTTGAAAGCGCCCTTGTGGAGCATCCTGCCGTGGCAGAGGCGGCAGTTGTAGGTTCGCCCGATCCAAACCGGTACCAGATTGTTAAAGCATATGTAATTTTAAACCCAAGCTATAAGGCTTCAAGGGATCTTGCATTGAAACTTTTCAAGCATACAATCACCATCCTGCCAAGATTTAAGATTCCAAGAATTATAGAGTTTGTGCCTGAAGTTCCAAAAACTATCAGTGGCAAGATCAGGCGGATTGAATTAAGACAGATTGAGATTGCCAAACAAGATAATGCCACGGATGAAGAGGTTGCCGAATATTTTTACTGGGATTTCCCGGAGTTTAGTTCAAAAAAGAAGCATGGCCATTGACCTTTAAGGCGTTTGAAAAGACATTTCAACATCTACCTCGCCGCTGCCGCTCCTTAAGAATTTTGCAGATGGATATTTTTTTTGAAAGACATTGAGCATTTTCCTGTTTTCAGCCAGGACTGTTGCCAGAAATTGTTTATAATTGTTTTCCTTTGCAATGGTTTCAAGAATTTCCAGAAGATATGATCCTATTCCCATGCCGTGGAGTTTTTCCTTAACAAGAAATGCAACTTCGGCAGAATCCGCGTCTGCCTCGGCATATGAACCAATCGCCACAATCTGTTTCCGTTTGCCAAGCTGCATCAGCCCTATGATGGTCATGTTTCTTCTATAATCAACTTCTGCCCATTGCTTTTGAAGCATATCCCTTGAAAAAACTTTTCGTTTGTTAAAAAACCTGTAGTAAATTGAGTCTTCCTGCAAAGAATAGTAAAAATGTCTTGATTCAAACTCATCAGATGGTAAAAGCGGTCTGAAATCAACATTTCTCCCATTGGAAAGTGTTAGGGAATAGTGGTATCGATCCAGGAACAGGAGATCCTGGGTCGTTGGCGGGAGCTGGTCCGGGAATATATAACGTCTTTTTTTTGCTTCTTCTATCAAGTCCTGTCTGAATTTCGGGTGAGCAATCCTGGCAAGTTCCATCACCCGCTGGTAAATGCTTTTTCTCCGCATTTCAGCTATGCCGTATTCAGTCACAATGATGTCAATATCTCCCCTGGTGGTTGCCACACCCGCTCCTTCACTCAGGTGGGGTACGATCCTGGAAATTCTGCCGTTCTGGGCAGTGGATGGAATGATAATAATGGAAAAGCCGCCTTTTGACATTGCAGACCCCCTTATAAAATCTACCTGGTCTCCAATGCCACTGTAAAAAAGATATCCTTTTGAATCAGTACAGACCTGGCCTGTCAGATCCACTTCAAGTGCGGAGCTTATGGAAATAAAATTATCATTTTTTGCTATCACATTGGGATCATTTACAAATTCAGAAGATTTAAAATAAAATATGGGGTTGTTATCAACAAAATTATATAATTCTTTAGACCCCATACAGAGGGACGCAACCACCCGGTCCGGGAGATATGATTTTTTGCTATTGGTGATGACTTTTTTTTTAAAAAGGGGCAAAAGTCCGTCTGTGATAACCTGTGTGTGGATACCAATATCTTTTTTATCAGAAAGATATGGAACGACCGCATCGGGCAGGTGGCCAAATCCAATTTGCAGTGTTGCACCGTCATCAACCAACATATTGACATAATGGCCGATTCTTTCAATGACTTTCTGGTTTTTCATTTCAGGCAGGGATTCAAGTATGGGTTCTTCATGCTCCACAAGAAAGTCAATTTCATCAATGTGAACATTGCTGTCCCCCCATGTTCTGGGCATCTCAGGGTTGATCTGGGCAATGACAATATCAGCATTTTTCATACCCGAAAGGGTAATGTCAACTGAAATGCCAAGACTGCAATATCCATGAACATCCGGCGGGCTGACCTGTATCAGGGCAACATCAAGGCCGATTTCATGGCTTTCAAAAATTCCGGGGATCTGTGACAGGTAAACAGGAATATAGTCTATTTTCCCTTCAAAGGCTGACTGCCGCATTAAAATTGAAATAAAAAACAGTTTTATGGAGAACCTTGAAAGGAAATTTTCATCATTGACATAATTTGAAAGGGTCGATGAAAGCATCTGGTAAATGACAATATCCTGAATGGATAGATCTTCAACCATGGCCCTTATTAACTGCTGTGGCTCTCCACATCCTGTACCTATGAACACGCGTGATCCGTTTTTAATTTTTTTGACACTCGCTTGAGGGGTCAAAAGTTTGTCAGGGCACACAGCCTTTAGATCCATTCAATTTCTCCTGCCAGGGCTAAAAAGGTAATTAAGTGGGCTAATTATTAAATAAATTTTAACTAAAGTACAGGAAAAATAAGATAATTATCCTTATTTAATGGAATCAGATATAAATTTTACCATACTTATCATGAACAAGCTTTGAGATATCAAATTTTCGGTGGCAGGCAACTTTGTGTCCTTTACCAACATCCTCGAGAGCAGGTTCATCTTCTGAACACTGCTCCGCTGCGAAAGGGCATCTTGGATGGAACCGGCACCCCTCGGGAGGATCAATGGGGCTTGGAACATCTCCATTAAGAATGATCCGTTTCGGGGTTTTATCCACGTCCACATCAGGGATTGCAGACAGCAATGCAAAGGTATAAGGATGCATGGGTGAATCAAAAAGGTCATCTGTTTGAGATATTTCGGCAATTTTTCCAAGATACATGACTGCCAGGCGGGTGCTGATATATTTTACAACATACAGGTGATGGGTGACAAAAAGATAGGTCATGTTCAATTCCTGCTGCAGTTTTTTGAGCAGGTTTAAAATCTGTGCCTGTACTGATACATCAAGAGCGGATGTCGGTTCATCAAGAACCAGGAATTCAGGCTTGCTTGCAATAGCCCTTGCCACAGCAATACGCTGCCGCTGGCCTCCTGAAAACTCATGGGGGTATCTTAAAAGATGGTAGTCATTTAATCCTACTAATTTTAGCAGGGATTTTATTTTATCCTGCAAATCCTTACTGGTTAGCTTCGCTGTCTCACGAATTGGTTCGGCAATTATGTTTTTTACAATCATCCTCTGGTTCATTGAAGTTGTGGGATCTTGAAAAACCATCTGAAGTTTGCTGCGGATATTTTTTCTTTTCATTTCGGTCCTGCCCATATTGACTATGTTGACAGGGGTTTTAGAACCTTTTCGATAAAAGTTGATATCTCCGCTAGTTGAATCGTGAAGCCGAATGATCGCCTTGCCGGTTGTTGTTTTACCACAACCTGATTCTCCGACCAGCCCCAGGCATTCGCCCCTGAAGATATCAAGGTCTATGCCATCCAGAGCCTTTACTGAATTTACCTGTTTGCGGAGAATACCACCCAGAATGGGGTAATGTTTTTTTAAGTTTTTTAATTCGAAAATTTTTTCCATAATAGTATCTGCTGGTTTAAAATTATTCTGTTGGTTATTTTAAGGAGTTAGGCTGCAGCATAGCATGCCACCATGTGGCCATTGCCTTTATCCATTATTTGCGGAGTTTTTTGTTTGCACTTTTCCATGGCAAGGCTGCACCGCGGGTGAAATCTGCACCCTGTCGGGGGGGTCACAAGGTTTGGAACACTTCCTTCTATGGTTTCAAGCTTTTTTGCCTGAGCCCGCTTGGGCACTGAGTTTAAAAGAGCTTTTGTATAAGGATGCCTGGGATTGTGGAATAATTCTTTTACGTCTGCAACTTCACAAAGGCTACCGGCATACATGACCCCGACCCTGTCGCAGGTCTCGGCTACAACTCCAAGATCATGAGTGATCAGGAGTATGGAGGAAATAATATCATTTTTCAGTGTATTTAAAAGCTCCAGTATCTGGGCTTGAATAGTTACATCAAGATTTGAAGTGGCTTCATCGGCTATCAATAGAACGGGCGAACAGGCAAGTGCAATGGCAATCACAATACGCTGCTTCATTCCCCCGGAAAGATTATGGGGGAAGCTGTCAAAAATTTTCCTGGCATTCGGGATGGCGAGCTTCTCGATGATCTCAACAGATCGTCTTCTTGCCTCCTGCTTTAATTTTGTTTCCCATAATTTTAAAACCGGTACTCTGCTGAAAAGTTTCAAAAGACCTGACTGCGGGTTTTCAGCTAATTTAGTATAGGCAAAGCGCAAGAACGGTTTTATCAAAGGAAGTGTCGTATCATCCTCCGCACTAAGATGTTCAAGGATTTTTCCTGCCATTTCCTTTTTTTTATGAAAAAGAAAACTCTCCGACACCTGGGCGCCAATACTTAATATGGGGTTTAAGGCTGCATTCGGTTCCTGAAAAATCATTGAAATTTTATTGCCCCTCAAATGTCTCATATATTTTTCAGTCTGCAAAAGCAGGTCAACAGGTTCACTGTCAGAAGTACTGCCATTATTTTCTTCGTGGAAAAAAATCTGTCCGCTTTCAATCTTTCCGGGGGACTGGACAATTCGCATAATTGAGCGGACCGTGACGCTTTTGCCGCAGCCGGATTCACCGACCAGCCCGAATGTAATGCCTTTGTCAATATCGAGGCTTATTTTGTTGAGCGCTTTGACAACGCCTTCATAGGTATAAAAGTTTGTTACCAGATCTTTTATTTCGATTAACTTTGACATTAAAATAAATTCCCGTATTTATTTATAGCTTTCACGCCATGGCAGGGACAAAAAAACTTATTGTCTCCTGAGCTTTGGATCAAATGCATCACGAAGTGCATCCCCTATAAGGTTCCATGCCAGAACAAAAAGAATAATTGCTGTTCCCGGAATTATAATGGTGTACCAGAATTTTAAAGGATCACCGGGCGGGCCGACAATATAGTTCCTGGCCATGGCAACCATCTGGCCCCAGTCTGCATAGCCTTTTGGTGCCCCAAGGCCGAGGAAACTCATGAAGGCTGCTGTTAAAACAACTGAACCGCATTCCATAAAAGCAATGACCATGACAGGAAAGACAGCATTGGGAATGATGTGCCGGATCATAATTTTAATATCAGACACACCCATTATTTTTGCCGCCTGGATAAAATCCTGGTCTCTAAGGGTGAGAATCCCGGACCTGATTACCCTTACATAATTTCGCCAGGCAACGGCCGCTATAGCGTACATTATATTGTCAAGCCCCCTGCCGAAAGCTACAACAATGGCCATGGCAAGAACCAGAAAAGGAATGGCAAAAACAACGTCCACCAGCCGCATGATTATTTCATCAATAATCCCCCCGTAATATCCGGCTATTGTACCTATTGACACGCCGATTAAAAGAGCGATACTGATTACAAATATCCCGATTCGAAAAGCCGTTCTAGTCCCCCAGACAATACCGTAAAAAATGTCATACTGTCCGGTGGTTGTTCCGAAAATATGTTTTTCAGAAGGTGCTTTCGGTGTAACACTATAACCATGGTGGGGTATCATATAAGGATTGCTGAGGTTCTTTGGGGGAGCGATCTTAGGAGCGAATACAGCAATGAAAGTGAAAACAAGAAGAAGGGCAAACCCCATAAAAGCTGTTGGATTTTTAAAAATCCGGTATAGTGTAAATCTTATTTCTTTTAATTTTGGATGATTTTCTAACATAATTTTGTTTCTATTGTTAATGTTTTAACTTAGTCGTATCCGCGGGTCTATATATGCATAGATAAGATCGACAAAGAGGTTTGATAAGACAAAGACCACTGCCATGACAAGGCACATGCTCATCAGCACAGGCATGTCAAGCTGTGTCGCCGATGAGGCAAGCCACCAGCCTATACCCTGGCGGTTGAATATGATTTCAACAGCAATGCTGCCCTCCATCAGGGATGCAATCAGCTGCCCTGCAATTGTGATAACCGGGATCAAGGCATTCCGCCTTGCATGTTTTAAATAGATCGTTTTTTTATCCGCACCTTTTGCCATGGCAGTGATGATATAATCCTTTGACATTTCTTCTAGCATTCCGGATCTCATTACCCTCATAAGGAGCGCACAGATAACGATAGTTTCGGTTAATACGGGCAGGGCAAGATATTTTAGTGCATTAAGTGTAATATCAAGTCTTCCGTTTAAAATGCCGTCAATTGTATAAAGGTGTGTATACCGGATAAAATCATTTGAATTCATTACAAACATTGTAAGTTTGTCGCTCAGCACGCCCGGGGGGAACCATGGGAAATATCCGTAGAAAATCATCATCAGGACAAGGGCAAAAAGAAACGTGGGCAGGGACCATCCGATAATGGAAAAAATCCTGGAAAAATGATCAAAGAATGAATTAGGTTTTATTCCGGCTATTGTGCCCATCCATATGCCAAAGAGGATAATACAAGGGGAGGCAAAAAGATTCAACTCAAGGGTGATGGGAAAGTAATATAAGAATGCATCAAAAACCGATCTCGATGCAACAAGGGAATACCCGAGATTGAGATGGGATACTTCTTTTATCCAGGTGAAATATTGAACATAAAATGGTTTGTCAAATCCGTATTTTTTGATTAACATCGGGATATCTTTTGCCATTTGAGGGGTGGTGACAAAAGCTGCAGCCCTTCTTTCCGGGCTGAAGGTCATCATCAGACCGAATATGAGTATGGAAACCCCGATCATCACAAAGACCAGTAAAATTAAACGCCTTGTTATAAATGTTGCCAAAACTGCACCATCTTAAAATTGCTTGTTGGCCCTGCAGGGGGGGTAAGCCCCCTGCAGGGCATTAGTTTATATTTTGAGGAATATTATTTATAAAGATTTTTCAGGTATTCATGTGCGTCGCTGAACATGGGATTACCAACAAATCCTTTAATGTCGGAGCGGTATGGTTTAACAAGTGTTCTTTGATAAACAGTATTGCCTATTGCCAGGTCATGCCATAAATCCTGAAGCCTTGAATAGACTTCTCTTCTCTTGGCGGGTTCTACATTCTTAATGCCTGCATCACAAAGCGCGTCAACTTCTGCATTTTTGAATCCGGTATATTTTCCATACACGCCATTTGAATCCATGAAAGTATAGAGAAAATTATGGGGATCCGGGTAGTCCGCGCCCCATCCGATGATGAAAACAGGGTAGGCATACTGGCGGTATTTTACAGTATAATCTTTCCAGGCAACATTCCTGACTTCAATGTGGAATTTGGGATTCAATGCCATCATGTTTTCAGCCATCATGTTTGCAGCAGCTTCTCTCATGGCGTTCCCGGTGTTATGGGTAATGGTCATCTTAAACCCTTTTTCCCATACTTTTCCGCCAAAGGCTTGTTTGATTTCCGCTTTGGCTTTTTTTGCACTGAATTCATAAAGGGGAACATCTTTGTAATATGGCAGGCCTTTGCAGTTTGGAGACCCTGGGAGTTCAATAAGATCCATGCCCACATCTTCTTTCATGGCTTTCCAGTCTATGCTGTGTGAAAAGGCTTTTCTTACATGGATATCGGAAAAAAAGTTTGGTGGTATACCATTGCCGTCAAGTTTCCCGCTGCCGATGTCAGGGTTGCCTGCAGGGTTGATTTTCTGGCAGAATATGGCAGCAGAGTATGACAATTGCGGAACTTTGTAAATTTTCACGCCTTTCATTGCTTCGACTTCTTTGACATATGTCGGATCAAGGACGACCTGGTCTGCATCGCCGTTTTGAAGCATAAGCTTTCTGGTTGTCCATTCCGGGACATATTTTACAATAGCGGTTTTAAAATATGGTTTTTTACCCCAGTACCCGTCAAATCTTTCAAAGACGAATTGATTTGAAGGAATCCATTCTTTTAAGGTATAAGGGCCTGTCCCATTGGTGATTTTCTGTAATGGTTCAGTGTTAAAATCAGGGTTATTGTATTTTGCTGCGGTTTCAAGCCTGCCATCCCAGCAATTGTGTTCAACAGCCCATTTTTTATTAACAATTGAGGAACTTGCGTACTGGATGATTCCAAGCAGGGGTGGATATGGGGCCGGAAGGTGAAATACAACGTCATTACCGTCCACTTCAACAGCATCCATTATTTTTTTGAAAACGCCGTCAATTATTTTGTCATCGCTGTCTCTTGTGCCGCCTTTGCCTGTAATAGCCTCAAGCATCATCCACTGGGGGCCGCCGGCCTGGTCAACTATCATTCCGCGTTCAAAAGAATATTCAACATCTTTTGGCGTCATGATTGCGCCGTTATGAAATTTAATGCCTTTTTTTATTGTGAAGCGGTAGGTTTTTCCATCCTTGGAAATACCGCCATTGGCAACGGTTGGAACCTTGGTTGCCAGTTCAGGAATGAATTTTTCAGTGGATGCGCCGTCAAAGGCAATGAGCCTTTCGTAGATGTTGTAAACCCTCATTCCGCTTGTAGTATCATATACTGTAGCAGGATCGAGCGTTCTCACGGTTCCGTAATCTGCTTTTACAAAAGTGCTGTTGTCTGCTGCATTTGCAGGCAGAAAAAGCGCCAGACATAAAAGGGCCGATGTAAGAAAGATTAAAATTTTTTTCATGTTTAAATCCTTTCTAAAATGTTGATAAAAGTTTTCCCCAAAACAATATCCATAAACTTTGCTTTGTCTCTGGAATTTTACCTGTGCTTCAATAGTATTTTTTCTTGAAGATATCAATCCTTTTTTAATTTATTGCATTATAAAACATATATTTTGCGTACAAGCTCAATTATTTTTAGTAAACTTTGTCGATTCTGTAGGCTAAGATATGTTTTGGCAGTAAAGTTAAGTTCTTTTTGCTGCGGATGCTATTCCATTTTATATTTTTTTAGAATTTTATTGATGGATTTGTTATTTTTTAATTCATCAAGTGCTTTTTGGAATTTCAGGATCAAATAACCAGGGATTTCTTTACTGAATCCAAACCCTGATCTCATATCGGACACCTGGAAAACGGGTTCAAAAAGATCTTTGTTAAGGTTGTGCTTGTCCATATATTTAAAAAATGCCGGTTCAACATAGCATATCAAATTGAATCTATCGTATTTGAGTTTATTAAATAAGACGTCAATGTCGCTGGACAGGTCAAGGTTTGACGCCTGGAAATGAAGGTTAATTAACATCTGATGGCCCACATCTTCCCGGACAACGCCGATCAGGAACATTTTTGCGTCTTCCAGAGCATTTATTTTAATTTTTTCTTCTTTTTTTGCGATTAAGGATAGTGAGTGGGTATAGTAGGGCCCAACCCAATGGAATTTTTTGATCCGGTCAACAGAAAATCCCATGCCGAACAATACGATATTGGGCTCGTTTTTCATTCTTTTTATTGCCCTTGCCCATGGAATTAACTTAATGTCGTTTTTTGTTTTTAAAGACCCAAGTTTTTTCCAGATCATTTCAAGTATTTCCACGGAAGCACCAACAAGGCGGCCATCTTTTATATAATTGTGTGGAGGAAAATTTTCAGTCAGATAGACAAGATCGTCTGCGGTAAGCGCATTATCGCAAAAAGCATTCAAGGGGCAAGTGAGGACGAAAGAAATAATTAGAATTAAATTAATTTTAAAAATCAGTATATTCATAAGAATTACCGGTGGTTGAAAATAAAATTTCTGTCAGGTATTTATAATTTAATTTTGTCTTTGCCCATGGTTGCGCCAGGCAGTGCCATGTACAATATTTGATATTTTATTAATTATACTAAGGAAAAATAAACAGGGCAAGATCCATTTTTTTATTGACTAAAATATATTAATACTATATTAATACTATATTGATTCTAAGGAGGCACCATGATTAAGATTGAAATCGATAAAAAGGCAGACAGTCCATTATATGTTCAAATAAGGGACCGGGTAAAGCAGGCCATCTTTGACAAGGAACTCAAGCCTGGGGATAAGCTGCCCTCAGTTACAGCTTTTGCCAAAAAAGTAGGCGTTACCCAGGCCACCATAAGAAGGGCATTGGAGGATCTTTCCAAACAGGGTTTTACAAAATGCCATGTGGGCAGAGGGACTTTTATTGAGGATTTCGAAAGCAAGGAGAGCCGTGAAAAAAAAAATTCCATGGATCAAATTCAGGGAAATTTTAACGGATTCGGAAGCGTGCATGCAAGGCCGGAATTAAAATTTGCTGCCCAGCAATTAAGAAGGGGTATATCAGAAGGCCTTTTGGAGCTTATGGGGCTTGCCCGGCAGCCTGGCCTTATAAGTTTTGGCAAAGGGGTTCCAGACCCCGGACTTCATGAGCCGGGTTTTTTTGAGACGCTTGTCAAAGATGCGCTAAAAGACGATCAGGAAAAATATATAACAAGTGGCGATTCCCAGGGGCTTATTGAACTCAGGCAGGAAATTGCATCCAGGTACGCAAAAAAAGGGGTTCATATTATGCCTGACCAGGTATTGATAACGAACGGATCTCAGCAGGCCGCAACCCTTGTAGCGATGTATTCGGCTGTGAAAAAATATAATATTATCTGTGAGGCGCCCTGTTTCCGGGGAATCACGGAAACATTTTCCGCTCATGGCAACTGGGTTGACACAATACAACGAGACGAATCCGGGCCTGTTCCGGAATACCTGGATTATTTTGCAGGCCATTCTTTTCTTTTGTATGTGTGCCCTGAATTTCATAATCCAATGGCAACGGATATGGCGCCCGAACGTCATGAATACCTGGTTAAATGGGCCAGGAAAAACAAAGCCATGATTCTTGCCGATGAAATATTTCAGGATATAAGGCTTGAAGGTTCAAGCTTGAAAAGTTTTTTAAATTCTCTTGGCAGCGAACAGACAATCATTATATCTTCTTTGTCAAAATCATTAATGACGGGATTAAGGGTAGGCTGGATGATCAGTTCTGCCGTGAATATTCGTGCTTTTACAAAATTAAAAAGGCTGGTGGACCATTCATGCCCGCCCTTAATGCAGGGAATTGCATTAAAGTCTTTCCAGTCAGGAAGGTATGATGAACACCTGAGCCGCATTAGAAAAATTTATCTTGACCGAAGAAATACAATGCTGGAATGTTTAAAACAATTGATGCCCAAAGGGGTGAACTGGACATTTCCGAAAGGTGGTTTTTCCCTCTGGGTAACCCTTCCGGAAGGATATTCCAGCATTGCATTGCTGTTATCTGCCATAGACAAGGGGATTAATTTTTTGCCGGGCCCTTTGTTTGATATGGATCAGCGGTTTGTAAAATCTTTCAGGTTGAGCTGGGCCTGTACGGACAAGGATGAAATTGAAGAAGGTATTGAAATCCTTGCAGAGGCGATAAAAGAACTATTGCGGCGAGCGCCGGGAGATTCAGGCTTGAGCGGTTTGGGAAATTTCCAATAGGCATATGTAAAGGAGGCATATACGATGATACCAAATCCAACCCTGTTAGAAATGCTGGTAAAAGAACGCCGGCATGCCTTTGAGGAAGAAGCGGAAATGGTTAGATTATTAAAACTTGCCAGATCAGGCCGGCAGGGGAGGCAATTTAAAACTATTGAAAAAATTGCAGACCTGTTAATATCTTTTGGTGAATATTTGAAAAAGAAATATTGCAAGGAGACATCCATTTCAATGGATTCATCTTTTGGCTTGTCAAAAGATTCATGCAGGTGTTAAGACTCAATGTCTTATTTTAAAATTTTAAAAGGGGGATATATGAAAGTTCTTGTTCTTTATTATTCAAAGGGTGGAAACACAAGGAAGCTTGCCCGGGCCATTCTTGAGGGTGTTGACAGTGTCGAGGGCGTCCAGGGTGTATTAAAAAATACACAGGAAGTTACAAAAGAGGACTTTATTGAAGCAGGTGGAGTCATTGCAGGCTCCCCTGTTTATTTTGGAACCATGGCAGCACAATTAAAAGCCGTATTGGATGATTTTGTCGGTACCCGTAGAAAGATGGATGGAAAAATCGGGGCTGCATTTGCCACATCAGGCGATCCCACCGGTGGAAAAGAGACCACCATGATGTCAATTATCCAGGCCCTTCTGATATATGGCATGGTTATAACAGGCGATCCTCTGTCAGCCACGGGACATTACGGCGTTGCCTGTTCAGGTGCTCCTGATGATAAAATAAATGAAAATGCAAATAAATTAGGAGAAAGGGTTGCCACGCTTGCCTTGAAACTTTCAGATTGAACAGGAGTATCAGCTTTTCCGGTCTTGGTTATTTGATTGTATTTTCATCAATCCAGTCAAGGTATTCATCTGAACCGTCCGTTACGGGCAGTTGAACGATTTGGGGGACGTCGTAACTATGGTGTTTTTTAATGAATTGTTCAACTGATTCATACAGCTTGGATTTTGTTTTTATGAGCAGCCTGATTTCAGTATCAATATGCTGCTCATTTTTCCATCTGTAATAACTTTTTATGGGGCTTAACTGAACACAGGCTGCAAGTTTTTCATGAATTAGTTGTAAAGCAAGCTTGTCTGCTTCTTCATCATTGGGGCATGTTGTAAGTACTATGCAGTATTTCATGATTTTATTGCTTATTGGGAAATAAAGTTTCAGGTTCAAAGTTGAGTGTAGAAAAATAATCTTCTATGGTTTCGGCTCTCCTGATCAGCTCTACGCTTGAATCTTCTTTCAATAGCAGCTCCTTTGGCCTCAGGTGGCCGTTGTAGTTAAACCCCATGGCATGCCCATGAGCCCCGGTGTCGTGGATGACTAAAATATCGCCTTCAATAGTTGCGGGCAGTTCTCTCTGGACGGCAAATTTATCTATATTTTCACATAACGCACCCACTACATCTACTTTTTCCAAGTTACCTGCGTTTTCCTTGCCGTGGATATGAATGTGGTGGTAAGCGTCATACATGCCGGGCCGCATGAGGGCTGACATGGAAGCGTCCACGCCGACATATTTTCTGTAAATGTTTTTATGGTTAATCACTTTTGTGACAAGAACGCCGTGGGGGCCTGTGATATAGCGGCCGCTTTCCATGTATAGTTTGGGAAGCCAGCCGTTTTGTTTTTTAAATTTCCGGAAAAGCTGGCCGACTTCAGTGGCCATGAAATCAAGGTTAAAAGGTTTTTCATCGGGTTTGTAAGGGATGCCAAGTCCACCGCCGATATTGATGAATTCAAAGGTTATATTAAGTTTTTCACATATCATATCAACAATATCCAGGAGCATCCTTGTGGTTTCAACCATATATTCGTAGTTCAGTTCATTGGATGCCAGCATGGTGTGAATACCGAACCGTTTAACCCCAAGGCCTGATGACTGGCTGTAAGCATCAATGATTTGGTTATGGCTGACACCGTATTTTGATTCAACAGGATTCCCGATAATATTATTGCCTTTCCGCCGGGGGCCTGGATTGTATCTGAAACAGATAAGGTCAGGAATATCTTTTAATTTTGAAATCAGGGAGATATCGTCCAGGTTCAGGATACAGCCTCCTTTTTTCTGTGCGGTTTCAAACTGGGAAAGGCTGGTGTTGTTTGATGTGAACATGATATCGTTTTTAAAACTGCCGATCTGCCTTGATAATTGGATTTCCGGCGTGGAGCTGCAGTCAAATCCAAACCCGATTTCCTGCATGATTTTCATTATTGAGGGGTTTGGCAGGGCTTTGACGGCAAAAAATTCTTTGAAGCCGTCAATTTCTTTAAATGCGGCAATTAGTCTGCGGCATGTCTTTTTTATCCCTTTTTCATCATAAATGTGGAAAGGCGTTCCAAATGTATCAACAACCTGCGGTAGAATTTCAGACAGCCTTTTATGGTATGAATCTGACATGGGCATGATAAAAATCCTTATTTGAGGGTTTCCGGCAACATGATTTTGGCGCTTTCCTTATAAGTGGAAAGGGCGATAAAGGTTTTGGTATCCTTGACGCCGTCAAGATTTGCAATCTTTGTTCTTAAAACGGTCTCAAGCTCTTTGTTGTTTGACACGCGCAGTTTGACCATAAGGCAGTCCTTTCCTGCAAGGTAATGAACTTCCTGGATCTGCTCGATTTTTGAAAGCATGATGCCCGTGTCTTTGAGTCTGACCGGGTCTTCCACCTTGATATGGATAAAAGCAATCATTGAACAATGGAACATATCCGGGTTAAGACGGACTTCATATCCCTCGATCACACCTTTGGCCTCAAGCTTTTTGATTCGTTCCAATACTGCAGACGGGGCCATCCCGATATTCCTGGCAACTTCTACATTGGGTACACGGGCTTTTTTTTGTAAAATTTGCAGTATTTGAAGGTCGGTATTATCCATTTTCTAACCTTTATGTTTTGTGGTTTTAAATTTTCTTTAGAAGTATAATATTCTTATATATATTACGTGTCAAGAATATAGTTTTGAGATTATTAATTTTTTACGAACTATATTCATTTGTTAACAAGGTGCGGGCAATCTTTTGATTTTTGTTGATAAAATAAAAGGTTTAAGATACATTTGGGGGATAAAATTTTTATATTGTAAAGAAGGCCGGCATTAATTTAAAGATGAGAAACGACCCGATCAAAATTTTAGTTGTTGATGATGAGGAAGGTATTCTTGATGTGAGCGAAGGATATTTCCAGAGAAAGGGTTATGAAGTTTATACTGCTGGCAACGGGATTGAAGCCCTTGAAGTTTTAAAAAGGGTAAAAGTCGAATGTGTGTTTACTGATATTAATATGCCGATGATGGATGGCCTGGAGCTGGCTGAAAAGATCAGGGAAAAAGAGAGCACCCTTCCTGTCGTTGTGATGACAGGATACCCTTCGCTGGAAAATTCCATACAGACATTAAAAAACGGTGTTGTTGATTACCTGATAAAACCGGTTAACCTTGAGCAGATGGAATTAACACTCAGAAGAATTTTGCGGGAACGCGAGTTGTTTATTGAGAATTTAATTTTAAAAGAAGAGGTGGAACGGCAGGAACGGCTGAAAAAATTGAATAATGAATTGCTGGGTAAAGTTGAAGAAGTCAACACATTGAACCGGGTAATGGAGAATTTTTCTTCAACAGATTCATCTTCCGGTATTTTTAATAAAATAGCTGACCTGGGTGTGGACGAATTAAAGGCGGATAAGGCCTTTTTCCATATCTATTCGGACCAGGATAAGTCATTGGTTTTACTTGCCAGCTCAGACTGCGGTATTGAAAATGAAACTGTCCGCTCATTGTTTGGAAAAGAACTCTCAAAAGCTGCCAATGACTTTATCCTTGAAGTGCTAAGTGAGGATAACAACCCCTGCCTGATTTCCGGGTCAGGGAAAAATGACCGTTTAGATGATATTGTCCGGTCACTGATGGTCGTGCCGTTGAAAATCCGTGATGAAATTTTTGGGGTTGCGAGTGCTTTTTCGTTCAGGGAAGATAAGTTATTCAATGAAAAAGATATTTATTATATGAGTTTTATCGCCCAGAAGGCTGCCTCTGCTATTGAGAATATCGGTTTGTATGAGGTTATTGTTGATAACCTTTTTTCAACGCTGCAATCATTTGTAACAGCACTTGAGGTAAGAGACCTGTATACAAGAAAACATTCTGAAAGAGTTGCAAAGTACGCACATACGATTGCTGAGGAAATGGGTTGTACAGCAGAAGAACTTAGTAACATAAAGTTTGCAGGAAGCCTTCATGATATCGGGAAAATAGGCATCCGTGATGACATCCTTTTAAAACCGGGCCGGTTGTCGGATGAGGAATATGAGAAGATCAAGGAACATCCTGTTATCGGCGCTGATATTATAAGTAAAGTAGGGCTTTGGGGCCGTGAAATGGAGATTATAAGGCATCACCATGAACGGTTTGACGGTAAAGGCTACCCAGATGGATTAAAGGGTGACAAAATCCCGAAACTTGCAAGGATTTTATGTGTTGCTGATTCCTTTGATGCCATGGCATCGGACAGGGCATACAGAAAAAGGATGGAAAGAACTAAAGTGATTGATATCATAAAGGAGAACATCGGCACACAGTTCGATCCTGAAGTTGTAAACGCGTTTTTAAAAGTTGCGGATCACAAGTTGCCGGATGATTTTTAATGGGTTGAGCCTTGGTTTGAAATGTGTTATTTTGTTTTAAAATTAAAAGCATGAAAAGAAAATGCATGGGGTAAAATTACCATGGCAGTCTCCAACAATGATGAAAGACGTAAGCATTCCAGGGTCGGGTTTACAACGGCAATCCAGATACTGCTTGAAGTCAATGGAAAAGAAATTAATTGCAAAGGAAGTTCCAGGGATTTAAGCCTTAAAGGGATATTTATAAGTACGGATAAAAAATTTCCTTCCGGAACAAAATGCTCAATCAAGGTTTGTCTTACAGGTACGATAGATAAAATTGAATTGTTGATGAAGGGAACCGTTGTCAGGATTACTGATAACGGCATGGGAATAGTATTTGACTCCATGGATGTGGATACATATTCTCATCTTAAAAATATTGTGCATTATAATAGTATGGATGATTCCGTCTGAGTCTCAATTTGATGCGATTAAAAGGTATGTATTATGGATGTTAGGCTTGTAAACCCTTTTATCAATGCAACCATTAATGTCTTGGAAACCATGGCGTTCATGACTGTGGATGCCGGTAAACCTTATTTAAAAAGTGACAATGTGGCAGTTGGTGATGTGTCGGGGGTTTTAGGGCTTACAGGGGTTGCTAACGGCACAATTTCAGTGACCTTTGAAGAAAAATGTATCCTGAAAATTGTGTCAAATATGTTTGGCGAAACCATGAGTGAATTGAACAATGAGATAGCCGATGCCGTGGGAGAGCTGACAAACATGATTTCAGGCCAGGCAAGACGTGAACTTGAAGAGATCGGCAAGGTATTTAAAGCCGCTATCCCTTCTGTTATAACCGGAAGAAAACATAGTATCATCCACTATACTGAAGGCCCGAAAATTGCGATCCCTTTTAATACTGCCGATGGAGATTTTACAATTGAGGTGTGTTTTGAAAGATAGAAAGCGAGTCTTAATCAACTAAAGGAGGAAAATGTGGCAATGGACACATCCATCAAGATTTTGATTGTTGACGATTTTGCTACCATGCGCAGGATTCTAAAGAATATTTTAAAACAGCTTGGCTTTAAAAATCTTGTGGAAGCTGATGATGGTACATCTGCCTGGGAAGTACTGGAAGGGCAGAGTATAGACCTGATTATATCAGACTGGAATATGCCTAAAATGACCGGCCTTGAGCTTTTAAAAAAAGTTCGTGCAAGCGATGCATATAAAGGTACCCCTTTTTTAATGGTTACAGCTGAAGCTCAAAAACAAAATGTTATAGAGGCGGTTCAGGCAGGTGTTTCAAATTATGTTGTCAAACCGTTTACTGCCGAAGCAATCTCTGACAAGCTTGAAAAGATTTTAAAATGATAGTTGCCCCGACATCTGCTGTAAAAGAAGAAGCCGGGATCAACCATGCTCCAGAGCCTGAAAAGACGGAATTTAACCGGGCCGGGATAGCAGGTGGCAGCAAGGGATTGATAAAAGTCCTTGATATGGCAAGAAAAGTATCAAAATCAGATTCTTCCGTACTGATTACAGGAGAAAGCGGTACGGGCAAGGAATTGATTGCAAAAGCCATTCATAACAACAGTTCACGGCAAAACGGCCCCATGGTTGTCATCAATTGCGGTGCCATTCCCGGCGAACTTTTGGAAAGTGAATTGTTCGGACATGAAAAAGGGGCTTTCACAGGTGCCCATCGGTCCAGGACCGGGCGGTTTGAAATTGCAGATAAGGGAACGATTTTCCTGGATGAGATCGGTGATATGAGTCCTGAACTGCAGGTGAAATTATTAAGAGCGATACAGGAAAGGCGGTTTGAGCGGGTTGGCGGCACCACAACCATTGAAGTGGATATAAGGGTGATTTCTGCAACCAATAAAGATTTGCCCCGGGCAATTAAAGAGGGCTTGTTCAGGGAAGACCTCTATTACCGTCTTAACGTTATTCCCATCCATATTCTTCCGTTGCGTGAACGGAAAGAGGATATCCTGTCTTTAGCCGATTATTTCCAGAACAGCCTTTCCAAAAGGGTCAAGGGCTATCAGGTGAAAATTTTTTCCGAGAGCATCAAAAAAGCTTTACTCAGTTATGACTGGCCTGGAAATATCCGTGAACTTGAAAATTTAATTGAAAGAATATCGGTCCTTGTTGAAGGCCGGACAATTGAACTTCATGACCTGCCGGAATATATTACCAATAACTCTTCTCAAAACACTTGTGCTTCTGTAGCGTCGGTTTTTAATAACGGCATCGGATTTAATCAAGCTGTGGATCAATATCAAAGCTCCTTGATACGCCATGCCCTTGATGAAACCGGATGGGTAAAAGCCAGGGCTGCGGAACTTTTAAAAATGAATAGAACCACTCTTGTGGAAAAAATAAAAAAGATGAATATAGTGCCGGAAAGCCAGGGCCCTTTTTTTTGACTTTTTATCATGCGTCATTTAATTGACGTTTCCATAACCTGCTGGTTGCCTGTATCCAGCACTTACTTGCACGCCAAATCCTTCCATCTTGAATCAATGCTTTAATTCCCAGGGTTGATCTGTTATTATAAATACAGATTATTGTGATATGGCATACTACTTGCTTATTTTTTAAGATATGGCATCTTGGAATTGGATCATAAAACGATATAAATCCACAAAGCAAAGTAAAGGTTATGATAGAATCAAACTATAAATCAGGCAAGTTATTTAACTTAGGGCAAGCCTTGGCCATATCAATCCTTTTATCCTTTTTTTTGCCGCATATTGCAGCGGCAAACCAGGCAGTAATGAATGAAATACAAATACTGAATGATCCTTTGTCTGTTAAATTTTTTATGACACGGATCATTCCTGTTAAAGTCATTCAGGTTGAAAAAAAAGAGATCCTGGTTGCATTAAAAAATGTAAAATTAAAAAAAGGGTTTAAAATAACGGGAAAAGAAAAGTCTGTGATCAGCCATATTGCCATTGAAAATTTACAGGGCAATGTGGTCGCTGTTATTTTAACCAGCAGCCGTCCTTATGGATATGTCCGGTCCGGATTCAATAAGTCGGATTCAAGTTTTATTCTGAATCTTGAAAAAAAATATAAAAAACAAGAACCTTTGAAAGCTGCTTTTTCCCCGCAAGTTGAA